>NZ_NNBO01000029.1:0-23901 GCF_002803145.1 Kitasatospora sp. CB02891 | reverse complement strand
CCGCCCGCCCGGCCGGCCGGGCCCGCGGCACCTCGGCCGCTGCTCCGGCCCGCGCCGCTCCGGCCCGCGGCACCCCGGCCCGGCCTGCGGGGGCCCGTCGGGCCGCGTCCGGGCGGAGCCGGAACTCGCCGGTCTCCGGGTCGAGCACCCACTGGTCGGCCGGATCGGCGTCCGGCTGCCCCGAGTCGTCCGAGCGGTGTCCGCTGTTCATCCGGGCCACCCTAGACGAGCCCGGTCGGCGAACCGCCCGGCTCCGAGCCGCCGTCACCCGGCGGAGCGGCGGGAAACGACAACGGCGCGCCCCACCCGGCCGGTTGACCGGGCGAAGCGCGCCGCACAGGGCCGGAACGCTCAGCCGAGACGCAGTGTCACTCGTTCGGATTCGATCCGCTGCTGCCACTGACGATCCGTCAACTCGCCGGAGTTCCGGCACAGCACGACCGACGCCCCGGCCGCCAGCGGCGCCAGCAGGCCCGCCTCCAGCCCCGCCCAGTCGTCGAACGACAGCGTCGACAGAACGCGGCTCCCGCTGTCCAGACCCAGCCGGGCCGCACCCTCCCGGGCCAGCGCCACCGCCTGCTCGCCCGTCAACGTCAGCGCCAGCCCGTCCACCGCGGTCTCCAGCGCCACCGCCTGCGGATCCACCGGCGAGTACGGGGCGAACCGGTCGCCCTGCCCGGGCACCTCCGCCGCGTAGTCCAGGAACCCGTCCGGCCGCTGCGGGAACCGGCCGCCCAGCGGACGCAGCGCCAGCGCCACCCGCTCCCCGGGGCACTCCTGCGCCGCGGCCAGGCCGTCCGGACCCGACACCACCAGATCCGCGTCCTTCGGCTCACCGGCCGGCACCGCGACCACACCCACCGACCAGCACGCCAGCAGCCACACCGCACTCTGCCAGTGCGCCGGCAGCAGCAGCGCCGCCCGGTCGTCCGGCGAGGCGTTCAGCTCGTCCTGCAACAGGTTGGCCGTCTTCGCCACCCAGTTGTCGAAAGTCTTCGCCGACAACTCCACCCGTTCCCCGGTCGAGTCGTCGTAGAAGGTCACCAGAGGGCGGGACGGATCGGCACCGGCCCCGGCGCGCAGGTAGGCCTGCAGCAGCTCGGCGGGGGTGCGGGCGTCGGCAGCGAAAGGCGCAGTCATGGTGCGCCCCAGCCTACGTCCTGTGCCCGGCCCGACGGGAGGGTGCCCGCCCGTCCACCCGCTCCGCCGCGTTACCCTCGCAGACGCGCCCGCCACCCGCACACCCCCGAGGAACCCCGATGCCAGAGCTGACCCGACAGTGGCGGCCCGGCTACTCCCTCGACCTCGGCCGGACCCTCTACCCGCTGCAACGCGGCACCGGCGACCCCGCCTTCCGCCGCGACCCCGACGGCACCGTCTGGCGCGCCTCCCGCACCCCCGACGGCCCCGGCACCCTGCGCATCCGGCCCGACCGCGACGAGCTGGCCGCCACCGCGTGGGGCCCCGGCGCGGACTGGCTGCTCCGGCAGCTCCCCGCCCTGCTCGGCGCCGAGGACGACCCGGCCGGACTCGTCCTCCCGCCGGGGCCGCTCCGCGACGCCCAACGCGCCTGCCCCGGGCTCCGGTTGACCCGCACCGGCCTGGTCCTGGAATCCCTCGTCCCCGCCATCCTGGAGCAGAAGGTCACCACCGGCGAGGCCTACCGCGCCTGGCGCACCCTGCTCCGCGACCACGGCACCCCCGCCCCCGGCCCCGCCGCCGACCTCGGCATGCGGGTCGCGCCCTCCGCCCGCGACTGGTCCCTCGTCCCCAGCTGGGCCTGGCACCGCGCGGGCGTCGACCCCAAGCGCTCCGCCACCGTCCAACGCGCCGTCCGCCTCGCCGCGAAGCTCGAAGCCGCCTCCGCCATGCCCTCCGCGGACGCCTTCGCCCGCCTCACCGCCGTCCCCGGCATCGGCGTCTGGACCGCCGCGGAAACCCTGCAGCGCAGCAACGGCGACCCCGACGCCGTCTCGGTCGGCGACTTCCACCTCCCCAACATCGTCGGCTGGGCCCTCGCCGGCCGCCCCCGCAGCGACGACGCCCAGATGCTCACCCTCCTGGAGCCCTACCGGCCCCACCGCCACCGCCTCTGCCGCATCCTCCCCCTCACGGGCGCCCGCCCACCCAAGTACGGCCCGCGCCTGACCCCGAACGACCACCGGGCGCGGTAATCAGGGGCTCGGGGAACGGCGAGGCCATGTCTGCCGGCGATCAACAGGGCGCAAGGCGTTCCGCCGTTTCGGGTTCCTGTTTTTGAGGCCTGCCGCAGCCATGGCCAACGGCTGTCTCCGGCCGCCGGCCACAGGACCTCGCCGTTCCCCGAGCCCCGGAGGGGCGGGCCGGCGGGTGCGGAACCAGGGGCCCGGGGAACGGCGGGGCCGGGTCTGCGGAGGGTCAACGGGGCGCTTCGCGTTCCGCCGTTTCTGGTCCCCGTCCTCGACCCCGCCCCGCTGTTCCCGTGTTCTCTCTACCTGACCGTCAAAAAATCGTCCGCCGTCCGCGCCTGGCGCTCCTTCGGCGCTTCCGCCGGGCGGCCGACCGCGATCGCTCCCATCGGGTCCCAGTTCGCGGGGAGGTCCAGGACGTCGCGGACGGTCTCGCGGCAGAACATCGTCGAGGACACCCACGCGGAGCCGTACCCCTCGCCGGTGAGGGTGACCAGCAGGTTCTGGACGGCGGCCCCGATCGCGACCGTGAACATCTCCCGCTCCGCGCCGGCCCGCCGCTCGTCGGGGTAGTCGTGCGACCCGTCCATCACCAGGCAGGGGATCACCAAGTACGGCGCGCCGCGCAGCACTTCGCCGCGAGCGGTGCGCTGTGCGATGCGCTCCTCGGACCAGCCGTCGAGCTCCCGCAGGTCGCGCTGCCAGGCGCCGAGCATCGCGTCCAGGAGCCGGGTCCGGCTCTCCGCGGTTTCGAGCAGCACGAACCGCCACGGAGTGGTGTGGTGCGGGGCCGGGGCGGTCACCGCCGCGGCGACGGCGCGGCGGATCGCTCCGCCGTCCACCGGTTCGTCGGTGAAACTGCGAACCGTCCGCCGCAGCGTGACGGCCTCCCGGATCGCCTCCGAGGTGCCCAGTCGGAACATGTCCTCGGCCGCGGGGCGGATCATCGTCGCGGCCCCGTCCCCGTCCTGCGCGGTGACCAGGTGGGGCAGCCCGCGGACGACGGCGACGGGTGTGCCGGTGGCCTTGCCCTTCACCAGGTCGGCGGCGGCCGCGAGTTCGTCGGCGGTGGCGGTGACGGTCAGGTGCAGCTGGTTGCCGTGGCTGTCGGTCCGGCCGCGGTGGTCCTCCAGGGCCGGCAGTCCGGCGGCGCCGATGGCCACGTCGGTGAGCCCGTTGCGCCAGGGTCGCCCGAAGGTGTCGGTGACCAGGACGGCCAGCCGACGGCCGGTCAGGTCCTGGAGCCGGGCGCGAAGGCGGCGCGCGGACGCGTCCGGGTCGACGGGCAGCAGCAGGACGGTGCCGGGGGCGGTGTTGGACGCGTCGACGCCCGCGGCGGCCATCACCAGGCCGTTGCGGTTCTCGACGATCCGGGCCCGGCCGCGCCGGGCGACCACCCGGACGGTCTCGGCGTCGATCGCGGCTTCGCGGTCCTCGGCGTGCACCAGCCGGCCCTCGGCCTTGGAGACCACCTTGGAGGTGACCACCAGGATGTCGCCGTCCTCGAACTCGCCGGCCTTGGCGATCAGTTCGGCGAGGTCGTCGCCCGCGGCGATCTCCGGCAGCCCGGTGACGGGGAGCAACCGCAGCCCGTCGGCGGTCACTTGGCGACCTCGGCGGCCAACTCCAGCGCGGCGCGGGCCATCTCGGCGGTGGCGTCGAGGTCGGTCATCAGCAGCGGCACGGCCCGGCAGGCGATCCCGGCGGCCTCCACCGCGGCGACGGCGGCGGCGTCCGAGGTGTCGACCAGCCAGCCGTCCAGCAGCCCGCCGGAGGCGCGCGAGCCGTAGTGCTCGGCGACGGCGGCGGCGGAGGTCTCCACGCCGACGGCGGCGAGCACCTTGTCGGCCATGCCGCGCACGGGCGCACCGCCGACGATGGGGGACAGGCCCACCACGGGGGCGCTCGCGCCGGCCACCGCCTCCCGGATGCCGGGGACGGCGAGGATGCTGCCGATCGACACCACCGGGTTCGACGGCGGCAGCAGGACGAGGTCGGCCCCGGCGATGGCCTCCAGCACGCCGGGCGCGGGCTTCG
The DNA here is from genome assembly GCF_002803145.1 of Kitasatospora sp. CB02891. NCBI lineage: Bacteria > Bacillati > Actinomycetota > Actinomycetes > Kitasatosporales > Streptomycetaceae > Kitasatospora > Kitasatospora sp. CB02891. Next base: position 19,696 of record NZ_NNBO01000029.1, on the reverse strand, counting down.
CGGCGTCCGCGCCGACCGGGATGATCGCCTCGGCGTCGACCGCGGCGTGCAGCCGCACCCAGTACTCCTGGAAGTGCACCACCCGCGGCCCGTCCGCGTCGGTGATCCGGACGTGCGTCTCCACCCGGTCGTCGCTCATCGGCAGCAGCCGCACGCCCGGCTTCCAGCGGGTGCACAGCGCCTCGGTGACGGCGGACAGCGGGTAGCCGGCGTCGATCATCTGGGTGCGGACGAGGTGGGTGGCGAAGTCCCGGTCGCCGAGCCCGAACCACTCGGGGCCGACGCCGTAGGCCTTCATCTCCTCCTTGATCGACCAGGTCTCGTCGCGGCGGCCCCAGCCCTGCTCCTCGTGGATGCCGTCGCCGAGGGTGTACATCACGGTGTCCAGGTCGGGGCAGACCTTGAGCCCGTACAGGTGGATGTCGTCGCCGGTGTTCCCGATCACGGTGATCTCGTCGGAGGGCGAGACCGCCGCCCGCAGTCCGCGCAGGAACCTGGCCCCGCCGATTCCACCCGCCAGTGCAGTGATTCGCATGGCTTCATCCTGCCAGCGCGTCAGTGCACCCGGTGACGGTCCCGCCGCGTCGCGGCCGGGTACTGGTTCATCTCGACCAGGCCGGGCGTGTACAGGTGGACGGAGACGGCGGGCTCCAGCGCGGCGTTGACCATCTCGTGCAGGTGGCCGGTGGCGAACACCCGTACGCCGCCGGGGCCCAGGGCGCGCGAGCCCTCGCCGTCGGTCGTCAACGCGCGTTCGGTGAGCTCGCCCTGAAGGACCGTCATCACACCGGCCGAGGGGCCGTGGTCGTGGAAGCCGCTGGACTGGCCGGGCAGCCAGCTGAGCAGCCACACCTCGTAGCCGGGGCCGGTCTCCAGCCGGGCGTACCAGCGGGTCAGCGCGTCGTAGCGGACCAGCGGCTCCCAGCGGGCGCGGTCGGCGGCGATCTCCCGCACCAGCCGGGCGTAGCCGGCGACGGTGGTGGGGTGGCCGGGCAGGTCGGTGCGGGCCAGGTGCGGGAAGGCCGTCGGGTCGCCCGCGATGGACACGTCGCTCAGGCCGTCCGTCCAGCGCGGAGCCGCGGCGGGCCGGGGGAGGGGCAGGTGCTTGCGGTCGCGGTTGCGCTTGCGGAGGCGGGGCATTCGCACGGGGGTGACGTCCTCGGGTTCGGCTGCGGGCAAGGATCAGCCGGATCCGCGAGAGCGTTCAGGGGGGACTGTCGCGCGGTCGGCCTCTGTTCCGGGGGCGGCGCGCGGTGGGACGCGGGCGCCTAGATACAGCGGAGACAGCGGCAACAACACGAGGAGTTCGCGGCAGCGCCGAGGAGCGCCTGGCGGCGCCGGTCGGAGAAGAGGGCCGGGAACTCGGACATGCGGGCAAGCAGACCGCAACCGACCCTCCAGTGTCAAGGAGCCAGGTCGGACATTCGGGTCACATCGCCCTGGAACCACCGGATGGGGTGATAAACGCCCATTCAGGTTTGGATGGGAAGATCATGGGGAAGAGACGCCGTGAGATCGCCCCGGATCGGCGCGGCCGGGTGTGATCGGACGGACTGACGGCAGGTCAGGAACCTGGTGGGATGTCCAGGTTGTCCGGATATGTACACTATTCGTAGTGGCTTGGTTCCGGGGAGTGAATCCTTGGCCCAATACCAGAGCTCGGCTTGACTGGGCCAGAGTGACGCAACTGTAATTTCTCTCGTGTCGTTCCGCCGCACCGGCAACGGCAACACCACGGGGACGCCAAGAGGGGCAGAGGAGGCGCGCCAGAATGAGCGAGCTCTTTGAGCTGTTGATCGGTGAGGGCATCGAGGAAGACGAAGAGGAACTCGGCTGGCAGGAGCGCGCGTTGTGCGCCCAGACCGACCCCGAGTCGTTCTTCCCCGAGAAGGGCGGATCCACCCGGGAGGCCAAGAAGGTCTGCCTGGCGTGCGAGGTCCGCGCCGAATGCCTGGAGTACGCCCTCGCCAACGACGAGCGGTTCGGCATCTGGGGCGGGCTCTCCGAGCGCGAACGCCGCCGACTGAAGAAGAGCGCGGTCTGACCTCCCCCGCAGACCTCACCCGTGCCGGCGCCCCACCGACAGGTGGGGCGCTTTCGCATGTCCGCAACAGCCGGGCCGGCAGCGCAGATACCCGTTGCACCGTCTCTTCACACCACCCGGGACAACCGGGCCACCCGGAGCCGTTAGTGTGGTGCGTCATCTGCCGTCAAACCCGAACCGGTGGTCCGCGCACCTGATGACCGTCTACAGCCACCAGAGCGGCTTCTCCGCTGCCAGGCCACCTGCCTATCCGCGCCATCTGGTCACCGCGGTGATCGTCTCGCACGACGGCGCCCGCTGGCTGCCCCAGGCACTCGCCGGGCTGCTCGGCCAGGACCGGCAGGTCCAGCGCATCCTCGCCGTCGACACCGGCTCCACCGACAACTCCCCGCAGCTGCTCGCCGACACCCTCGGCGACTGGCTCCCCGACAGCGGCCCGCAGATCCTCGGCCGCCGGGTCGGCTTCGGCCGCGCCGTCGGCGAAGCCGTCTTCAACAGCCCGCCGCTGCGCCCCGAGGACCTCAGCTACAGCCTCGACCCGTCCGGGTACGACCCGGTCACCGGCGGCTGGGACGACTTCGGCGACCCGCTCGCCCACGAGGACGACCTCGGCCGCGGCGGACCGCGCGAGACCCGGCCGGTCGAGTGGCTCTGGCTGCTGCACGACGACTGCGAACCGCAGACCGACGCCCTGCGCCGACTGCTCCAGGTCGCCGACTCCACCCCGACCGCCGCCGTGGTCGGCCCCAAGCTCCGCTCCTGGTACGACCGCAGGCAGCTGCTCGAAGTCGGCGTCAGCATCGCCCGCTCCGGCCGCCGTTGGACCGGACTCGACCGCCGCGAGCAGGACCAGGGTCAGCACGACCAGGTCCGCCCGGTGCTCGCCGTCTCCACCGCCGGCATGCTGGTCCGCCGCGACGTGTTCGAGGAACTCGGCGGATTCGACAAGGCGTTGCCGCTGATGCGCGACGACACCGACTTCTGCTGGCGGGTCAACGCGGCCGGCCACCGGGTGGTGGTCGCCCCCGACGCGGTGCTCCGGCACGCCGAGGCCGCCAGCCGCGAACGCCGCGCCATCGACTGCGGCCCCGCCCACCCGCACCGGGTCGACAAGGCCGGCGCCGTCTACACCCTGCTCGCCAACTCCAAGGGCGCGCTGTTCCCGTACGTCCTGCTCCGGCTGATCCTCGGCACCATCACGCGGGTGATCGCCAGCCTGGTCGGCAAGGACCCCCGGCAGGCCTACGACGAGATCGCCGGCCTCGGCCACGAACTGCTGCGCCTGCCACGGCTGATGGCCGCCCGGGCGCGCCGCCGCAAGACCCGCTCGGTCGACTCGCTGGACGACCGGACGCTGTTCCCCGCGCCCGGCGCCACCGTCCGGCTGGCCGTCGAGAACGTGGTCGGCTCGCTCGGCATCGGCGGCGGCGACGACGCCGGCGCGGGCCGGCACGGCTCCGTCGAGTCCGGCCCCGGCGAGGACGACACCGACGACCTGGTGGTCGAACAGTTCGCGCTGCTCAAGAAGTTGGTGCGCCGGCCCGCCCCGGTGCTGTTCGCCGCGCTGCTGCTGTTCGCGCTGGTCGCCTGCCGCAACCTGATCGGCTCCGGCTTCCTGCAGGGCGGCGCGCTGCTGCCCGCGGGCGACGGCGCGGCCGGGCTGTGGAACATGTTCGCCGACCCCTGGCACCCCGTCGGCACCGGCTCCACCGCCACCGCCCCGCCCTACCTCGGCGTGCTGGCCGTCCTCTCCTGGCTGCTGTTCGGCCACGCCGACCTGGCGCTCACCCTGATCGTGGTGCTGTCCGTGCCGCTCGCCGCGGTCAGCGCCTACCTGGTCTCCCGGCCGCTGATCGCCTCCAAGCTGGTCCGCGCCTGGGCCAGCGCCACCTACGCGCTGCTGCCCGCCGCCACCGGCGCGCTCGCCCAGGGCCGGATCGGCACCGCGGTGCTCGCCGTGCTGCTGCCCCCGCTGGCCCGCGCCGCCGCGATCACCGCCGGTCTCGGCATCCGCAAGGAGACCGCCGCCAAGGGCGCCCGCCCCGGCTGGCGCTCCGCCTGGATGACCGTGCTGATGCTCACCGTCATCACCGCGTTCGTCCCGCTCGTCTGGGCCATAGCGGTGCCGCTGTGCCTGGCCGCACTGGTCCACGCGGTGGTCCGCGGCGGCGCGTTCGGCTCCGGCGTGCAGGCGGTGCGGCTGCTCGGCCTGCGGGTCGCGGTGATCCTCGGCGTGCCCGTGCTGGTGCTCGCGCCCTGGTCGATCGAGGTCCTCACGCACCCGTCCCGGCTGCTGCTGGAGGCCGGCGTCCCCGGCTTCAGCGGCCCCGCCGCGGACCCGCTCGGCCTGGTGCTGGTCAACCCCGGCGGCGCCGGCGTCCCGCCGGTGTGGCTGTCGGCCGGCGTGGTGCTGTCCGCGCTCGCCGCCCTGCTGCGCGCCGACCGCCGCCGCGCGGTGCTCGCCGCCTGGGGCGCGGCCGCCGCCGGACTGGTCTTCTCGGTCGTGGTGGCCGGCACCACCGTCACCCCCGCCTCCGGCGGGTCCGACACCGCCGCCTGGGCCGGCCCGGCCACCCTGCTGGCCGGCGTCGCGCTGCTGGCCGCCGCCGCGATCGGCGCCGACGGCGCCAACGCCCGGGTCTCCGGCATCGCGTTCGGCTGGCGGCAGCCGGTCGCCGCGCTGGTGCTGGCCGCCGCCGTGCTCGCCCCGGTCGGCACCGCCGCCTGGTGGGCGATCGTCGGCGCCGACGGCCCGCTGCGGCGCGACACCGCCGCGCAGGTCCCGGCGTTCATCGCGGAGGCCGGCGACACCACCGACCGCTCCCGCACCCTGATGGTCACCGGCGACGCCGACGGCGCCGCCATCCGCTACGCGCTGGTCCGCGGCGCCGGCCTGACCACCGGTCAGGCCGAGGGCACCGTGGACGCGGCCGCCGATCAGCAGCTCGGCCAGGTCACCGCCAAGCTGCTGGCCGGTTCCGGCGGCGACCTGGCCCGCACGCTGGCCGGGTACGGCGTCAGCTACATCCAGGTCAAGGACCCGGTGGTCGGCAAGGTCCGGGACGTCCTCGACACCACGCCGGGCGTGATCCGGCTCAGCCTCGACCACGGCATCGGCCTCTGGCAGGTCTCCGCCGTCCCCGGCAGCCGGGCCCAGATCGTCAGCCCCGGCACCGTCCCGGTGGTCGTCCCGTCCGGCGCCCACGACATCTGGACCACCATCCCGGCCGGCCCGGCCGACCGGCAGCTGCGGCTCGCCGAACAGGCCGATTCCGGCTGGCAGGCCACCCTGGACGGCAAGCCGCTCAAGGCCGTCACCCTGGACGGCTGGGCGCAGGGCTTCCAGCTGCCCGCCGAGGGCGGCCGACTGGACGTCACCCGCACCGGCGGCCTGCTGCACACCGGCTGGGCCTGGGCGCAGCTCGCGCTCGGCGTGGTCGTGCTGGTGCTCGCGCTGCCCGGCCGGCGCAACCACAACGACGACGACCTGCCGGAGGAGGTGGTCGCCGCCCAGGCGCTGGCCGCCGCCGCGCAGGCCCAGGCCCCCGCGCCCGGCAGCCGCCGGGCCCGCCGGCTCGCCGAACGCGGCGAGGGCGGCGACGGCGACGACCCGCAGGCCGAGCCGGGCGTCTACACCGCCGGCGTCCCGGCCCAGCAGGCCGGCGAACCCGAGCCCGCCCCGGCCTACCGGGCCGAGCCCGAGCCGTTCGCCGACCCGTACCAGGCGGATCCGTACCAGGCCGACCCCTACCAGGCGGACCCGTACCAGCAGCAGGGCTACCAGTCCGACGGCTACGGCTACGACTACACCCAGCAGCAGCCGGTCGGCGCGCCCCAGCAGCCCGAGACGTACGACCAGTACGGGCAGCAGCCCGGCTACGGCTACGACACCCCGCCCGCCCAGGGCTGGACCGACCCCTACGCCGCCGGTTACCCGCAGCAGCAGGACGGGCAGCAGCAGGCCTGGCTGCCCGAGCAGCAGCAGCCCACCACCTACTACGACCCCAACGACCCCTACGGCGGCGGCCACCACCCGCAGCAGCCCGGGACGGGGAGCTGACCCGCGATGAAGAAGCCCACCCTGAAAGCCCCCAAGCTGAAGGCCCCGAAGCTGAAGGCGCCCGACCTGAGCGCGGTGAAGGGCGGCAGCCGCACCGGCCAGTCGCTGCTCGCCGGGGTCGCCGTGCTCGGCCTGGTGTTCGGCATCGCCGAGCTGCGCGCGCCCGCCGCCCCGGCGGCGGGCGAGGCCGGCAAGCGCACCACCACGCAGGTGGAGCGCACCGCGCTGGTCTGCCCGCCGCCGCTGCAGGGCGCGGTCGGCTCGACCGCCCTGACGCTGTTCAGCCCCGAGGGCGGCGCCGGCAGCGCGGGCACCGGCCTGCTCGGCGAGGTCACGCCCGACAACGTGCTGGCCGCGCAGAGCCCGGTCCGGCCCGCCGCGAGCGCCTCCGGCCAGCCGTCCGACGCGCCGTCGGGCGGCCCCGCCAAGCCCGCCGGGCCGGTGCTCGACGCCCGCGTCACGCTGGCCAAGCCCGGCGTCCCGGTCAGCGGTCCGGCCGCCAACAACGACAGCGCCCCCGGCACCTTCGCGATCGCCACCGGCAACCTCGCCCCCGGCTTCACCGCCACCCAGACCACCACCTCCGAGCAGGGCGCCGCGGCGCTGTCCGGCATCCGCTGCGCGCCGTCCGGCACCAGTTTCTGGTTCGCCGGCGCCAGCACCGCCGCCGACCGGTACGACTACGTCACCCTGGTCAACGCCGACAGCCTGCCCGCCGTGGTCGACCTGCGGATGTACGGCGACAAGGGCCTGATCGAGAACGACCTGGCCACCGGCCTCGCGGTCGCCCCCGGCACCTCGCAGCAGGTCCTGCTCAGCGGGCTCACCAAGGGCCAGGTCGGCGACCTCGCCGTCCACGTGGTCGCCCGCAGCGGCCGGGTCGGCGTCGGCGTGCACGCCCGCGACGGCGCCAAGGGCGCCGACTGGCTGGAGCCGTCGGCGGACCCGGCCGCCTCCGTCACCATCCCCGGCATCCCCGCGGACGTCACCACCGCCCACCTGGTGGTCGCCACCGACTCCCCGGACGACGCCGACCTGAAGGTCCAGCTGTCCGGCAAGAACGGCTGGTTCACGCCCGCCAACAAGGAGACCATCCACGTCAAGGCCGGTATGACCGCCACCCTGGACTTCCAGTTCGCGGCGGAGTCCCGTGAGGGCGCCAGCGCGATCCGGCTCACCCCGTCCGACCCCGCCCACGCCACGCCCGTCGTCGCCGGACTGCGGGTCGACCGGGAGAACAAGGGCAAGACCGAGGCCGCCTGGCTGGCCGGCGGCGCGCCCGTCGGCACCCGGGCCTCGATCGCGGACAACCGGGCCGGGCAGACCGCCCTGCTGCTGACCGCCACCGACGCGGACGCGAAGGTCCGGGTCACCTCCTCGGCCGGCGCGAGCGGCGGCGCCCCGGCGAGCAAGGAGGTGGCCGTTCCGGCGGGCACCACCGTCACCGTGGACGGCATCGACCCGGCCGGCGTGAACGGGCCCTACGCGATCACCGTGGAGACCCTCAGCGGCGGCCCGGTGTTCGCGGCCCGTCAGCTGTCCGTCGGCGTCCGGGACATTCCCACCTTCACCACCCAGCAGCTGCGCGACGACCACGCCACCGTCCAGGTGCCGCAGGTCGCCGGCGACGCCGGCGTGGTGCTCAAGTAGCGCGGCACGCACCGGCCGGGGCCCCGCGGCCCCGGTCGGGAAGGCCCCGGCCGGGAGCGCCTACTCCTCGCCGTACCGCGGGTCGATCGCGTCCGGCGACAGCCCCAGCAGCTCCGCGACCTGCTCGATCAGGATCTCGTGGACCAGCGCGGCCCGGTCCTCCTTCGACTTGGCGCGGATCTCCACCGGCCGCCGGTAGACCAGGATCCGGCTGCGCCGCCCCTTCGCGCCCGGGATCACCCGGCCGAGCGGCACCCCGTCCGGCTCCGGCTCGCCCTTGACCGGCAGCGGGACCTCCAGGACGGCGAACTCCACGTCCTCCAGCTGCGGCCAGCGGCGCACCAGCCGTTCCATCGACTCCCGGACGTAGTCGTCGAAGAGCTCGGACCGGGTCAGCGAAATGGGCACCTGCGGCGGGGCCAGCGGCCCGCGCAGGCCGCGGCCGTGCCGGTCGCGGTGCCTGCGGCGGCCGGGACCGGGCGGTGACGAGGGTGTCGAGCTCTCCATAGCAGTGTCGAGCGTAGTCCCTGGATGCCCGGAAGTGGACCACCCGAGCACGGCGCGTGACGGCTCCGGGACACGCGAGCCGGGGGCGGGTCTTCGCGGCCCGGTCCCACTTGCGGTACCGTCCACCCTCGTGAGCTCTGTACGTCGTTGTTCGCGGACCGCGTGCGGCCGTCCGGCCGTGGCGACGCTGACGTACGTCTACGCGGACTCCACCGCAGTGCTCGGCCCGCTGGCGACGTACGCCGAACCGCACTGTTACGACCTGTGCGCCGAGCACGCCGAGCGCCTCACCGCCCCGCGCGGCTGGGAGGTGGTCCGGCTGGCCGCCGAGGCCGGGCCGCTGCGCCGCAGCAGCGACGACCTGGAGGCGCTGGCCAACGCGGTGCGCGAGGCCGCCCGTCCGCAGGAGCGGACGACGCGTCAGGGCACCCCGCCGGACGGCGAGTCGGGCCGCCGCGGCCACCTGCGGGTGCTGCGCTCCCCGGACAGCTGAACCGGCCGACACCTCCGCGTTCCCCGGGCCGGGTACGCTGCCCCTCTGCGGCTCGGACGACGCGTCCGGCAGGCGCGCAGCACATCGCAGCACACACACGGGAGCATTCTGGTGCGGGACCTCAAGCAGCTTGTGAAGGCGTACGACGTCCGGGGCGTCGTGCCGGACCAGTGGGACGAGTCGCTGGCGTACGCCTTCGGTGCGGCGTTCGTCGAGGTGGTCGGCGGCAGCGCGATCGTCGTCGGTCACGACATGCGCCCGTCCTCGCCCTCGCTGTCCCGCGCGTTCGCCGAGGGCGCCGCCTCCCGCGGCGCCGACGTGGTCGAGATCGGCCTGTGCTCGACCGACCAGCTGTACTTCGCCAGCGGCAGCCTGGACCTGCCCGGTGCGATGTTCACCGCCTCGCACAACCCCGCCCAGTACAACGGCATCAAGCTGTGCCGGGCCGGCGCCGCCCCGGTCGGCCAGGACACCGGCCTGTCCGACATCCGCGAGCTGGTCGAGTCGTGGCTCGACGAGGACGGCAAGGTGCACGTCCCCGCCTCCGACGCCGCCGTCGGCACGCTGTCCGCCAAGGAGACCCTGGACGGCTACGCGGCGCACCTGCGCAAGCTGGTCGACCTGACCGCGATCCGCCCGCTGAAGGTCGCCGTCGACGCCGGCAACGGCATGGGCGGCCACACCGTGCCCACCGTGTTCGACGGCCTGCCGCTGGACGTCGTCCCGATGTACTTCGAGCTCGACGGCACCTTCCCCAACCACGAGGCCAACCCGCTGGACCCGGCCAACCTGGTCGACCTGCAGGCCAAGGTCCGCGAGGTCGGCGCCGACCTCGGCCTGGCCTTCGACGGCGACGCCGACCGCTGCTTCGTGATCGACGAGAACGGCGACCCGGTCTCCCCGTCCGCGATCACCGCCCTGGTCGCCGAGCGCGAGATCGCCCGCGCCCAGGCCGCCGGCGAGGCCAACCCGACGATCATCCACAACCTGATCACCTCCTGGACCGTCCCCGAGGTCGTCCGTGACCTCGGCGGCGTCCCGGTCCGCACCCGGGTCGGCCACTCCTTCATCAAGCAGGAGATGGCCGTCACCGACGCGGTGTTCGGCGGCGAGCACTCCGCGCACTACTACTTCCGCGACTTCTGGCGCGCCGACACCGGCATGCTGGCCGCCCTGCACGTGCTGGCCGCCCTCGGCGGGCAGCAGGCGCCGCTGTCCGCGCTGACCGAGCAGTACAACCGGTACGCCGCCTCCGGCGAGATCAACTCCACCGTCGCCGACCAGGCCGCCGCCACCGAGAAGGTCCGGGCCGCCTACGCCGGCCTGGAGGGCGTCACCGTCGACGAGCTGGACGGCCTCACCGTGGCCGGCCCGGACTGGTGGTTCAACCTGCGCGCCTCCAACACCGAGCCGTTGCTGCGCCTGAACGCCGAGGCCAAGGACCCGGCGAAGATGGCGGAGCTGCGGGACGGCGTGCTGGCCATCGTGCGGGCCTGACCGCCGGGTCAGCCTGCCGCTGACTTTTCGAGTGCCCCGGCCGGTAGGGTTGCCACCGGCCGGGGTACTGCTGTGTCACCGGCCATCCGTACCGCGACAGCCCACAGACCGGAGCCCGACCACCATGAGCCTGCCGTCCTTCCTGCTGGAGATCCTGGTCTGCCCGGAGTGCCGTGCACCGCTCGCCGAGGAGACCGAGGGCGAGACCCACGAGCTGCGCTGCACCGGTGAGGCCTGCGGCCTGGTGTACCCGGTGCGCGACGGCATCCCGGTCCTGCTGGTGGACGAGGCCCGCCGCCCGTCCTGACCCTGCCCCGCCAGTCGCTGGAGGCCAGCCGCCATGTTCGACGACTCCCTGCTGGACGACCCGGCCGCCCTGCAGCGCGCCGACCGCCGACGTGAACTGCTGGCCCTGGCCGGGGCGGGCGCCCGGATCCGGGTCGCGCTGCGCCGGGCCGACGCGGCCGGCGTCAACGCGCTGAACCCGGAGGGGCGCCCGCGCGCGGTGCTGGTCGCCGGGCACGGCGGAGTGCTGACGGCGGCCGCGGTGCTGGCCGCGCTGGCGGTGCCCAACTGCCAGGTGTGGCCGCTGCCGCCGTCCGACGCGCGCCCCGCCGGGCCCGCCTTCACCGACGGCGAGTCCTGGCAACTGCCCGGCTGGGCAGGCCCGTTGGACCTGGTGGTGCTGTCCAGCGCGGGCGGCCGCGAAGGCGGGATGATCAACCTCGCCGAGCAGGCCTACACCCGCGGCTGCGCGATCGCGGTGATCGCCCCCGACGGCTCGGAGCTGGCCGAGGCCGCCCTCCAGGTGCGCGGCCTGCCGCTGCCGTTCGAGCCGAGCGCGGTGGAGCCCGACGGCGCCGACGCCGAACCCGACCTGCCCGCCGAGGACCCGGCCGCGCTGTGGGCGGTGCTCGCCCCGCTGCTCACCCTGGCCGACCGGATCGGCGTGGCCCCGCTCGCCCCCGGCTCGCTGGAGGCCGCCGCCGACCGGCTGGACGAGGTGGCGGTGCGCTGTCGCCCCGACGCCCAGGCGTACGACAACCCGGCCAAGACGCTGGCGGGCCGACTCGCCGAGACCGTCCCGCTGCTGTGGTCCGACGGGGCCGCGGCCGCGGCCGTGGGGGAGCGGTTCGCCGCCGCCCTCGCCGACCGGGCCGGCCTGCCCGCGCTGACCGCCCGCCTCCCGCAGGCGCTGACCGCGCACCGCGGCATGTTCAACGGCCGGCTCGGCGCCGGTGCCGACCCCGACGACTTCTTCCGCGACCGGGTCGACGAGCCGGTGCCGCTGCAGCTCCAGGTGCTGATGCTCCGTCACACCCCGGGCGTCGCCGAACTGGAGGAGCCGGCCTGGCCGGTGGCCCGGGCCCGCCGCCTGGCGGCCGCCCACGAGGTGCGGATCACCGAGCACGCCTCCAGCCTGGAGGACCCGCTGCAGGCGCTCGCCGAACTGATCGGCCTGACCGACTTCGCCGCCGTCTACCTGGGCCTGGCCACCCGGAACTGACACGGTATCGTCCCCTCGTCAACCAAGGCCCGGCAAAGTCCGGGCCCGCTGCGGAGGGAAGTACCGGGTTGAGTACCGAAGGCGGCACCAAGGCTCTGGTGGCGGCACTGTCCGCGAACCTCGGCATCGCGGTCAGCAAGTTCGTGGCGTTCGCGTTCTCCGGCTCGTCGTCGATGCTCGCCGAAGGCGTGCACTCGCTGGCGGACTCCGGCAACCAGGTGCTGCTGCTGGTCGGCGGCAAGCGCTCCAAGCGGGCCGCCACCGAGGAGCACCCGTTCGGGTACGGCCGCGAGCGGTACGTGTACGGGTTCCTGGTCTCCATCGTGCTGTTCAGCCTCGGCGGCATGTTCGCGATCTACGAGGGCTACGAGAAGATCACCCACCCGCACGAGCTGGAGAACTGGTACTGGCCGGTCGGCGTGCTGGTGTTCGCCATCCTGCTGGAGGGCTGGTCCTTCCTCACCGCGTTCCGCGAGGCGTCCAAGGCCAAGGGCAAGCACGGCTGGGCGTCCTACATCCGCCGCGCCAAGGCCCCCGAGCTGCCCGTGGTGCTGCTGGAGGACAGCGGCGCGCTGGTCGGCCTGCTGCTGGCGCTGCTCGGCGTCAGCCTGACCGTCGCCACCGGCGACGCGGTGTGGGACGGCATCGGCACCCTGTGCATCGGCCTGCTGCTGGTGGTCATCGCGCTGGTGCTGGCGCTGGAGACCAAGTCGCTGCTGATCGGCGAGTCCGCCGACGCCGAGGTGGTGACGAAGATCCGCGAGGCGCTGGTCGACCACGACACCGTCACCGGCGTGATCCACATGCGCACCCTGCACGTCGGCCCCGAGGAACTGCTGGTCGCCGCGAAGATCGGCGTCAACGCGGAGGACAGTGCCGCCGTGGTCGCCGAGGCGATCGACCGGGCCGAGGTCCGGGTCCGCAAGGCCGTGCCGATCGCCCGCGCCATCTACCTGGAGCCCGACATCTGGTCCGAGGAGAAGGCGCTCGCCGGCCCCGACGCCGATGCCACGCCGGGCGGTCCCGGCCCGAACGCCCACTGACCCGCGCCCGATCGGTGTAGATTCGTCGGCAGTGCCAAACGTCGCTGCTGATGGCGGTCGATCGGAGCCCGCTCCGGTCGAGGGAGAGAGGTCCTCCGACGGATTGTGCCGCAGCAGAGGGTCGCCATCGTGCCCCTCTGCCGCTCAGCACACCCGTAACCAGGCCCATGCAGCGAGGAGTTCGCATGTCCACCCAGCCCGCCGGCGACTACAAGGTCGCCGACCTCTCCCTGGCCCCGTTCGGCCGCAAGGAGATCCAGCTCGCCGAGCACGAGATGCCCGGCCTGATGGCGATCCGCGCCGAGTACGCCGAGTCCCAGCCGCTGGCCGGCGCCCGGATCACCGGCTCGCTGCACATGACCGTGCAGACCGCCGTGCTGATCGAGACCCTCACCGCCCTGGGCGCCGAGGTCCGCTGGTGCTCCTGCAACATCTTCTCCACCCAGGACCACGCCGCCGCCGCCATCGCGGTCGGCCCGAACGGCACCCCCGAGGACCCGCAGGGCGTCCCGGTCTTCGCCTGGAAGGGCGAGACCCTGGAGGAGTACTGGTGGTGCACCGAGCAGGCGCTCACCTGGCCGAACGGCCAGACCCCCAACATGATCCTGGACGACGGCGGTGACGCCACCCTGCTGATCCACAAGGGCGTCGAGTTCGAGAAGGCCGGCGCCGCGCCGTCGCCCGACACCGCGGACAACGACGAGTTCCGGATCATCCTGGAGCTGCTCAACCGCACCCTGGTCGAGACCCCGCAGAAGTGGACCGAGGTCGCCGCCACCATCAAGGGCGTCACCGAGGAGACCACCACCGGCGTCCACCGCCTGTACGAGATGCACCGCGACGGCAAGCTGCTGTTCCCGGCCATCAACGTCAACGACTCGGTCACCAAGTCGAAGTTCGACAACAAGTACGGCTGCCGCCACTCGCTGATCGACGGCATCAACCGCGCCACCGACGTCCTCATCGGCGGCAAGGTCGCGGTCGTCTGCGGCTACGGCGACGTCGGCAAGGGCTGCGCCGAGTCGCTGCGCGGCCAGGGCGCGCGCGTCATCGTCACCGAGATCGACCCGATCTGCGCCCTGCAGGCCGCGATGGACGGCTACCAGGTCACCACGCTGGACGAGATCGTCGAGCTCGGCGACATCTTCGTCACCACGACCGGCAACAAGGACATCATCATGGCCTCCCACATGGCCCGGATGAAGCACCAGGCCATCGTCGGCAACATCGGCCACTTCGACAATGAGATCGACATGGCCGGCCTCGCCAAGCTCCCCGGCGTGGTGAAGACCGAGATCAAGCCGCAGGTCCACGAGTGGCGCAAGGAGGACGGCAAGACCATCATCGTCCTCTCCGAGGGCCGCCTGCTGAACCTCGGCAACGCGACCGGCCACCCGTCCTTCGTGATGTCCAACTCCTTCGCGAACCAGACCATCGCGCAGATCGAGCTGTTCGCCAAGACCGAGCAGTACCCGGTCGGCGTCTACGTCCTGCCGAAGCACCTGGACGAGAAGGTCGCCCGCCTCCACCTCGACGCCCTCGGCGTCAAGCTCACCACCCTCACCCAGGAGCAGGCCGACTACATCGGCGTCCCGGTCGAGGGCCCGTACAAGGCGGAGCAGTACCGCTACTGACGCAGCGTCAACCACCGGTGCCCGGCACCCCCGTTCGCAGGGGGCGCCGGGCACCGGCGCGTTCCGGCCTACGGGACGAGGACCGGGCGCCAGGTCGACTCGTCCGGGCCGTGCGGATTCAGCCGGTCGAACCAGGCCTTCACGTCGCTCTCCGACACCTTCGGCGACGGGCCGTCCGGCCAGAACGGCGCGGCACACCACCACATGCCCTCACCGGACGCGCACTGCCGGGCCGGCGAGGGGTCCGCCGGAAGGCTGCCCGACTCCGCCGAAATCACCACCGTCGCGTTGTCGCGCACCGACACCTGCACACTCAACTGCCACCCGCCCGCACCACGGACCGTCCGGCGGAAGTCCGCCGCGATCACGCTCGACAGCGGCGTCGACGCGTCCAGCGAGACCGGAACCGGCAGCACGTACCGGCCCACCTGCACCCCGGCCGCGATGCGCGACAGGATGTCCTTGTCGAGCGCCCGGCTCCCCATGCCCGACACGGACAGCCAGCGCCCGTCCTGATCCCGGAACCGGAGCTCCATCAGGGTCACGCCCTTCACCGAAACCCAGAACGCCTCCCGGCCGTTGACCGCCGGCGCGGGCGTCCGCGTGATCTCCGCCTCGCCCGGCTCGGGCTGCCAGCCCGGGGGACGGGGCGGATCCGTCCGCGGATCCTCGTTCGACGAGCCCAGCATCCACTGCCGGTCGCTCGCGGCGGTGGCCAGCTGCTGGTCACTGGAATGGGGACCCCAGCTGGTGTCGACCGTGGCCACATCGTCGGGCAGCCACCCGAATCGGACGTGCCCCGCCAACGGCGACGGGTCGGTGCGCGCCGGACCACCGGTCGGAACCGCCGGCTGCACCGGAGCGGGGCGGCCGCCGCTCTGGAGCAGGCCCACCGTCAGCGAACCCAGCAGCACCGCCGCCACCCCGGCCGTCGCCGCCGCCCGGCGCCGCCGCACCTTCCGGCCCCGGCGAAGTGCCGACACCGAATCCACCGCCGACACCGGGGCCGAGCGCTCCTCCGACATCACCAACTCCTCCAGTTGCGACGACAGTTCCGCTTCCCAGTCCCGGCTCATGCCGCCGACCTCCCCTGCTGCCGCAGCGCCGTCGAGCGCCGCAGCGCTTCCAACGCCCGCGAACTCTGGCTCTTCACATTGCCGTTGGAACACCCCATCGCCGCCGCCGTCTGTTCGACCGTCAGATCGCAGTAGTAGCGAAGTACGACGGTCGCCCGTTGCCGCGGCGGCAGGGCCGCCAGCGCCTTCTGCAGGTCCAGTGACACCGCCAGGTCCGCAGCCTCCGGCACCGCCCGCTCCGGCGGCTGCGCGGCCGGCCTGGACCGCCGCCACCACGCCGTGCGCTGCTCCGCCAGGAACACGTTCACCAGCACCGTCCGGGCGTACCCGTCCGGGTTGTCCGCCCGGCTCGCCCGCCCCCAGTGCAGATACAGCTTGGTGACCGCCTCCTGCACCAGGTCGTCCGCACGATGCCAGTCCGCGCACAGCAAGTACGCGACCCTCCGCAACCAGACCGCCCTGGAGGCCACGAACGCGGTGAACTCCTCGTCCCGCGTCAGCTCAGCCATCTCCGGCGCCCCTCCTCCCCCTGAACCCGCGGCACGAACGCGCCGCCGACCCCCTGATGCGGCCGGGCGCGGAGAAGGTTGCACGGCGGATCCCGCGGGATTCCCGCCCATGCCGAACGGACGGGAACCGGGCGGCGGACGCCGACGGCAGCACGTCCGCGCTCCAGCCGCCCCGCCCACCCCGCCCGATGGATTACGTAGGCTTTCCCCCATGCCGAACGGCCGCTACTCCCTCCACGACCCGCACGACGGAACACCGCTCGGCGAGGAGCGCTTCCAGTGCGCCCCCGGCCCCGCCGGCTGGCGCTACGTCGCCAAGAGCTACCGGCCCGACGGCACCGTCCTCGGCACCACCGACCTCACCCTCGACGCCCGGCACCGCCCGATCCGCGTCGAACTCCGCAGCGGCGGCTGGCAGGTGCGCGGCGGCGCACTCGACGGCGTGCACTGGGTCCGGGCCGCCACCGACCCCGCCACGGACACCGACGCCACCGAGGGGGCGGACCGGGCACACGCCTTCACCGGCGACTCGCCCGCGTTCCTGATCGCCACCGCCCGGCTGCTCGACCTCGACCCCGGCGCCAGTACCCGGATCCGCCTGGTCTCCTTCACCGGCCAGGCCCTCGCCCCCCGCACCCTCGACCAGAGCTGGCAGCTGCTCACCGTCGAGGACCACCCCACCGACACCGGCCCGCTCCCCGTCGAGCACTACCGCGTCACCGACCTCGAAACCGGCGAGGTCCGCGACGTCCACCTCACCGGGGACGTGCTGCTCGCCGCCCCCGGCATCGACCTCGAAGAACTCGAGAGCCCGCCCAACCCCCGCCGCTGACACCCCTGTTCGGCTGCCTCGCCCCCTACTCGCTCACGTCGCTCACGCGGGAGGCGCGAACCCCCCGCCCGCCGGCGGCTGCGACGGCATCGCGGGAGCACCGGGGGCCGGCTGGACGACCGGCTCGGGCTGCATCACCGGAGCCGGCTGGACGATCGGAGCCGGCTGGACGACCGGAGCCGGGGGAGCGGCCGGGGCCGGCGGCGCGACTGCGGCGGGCTGCGGCTGCGGTGCCTGCTCCGGCTGCGGGACGCCGAGCACACGCACCGGCTTCCCGTTCGGCTGCTGCGGCGGAGCGGTCGGCGCCGGGCCCCCGTACGTCGGGGCACCGTATGCGGGCGCACCGTACGTCGAGGCCGCCCGCTCCCACTCGCGGCGCTGGCGCTCCATCGTCACCGCGCCCAGGTACACCATCGACGGCAGGCCGTGCGGCACCGGCCAGCCGATCCGGGCGGCCAGGTCCACGGCCAGCCGGTCCGCCAGACCCGCCGCCACCGGCTGGTCCAACTCATTCATCCGGCCCAGCAGTTGGCGCATCGAGAGCCATAGTCCGTCCGGCACGGCGGACAGGTCCAGCGCCACCAGGTCGGCCCCCAGCATGTGCATCACGTGCGGCGGCACCGGCGGCACCGCGCCGTGGCTGCGGGCGCTCTGCGGCAGCCGTTCCCGGATCACCAGCGTCCCCGCGAAGATGTCGCCCAGCCGGCGGCCCTGCTCCGAGAACAGCGACACCACCACGGCAGGCATCGCCATCAGACCGAAGTCGATCACCCCCACCAGACCGCGCACCAGGGCGTGCCGGAACCGGATCGGCCCGCCGTCCGTCCGCACCACCCGCAGCCCCAGCGCCATCTTCCCCAGCGACCGGCCGTGCGACAGCGTCTCCACCATCACCGGCAGCAGCACCGTGAAGAACACCATCAGCGCGATGACGAACGCGTCCCCCGCCGCCCCCTCGACCGACGACAGTCCGAGGACCACCGCGAGCGAGACGAAGAAGTACGCCGCCATGTACACCACCGCGTCCAGCAGCCGGGCCAGGGCCCGCGACGGCAACCTCGCCGTCCGCAGCCCCAGGACGACCGCCTCACCGGTCACCAGCTCGCTCACGCCACCCACCCGTTCCGCTCCCGGGCCCGCCGGACGACCCACGTCGCGCAGCCCGACCCCTCGATCAACAGCGGCAAACATACGGCCGAGCACCCCCACCCGGTAACCCCGGGCACCGCAACCGAGATCCCCCGACACACCGCGCGCAGCCTCTGGCATGCTGAGCCCCGCACCGCCCCGGCCGCACACCAACCAGTGCCCGCCGTCCTGCCCCGCCGCGCACCCGGAGAGAGCCGCAATGGACCTGGACGTCTTCGTCGCCGCCCACCAGGCGGAATGGCACCGGCTGGAGACCCTCAGCGGCCGCCGCCGGCTCACCGGCGCCGAGTCCGACGAGCTGATCACCCTCTACCAGCGCGCGACCAGCCACCTCGCCCAGGTCCAGGCCTCCGCCCCGCACGCCGGACTCGAAGGACGCCTGACCGCACTGGTCGTCCGCGGCCGCAACGCCGTCGCCGGCGCCCGCAGCTCGTCCTGGCGCGACGCCGTCCGCTACTTCACCGTCAGCTTCCCCGCCGCGCTGTACCGCTCCCGCCGCTGGTGGCTGACCATCGGCCTGCTCTTCTTCGTCCTCAGCGCCCTGGTCGCGTGGTGGATCGGCACCAACCCGGACGTCCGCAATGCCATCGTGCCGCCCGACCACCTGAACGACCTCACCAAGCCCGGCGGCGAGTACGAGGCCTACTACTCCGACCACCCCTCGGCGAACTTCGCGGCCAAGGTGTGGACCAACAATGCCTGGGTCGCCGCCTACTGCCTGATCTGCGCGGTCGTGCTCGGCATTCCGGTCGTGTTCATCCTGCTCAGCAACATGCTGAACCTCGGCGTCGGCCTCGGACTGATGGCCTCCGCCGGCCGCCTCCCCCTCTTCCTCGGCCTGCTCATTCCGCACGGCCTGCTCGAACTCACCGCCGTCTTCGTCGCCGGCGGCCTCAGCCTCCGCCTCGGCTGGACCGTCATCGACCCCGGCCCCCGCACCCGCAGCGTCGCCCTCGCCGAGGAAGGCCGCGCCGTCATCGGCTCCGTCATCGGCCTCACCGCCGTCCTCCTGGTCACCGGCATCATCGAAGGCTTTGTCAGCGGCTCCGCCCTCCCCACCTGGCTCCGGGTCGGCATGGGCCTCACCGTCGAAGCCCTCTTCCTCCTCTACGCCCTCGTCCTCGGCAAGCACGCCGCCGCCCGCGGCGAGCTCGGCGACGTCGAGGCCGCCGACCGCACCGACCACCAGCCGATGGCCGCGTGAGGACGGCGTGCCTGGTCACGGGTGCCGTTTCAAACCTGGTAACCTGGTGATCACCCCGAGGGACCATTGACTTGATCTCTTCGGGCCAGTAGGTTTGAACGGTTGGGCGGTTGGACATACAGTCCGCCCGAGCGTAGAATCTACGAAGTCGCTGGGACAAGGTGAGCATCCGAAAGGGTGCGGAACCGAATTCCAGCGAAAACCCCGAAGCAGAGCAACGCAGAACCTTTGATAAGGTCTGTAGCGAAGTCGAAGGAATTCCCACTCCAGCGGGAAGCGAAAATCGGAGCGAAAAACCTCTGATAAGCTGGAAACACGAAAGAACGAAGCGCCCGGAGGGTCGGTCGGAAGGCCGCCTGAAGGAAGTGTCCGTTCCTTGAGAACTCAACAGCGTGCCAAAAGTCAACGCCAGATATGTTGACATCCCCGGCCGGTCCTCTGGATCGGTTGGAGATTCCTTTATGAAGTATCACTAGCGAGGACGCAGTGCG
>NZ_NNBO01000028.1:0-35622 GCF_002803145.1 Kitasatospora sp. CB02891 | reverse complement strand
CCGAGGGCTTGTCCTCAGTTGCTCGCGTCCACTGTGTTGGTTCTGAAACCACGAACAGAACCCCGCCCCACCCTGTGTGGGGTGTGCGGGTTCCGGTTCGACAGTTTCATAGTGTTTCGGTGGTCATAGCGTGAGGGAAACGCCCGGTTACATTCCGAACCCGGAAGCTAAGCCTCACAGCGCCGATGGTACTGCAGGGGGGACCCTGTGGGAGAGTAGGACGCCGCCGAACAATTTTTCAGGGAAAGCCCCTCGCCTTTACGGCGGGGGGCTTTTTCGCGTTCCCGGGCAGCGGTGCGGAACGAGTCCGGTCTGTGATCGGCGGGTTGTTGTCTGGGCGCGAGGTTGGCGGCAGACTGCCCGGCATCGAGATTGGTCCAGACCATCGGTGGACGGGAAGGCTTCGGGGGACATGGGAGCGGACGGGTGGGGCTCGCCTGCGGGGGTTCGGCGGGCGGGGCAGCACGGGGTGGTGCTGGGTGCGGCTGCGGTGACGGTGCTGGTGGCGGTGGCGGTGTTGACCGCGCTGACGGCACTGACCGGGAGTTCGGTGACGCAGGGGATGCGGCACCGGTTGGCGGGGGATCCGCGACTTTCGGTCTCGTTGTCGGGGCGGTACGTCGAGGGCGGGGACACGGCGGCGGATGCGCCGGCGCGGGCGGCGTTGCACCGGGCGTTGCCGGGGATGCCGGCGGAGATCGATCAGGTGCTGCACGGGTCGATGCCGTTGCGGACGCCGCTGCCGAAGGCGACCGCGCCGGGGACGTCGTCGGGGCTGGCGATGGTGCCGTTGGCGGTGACGGAGCCGCAGCGGGTGGCGGAGTTGGCTCAGGGCGGCTGGCCGGCGGGGTTGTCGCAGGTGGCGGTGTCGGAGTCGGCGGCGCGTTGGCTGGGGGTGTCGACGGGGGCGGAGGTGCCGTTGGCGTTGCCGGGCGGCGGGACGTTGGCGGTCACGGTGAGCGGGGTGTACCGGGAGCTGCCGGAGGCCGAGAGGCTGTGGCGGGCGTGGCGGGCGACGTCGCCGGTGGAGTCGTCGGCGGGGTTGCTGTTGGCGTCGCAGGAGTTGCTGCGGACGCATCCGCTGCTGCACGACCAGGTGGACGTGGAGTGGACGGCCCTGCCGGAGCCGGGGCAGCTGCGGCCGGAGGGCCTGGGACTGCTGCGGGAGCGGGTGGAGCGGCTGACGGGGGGTGACGTGGTCCGGGCGGTGTTCCGGGGTGCGGAGCCTTCGGTGCAGGGGTTGCGGGCGTCGAGCGACCTGCCGGCCGCGTTGGACGATCTGCGGTCGCCGATGATGGTGGCGCGGTCGGGGATGCTGGTGCCGGTGACGATGCTGGCGGTGCTGTCGGCGGTGACGATGGTGCTGACCGCCCGTCAACTGACCGAGTTCCGGCGGGCGGAGCTGCTGTTGCAGTTGGCGCGGGGTGCGGGGCGGGCCCGGCTGCTGGGTGTCGCGGCGGCGGAGTGGGCGCTGTGCACGGTGCCGGCGGCGCTGCTGGGTGTGTGGGTGGCGGGGCCGTTGCTGCGGCTGCTGGAGCGGCTGGGGCTGCCGGTGGACGGGGCGGCCGCGGAGGCGTCGGGTGCGGCGGCGTGGGCGGTGGCCGGGGTGGCGTTGGTGCTGCACGGCTGTGCGGCGTTGCTGCCGGTGGCGTGGACGGCGGACGGCGGCGAGCGGGAGGTGCCGTCACGCGGTGCGCGGCGGGCGGTGGCGCAGCGGGCCGGGGCGGACCTGGTGCTGGCGGCGGTGGCGGTGCTGGCGTATCTGCAACTGCGGCAGTACGAGGGGTTGTTGAGCCCGGCGTCGAGTGCGGTGGGGTTCGATCCGGTGCTGGTGGCGGCACCGGTGGTGATGACGGTGGCGGCGGCGTTGCTGCTGTTGCGCCTGTTGCCGCCGTTGGGTCGGGCGTTGGAGTCGTTGGCGCGGCGGGGGCGGGGTCTGGTGGCTCCGTTGAGCGGTTGGCAGGTGAGTCGGGG
This sequence comes from Kitasatospora sp. CB02891, assembly GCF_002803145.1. Taxonomy (NCBI): domain Bacteria; kingdom Bacillati; phylum Actinomycetota; class Actinomycetes; order Kitasatosporales; family Streptomycetaceae; genus Kitasatospora; species Kitasatospora sp. CB02891. The sequence goes on along the minus strand of NZ_NNBO01000028.1, from coordinate 33,648 downwards.
CCGGGCGGGTCAGGCGGCGCCGGTGCTGTTGATGGCGTTGGCGTTGGCCGTGGGGGCGTTGACGACGACGGCGATCGCGGGTGAGGGGCCGAGCGACCGGGATCGGGCGGCGTTCGACCTGGGGGCGGATCTGCGGGTGACGGGCGGGGAGTTGCCGGCGGGGGCGCGGCGGGCGGCGTTGTCGGCGGTGCCGGGGGTGGCGGCGGTGACGCCGGTGGGCGAGGTGGCGGGCCGGATCCAGGGGTCGCAGGTCTCGGTGCTGGCGTTGGACACGTCGGCGGTGCGGCCGGTGGCGACGTCGGAGCGGATGGCGTCGGGGGCCTGGACGCATGCGGTGCCCGCGGTTCGGTCGGATCTCGAACCGGGCTCGCTGGACGGGCAGTTGGCGTTGTTGCGGAAGGACCTGCCGGTGCACGGGATGCCGCTGGAGGGGCGTCCGTCGGAGCTGCGGGCGCGGGTGTCGGTGTCGGCCGCGGACCGGGTGGGCCGGGTGTGGCTGGTGGCCCAGGTGGAGGACGCGAGCGGCCTGGTGACGCAGGTGCAGGCGGAGTTGACGGCGGACGGGGTGGCGCGGACGGTGTCGCTGCCGCTGGCGTCGGGGTCGTTGAACTACCCGCTCCAGGTGACGCAGTTGGGGTTGCGGAGTGCGGCGCGGGGTTTTCCGCGGGCGACCTTCCGGCTGACGGTGTCGGGGTTCGAGGGGGCGAGTGTGCCGTCCGGCGCGAGCTGGGTGAACGTCACGCGCGGGGAGATCAGGGTGGCTGGTCTCGGGTGTCCGGGTGTGCCGGACGACGGGCCGCAGCGTGCCGATGCGGGGGTGTGCGAGGTGTCGAAGGTCGACGGCGGGTTGCTGTCGGCGGTGGTGCGCGGGTCGGATCCGTTGCAGGGCGACGGTGCGGACGGGGTGTCGTTCGGGCTGGTGCCGGCGGGGACGCCGAAGCGGGTGGCGGGGATGCCGGTGGCGGGGTACCTGGTGCCGGCGCTGGTGAACGAGGCGTTCGTGCGGAAGGTCCGGTTCGGGATGGGCGGCGAGGTGCGGCTGATGGACACCTCGGAGGACCTGTTCGGGCTGCGGGTCGTCGGGGTGCTGCCGGAGTTCCCGGGCGGCGGGGACCGGGACCAGCCGCAGGTGCTGGTGGACCTGCCGGCGCTGTCGGCGGCCCGGTCGGGGTTGGGGCTGCCGCCGGTGACGGACACGGCGTGGTGGCTGGCGGCGCAGTCGAAGGCGGGGATGGACCGGGCGGAGCGGGCGGTCGCGGCGGATCCGCGGCTGGGCCGGGTGGAGAGCGTCCGGTCGCGGGCGGCGGCGCTGGCGGCGGATCCGTTCCGGTCGGGCCGGCGCAGTGCGTTGGTGCTGTCGTTGGTGCTGTCGCCGGTGTTCGCGGTGGCCGGGTTCACGGTGCACGCGGTGGGTTCGGCGCGGTCGCGGCGGCGGGAGTTCGCGGTGCTGCGGGCGATCGGGGTGCGACGTCGGCAGTTGGTCGGCGTGCTGCGGCTGGAGCAGTTGGCGGTGGTGGGTTTCTCGGTGCTGCTGGGCGGGGCGCTGGGGGTGGCGCTGGCGGCGGTGGTGCTGCCGTTGATCGTGGTCGACGGCAGTGGCCGGGCGGTGTTCCCGTCGCTGGAGCTGACGGTGGGCTGGGGTTGGACGGCGACGGTGGTGCTGGCGACCGGCCTGGGGGTCGGCACGGTGGTGCTGGTGCTGTCGCGGATGTTGGCGCGGGTCGATCTGGCGCGTGAGCTGCGGGCGGGGGAGAACGGATGAGCGGGCTCGGCGGGTTCGGGGGGTGGCGTCCGGCGCTGCGGGAGGCCCGGACGGGGTGGCCGGTGCTGGTGGTGCTGGCGGTGGTGTCGGCGGTGCTGACGGTGGTGTCGCTGTTGTGGCCGCCGGTGTTCGACGGCCTGTCGACGAAGGAGTTGAACCGGCGGCTGGCGGCGGCGCAGGCGGACGGGCCGCTGGTGACGGCGCGGGCGACGGTGCACGCGCCGCGGAACTTCTACGGCCAGTCCACGGCACCGCAGTTCGGCTCGTTGGACAGCGACCTGACGCGGGTCGGGGAGGGCATGCGGCAGGGGTCGTCGGGGGAGTTGGCGCACACCCTGGTGCGGGTGTCGGGCTGGGCGCAGAGCGACGGCATGGACCTGTCGGGGGCGGGCGTGGCCCGGCCGCACGGCAGGGCCGGGTCGGTGTCGCTGGCGTACGCGCAGGACGCGGCCGACCGGGTGCGCTGGGTGGCCGGCCGGGCGCCGGGGCAGCCGGACGGGGCGAAGCAGGCGCCGATCGAACTGGGCATGTCCCGCAAGGGGTTGGCGCAGTTCGGGCTGGCGGTCGGACAGCGCGTGCAGTTGTCCGGGCAGACCGGGGCCACCGAGGCGGTGGTGGTCGGCGAGTTCGAGCCGCTCGACGGCGCGGACGACCTGTGGCGCGAACTCCCGCTGCTGAACGAGCCGTTGGACGCGGCGGTGCCGGAGGGGTACATCCGGTACGGGCAGGCGCTGGTGGCTCCGGCGGGGTTGGAGGCGATGGAGGCGCGCGGGTCGTTGTCGCTGTCGGCGACCTGGGCGTTCGGAGTGGCGCAGCAGCCCTGGGGGAACGGTGGCACGGCCGCGGGCGTGCGTGAACTGGCGTCCGGGGCCAAGGGGTTCAAGCGGTCGGCGGTGGACCGGGTGTGCGGCGAGATCGTCTCGGACGCGGCGCCGTGTTCGGCGGGAGTGCGGACGGTGACGCCGCCGCAGGTGCAGGAGCGGCTGTCGGCGCTGGTGGACCGGTTCGCGGAGCAGCGGGCCCGGACGGTGTCGCTGCAGTCGTTCGCGCTGGCGGGGCTGTTGGCGATCGGGGTGTCCACGGCGGTGGCGGCGGCCCGGCTGGGGGCGCGGCGCAGGGAGGGGGTGCTGGCGCTCCAGCGGGCGCGCGGCGCGGGTGAGCCTGCGTTGGCGGCGGTGCGGCTGCTGGAGGCCGCTCCGGCGGTCCTGGTGGGGGTGTTGGCGGGTCGGGCGGTGTCCGGTCCGTTGGCCGGGGAGCGGCCGCTCGGCGCCTGGTGGCCGGCGGTGGCGGCGGCCGTGCTGGTCGCGGGCGCGCCTGCGGCGGCGGTGTGGTGGCAGGGCCGGGCGGTGCGCCGCGCGGGTCGGGAGCCGGTGCAACGGCGGGGTGTGAAGCGGGCGTTGGGGCTGTCCGGCCGGTTGGTGCTGGAGGGCGCGGTGCTGGCGCTGGCGGCGATGGGCGTGCTGCAGTTGCGGCTGCGTGGCGCGCTGGCCCCGGGGACGGCCGATCCGGATCCCCAACTGGCCCTGGTGCCGGTGGTGTTGGGTCTGGCGGCGGTGGTCGTGGTGCTGCGGGTGTATCCGGTGCCGCTGCGGGTGCTGACCGGTTGGGCGCGGCGGCGGCGCGGCACGGTCGCGCTGGTCGGCCTGTCGCAGGCCGGGCGGCGTTCCGCGGCGGCGGCGACTGCGCTGCTGGTCCTGGTGCCGGCGCTGGCCTGCGCGGTGTTCGGCGCGCTGGTGTCCGGGACGGTGCGGCACGGCCGGGTGGAGGCCGCGCAGTGGCGCACCGGCGGGGACGCGGTGGTCCTCGGTCCGTCGCAACGCCCGTTGCCGCTGGAGGAGTTGGCGAAGGTGCCGGGCGTCGGCGGGGTGCTGCCGGTGCGCGGCGGGGTGGCCGCGCTGACGGCCGACGAGGACGGTTCGGTGGTCAAGGGCGTGGGCCTGGTCGGGGTCGACCAGGCGGCGCTGGCGGGGCTGGAGCCGGGCTCCCCGGTGGCGGCGGCGCTGGCCGCGGCGGGCCTGTCGGCGCCGCTCGTCGCGGGCGCGGAACTGCCCGCGCTGGCCGACGCGGGGACGGCGGCGCGGTTCCCCGACGGGTCGTTCGACGCGGACGCGGGGGCGAGCAGGTTCCGGGTCCGGATCGTCGGCGTGCTGCCCGCCGGGGCGGACCGGGACCGGGCGATCGGGCCGGTGGTCGGCGAGGTCGGCGGCGGCCCGCTGCTGGTGTTCGGCGGGCCCGCCGCGGAACGCCTCCCCCGGCAGACCGGTCAGCGCAACGCGGCGGTGCTGTTCGCCGAGCCCGGCCGCGCGGGCTCGCCGGCCGGCGCGCAGCGGATCGACGGGGCCCGGCTGCGGTCGGTGGTGGCGGCCTCGGCGGCGACCGCGGGCGCGGGCGGCGCCGGGGCGGCCGGTGGCGCGGTGCTGCGCGGCGCGCCGGTCGAAGTGCGCGACCTGGCGGGGCAGTTGAGCGAGTCGGCGGACGACGGTCTGGTGTCCGCGCTGGAGCTGGCGTTCCGGTCGGCGGCGGCGATCGGCCTGCTGCTCGGGCTGGCGGCGGTGGTCCTGGAACTGCTGCTCGGCTCCGCGGAGCGCGGCCGGATGCTCGCGTACCTGCGGACGCTGGGCCTGGGCGCCAGGGCCGCAGCGGGCGTCCAACTGGTCCAGCTGCTCCCGGTGATGGCCGCAGCCGTGATCGGCGGCACCCTGCTCGGCCTGGGCCTGCCGTGGCTGCTCGGCCCGGCCCTGGACCTGCGCGCCTTCACCTCCGGCCCGGGGGCGCCGGCGTTCGCGCCCGACTGGGCGGCCATCGCCGTCGCGGCCCTCGCCCTGCTGGTGCTGGTGCCGTGCGCGGCGGCGTTGGAGGGGGTGGCGGGGCGTCGGCGGGTCCCGCAGCTGCTGCGGCTCGGCGAAGGGGCGCAGTAGTCGGTCGGACCGTGGAACGGGGTCGTGCGTCGTCGGCGCACGGCCCCGTCGTGCTCGGTGGCGGCAGTTCCCCCGCCCGGGGCGGGGGTGTCGGTGGCTCGCGGTAGGTTCGTCGGTGCGATGTGTCCTGATTGGGTGTGAGGTGTCCGTTGCAGCTTGCGCAGGTGGAGGGGGTCCTGGAGCGGATCACGTACGCCAATGAGGAGACGGGGTACACGGTCGCGCGGGTGGACACCGGGCGGGGGGCGAACGACCTGCTGACGGTGGTGGGGGCGCTGCTCGGGGCGCAGGTGGGGGAGAGCCTGCGGTTGTTCGGGCGGTGGGGGTCGCATCCGCAGTACGGGCGGCAGTTCACGGTGGAGAACTACACGACGGTGCTGCCGGCCACCGTGCAGGGCATCCAGCGGTACCTGGGCTCGGGGTTGATCAAGGGCATCGGGCCGCGGTTCGCGGAGCGGATCGTGGAGCGGTTCGGGGTGGAGACCCTGGAGGTGATCGAGAACGAGCCGAAGCGGCTGATCGAGGTGCCGGGCCTGGGGCCGAAGCGGACGAAGATGATCGCCAAGGCGTGGGAGGAGCAGAAGTCCATCAAGGAGGTGATGGTCTTCCTGCAGAGCGTCGGGGTGTCGACGTCGTTGGCGGTGCGGATCTACAAGCAGTACGCGGACGCGTCGATCGGGGTGGTGAAGAACCAGCCGTACCGGCTGGCGTCGGACGTGTGGGGCATCGGGTTCCTGACGGCGGACCGGATCGCGCAGGCGGTGGGGATTCCGCACGATTCGCCGGAGCGGGTGAAGGCGGGCCTGCAGTACGCGCTGTCGCAGTCGACCGATCAGGGGCACTGCTATCTGCCGGAGGAGCGGCTGATCGCGGACGGCGTGAAGCTGCTGCAGGTGGACGTCGGGCTGGTGATCGACTGCCTGGCGGAGCTGGTCGCGACGGAGGGCGTGGTGCGCGAGCGGCTGCCGGGCGGGGACGGCCTGGAGATCACCGCGGTGTACCTGGTGCCGTTCCACCGGGCGGAGATCTCGCTGGCGGGCCAGCTGCTGCGGCTGCTGCGGACGGGCGAGGACCGGATGCCGTGGTTCCGCGACGTGGACTGGCCGGCCGCGCTGGGCTGGTTGGCGAAGCGGACGGGTGCGGAACTCGCCCCGGAGCAGGAGCAGTCGGTGCGGCTGGCGCTGACCGAGAAGGTCGCGGTGCTGACCGGTGGCCCGGGCTGCGGCAAGTCGTTCACGGTGAAGTCGATCGTGCAGTTGGCGTTGGCGAAGCGGGCGAAGGTGGTGCTGGCGGCGCCGACCGGGCGGGCGGCGAAGCGGCTGGCGGAGCTGACCGGCGCGGAGGCGTCCACGGTGCACCGGCTGTTGGAGTTGAAGCCGGGCGGGGACGCCGCGTACGACCGGGACCGGCCGTTGGACGCGGACCTGGTGGTGGTCGACGAGGCGTCGATGCTGGATCTGATCCTGGCGAACAAGCTGGTCAAGGCGGTCGCGCCGGGTGCGCACCTGCTGTTCGTGGGGGACGTGGACCAGCTGCCGTCGGTGGGCGCGGGCGAGGTGCTGCGCGACCTGCTGTCGGCCGGCAGCCCGATCCCGTCGGTGCGGCTGACCCGGATCTTCCGGCAGGCCCAGCAGTCGGGCGTGGTGGTGAACGCGCACCGGATCAACGAGGGTCTGCCGCCGCTGACCGAGGGGCTGCCGGACTTCTTCCTGTTCGCGGAGGACGACGCGGAGCGCGCGGCCGGCCTGACGGTGGACGTGGTGGCCCGGCGCATCCCGCAGCGGTTCGGGCTGGATCCGCGGCGCGACGTCCAGGTGCTGGCTCCGATGCACCGCGGCCCGGCGGGGGCGGGCGCGTTGAACACGCTGCTCCAGTCGGCGGTCACGCCGGCCCGCGAGGGCCTGCCCGAACGGCGTTTCGGCGGGCGGACGTTCCGGGTCGGCGACAAGGTCACGCAGATCCGCAACAACTACGAGAAGGGGCGCAGCGGCGTCTTCAACGGCACAGTGGGCGTCGTGACCTCGCTCAGTGTGGACGACCAGAAGCTGACGGTGATGACCGACGAGGACGAGGAGGTGCCGTACGACTTCGACGAGCTGGACGAGTTGGCGCACGCGTACGCGGTGACGATCCACCGCTCGCAGGGCAGCGAGTACCCGGCGGTGGTGATTCCCGTCACGACGTCGGCGTGGACGATGCTCCAGCGCAACCTGCTGTACACCGCGGTGACGCGAGCGAAGAGGCTGGTGGTGCTGGTGGGGTCCCGGAAGGCGATCGGGCAGGCGGTGCGGGCGGTGAGCGCCGGTCGGCGGCACTCCGCGCTGGACCACAGATTGGCTGCGGGGCACGGGTCAGGGGGTACGGTACGTCCAGAGGTTGTCTTGACGTGAAGAGATTTAGGGCGGAACCTGGTCTGGTGCCGATCTTGTCCGGTTCGCACCGGCTGCGGTAGCAGAGTTTGTAGGCCCTGGTCCTTTCCGGGGTCACCCCCGGTGCGCGGCCGTCCTTCGGGTGGGGGATCGTTGAGACAGTCAGGGCAGTCGGATGAGGATCAAATTTCGTCGGTGAGGAAGACGTGAGCGACAAATCGGTAGTACTGCGGTACCAGGACGGCGAGTACGAGTACCCCGTCGTCGAGAGCACTGCGGGCAACGCCGGCTTCGACATCTCGAAGCTGCTTCCGCAGACCGGCCTGGTCACCCTGGACAACGGTTTCGGCAACACCGCCGCCAACAAGTCCGCCATCACCTTCATTGACGGTGACGCCGGCATCCTGCGTTACCGCGGGTACCCGATCGAGCAGCTGGCCGGTGAGGCCAACTTCATCGAGACCGCCTATCTGCTGATCAACGGTGAACTGCCGAACGCCGGCCAGCTGGCCGCGTTCAACAACGAGATCACCCAGCACACCCTGCTGCACGAGGACGTCAAGCGCTTCTTCCAGGGCTTCCCGCGGGACGCCCACCCGATGGCGATGCTGTCCTCGGTGGTCGGCGCGCTCTCCACCTTCTACCCGGAGAGCCACAACCCGTTCGACGCGGACCAGCGCCACCTGTCGACGGTGCGCCTGCTGGCGAAGCTGCCGACGATCGCGGCGTACGCGTACAAGAAGGCGGTGGGCCAGCCCTTCGTCTACCCGCGCAACGACCTCGGCTACGTCGAGAACTTCCTGCGGATGACCTTCGCCGTCCCGGCCGAGGACTACGAGCTGAACCCGGTCGTGGTCAACGCCCTGGACAAGCTGCTCATCCTGCACGCCGACCACGAGCAGAACTGCTCCACCTCGACGGTGCGCCTGGTCGGCTCCTCGCACGCCAACCTGTTCGCCTCGATCTCGGCGGGCATCTCGGCGCTCTGGGGCCCGCTGCACGGCGGTGCCAACCAGGCCGTGCTGGAGATGCTGGAGCAGATCAAGAACGACGGCGGCGACGTCGACGCCTTCATCCGCAAGGTGAAGAACCGCGAGGACGGCGTCAAGCTGATGGGCTTCGGCCACCGCGTCTACAAGGCGTTCGATCCGCGCGCCGCGCAGGTCAAGGTGCTCGCCCACGAGGTGCTGGCCCAGCTCGGCAAGTCCGACGAGCTGCTGGAGATCGCCCTCAAGCTGGAGGAGCACGCGCTCAAGGACGACTTCTTCGTCTCGCGCAAGCTCTACCCGAACGTGGACTTCTACACGGGCCTGATCTACCGCGCCATGGGCTTCCCGACCAGCATGTTCACCGTGCTGTTCGCGCTCGGCCGGCTGCCCGGCTGGATCGCCCACTGGCACGAGATGATCAAGGACCCGACCAGCCGGATCGGCCGCCCGCGGCAGATCTACACCGGCGTCGAGATCCGCGACTACGTGCCGCTCGACGCGCGCTGAGCGAGTCGCACCCACGCGAAGGGGCCCGGCCCCCTGCCACCCGATGAGGGAGGCGGGGGCCGGGCCCCTTTTCGCGTCTGTGAGAGTGGGGCGCACGGCGCCCGGGACGACCCCGGGTGGGGAACGGCCGCTCAAAGCAATCCCCGGGCTCCCGGATCCGGCCCGGCGCCGTGCGCGAGGGCCGTCGACGAATCGACGACCGTCCGGGGCCCGCCGGAGCCCCGCTCTACAAAAGGTAAGACGTAACAGGGGGCGCAGAGTTACGCCAGGGGGGTGTGAGTTGCCTCTCTCCACTCTCCGTGTGCATCTGCGCACCCGTACGGCGGAGCGCATATCACACCGCACGGCGAGCGCGCGGCGTCACCCACCCCGCAGACACCGCAACCCAGCGTGATAGGAATCGTGGCAATCCGGTACGGACCGCCTGCCATCCGCGGAGCGGTGAACGGTCAGGGAGGGAGTGCGCCATGGCCAGGAACGTTGTTGTCACCGGTGGAGGCACCGGCATCGGCTTTGAGGTGGCCCGGCGCTTCGCCGAGGCGGGCGAGCGGGTGGTGATCGTCGGCCGCCGCCCCGGGGTCCTCGACCACGCCGCCGCGGAACTCGGCCCCAACGTCACCCCGCTGGTGTGCGACCTGGCCGACCCCGACGCCGTGGAGGCCGCACTGGCCGCGCTGCCCGCCCGGATCGACGTGCTGGTCAACAACGCCGGCAGCCGGGAGACCGTGTTCGGCGCCGGCCCGCACGCCGTGCTGGCCCGCTGGCGCGGCGACTTCGAACGCAACGTGCTCACCGTCGTGCTGCTCACCGAGTCCATCCGCGACCGGCTCACCCCCGGCTCCGGCCGGGTCGTCACCGTCTCCTCGATCGCCGCGCTGCGCGGCGCCGGCTCGTACGGGGCGGCGAAGGCCTCGCTGCACGCCTGGAACAACTTCCTGGCCGCCCAGGTCGGCCCGTCCGGCATCACCGCCAACATCGTGGCGCCCGGCACGGTGGCGGGCACCGAGTTCTTCGGGCCGCGCCTGGACGAGGCGGAGGTCGCCCGCCGCTCGGCGCGCACCCTGCTCGGCCGGATCGGCGAGTCCGGGGAGGTCGCCGCCGCGGTGTGCTTCCTCGCCTCCGAGGAGGCCGGCTTCATCACCGGCGAGATCCTGCACTGCAACGGCGGCGAGCTGCTCGGCCGTTGAGGCCCCCGGCCGGTCGGTCAGGCCGGTCGGAACTTGCGCAGCCGCAGGCTGTTGCCGACCACGAAGACCGAGGAGAAGGCCATGGCCGCTCCTGCGATCATCGGGTTGAGCAGGCCGCTGGCGGCGAGCGGCAGGGCTGCCACGTTGTAGGCGAAGGCCCAGAACAGGTTGCCCTTGATGGTGGCCAGGGTGCGGCGGGAGAGGCGGATCGCGTCGGCGGCCGAGCGCAGGTCGCCGCGTACGAGGGTGAGGTCGGCGGCCTCGATGGCGGCGTCGGTTCCGGTGCCGATGGCCAGGCCCAGGTCGGCCTGGGCGAGGGCGGCGGCGTCGTTGACGCCGTCGCCGACCATTGCGACGGTGCGGCCCTCGGCCTGCAGCCGCCGCACGGTGGCGACCTTGTCCTCGGGCAGTACCTCGGCGATCACGTCCTCGGCGGGGATGCCGACCTCGGCCGCCACCGACTCCGCCACCAGCTGGTTGTCACCGGTCAGCAGGACCGGGCGCAGCCCCAGCGCCCGCAGTTCGGCGATCGCCTCCGCGCTGGTGGGCTTCACCGCGTCGGCGACCTCCAGGACGGCCCGCGCCGCGCCGTCCCAGCCGACGGTGACGGCGGTGCGACCGGCCCGCTCGGCGGCGGCCCCGGCCTCGGCGAGGGCGGGCGGAAGGGGCGTGCCGACGAGCAGCGCGGCGCGTCCGGCGGCCACCGCGTGGCCGTCGACGGTGCCGCGGACGCCCAGGCCCGGGACGTTCTCGAAGCCGTCGACGGAGGGCAGCGTGCCGAGCCTCTCCTGCGCGGCGGTGGCCACGGCCTGGGCGATCGGGTGCTCGGAGGCGTGCTCCAGCGCGCCGGCCAGCCGCAGCGCCTCGTCCTCGGTGGTGCCGCCGGCGGTGTGCACGGCGGTCAGGGTCATCCGGCCGGTGGTCACGGTGCCGGTCTTGTCCAGCACGATGGTGTCGACCTTGCGGGTGTTCTCCAGGACCTCGGGGCCCTTGATCAGGATGCCGAGCTGGGCGCCGCGGCCGGTGCCGACCATCAGGGCGGTCGGGGTGGCCAGGCCCAGGGCGCAGGGGCAGGCGATGATCAGCACCGCGACGGCGGCGGTGAACGCCTCGGTGGGGCTGTCGGTGGCCAACAGCCAGGCGACCAGGGTGCCGAGGGCGATCAGGATGACGGCGGGCACGAAGACCGCGGAGATCCGGTCGGCGAGGCGCTGGGCGGCGGCCTTGCCGTTCTGGGCGTCCTCGACGAGCTTCGCCATCCGGGCCAGCCGGGTGTCCGCGCCGACCCGGGTGGCCTCGACCACCAGCCGGCCGCCCGCGTTGACGGTCGCGCCGGTCACGGCGTCGCCCGGGCCGACCTCGACCGGCACCGATTCGCCGGTCAGCATCGAGGCGTCCACGGCGGAACTGCCCTCGACCACGGTGCCGTCGGTGGCGATCTTCTCGCCGGGACGGACCACGAACCGGTCGCCGACAGTGAGTTGATCGACCGGGACGCGGGTCTCCCGGCCGCCGCGCAGCACCGCCACGTCCTTGGCGCCGAGGTCCAGCAGGGCGTGCAGGGCGGCGCCCGCGCGGCGCTTGGAGCGGGCCTCCAGCCAGCGGCCGAGCAGGATCAGGGTGGTGACGGCGGCCGCGGTCTCCAGGTACAGGGTGGAGGAGGCGCCGGTGCGGTCGACGGTGAAGCTGAAGGAGTGCTGCATGCCGGGCATCCCGGCCCGGCCCCAGAACAGGGCCCACACGGACCAGCCGAAGGCGGCCAGGGTGCCGAGCGAGACCAGGGTGTCCATGGTGGCGGCGCCGTGCCGGGCGTTGGTCCAGGCGGCGCGGTGGAACGGCAGGCCGCCGTACACCACGACGGGGCCGGTGAGGGCGAAGGCCAGCCACTGCCAGTTGTCGAACTGCAGGGCCGGGACCATCGAGAGCAGCACCACCGGGAGGCTGAGCGCGGCGCTGATCAGCAGCCGGTCCCGCAGCGGATCCCGGGGGGCCTCCGACGCGGGGGCCTCGGGTTCGGGGGCCGGCGGGGGCGGGAGTTCGGCGGTGTAGCCGGTCTTCTCCACGCCGGCGATCAGGTCGGCGACGGTGACGCCGGGGCCGAAGTCCACCCGGGCCTTCTCGGTCGCGAAGTTGACGCTGGCCTCGACGCCGTCGATCCGGTTCAGCTTCTTCTCGATCCGGGCGGCGCAGGAGGCGCAGGTCATGCCGCCGATCGCCAGTTCGACGCGCTCCCGGGGACCGGCCGGGGCGGCGGGATCGGTGGTGGTGCTCATCGGCTCGTTCTCTCTCGGCGGCGCGGGGGGCGGCCCGGACGGCCCGGACCGTCCCCGCGGGCGGGTCAGGCGGCCCGGCCGACCAGCTCGTAGCCCGCCTCGTCCACGGCGGCGGCGATCTGCTCGTCGCTGAGCGGGGACTCGGCGGTCACGGTGACGGTGCCGGCCTTGGCGTCGGAGGCGACGGCGGTGACGCCCGGCAGGCCGGAGACCTCGCCGTTGATGGCCTTCTCGCAGTGGCCGCAGCTCATGCCGCTGACGGTGTAGGTGACGGTGCTGGACATGGTGGCCTCCGGGCGCTCGCTGCTTGTACCGACGACAACAGCATACCCCCCAGGGGTATTCCGTCCAGGGTGGACGACATTTTCGACCGGCGGGGCCCGGCCCGCCTTTGAGCCTAGTCCGCACGGGCCGCCCGCCCGCAACGGCCGGCGGCCCGCCGTCCGACCGGCCCCCCGCCCCGCTGCTCCGAACGGTCGGGCCGTCCGGCCGTCGCCCGCTCCGTGGGGCGGGGCAGGGCGGACGAAGGTCCGATATGTTCGAAACGTGCCCATTCGACGCCGGGATCGCGCGGCGGCCACCGGGAGCGACGACGTGCCGTCCACCCGGCGTCGGGGCGCGCTGCTCGCCGCCGACCTGCAGGACGTCTCCCCGCTGCTGCGGGCCGCGCCCGCGCTGGTGGCCATCGGCCTGGTGGCGCTGGCCGACCTGCTGGCAGGGTCGAGCACCTATCTCGCGCCGCTGATGGTCGTCGTGCCGTCCGTCGCCGCACTCACCCTCAGACCGCGCGAGCTGCTCATGACCTGCCTGCTCGGCCTGCTGGTGATGTTCGCCCTCAACCGCTACTACGACCGGGTCACCGCCCCGTCCGACAGCCGCTTCCTGTTCGGCGCGACGATCAGCTACATCGTGCTGAGCGCGTTCAGCGCCTTCGTCGCCGAGGTGCGGATGCGAAGAGCCGCGGCCTTCGCCGCCGTCAGCTCGGTCGCGGAGGCCGCCCAGCGGGCGCTGCTGAGCCAGCCCGACCCGGTCGTCGGCCCCCTGCGGCTGTCCGTGCGCTACGTCTCCGCCGCGGACGCCGCCCGGATCGGCGGCGACCTGTACTCCGTCCTGGACACCCCGCACGGCACCCGGGTGCTGGTCGGCGACGTCCGCGGCAAGGGCCTCGGCGCGGTGCGGACCGCCGCCGTGGTGCTCGGCGCGTTCCGCGAGGCCGCCTACGACGAGGAACGGCTGCCGGACGTCGCCGCCCGGATCGAGGCCAGCATGCACCGGCACGTCGCCGACGGGGAGTTCACCACCGCGCTGTTCGCCGAGTTCCACGCCTCCGGCCCCGTCGACCTGGTGCACCTCGGCCACGTCCCGCCGATCCGGGTCCGCGCCGACGGCCGCGTCGAGGAACTGGAGGCCGCCGACCCGTGGCTGCCGCTCGGCCTCGGCGACCTCGCCACCGACGGAGCGCCCCGTTCCACCGCCGTCCCGTTCGGCCCGCAGGAGGTCCTGGTGCTGTGCACCGACGGCGTGGTCGAGGCCAAGGGCCGACGCTCCGGCGCCTTCTACCCGCTGGCCGAACGCGTCGGCCCGCTGGTCAAGGACGGCTGGCGCTCGCTCACCGACCTGGACACCGCCGTCGCCCGCCTGTACGCCGACCTGCTGGCGCACACCGGCGGCGGCCTCGGCGACGACGCGCTGCTGCTGCTGATCACCCGGCCCGCCCCGTCCGCGCGGTGAGCGCGGCGGCGGTCACTTGGCGTCGCCGTAGCAGTCGACCACGGCGGTGCTGAGCGGGAAGCGGACCGGGGTGTCGCCGAAGACCAGGGCGGCGGCCTCCTCGGCGGCCGCGGTGACCTCGGCGGACACCGCGTCGGCCAGGTCGGCGGGGGTGTGCACCACCACCTCGTCGTGCTGGAAGAACACCAGGTGCGGGCGGTCCGGGCCGGAGTGCAGCGCGGACAGCCGGCGGCGCAGCGCCGCCAGCAGGGCCAGCGCCCAGTCGGCGCCGCTGCCCTGGATGACGAAGTTGCGGGTGAAGCGCCCGCGGGCGCGGGCCGAGCGGCCGGCCGCCTCGCCGGGCTCCGGGGCCTCGGTGAGGTCCAGCCAGTCCGCCGAGGGCGGCGGGCAGACCCGGCCGAGGCGGGAGACGACCACGCCGCCGTCCTCGCCGGTGCGGGCGGCGGCCTCCACGTAGCCCATCGCGGCCGGGTAGCGGCGGCGCAGCGTGTTCAGCAGCGGGCCGATGCCGCCGCCCGTCTGGCCGTACATAGCGCCCAGCAGGCCCAGCTTGGCCTTCTCCCGGTCGCCCTGGAAGGCGCTGGCGGCGAGCGCCGCGTACAGGTCGCCGCCGGCGGCGGTGCGGGCCAGGCCGCGGTCGCCGGACATCGCGGCCAGCACCCGCGGCTCCAGCTGCGCGGCGTCGGCGACCACCAGCAGCCAGCCCGGGTCGGCGACCACGGCGCGGCGCAGGGTGCGCGGGATCTGCAGCGCGCCGCCGCCGCGGGACGCCCAGCGGCCGGTGACCACGCCGCCCACCACGTACTCGGGGCGGAACCGGCCGCCGCGCGCCCACGCCGCCTGCCAGGCCCAGCCGTGCGCGGTGTGCAGCCGCGACAGCTCCTTGTAACGGGCCATCAGGGCGGCCGCCGGGTGGTCGATCGCCTTCAGCTCCCGGGAGCGGGTGGAGGACAGCTGGATGCCGCGGTCGGCGAACGCCTTGATCACCTGGGTGTGCGAGTCCAGGTTGAACGGCCGGGCGCCGAGCGCCTGTTGGACCTCCACGGCGAGCTCGGACAGCCGCCCGGGCAGGGTGCCCGGCATGGTCGGGCGCGGGCCGAGCAGCTCGGTCAGCAGCGCGTCGTGCACGTCGGCCCGCCACGGCAGCCCGTCGTACGCCATCTCGCAGGCCAGCAGCGCGCCCGCCGACTCGGCCGCCACCAGCAGCCGGAACCGGGACCGGGCCGCCGGGTCGGCGATCGCCGCGAGCCGCCGCAGCTGCTCCGCGTGGACGGCCACCGCGGCCTCCAACGCGTCGGTGCCGGGCGGGAGCTGGAGCCGGTCCGGGGCGAACAGGCCGTCCTCGTCGGGCAGCGCGCCCTCCGGCAGGTCGGCCGGCACCGGCAGCCCGCGCAGCCGCGCCCAGGCCGCGCCGAGCGAACGCGGCGCGCCGAACCGGCCCTCGTGGCCGAGCAGCAGCGTCTCGGTCAGCCGCAGGTCGTGGCAGCGCGCCACCCGCTCCGGCAGCTCGGCCAGCAGTGGGCCGTACGCGGTGTCGGCCGTCGGCCACACCCAGCGCGGCGCGTGCTCGGCCTCCACGGCGGCCACCGCCTCGGCCAGCCTCGGCACCTGCACGGCCGGCCCGAGCGGGGCGCCGTCCTCGGCCAGCGGGCGCAGCCGCCCGCCCGGGCCGTGCGGGTCGGGCACCAGGGCGTATCGCACGGGCGGGGGCTCCTTCCGGTTCGGGGCGGGGGTCGTTCGGGGTCGTGCGGTGGGGGACCTGTCGACGGTAGCCGGTGCCGGTGACAGTCGGCACCCGGCCCGCAGGTGGGGGTTCGGTGTTCCGCCCGGGCCCGGAGACCCGTAGGGTCGGCGGACATGAGCGACAACCCCTTCTTCTCGCCCAGCACCCTGGTGTTCGAGCTTCCGCCCTTCGCCGAGATCCGGGAAGAGCACTACCGTCCGGCATTCGAGCGCGGCATGGCCGACCAGCTCGCCGAGATCGCCGCGATCGTCGCCGACCCGGAGCCGCCGACCTTCGACAACACCGTGGTGGCGCTGGAGCGTTCCGGTGCGGTGCTGCGCCGGGTGAGGGTGGTGTTCGAGAACCAGGACGCCTCCGACACCACCCCCGTCGTCCAGGAACTCGACGCCGAGATCAGCCCCCGGCTGGCCGCGCACCACGACGCGATCCACCTGGACGCGGCGCTGTTCGCCCGCCTCGACGCCCTGCACCGCGACCGCCACGAGCTCGGCCTGGACGCCGAGTCGCTGCGCCTGCTGGAGCGCCGCCACACCGCGTTCGTCCGGGCCGGCGCCCGCCTCGACCAGGACGGCCAGCAGCGACTGCGCGAGATCAACACCCGACTCGCCGCCGACGCCGCCGCGTTCCGCAGGAACACCCACGAGGCCTCGCTGGCCGGTGCGATCGTCGTGGACAGCGCCGACGCGCTCGACGGGCTGCCCGCCGGCGCGATCGCCTCCGCCGCCGAGAACGCCCGCGCGCTCGGCCACGACGGCCGCTGGGTGCTCAGCCTGAAGAACTTCTCCAACCAGACCGAACTCGACCAGCTCACCGACCGGGCGCTGCGCGAGCGGCTGCTCACCGCCTCGCTGCGGCGCGGCCTGGACACCAACGGCCCGCTGGCCGCCCGGATGGCCGCACTGCGCGCCGAACGCGCCGCGCTGCTCGGCCACGCCAGCCACGCCGCGTACGTGGTCGCCGACGAGACCGCCGGCACCGTCGAGGCGGTCGGCGCGATGCTCGGCCGACTGGTCGGGCCCGCCGTCGCCAACGCGCAGCGCGAGGCCGCCGAGCTGGCGGCCGCCGCGGCCGCCGACGGGGTCGCCGAACTCGCCGCCCACGACTGGGCGTTCTACGCCGAGAAGGTGCGCGCCGAGCGCTACGACGTGGACACCGCGGCGCTGCGCCCCTACTTCGAGCTGGAGCGGGTGCTCCAGGACGGCGTGTTCTTCGCGGCCGGCCTGGCCTACGGCCTGCGGTTCACCGAGCGGCCCGAACTGACGGCCTACCACCCCGACGCCCGGGTCTTCGAGGTGACGGACGCCGACGGGTCCGCCCTCGGACTGTTCGTCGGGGACTTCTACGCCCGCGAGTCCAAGCGCGGCGGCGCGTGGATGAACGAACTGGTCTCGCAGTCCCGGCTGCTGGGCCAGAAGCCGGTGGTGGTCAACAACCTCAACATCGGCCGCCCCGCCGCCGGGGAGCCGGCGCTGCTCAGCTGGGACGAGGTGCGCACGCTCTTCCACGAGTTCGGGCACGCGCTGCACGGCCTGTTCTCGGACGTGCAGTACCCGCTGTTCGCGGGCACCGAGGTGCCGCGGGACTTCGTCGAATTCCCGTCCCAGGTCAACGAGATGTGGATGACCCGTCCCGAGGTGCTGGCCAACTACGCCCGGCACCACGTCACCGGTGAGCCGCTGCCCGCCGAGACGGTGCAGCGGATGCTGGCCGCCGAGAACTACGGACAGGGCTTCCGGACGGTCGAGTACCTGGCCGCCGCGCTGCTCGACTGGGCGTGGCACTCGCTGCCCGCCGGGGCGACCGTCGAGGACGCGGAGGCGTTCGAGGCGCAGGCGCTGGCCGAGGCGGGCGTCGCGATGGCGACGGTGCCGCCGCGGTACCGCACCGGGTACTTCAACCACGTGTTCTCGAACGGCTACAGCGCCGGGTACTACGCGTACATCTGGTCGGAGGTGCTGGACGCCGACACGGTGGAGTGGTTCGGCGGCAACGGGCGACCGGTGCGGGAGAGCGGCGAGCTGTTCCGGGCCGAGCTGCTGTCGCGGGGTGGCAGCCGGGACGCGATGGACTCCGTGCGGGCCGTGCTGGAGCGGGAGCCCTCGATCGAGCCGCTGCTCGCTCGGCGCGGGCTGAAGTAGGCCGTCCGGCACGGGGCCGCTGCGAGTCGGGCGGACCCGGCCGGCGACGCCCTCCCGCTTCGCGCAGTTCTCCGCGCCCCGGACGGGGCGCGGAGAACTGCGCGGGCAGCGGGGCGGAGGGCATACGGGTACGTGCCTACGGCTTTCCGTCGAAGACCGGTTCGTAGCCGGGGGCCGGACGGCCGGTGGGGGTGAGGGCGCAGTAGCCGCCGGTGCCGCGGCACCAGTACCACATGGTCCAGGCGGCGGCGAAGCCGTTCATCGCGGTGACCTGACGGCGGATCAGTTCGGCGTTGCCGGGGGTGGCGGCGCTGGGCGGGCCCCATTCGCCGACCAGCACGGGGAGGCGGTGGGCGCGGGGGTAGGCGGCGATGGCGTCGGTGTAGGCGTCGATGAAGCCGCCGGCGGGGTCCCAGTCCCGGCCCGCTTCGACGGCGGTGTCGTAGAAGTGCGGGGCGTAGCCGATCCGGTCGGCGCCCGGGCGGGGGTCGGCGAAGGCGGGGAGCCGGGTGGGGACGCCCTGGCCGACCAGCACGGTGGGTTCGACGAACAGCCAGGCGTCGCGGTCGACCTGGCGGACCGCCGAGATCAGGCGGCGGTACATGGCGGGGAGCCGGCCCTGTTCGAGGGCGGCGGCGGAGGCGGCGAGGACGGCCGGGTCGGTGGGGTCGCCGTCCACCGGGCCGAACGGCTCGTTGAACAGGTCGTAGCCCAGCAGGGCGCGGTGGCCCCGCAGTTCGCGGGCGACGGTGGCGTACAGGTCGGCCTGGGCGCGCTGCAGGTCGCGGTCGTCGTAGAGGTGGCGGAAGGCGGCCTGGACGGCGGGCTGGAAGTAGCCGGCGAACCAGTCGTTCGGGTCGGGCGTGAACGGCAGGCCGTCGTCGCGGGTCGCCCAGGAGGGGGCGCCGCCGTCGCCGCCGCCGAAGTACTGCCCGTAGACGTCCTGGTGGAAGTCGACGACGGCGTACAGGCGGTACTTCTCGGCCCAGTCCAGGATGCGGTGCAGCCGGGCGAGTTGGGCTCGGTCGTAGCGGCCGGGGGCGGGTTCGAGGCGGGCCCAGGAGACGGCGACGCGGATCAGCCGGAAGCCGTGCGCGGCGAGGTCGCGCAGGTCGGCCTCGGTGGTCTCGTCGTACTTGTCGAGGTTGAACCCGCGCAGGTCGAGGACGCGGCCGTGCCGGTCGGTGAAGGCGGTGCGGCCGTCGGCGAGGGTGGTCGCGGAGACCTTGCGGGCGTCGAACCGGTCGGCGTGGTCGGCGGGCGGGCCGGCCGAGACGGTGCCGAGGACGGCGACGGCGGAGAGCAGCAGGGCGGCGGCGGAGCGGCGGACGCGCACGGGGCACCTCGCGGCGGGGTGGGGGAGGGGTGGGGTGCGCCGATCCTGCCGGAGCCGTCCCCGCCGCACAAGAGGTGAGACATGCTCATGTTTGATGGATGGTCAGGCCTCCGGGGCGGCGAGCATCGGCGGCAGGTCGGCGGCGGCGGACAGCCGGCCCCACAGCAGGTCGGCGAGCGCCTGCACCATCCGGGCGCGCGGGCAGGGGCGGGTCTCCAGCCACCAGTCGCCGGCCGCCAGCACCATGCCGGTGATCGAGCGGCCCCAGGTCTCGGAGAGCAGCGGCCCGTCCTGGCCGAGGTCGATCTGCTGCTGGATGGCGCGGGTGATCTCCTCGGCGATCTGCCGCAGCGCGGGCGCCAGCGCGTTGCCCGCGCCGGTGGGGTCGCCCGGTTCGGGGTGGGTGAGCAGCCGGTACACCTGCGGGCGGGACTCGATCGCGGCCAGGTAGACGTCCAGCACGTGCTCGACCCGGTCGCGGCGCTCCAGCGGCTCGTTCAGGGCGGCCCGCACGGCGGCCAGCAGGCCGGCCGTGTGACGTGCCGTCAACGCGCCGATCAGGCCGTTCCGGTCGCCGAAGTGCCGGTACAGGATGGGCTTGGTGATGCCCGCCTCGGCGGCGATGGCGTTCATGCTGGCGCCCGGGCCCTCGCGCTGGACGACCCGGTCGGCGGCGTTGAGCAGTTGTTCGCGGCGGGGTTCGGAGGTCATGCGCTGCTCCTCGTGCGGGTGGGGCCTGAACGGGCGTTGACACCGGTTACCTATCGGTAGCAGACTCGCCGCCATGTTACCGGAGGTAACAGCGCAGTGGCGCGGACACTCCGACCCGCAACCCCCGTCTCCTGGAGGCCGACCATGACCACCTTCTCGCTCGACCCGGGGCGGGACCAGATCGCCGTCCGCGACTGGCTGCACGGCTTCGCCGCCGACGTCATCCGCCCGGCCGCGGCCGAGTGGGACGAGCGCGAGGAGACGCCCTGGCCGATCATCCAGGAGGCCGCGAAGATCGGCGTCTACTCGCTCGACTTCTACGCCCAGCAGTTCTTCGACCCGTCCGGCGTCGGCATCCCGATCGCCATGGAGGAGCTGTTCTGGGGCGACGCCGGCATCGGCCTGGCCATCACCGGCACCACCCTGGCCGCCGTCGCGGTGCTCGCCAACGGCACCGACGAGCAGATCGGCACCTGGGCGCCGCAGATGTTCGGCACCCCCGACGACGTCAAGGTCGCCGCGTTCTGCTCCTCCGAGCCCGACGCCGGCTCCGACGTCTCCGCGCTGCGCACCCGGGCCGTCTACGACCGGGCCAAGGACGAGTGGGTGATCAACGGCACCAAGACCTGGGCCACCAACGGCGGCATCGCGCACGTCCACGTGGTGGTCGCCACCGTCGACCCCGAGCTCGGCGCGCGCGGCCAGGCGTCCTTCCTGATCCCGCCCGGCACCAAGGGCCTGAGCCAGGGCCAGAAGTTCAAGAAGCACGGCATCCGCGCCTCGCACACCGCCGAGGTCGTCCTCGACGACGTCCGGATCCCCGGCCACTGCCTGCTCGGCGGCAAGGAGAAGCTGGACGCCCGCCTCGCCCGCGCCCGCGAGGGCGCCAAGGGCGGCGGCAAGAACGCCGCGATGGCCACCTTCGAGGCCTCCCGACCGGCCGTCGGCGCGCAGGCCATCGGCATCGCCCGGGCCGCGTACGAGGTCGCGCTCGACTACGCGAAGACCCGGGTCCAGTTCGGCAGGCCGATCATCGAGAACCAGGGCGTCGCCTTCCAGCTGGCCGACATGAAGACCCGGATCGACGCCGCCCGCCTGCTGGTCTGGCGCGCCTCCTGGATGGCCGTCAACAACCGGCCCTTCACCAACGCCGAAGGCTCGATGTCCAAGCTGTACGCCGGCGAGACCGCCAAGTTCGTCACCGCCCAGGCCATGCAGATCCTCGGCGGCAACGGCTTCACCCGCGAGTACCCGGTCGAGCGCATGCACCGCGACAGCGCCATCTACACCGTGTTCGAGGGCACCAGCGAAATCCAGCGCCTGGTCATCGCCCGAGCCGTCTCGGGCGCCCCGATCCGCTGACGACCCGCCGGCCGCCGGTCAGCGGGCGGACCAGAAGGCCAGCCCGGCGGCGGCAGCCCCCACCAGTGCGCCGACCACCGTCTGGGCCCGGGTGTGGTCCCGCAGCACCACGCGGGACCACCCCACCAGCGCCACCCCGGGCAGCAGGAGCAGCCACCAGGGGCCGAGCGCGATCGCGGTGCAGACGATCGCGCCGCTGAGCACGGCGGTGTGCACCGAGACCTTCCACCACACCGTGATCGCCATGATCGGCACCAGCGAGGCGAACATCGCCAGCACCATCGCGGTCAGGTCGGCCGGGGCGTCCAGGAACGCCATCGTCAGCAGGCTGACCAGCACCGACCCCATGATGAACGGGATCACCACCAGCCGGCGGCGGCGCTGCCCGACGTGCCGGTCCTCGATGCTGCCCCGGCGCACCCCGCGGACGATGAACCAGGTCGGTATCACCGCGGCGAACAGCGCGGCGAACGCCGCCCAGGCCAGTCCCGCCCAGCCGTACCGGCCCACGCCGATCAGCGGCAGCACCGCGATGATCACGTTCTTCGGCTCCACGCCGTCGCTGATCCGGGAGGCCCAGGCGGTCTCGACGGCGGGGGTGGACATGCTGCTCCTTCGGCCGGGCCGGACTCGCGGTGTGACGATCCGATCACCGGAGATTGTGCAGCACCTCCGAGCAACCCCGGGCCGCAGGGCGGCTCAGAACTCCGGCTCGCGTCGTTCCAGGAACGCCGCCAGGCCCTCGCGGACGTCCGGTGCGGTGCGGGAGGCGCGTTCCCAGGGCTCCAGGGCGGCTGCGGCGCTCTCCGGAGCGGCGGCCAGGGCGGCTTTGGCCGCGCCGATGGTCTGGGGCGAGCGGTGGGTCAGCAGGCGGGCGAACTCGCGGGCGCGGGCGTCCAGTTCGGCGGGCGGGAGGACTTCGTCGAGCAGGCCGAAGAGTTCCGCGCGGGCGGCCGGGACGAGGGCGCCGGAGAACAGCAGGTACTTGGCGCGGGCCGGGCCGACCAGGGCGGCCAGGCGGAGCGTCGGCACCGCCGGGTACACCACGCCCAGCTTGGCCGGGGTGATGCCGAGGCGGGCGTCCTCGGCGGCGAACCGCAGGTCGCAGGCGACCGCCAGCTGGCAGCCGCCGCCCACGCAGGCACCGTGGATCACTGCCAGGGTCGGCCGGGGGAACGCTGCCAGCGCCTCCTCGGCCGCCACGTTCAGCGCGTGGTAGGCGTCCGCGGCGGCCGGATCGGCGTACACGTCGGCGAGTTCGGCGATGTCCGCGCCCGCCGAGAAGGCGCCCTCCGCGCCGGTCAGCAGCAGCGCCCGGACGTCGGCCCGCGCGCCCAGCTCGGCCAGCAGGCCCGGCAGCGCCCGCCACATGGCGCCGGTCACCGCGTTGCGGCGCTCGGGCCGGTCCAGCAGCACCGTCGCCACCCGGTCCGCGCCCACCCAGCAGCGCAGGCCGTCCACGCCGGTCGGCAGCTCGGTGTCCCCGGGGCCGGGGCGGTCGAGCGGAACGGTGCTCGCGGACATCACGGCCTCCGGGAAGGTGGAGAAGGGGGACGGGTCGTCAGCCTTCCACAGCACGCCGGGCGTTCACCAGGTGATCAGGATCAAGCGGAGGCGCCCTGCGCCCGCCACTCCGGGGCCAGCATCGACCAGACCTCCAGGTCGAGGCGCTCGCCGAGGTGCTCGGTGGACTGGCGCATCGTCCCGTCCAGCGTCATGCCGAGGCGCTGGGCGACCGCGCGGCTGGCCGGGTTCACCGTGGAGTTCCACCACTCGGCGCGGTGCAGGCCGCGCTCCAGGAACGCGTAGTCCAGCAGGCGCCGGACCGCGGCGGTGACCAGGCCGCGGCCACGACCGGCCGGCTCCGTCCACGCGCCGATCTCGCACACCCCGGTCCCGGTCTCGAAGCGGACGAACATCACCCCGCCGACCAGGGCGCCGCCGAGCCAGATCCCGTAGATCCGGCCGGAGTCGCTGCTCTGCCGGTCGGCGTACCGCTGCAGGGTCGCGCGGGCCGACTCCGGATCGGTGCTGAAGGTCGCCCACGGGATGAACGGGTCGACGGTGGCCCGGGCGCGGTCGATGTGCGCCAGGAACTCCTCGGCCTGCCAGGGCTCCAGCGGGCGCAGCTCGGCGTCCTCAGCCAGTGCGACGGTGTACATGGGCAACCCCTCCGGCGGTCCGACATACATAACAAACGTTTGGTAGGTACCCTAACGCGCATGACACCACCCGCCCGCGGAGACCACGAAGCACGCCGCCGGGACGTCTCCGAGGCGGTCTGGCGGGTGCTCGCCGCCCGCGGCTTCGGCGGACTCACCCTGCGCGCCGTGGCCGCCGAACTCGGCGCCTCCACCGGGCTGCTCACCCACTACTTCCCGAACAAGCGGGCGCTGGTCGCCCACGCGCTGGACGTCCTCGACCGGCAGGCCGCCGAACGCCGCCGCCCCGCCACCGAGGAGGCCGCCACCGCCCGCGGCCTGGCCGTGCTGCGCGCCGCCCTGCTGGACATCCTGCCGCTGGACGGCGCGGGCGCGGCCGGCAACCGGATCTGGGTCGGCTCCTGGGACGCGGCGCTCACCGACCCCGGGCTGACCGCCGAACACGCCGAGCGCTACCGCCGGGCGCGGCGGCGGATGACCGAGCTGTGCGCCGAGGCCCAGGAACGGGGGGAGCTCCCCGCCGACCGGCCGGCCGCGGACCTCGCCGCGCTGGCGCAGTCCTTCGCGCTCGGACTGGTGGTGCAGGCCCTGTTCGCGCCCGCCGAATTCCCGCCGGAGCGTCAACGCGCCCTGCTGGACGGCTTCCTGGCCGCCCTGGTGACGGGGGAGCGGCCGGACCCGGTCGGAAGCTGACCGGGGCGGGGGTGGGGCTCCTCGGCGGGTGCCGGGTCGGAGCCTGGTGTGCCCCCAGCAGGATTCGAACCTGCGACCTACCGCTTAGAAGGCGGGTGCTCTATCCGCTGAGCTATGGGGGCCGGGTGTGACGTCGGCCCGCTTGCCGGGCCTGGGCACCGGGACGGGATGTTCCGGGACAGGATACGGGTGTTCAGTTCTGCCACCTGGACTTCGAAGACCGGACCGGGGTGTGTCGGCCTCCACGGGGCGGTCCGATAATCGCAGGTAGTGCTCTGGTGCGCAGCGTTCTGCGGCGTCCCGGAGCCGGACGTTGTGCAGTCGTTACGGGGCTGCCGCCCCACCCGTTATGCATTCGGCGCGGCAATCCCCCGGGCGGGCCCGCGGGTGGGGGCATGTTTTGGGGTTCGTTCAGGCGGATGACATGGACGGGGCGAGTTGACGCCCACTCGTTCGGGGTTTCGGCGGTGGAGTTCAGGTGTCCTGCAGGTGCACGACCCTCTTTGTCGTGGACACGCCCTGCGGTCGTCACGTCGCGTGATCGATTCCGAACAGGAAATTACCGATATTTCACTCCTGCGAGTTACCCCGGTTTTCCACAGGGCCGAGTTTTCCACAGGAGAGGGGAAGTCGCCGGTCCGAATTCACCGGCAGGTGGAGGATCTGTCCGCGGCGGAAAATCCCGTCGGCGAATAGCGGACCGGCCGGTGCGGCGGCCGGAGAACGGAGGCAGGGAAATGGACGGCGCGCTGGTGACGATGGTCGGCAATGCGGCCTCGAATGTGACGTACCGGGAGACGGCCGGCGGGGTGGCCGTCGCCACGTTCCGGCTGGCCGCCACCGAGCGGCGCTACGACCGGGAGCGCGGCGACTGGTCGGACGGCGAGACCACCTGGGTGACGGTGGTGGCCTGGCGGCGGCTCGCGGTTAACCTGGTCGGCTCGGTCAGCAAGGGAGATCCGGTGCTGGTGAGCGGTCGGCTGCGGGTGCGCGAGTGGGGGGAGGAGGGCAGCCGGCGCACCGAGGTGGAGATCGACGCCCGCGCGGTGGGTCACGACCTCACTCGCGGCACCTCCCTCTTCAAGCGCGCGGTGGAGGCCAAGGCGGCGGCGGTGCAGGGGAGTTCGGCGGCCGAATGGCCGGCGGGCCCGGCGCGGGGCGGGTCGCGGGCGGTGCGGCTGGTGGAGGAGGCGGTGCCGGAGTGGATCGTCAAGGCGGTGGCGGCCCGCCGGGAGGCCGAGGCGGCGGCGGGCGCGGCGGGCGGGTCGGCGGGCGGCCCGGCCGGTGGGGGCGGCGGGCCTGCGGGGCCGGAAGGTTCGGATGTGACGGAGGAGGTTCTGAACTGACGGATTCTGGGCACCTGAGGCACCGATCGGTGCAATCCTGATTGCCGCGGCGGCCGCCCCGTGACTTTATGTCGACTCATCAACTCCCGTTGACAGCCTGCTCTTTGATAACGAAACAGCCACGATATCGTCCTGATTTGCTACGGCCCCCAGGTGCTCGGGCCGCGTCAATAGGATGCGTCTGGTCCACACACGTGCAGCGGCGCCACAGGGGGTGCCGCTTTGCAGGGGGCGGGTTGCCACCGGCACGTCGCCGCCCGGAGGGATCGCACATGTTCCACAAGCAGAGGCGGGCTGTCTCCCGCGTCGTCGCTGTCATGCTCGCGTCGGGGCTGGTCGTCGGGTCGGGGCTGCTCGCCACCGGCACGGCCGCCGCCGCCGACGGTCCGTCCTCGGGCGTGACCGGGAAGCTGCAGGGCAACGTCCTCTACGGACAGAAGACCGAGTCCGAGACCCGCCCGGGCCACTGGCTGCCCGTCACCGCGGGGCAGCTCACCCTCGGGGTGACCGGTACCGAGTCCACCCTGGCCGTCTACTGCATCGACCTGCTCAACGACACGATCAAGACCGCCACCTACCACGAGACCGACTGGGCCTCCACCTCGCTCTCGCAGCCGGAGAAGGTCAAGGCCAAGGCCGGCCCGAAGATCCAGTGGATACTCGAGAACTCGTTCCCGAACATCGACGAGGTCGCGCTCTCCAAGTCGTCCGGGATCGACGGCCTGACCAAGAGCGACGCCGCCGCGGGCACCCAGGTCGCGATCTGGCACTTCTCCGACCCGAACATCCCGGTCCGGATGGCGGGTGACTACCCGAAGACCGAGAAGCTCATCGCGTGGCTGATCGCCCAGGCCGAGGCCAAGGGCGGCGCCGAGGAGCCCAAGCCCTCGCTGGCGCTCAACCCGGGCTCGGTCGCGGGCAAGAGCGGCGAGCTGGTCGGCCCGATCACCGTCACCACCGGCGGCGGCGCCGCCGACGTCACCGTCGCGCTGGACAAGAAGGGCACCGACGCGGGCGTCAGCCTGGTAGACAAGAGCGGCGCCCCGGTGAAGACCGCCAAGAACGGCGACCAGCTGTTCGCGAAGGTCCCGGCCGGTGCGGACGCGGGCACCGC
Source organism: Kitasatospora sp. CB02891 (assembly GCF_002803145.1). Taxonomy (NCBI): domain Bacteria; kingdom Bacillati; phylum Actinomycetota; class Actinomycetes; order Kitasatosporales; family Streptomycetaceae; genus Kitasatospora; species Kitasatospora sp. CB02891. The sequence continues at coordinate 7,306 of NZ_NNBO01000028.1, read as the reverse complement.
CACCATCACCGCGGACGCCACCGCCACCGTCAAGCTCGGCCGGGCGTTCGTCGGCGACGACAACGGCAAGCACAGCCAGACGCTGATCCTGGCCGGCAGCAACAAGGTCAAGGTCAACGCCCTCGCCACCGTCGCCTGGGCGCCCGCCGGCCCGATCCCGACCGCCATCGGCAAGGTCGACTGCACGCAGGGCGCGCTGGTCCTCACCGTCTCCAACAAGGGCGACCGGGACTGGAACTTCACCGTCGGCGGCAAGAACGTCACCGTGAAGCCCGGCGCCACCCAGGACGTCGTCCTGCCGGTCGCCGAGGACACCGCCTACAACTTCACCGTCACCGGCCCCGGTGGCTTCTCGCAGACCTTCAGCGGCGTGCTGAACTGCAAGACCGACAGCAACACCCTGCCGCCGGTCACCCCGACCCCGTCGCCCACCCCCACCGGCCCTGAGCTGGCCTCCACCGGTGGCGGCATGGGCACCGGCGTCACCGCCGCGATCGCCGGCGTCCTGGTCGTCGCCGGTGGCGCCGCGGTCTACGGCCTGCGCCGCCGCGGCCGCCACAGCCGCGCCTGACCCGCACGCTGACCCTCCCCGGCCGCCCGCCGGGGAGGGGCGGCCCCGCCCCCGCACCGCGGGGGCGGGGCCGTTCGCGTGCCGGGCCGCCGCAGCCTGCGGCCCGGCCGGTCGCCGCCCGGCCCGAAGGGCGTTCGGGGCGGCATCGGCCTTACGGCACAATGGAAGGCTGCAAGCCGATTACTCGACGACGACGCCGGAGCGATCTCACGTGGCGGAATACATCTACACCATGCGCAAGGTGCGCAAGGCACACGGCGACAAGGTCATCCTTGACGACGTGACGCTCTCCTTCCTCCCCGGGGCGAAGATCGGCGTCGTCGGCCCCAACGGCGCCGGCAAGTCCACCGTGCTGCGCATGATGGCCGGCCTGGACCAGCCCTCCAACGGCGACGCCTTCCTCTCGCCGGGCTTCACCGTCGGCATGCTCCAGCAGGAGCCGCCGCTGGACGAGACGAAGACCGTGCTGGAGAACGTCCAGGACGGCGTCAAGGAGACCAAGGGCAAGCTCGACCGGTTCAACGAGATCGCCGAGCTGATGGCGACCGACTACTCGGACGCGCTGCTCGAGGAGATGGGCAAGCTCCAGGAGGACCTGGACCACGCCAACGCCTGGGACCTGGACGCCCAGCTGGAGCAGGCCATGGACGCGCTGGGCTGCCCGCCCGGCGACTGGCCGGTCACCAAGCTGTCCGGTGGCGAGAAGCGCCGCGTGGCGCTGTGCAAGCTGCTGCTGGAGCAGCCCGACCTGCTGCTGCTCGACGAGCCCACCAACCACCTGGACGCCGAGTCGGTGAACTGGCTGGAGCAGCACCTGGAGAAGTACCCCGGCACCGTCGTCGCGGTCACCCACGACCGGTACTTCCTGGACAACGTCGCCGAGTGGATCCTCGAGCTCGACCGCGGCCGCGCCTACCCGTACGAGGGCAACTACTCCACCTACCTGGAGACCAAGCAGACCCGTCTCAAGGTCGAGGGCCAGAAGGACGCCAAGCGCGCCAAGCGGCTCAAGGAAGAGCTGGAGTGGGTCCGCTCCAACGCCAAGGGCCGCCAGGCCAAGTCCAAGGCCCGCCTCGCCCGTTACGAGGAGATGGCGGCCGAGGCCGACAAGATGCGGAAGCTGGACTTCGAGGAGATCCAGATCCCGCCGGGCCCGCGTCTGGGCAGCGTCGTCATCGAGGTCGACCACCTCAACAAGGCCTTCGGCGAGAAGGTCCTGATCGACGACCTGAGCTTCACCCTGCCGCGCAACGGCATCGTCGGCATCATCGGCCCGAACGGCGCGGGCAAGACCACCCTGTTCAAGATGCTCCAGGACCTGGAGACCCCGGACAGCGGCACGGTCAAGGTCGGCGAGACCGTCAAGATCAGCTACGTCGACCAGACCCGCTCCAACATCGACCCGAAGAAGACCCTGTGGGAGGTCGTCTCCGACGGCCTCGACTGGATCAACGTCGGCCAGGTCGAGATGCCGTCCCGCGCCTACGTCTCCGCGTTCGGCTTCAAGGGCCCGGACCAGCAGAAGCCGGCCGGCGTGCTGTCCGGCGGTGAGCGCAACCGCCTGAACCTGGCGCTGACCCTCAAGCAGGGCGGCAACCTGCTGCTCCTCGACGAGCCGACCAACGACCTCGACGTCGAGACGCTGTCCTCGCTGGAGAACGCGCTGCTGGAGTTCCCCGGCTGCGCCGTGGTCATCTCCCACGACCGCTGGTTCCTGGACCGAGTGGCCACCCACATCCTCGCCTACGAGGGCGACAGCAAGTGGTTCTGGTTCGAGGGCAACTTCGAGTCCTACGAGAAGAACAAGATCGAGCGCCTGGGCGCCGATGCGGCCCGCCCGCACCGCGCGACCTACAAGAAGCTCACCCGCGGCTGATCCGCGGACGCACCGGCGGCCCGGCAGCCCACCCCCTCGGGGCGGACTGCCGGGCCGCGGCCCGTAGGCTTCCTGCGGGTCCACCTGATCTGAGGAGAACACCGTGGCACGTCACATCTACGCCTGCCCCCTGCGGTGGTCGGACATGGACGCCTTCGGTCACGTCAACAACGTGGTCTTCCTGCGCTACCTGGAGGAGGCCCGGATCGACTTCATGTTCACCCAGGCCGCCGAGGCCGGCGCCGGGGAGTTCGCGGGCGGGTCCGTGGTGGCGCGCCACGAGATCGACTACAAGCGCCCGCTGGTGCACCGCCCCGAGCCGGTCACCATCGAGACCTGGGTGACGAAGATCGGCGGAGCCTCGCTGACCGTCTCCTACGAGATCAAGGACGTCGCCGAGGACGGCACCGAGACGGTCTACGTCACCGCCTCCACCGTGGTCGTCCCCTACAACCTGGCCGAGGGCCGCCCGCGCCGGATCAGTCCGGTGGAGCGCGAGTTCCTCGCCCGCTTCATGGACGAGCAGCCCGCCGCCGTCTGACCGGCCTCTGCCGACGTCGCACCGAGACCGCCGCACTGACGAATCGAGCTGAACCCCGGTGACCGCGAACACCCGCCTCGACCTCGCCGACCAGGGCGAGGCCGCCGACCTGGCGGCCTTCCTGGGCCGGCTGCTCCGCTTCGACCGGGCCGCCGCGGTCCGGCTGCAGGCGGTGCCGGGCGCGGACGGCGGCGGGGTGCTGGCCGTGTTCGGGCGGCTGCCGCTGGGCGGGTCCGCGGTGCTCGCGCTGCGCACCGTCCGTCCGGCCGGCGAGGTGGCGGCGGCCGATCTGACCGTCTCCGCCGGGCAGTTGCTGGAGTCCGTGGACGAGCCGGGCGCCCGACTGACGCTGCCCGCCCCGGTCACCGGCCCGTCCTGGGCGGGCCTGCTGCCGCCGCGCTCCGGCTGGCAGCCGCTCGGGCAGCCGCCGGTCGACCTGGTGATGGACGAAGTGCGCGCCGCCGTCGCCGAGTTCAAGCGGCGCACCGCCGAGGTGCCGGAGCACCACCGGAGCCGGGAGGTGGTGGACGCGCTGGCGGACGAGATCTGGTCCCGGCCGCTGGGCGCCGTCGAGGGCCTGCCGCTGCGGGCCGCGCACGCCGCCCACGCGATCGGCTTCCTGCGGCCCGGCGCCCCGCTGCAGGCGCACCGGGCCGGCCCCTGGCTGCGGCTGGACGCCCCCGCCGGCTCGGTCGCCCTGCGGACCGGCGGCGCACCGGGCGCGGGCCTGGGCCTCAGCCCGCTGCGGTAGGCACGGGAAGGCCTCAGCCCGCCGTGTTGATCATCGCGGCGGCGGCGTACGTCATGTAGTTCCACAGCTCGCGGTCGTCCTCGGCGGGCAGCGCGAGCCGGTCGAGGGCGGCGCGCATGTGCCGCAGCCAGGCGTCGTGGGCGGCCCGGTCGACCTGGAACGGGACGTGCCGCATCCGCAGGCGCGGGTGGCCGCGGCGATCGCTGTAGGTGCGCGGGCCGCCCCAGTACTGCATCAGGAACAGCGCGAAGCGCTCCTCGGCGGGGCCGAGGTCCTCCTCCGGGTACATCGGGCGCAGCAACTCGTCCTGGGCGACGCCCTGGTAGAAGAAGTGGACCAGCCGGCGGAAGGTCTGCTCGCCGCCGACGCGGTCGTAGAAGCTCCGCTCCTCCGCCGCCGTCGTCTGCACGGTCTCCTCGTGTGCGGTGTCGCGCCCGGTGTCAGTCACCCGTCCATGGTCGCAGACGCCGACAGGGGCCGTACACCGGGACTTTCGGTGTACGACCCCGGTCGCGGGGAGGGTACGGACGGCTACGCGTCGTCCCAGTTGAAGAAGCGCCAGGCGATGGCGCTCAGCACCACCGTGAAGCCCAGCAGGATGCCCATTCCGGGCAGGGCCTCGGCGATGCCGCCGCCCTGGCTGAGCACCGACTTGGCGGGGTTGATCAGGTAGCGCAGCGGCAGGGCCCTGGAGACGTCCTGCAGCCAGCTCGGCGCGAAGTCCAGCGGGATGAACGCGCCGCCGAGGAAGGACATCGGCAGGATGATCAGCTGGTTCATGCCGTTCGCCGATTCCTCGGACTTCGCCAGCGAGCCGGTGAGCAGGCCGATCGACATGAAGGCCAGGGTGGCGCAGATCACCAGCGGGATCACCAGCCACCAGTTGCCGGTGAGCTTGAGGCCGAAGAAGTCGAGCTGCGCGACCGCGAGGAACAGCGCGGTCTGGGCGAGCGCCACGATCACGCTGACCACCACCCGGGCGGCGACGATGGTGCCCGCCGAGATGGGCGCCAGCCGCAGGCGGCGCAGCACCCGCTTCTTGCGCCAGGTCACCAGGGTGAACGAGGCGCCGTAGACGGCGCCCATGGAGACCGCGTAGGCGAGCAGGCCGGGCGTCAGGTACTGGATCGGCTTTGTGGAGTCGTCCTCGACCTTGGAGGAGTCCAGCGTGTACGCCGGGGTGGCGTGCGAGGACAGCTGGTTGGCGGTCTGCACCAGGGAGTTCACGATGCCCTGCACGGTGCCGGCCTTGACCTGGTCGGCCTGGCTGAACCGGAGCACCACCTTGCCGTCGGGGCCCTCGGACACCAGGCCGTCGAGCTCGCCCTTCTTGACCTTGGCGAGCGCGGCGTTCTCGTCGGTGAAGGTGGTGATCTCCAGGACGGACAGCGGGCCGTCCTTCTGGTCCTTCAGCTGGTCGAGCAGCTTGACCTGGCCGACCTCGGCGACCTTGACGTGCGAGGTGCCGCCGCCCTTGTAGAGGACGCCGAACAGCACCAGGAACATCAGCGGCAGTGCCAGCGTGAAGAACAGGGTGCCCTTGTCGCGGACGAAGCCGAGCAGCATGACCCGGGACAGTCCGACGAAGGCGTTGGCCTTCTCCCGTCCGCCGTCGACGGCGGGGGAGGTGCGGGCCTGGTCGGTGGCGGTCATGCCCGGTACTCCCGTCCGGTCAGCTGGAGGAAGACGTCCTCCAGGGTGGCGCCGCGGACCTCGAGGCCGCGCAGCGCGTTCTCCTCGGCCAGCATGGAGAGCACCGGCCCGGGCGCGTGGGTCGACAGGGCCAGGGTGGTGCCGTCGTCCTCCAGGTTGCTGAACGCGGCGCCCGCGGTGGTGAGCAGGTCACGGGCCCGGTCGGCGGTCAGCATTCCGGATTCCACCCGGATCCGGACGGTGTCGTCGATCTCGCGGACCAGGGCGGCGGGCGCGCCGGTCTTCAGCACCTTGCCGTGGTCCATCACCGAGACGCGGTCGCAGAGGATCTCCGCCTCGTCCAGGTAGTGGGTGGTGAGGACGACGGTGCGGCCCTCGGCGTTGATGTCGCGCAGCAGGTCCCACAGGTTGCGGCGGGCCTGCGGGTCGAGGCCGGTGGTCGGCTCGTCGAGGAACACCAGCTCCGGGTCGTGCACCAAGGCGCAGGCGATGGACAGGCGCTGGGCCTGGCCGCCGGACATCTTGTCGGTCAGCACGCCCGCGGACTCGGTCAGGCCGACCCGCTCCAGCATCGCGTCGGCGGCCTTCGGGCCGATGCCGTAGAAGGAGGCGAAGGTGCGGATGGTCTCGCGCGCGCTCAGCTTGTTGAAGAACGCCGACGCCTGGAACTGCACGCCGATGCGCGGCAGCAGCTTGGCGTTGCGCGGCCACGGCGACATGCCGAGCAGCTCGACACGGCCCTCGTCGGCCTCCCGGATGCCCTCCAGGATCTCCAGTGTGGTGGTCTTGCCGGCCCCGTTCGGCCCGAGCAGGCCGTAGAACTCGCCAGTGCTGACGGAGAGTGACACTCCGTCGACAGCCTGGACGTCCCCGTACCGCTTCCGGATCCCGTCCGCGGTTATTGCTTCAGTCATGGGGCGAAGCGTAGGGGGTGCGCGGGGCGCCAACGAACACTTTGGTGTGAATTTTTGATCGTTCGGTGATGGATCGCGCACACCGCGGACCGGCGGCGGGAGCGGTGAACGCCCCGCCGCCGGAGCGGCGATGACACGCCGTCAGGGCCGAGGCCCGCTGACGTGCGGTCAGGCCCGGTGCACCGTGATGGTGGTCCAGGCGCCGATGTGGATGCGGTCGCCGTCGTTCAGCGGGATCGCGGTGTGCGGCGGCAGGGTGTCCGGGCCGCCGTTGAGGGTGGTGCCGTTGGTGGAGTCCTGGTCGACCACCACCCAGCCGCCGTCCGGCTGTTCGGCCAGCAGGGCGTGCTGGTGCGAGGCGCCCGGATCCTCCGGGGAGACCGACAGGTCGATCTCCGGCACGGTGCCGCGCTGCTGGCTGCGCCGACCGATCCGCAGCTGGCCCCGGCCGGTCAGCGGGATCCGCCGCTCCGGGGTGTACGGCGGGAAGGCCAGCCCGGCCGCCTCCGGGCCGCTGCGCGCCATCATGTCGGCGAAGTAGTCGTGGTCGGCGGCCACCACGGCGAACCAGCTGGTGCGCTGCGGAGCGGCGACCGGCGGCCGGCCGTGCCCCTGCTGCCCGGGCGGGGTCAGCCGGAACGAGGTGCCGAAGTCGTCGTCGCTCTGCTGCGGGGGACGCTGCTGGTGCCCCTGCTGCGGGCCGGACGGCTCGGCGTAGACCGGGCCGGGGCGCTCGTAGTCGCCGTCGGGGAAGGCCGCCGGCGGCTGCTTGTCGAACGACGGCGCGGCCGGTCCGCCCGGTCCGCCCGGCGCGGCCGGGTAGCCGGGCGCGGGCTGCTGGTAGCCCGGCCGCTCGTACGGGGACTGCGGCTCGTACGGGGACTGCGGCTCGAACGGCTGCTGCGGCCGCTCGAACGGCGTCGGTCGTTCGAAGCCGACCGGCGCGGGTGCGGCCGGTTCGAACGCGGACGGCTCGAATCCGGACGGTTCGAACCCGGAC
>NZ_NNBO01000027.1:0-47320 GCF_002803145.1 Kitasatospora sp. CB02891 | reverse complement strand
CCCGGCTGCGCCGGGTAACCACGCGCCTTCGGCGCGGGTTGCTTGCGCCTTCGGCGCTGCGCGGCGGCTTCGCCGCCAGAACTGCCGGCCTTCGGCCGGGGCCCCAGGCTTCGCCTGGGGCGGCTCGTCGGCTTCGCCGACGACTGCCCGGCTTCGCCGGGCTGTTCGGGCTTCGCCCGATCATCGGGGCGTGCCCAGGTGTGTGGGGTGGTGGTGCGTCAACTCCGCTCTTCGCTACGGAGTTGAGCGGGTGTCAGGGTGGGGCCTTCGGCCCAGGGTGGGTGGGGTGGGTTCGAGCTCCGGCCCGCACTGACTGGGGTGGTGTGTCGGGGCGCTTCGCGCCTTGACGGGCGAGGAGGTGACGGGTGGTCACATGGTGGAGTTGTTCGTTCGGGTGACGAGAGGGCTTCGCCCGTTCCTGTGCATCAAAGTAGCTTCAGCGCTAGACTCTGGGCTTCTAGTGGGGTTCTGGATGATTCACGGACTGGTTTGTTATACGAGTATGGCGAGCGGCGAGGCAGTAGCGTCGAAACCTCGTGCCGCCGACGTGCAAAAAGGGTGAATTGATGGGTGAATCATTCGGTGAAGTTAATGTACTCTATGCCCAGTACTATCTGATCGGATCAGGGTTTATTCCGGGTGGCGATCACGACGCGCTGGGGCGAATCCGTGCGGGCAACAGTCTGGTCGCGGCGGCGCCCGATCACTTGGCGGTTCGCTGTGGCACCCACACCGGGCCTGTCAGGCTCACTGTCGTTCCTGAGTCTGCTCCGCCTCTGCCGCCGGGATCCGAGTGGGAGACATCTGTAGAAGTCAGCCTGCACAGCAGTTGTGGCCAGCTCGGGGTCCAGCCTTGGGGCGGCGCACCCGCGCCAGCTGGACTGCGCACCAATGTGGCTCTGAGCGGACCCGGCTGGTACCGCGTCAGAGTGGATGCTCGCGGACGAGACGCCGCCAGGGCCACAACACCGTTACAACGTGGATCGAGGAACACCGCATCACCCTCTGGCCAGGGGCACCGGCACCTGACCACGTCCACCGCGTCACCGACACCTTCGGCCTCAGCACATACGACCCCACCCGTCCCAGCCCATCACCGATCCATCCCCTCACCACCCCCGTCCTGCCGGCCAGGTCGGCGAAGGTGGCTGAGGTTGAGGAGGCCCGGCTGCGGGAGTGGGCCAGGACCGAAGGCATCTACGACAACGACAGCCGACCGGTACCAGAAGCCATACGCACACTCGCACAGTTCGCAGGAATCATCCCTCAGAACCCAAAGACAGTTGGCGCAGCCGAGTAAAAGCACTACGTTTTGCGGTTGAATATTGGGGCCCTTCCGCAATCCCATCGCAGCTTTCTCCCGTATCCCATAAATTCAGGGAAAGAAAAGTAGGAGCGTCATGAAAAGTCTCCGGCCGAACCAGGAGGGGGCCGCTGATTCCTCCGTACGACTTCTGACGCTCCCGGCGTCGGGTCTGGTGCCGCCTCAGGGACTGCGGTGCCAGATCCGGGCCGCGACGGGCACGGGGAAGTCGCTGACGGCCGTTCACATCGCCGGCCGACTGCGGTCGGAGCGGACGCTGGTGGTGGTGCCGTCGCTGCCGCTGCTGGAGGAGACGGTGGCGGTGTGGCGGCGCGAGGACCACGGCGGGCGGATGGTCGGGCTGTGCTCGCTGACCGGCTACGCGCAGCCCGTCGGCGTGCGGTGCACCACCGATCCCGCCGAGCTGGTGAAGCTGACGGCCGGGATGAAGCGGGTCACCGTGTTCGCCACCTACACGAGCCTGCGCCGGGTCGAGGAGGCGCACCGGCTGGGTCTGCCGGCCTTCGACCTGACGGTCGGCGACGAGGCCCACCACGCCTCCGGCGAGGCCGGGAAGCCGTGGTCGATGATCCTCGACAACACCCGCATCCTGTCGGACCGCAGGTTCTTCATGACGGCCACCCCCAGGATCTGGGCGATCACCGAGACCGCCCGGGAGCGAGCCGCCGAGGCCGGGGTGGAGCCGGCCGAGCTGATCGCGTCCATGGACAACGAGGACCTGTTCGGCCACGTCGCTCACGACTACCCGCTCGGACAGGCCATCGCCGACGGTGTGATCGCTCCGTACAGGATCGTGTGCGTCGACGTCTCCGACCCCGTGCTGCAGGGCCTTCAGCGGCGTGGGGTGGACGAGCGGTCGATCGAGTACCGCGGGGCACGGTTGGCGGCGCTGCAGACCGCGCTACTGACCGCCTGCGCGGAATGGGACCTGAGCAGGACGCTGTCGTTCCATCACCTGGTCGCAGAGGCCCGGGCGATGAGCACCGGCCTCCGGGAGGTGGCGCGGGTGCTGTGGGAACAGGATCCGGCGCTGCACCCGGACCCGAAGCTGATCGGGACGACGTGGCTGGAGGCCGACCACACCCCCGCCCAACGCCGCCGGGCGCTGGACGACTTCGCCTCCCTGATCGGGGAGAGCGGACTGCGGCTGCTGCGCCACATCCTCACCTCGGTCAAGACCCTCTCGGAAGGCGTCGACACCTTCGACTGCGACTCCGTGTTCTTCGCGGACGTCCGCGGGTCGATGGTCGACCTGGTCCAGGCCGTCGGCCGCGCCCTGCGCACCACCTCGGACAGCGGGAAGATCGCCACCATCATCGTGCCCGTGCTCCTGGGCGCCGGGGACAGCGGCGACGTCCTGCTCACCTCCCGGGCCTACGACGGGTTGGCCAAGGTGCTGCTCGCGCTGCGGGCCCACGACGAAGCCGCCGTCGAGCGGCTCGCGCTGCCGCAGTCGGAGACCCGCCCCGCGCGGGAGCCCCGGCACGCCGGGGAGCTGGACGAGGTCCGCTCCGCCGGCGGCGAGGAGCAGCTGCTCCATTTCTCCACCGAGCGGGATCCGGCGGTGATCGCCGCGTTCGTCCGCACCCGGGTCCTGGAGCCGGAGCGGGAGGAGTTTCGCCGCGGCCTGGCGGAGCTGCGCGCCTACCGCCAGGCGTTCGGCGATGCGAAGGTCCGCTACGCCTACCGCGCCCCCTCCGGGCACCGGCTGGGGGTGTGGGTCGCCGACCAGCGCCGCTACAAGGCCGCCGGCATCCTCGACGACAAGCGGACCGCCGAGCTCGACGAGCTCGGGATGGTGTGGTCGGCGTTCGACACCGCCTTCACCGACAACCTCACCGCCGTCGCCGGCTACGCCGCCGAACACGGCCACGCCTGCCCCCCGAACGACGCGGTGTGGGACGGCCGACCGGTCGGAACCATCCTCAAGAACTGGCGCACCGCCCAACGCCGCACCGAGGCGCTGGCGCGGCGGGCGGAGGCCGGCGAGACGGACCTCGACTGGACCGGGGCCCTGTCCGCCGAACGCAAGGCCGCCCTCGACGTCATCGACCCCGCATGGTGCCCCACCTGGCCGATCGAGTGGCAGCGCTGCTTCACCCTCGCCTGGCGCCACGTCAGCAACGGCGGCGAGCTGGCCGGTTCGGCACCGGGGACCGTGGTCGTCGTCCAGGGCGAGGACCTCGCCGGATGGGCACGGGCGCAGCAGACCGGCTGGAACAAACTCGGCCCTGCCCAGCAGTGGGCGTGCGAACACGTCCTCGGACTCGAGTCCCTGACGCCGGAGCAGCTCCCGCCCGCCAAGGTGAGCCACGCGGAAAAGGAGCGGCGGAACCTCGCCGCAGCCGCCCAATACCGCGAGCGGGAGGGGAGCCTCAAAGTCGGCCGCAAGCACAAGGAGCCGCTGGTGCTGGCCGACGGCACCACCGTGGAGGTCAGCCTCGGCCTGTTCATCGTCAACAGCCGCAGCAGGCGCGCTGACATCCCGGCCGAACGGGCCGCCCGGCTCACTGAGCTCGGGATGCGCTGGGAGTAGGACGGCGGGAAAGAGCGGGCGAGGGGTGCAGCGCGGAGTCGGCGCTGTACCTCTTCCTCGTACTGCCCTGGCCCTGTCCCCGCCGCGCCTGTCGCGCCCGACCCCGGCACAGGGGGGAGCGGGTATCCGTACAAATCACGGCACGCGACAGCGCCCACCGTAACAAGGGGTGCGACAACCTGCCGCGACACCCTCGAAGCCGGTCACCGGGTTGTCCCGGTGACCGGCTTCACCTTGAAGAGGCAGCCCGGCTAATGGGCGGGATGCGCTGGGGCACCGGCCGCGTTGTTGCTGCTCAGCACCGCAGGAGATCGCCGGCGGCGGTACTCACAGACACAGCAGGCCGCCTGGGAGGCTGGCCTGCCGAAACGGGGTGGCGGGTGCGTGCGGCGGGCTGGGCGCTGGAGGTCGCGGACGCCGAGGTCGCGGACCCGCGCGCCGGCTGCCTGGGCGATGAGGATGGCTGGACGGCCGACCGGCTGTGGGCGGCTGAGGACTTCCTTGGTACGAGTGGCCCACTGGACCTGCCCGGGCGCTGGAGGGGTGCCCTGTCATCAGATCCTGATCCGTCTGCTGGACCGGGTGCCGGCCGCAGCCACCATGATTTCGCCCAGGTCGTCCCCTCGCCCCTGACCCACTGGCTGGATCGGCTGCACCGGAGCCCGGGGCGGGTGCGGTCGACCGCACCCGCCCCGCGAGCGGGGGTTCAGAAGTTGGAGATGACCGCGGTGAGGGCGTCCGCCAGGGAACCCGCTGTGGTGGCGTCGTAGCTGCGGCCGCCGCTCGCTTCGGCGATCTTGGCGAGGGCCTCCTTCCCGTTGGCGCCGGCGGCGGAAGCGCTGTAGGCGATGGTGAAGACCCGGACCCGGTTCTGCGCCGGGTCGGAGAGCTGCTGCAGCAGGGCCTGTCCGCGGAAGGGCTCGTCCGGTTTCCGGTCCCCGGTCGGGTCGTCCTGGCCGTCGGTGAGCAGGATGACGGCGTCGATCGCGGCGGGGTCGTAGCCGCTGCGCAGGGCGGTGACCGCGGCGCCGGTGGTGCTGAACAGGGTGGTGTCGCCCTTGGGTTCCAGTGCGGCGATCCCGGCCACGAGCGCCTGCCGGCGCGGGAGGCCGCTCACCGGGTCCACGCCGTCGAGTCGGCCGAGCGGGACGCGAATCCTGTACCCGGACCCGCCGAGGGCCGACACCGAGGAGAACTCCCACAGCCCGACCTTGTCCGTGTCGGTGAAGGCTTTGTCGTTGAGCAGGGCGGGGGCGGCGGCCTTGAGGACGTCGAGCTTGCTGTTCTGCCCGTCCATCGCATCCTTCATCGAGCCCGAAGTGTCCAGCACCAGCAGGACGTTGGAGGGCTTGCGCAGCTTCGGCCAGAGGTCGAGGAGCTGATCGGCGACCGCCGGCGCGGGCAGCTTCAGTGGTTGCTTCGGCCCCTTGGGCAGCGCGCCGTTCGCCTCGACGATCTGGTCGCTCGCTTCTCCGTTCGGGCCGCGCATCCCGATCTCCGCGAACGGCCGCTGCCCCTCGGCGGTGTGCAGGTAGCGGAGGAAGTCGTCGGCGACGGTCTGTTTGGCCTGGCCGATGCCGTTCAGCTCGATGTACGGATGGTCCGACGACAGCTGTCCGTCCTTGGGGTAGAACGCCTTGAGTTTGGTCTTCGGCGGATCCAGTTTCCGGTCACAGCCGGCTTGTTCGGTGCTGCGGGTGCCGCACGGGTAGCCGAGGTTGTAGGCGATGACCGCGCTCTCCTCGACGGTGACCGCCGAGATGTAGTTGAGCGCCGGATCGGGGTCGGCCGTGGTGGGCGCGCTGTCGTCGGCGTGGCGCAGGTTGGCGAGGAAGGTGAGCGTGGTGTCGCCGTAGTGGACAGCTGCGTTCTCGATGTCCTTGACGATGTCCTGGTTGCTCTGCGCTGCCACGTCCGCGGCGGTGATTCCCTCCTGGGTGCGGGATGCGGCGGCGGTGAACGCGGCGATGGTGGCGTTCAGTCCGGAGGTGGAGTACCTCGGATCGGTCTTGCCGAGCCGGAACGGGCCCCAGTCCTTGGGGCCGTTGTCCCTCCAGTAGGTGGGCGCGGCGTGGGCCATCGCGGCGAGGTCCCGCCAGCCGAGCTGCTGGTCCTTCCAGTGCTTCGCCTCGGCCATCTGGTCGGGCATGGCGATGACCAGCGGGCTGGTGGCGATCAGGCCCTTCGGCGTCTCCGGCAGCACGGCCGTGGTCTCTGCTGCCGCCTTCTCCCCCGCCGGCGGCAGTCGCGCCAGCGACAGCCAGACCTGCGAGGCCGGCGACCACACGTCGGGCTTCCGGCCGTCGCTCTCCTTCCAGCCGCTGCGCAGCGCGGTCATCGCGAGACCGGAGTCCTTGCCGTCGACCGCGACTTTGACGCACGTCCCCTGCACGGAGTGGCCGCCGTAGGTTCTGGCCTGCTCGGCGAGGATCGAGGAGACGTCCACCGAAGCGGTGACGACCAGTTCGACGGGTTGGGCCGCCGAGCAGGTCGGTAGCGCCGACGGCGCAGGATCATCGGTGCTGTGGTCGGGGGCGTAGGTGTAGGCGATCAGCCCGGCTGTGAGGGCCAACGTGATGCCGGCTGCGAGAAACGCGTACCTCCGCCCGGGCTTCCGGGGCCGGTCCGGCTCGTTCCTGCTCGTCGATCCGCCGGTCGGCCCTCTGTCGGCGGGCGGATCGTTCCGCCCCGGCCCTGAGGGCTGTTTCCCGCCTTCGGGTGGAACTGCCCTGCCCGGCGGCTCCGTTCTGTCCTTCGGCTCCGCCTTCCCGGAATCGTTTGTGCCGGAAGTGTTGGTGCCGGAAGTGTTGGTGCCGATCGGCGGTACACGGCTTCCCCCGCCCTCTTCGTCGCCCCCGAGTCCGGCTCCGCTGCCGCTGCCGGTGCCGGTGCCGCCGCCCTCCGAGTCCCCGCGGACGAAGGCGCGATTGGCCACCAGCGGATAGTTCGCGGCATTCGCGAACCGGGCGTCCTCCGGGATCGGGAGCTCCGCGCCCTGGTCGCGCTCCAGAATGATCCGGTTCCGCAGCGCCCTGAACACCTCACCGCTCCGCAGCAGCTCGCCGCCGCCGGGAAGGCCGGTCTCCAGCAGGTCCAGCAGCCGTCCGGTGAACGCCGTCCGGGTCTCGCCGGGCAGGACGCGGGCCACCTCATGACCGGGCGCGGAGGCCATCAGGTGGGAGCCCGCGATGTTCAGGCGGGCCATCGGGAAGCCGTCGTCCAACCCGCCCACGATCACCTGCCCCGCGTAGCAGCAGTCCAGGATGACGATCTTGGTCCGGGCGTTGCTCTCCCGGAACGCCTTGCGCACCAGGCCGAAGTTCAGAGCGGTGGTGGCCAGCCGGGTCCGCACGGTGTTGTACAACGACAGGTAGAGCGCGTGGTTGTCGCTCTGGTCGAAGATCCCGTGGCCGCTGTAGTAGAACAGCAGCAGGTCCTCGGCCTCGATGGCTGCTGTCTCGAGTATCTCGTGCACCTGGCCGAGGTCTGCCGCTGTCACGATCTCGCACTGCTTGGTCGTGAAACCGCCGAGCCCGGGGTCGGTCAGCATGCTGAACATCCCGACCAGGTTGTTGGCGACCTCCGGCACCCTGGTCAGCGCCTTCTCGACGTAGGTGGTACCGCCGAGCAGGATGATTCTCGACCTTCCCCGGTCCGGCAGGCGCGGTGGACTCGGCTGGGTCACTGCGCGGTGCCCTTCGTCTGTCGGATCAGCTCGGCGATGTCTATCTCCTTGGCCCGCTTGGCGTCGACCTCGACCTTGGTGCCGTCGGGCAGGGTGAGCACGATGCGGAAGTCGGCCCGCCGGGGCTGGGCGAACAGGACCCGCAGCGAGGCAGCGAACACGGCGACCGCCCCTTGCGCTCCGAGTGCGATGGCGAGGGTGTCCGAGAGACCGCCCAGGTCGCCCGGCCTGATCGCATGTTCCTCGACCCGCACCTGCCCGCGGAGTTCCGGCTCGCAATCGAGCAGGGCCCGCACGTCCCCGAGGTCGGTGGCGGCCCGATCCCCCAGCACGGTCAACCGAATGTTCACTACGCTCTCCCCAAACGTCGTCAACTACCGCGTTCACAATAGGATGTTGGGCCGTTCCTGACGCTTCGCCAGGAGTGCGCCACAGGTACCGATTGGGTCACTGCCGAACGTCGGCGCCCGGATGTCGAACCCGTCGACGATTCCAGCCTCTCCGACGGCCGTTCCGGTCCCCGGCTCGACGGCGACCAGCGCGTACTGATCCCCGCTCGCCGTCCGTCCGGTGCACGGAAGTTGCCGCTGCTCCCCCGGGTACGGCAGGTCGGCGCAGCCGGCAATCAGGGTGCGGGCCCTTCGTCGGTGGGTCGGGGGTGGGGGAAGTCCCGGGTCGGGATTCCCGTGCGGCGGCTGGTCGTTGACGGCCAGGCGCAGTCGGAGCCGGCGACCGACCGGCGCGGCGGGGGCGATACCGGGACCATGGGCCGGGCCGACGGGAGCATGGGCGGACGGGCAGACATGAAGACGGGCAGATGGCAGACGGGCAGGGCGGGGCGGGGCAGGGCCGAAACGGGGGCGGGGCGTTCACGGGTGTCGGCGACGGGCCGCGCCCACCGGCGCGGGCCGCTGACCACTCGTCAGCCTTGGAGGAGGAGGTCAGGAGCTGGGGTCGGTCGGTGCGGGGGGCCTGCTCTGGAAGTCCTGTGGTACGAGGGAGAACAGGACGAGGTCGACTCGGCCGGCATGCACGAAGCCGGCGTTGCGCAGGACGCCTTCGCGGTGCAGGCCGGCCCGGAGCGCGACTTTCTGAGAGGCGGTGTTCTCGGTGGCGGCCAGCAGTTCCATGCGCTGGAAGGCCCGGTCCGTCAGCAGCCACTCTCCCAGCACCCGGGTGGCCTCGGCGGCGATCCCGCGTCCCCTCGCCCAGGGCGCCACCCAGTAGCCGACCTCGCTGACGCGCGCCCGCCAGTCGGTCTTCTTCAGCCCGACGGTGCCCATCAACCGGTCGTTGGAGGCGTCGGCGATCGCGAAGTGGATGCCGTCACCGGACTCACGCAGGGCATGTGCGACCTCGGTGCACCAGGCCGTCGCGTCCTCACGGGTATAGGGCCGGGGCAGTGGGAGCCACCGCTGGGTGAGCTCGTCCGAGCAAGCAGCCCGGGTGTCGTCGATGTCGCCGCCGGTGAACGGACGAAGCGTCAGCCGGCTCGTTTGCATCACCGTCTCGGGGAAGATGCCCGACATGCCCGTCCCCGTTCGCAACCCGTCATCGCAGCCGCGCTGACGGTAACAGGAGGCCGCCGGCCGTCAGGTGATGCCCCCTGCGCTTGATCGGCAGCGGACGGCCGCCGGAGACACCCGGGCTCCTCCTCGCCACACGGTCCCCGATCTCCTCCAACCCTCGACCAAGACTGTTCGATTCCGTGACCTGCGTAAATGGCATCAGGACGTTAAGGCACGGGTAAGGAACACATGGCCGTACGACCGGATGGACGCGGCCTGCCCGGAGCCGGCCGCCCACACCGTCCTGGCCGACGGCGGCGGCCGGTACATCGCCTGCGACGGCCACGCCCGCGCCGCCCGCATCCACATCGTCGGCAGCGAGATCGTCCCCGGCACCGCATACTCCGGGGCGCGGCGGGCGGGGTGCTGCTGGTCGAGACCAGAGACGAACCCGGCCGAGCCGCCCGCCGGGACGGACCCGGGCGGGCACGGCGGCCGGGGCCGAAGTGTGGTGGTGGCACCAGGCGGAGCGTCAGGCGGCCTCGGCGGGCCCGCCGGAGCCTGGCTGCGCGGCCCTCTGGCCGGGACGGCAGAGAGCGGCAAGCGCCGGTGGCAACCCCGCCCGGCCGGGCCCGGGTGCTCGACGGCCGGGCCGTCGGGACGGCCCGCGGCGGCGGAGAACAGCCCGCCGCAGGCGCGAACCCCGAACCGACCAACCGACCCAGACCAAAAGACAGAGGAGGAGGGGTCGTCGGGATTTCCCGAGCCCCGGCCAGGTGCCTTGGGCTGCGGTGATGCCTGGTCAGGCCATGGGGTGGGGTGCCCACAGGCCCCCGCGAGGGAACCGGAGAGGTGTCCCGCCTGGGCGGTGGAGTGGCAGCGCTGCTTCACCCTCGCCTGGCGGCACGTCAAGAACGGCGGCCGGCTCACCGGCGCCGAGCCGGGAAGCATCGTCGTCCAGGGCGAGGATCTGGCCGGGTGGGCGCGGGCGCAGCAGGCCGGCTGGGACGGACTCGCACCGGCCCAGCGGTGGGCGTGCGAGCAGGTCCTGGGCCTGGTCCCGCTGGAGCCGGAGGAGTTGCCGGCCCCGAAGGTCCCCCACGTCGTCAAGGAGCGGCGCAACCTCGCCGCTGTCGCGCAGTACCGGGAGCGGAAAGGGCACCTCGACGTCCCCCGCACGCACGAGGAGATCCTGGTCCTGGGCGACGGCACCGGCACCCGCATCACCGTGGGAGTGGGTCTGGGGCTGTTCATCGCCGACAGCCGCAGCAGACGCGCCGCCGTCCTCCCGGCCCGCGCCGCCCGACTCGCCGGGCCGGGGATGCGACGGGCCGCTGGTTTCGACAGCCAGGAGGCCCGGGGGCGAAAGTGACGTCAGGTCGGCTCGCTCAGCTCGCCGGGGGCGGCACCGGGTGGGTGTGGGGGCGGCCTGTCGCCTCCGTCGGGTGCTGCCGGCCGGCCTCGCGGCGTGCGGGGTCGGCCGGCAGCGTTCTGTGGGGCTGTTGGTGGGGCGGCGGTGTGACCTGGGTGGGAGCGTGCGGGTGTGAAGCGGTGCGGGACGGGTGGGCTCCGTGCCTGGTTCGTGGTCCTGGTTGAACAGGGCGGTGGGCCCGTCCGGGGCGTTGTTCCGGTGGTTGTGGGGGGGGGGTGGTGCGGGCTCCGGGGTCTTCGGGGTTGGGTGGGCTACCAGTGCTCGTGGCGGTCGCAGCGCATGTCGTACTTGTCGTGTTGGTCGTGCCGGTGGTGCTTGATCCTGGTGGGGTCGGTGGCGGTGTGGGGGGTGGTGTCGCCGCCTCCGGTGACGACCGCGACGTTGGTGACGTCGTCGGCGGCGCTGCAGGAGACGTCGACCTGCAGGGTGATGGGCGGGTAGCTGCTCCCGGCGGGGAGGGCGTCGCTGCGGGTGCAGGTGAGTGTGCTCTGGTCGCAGGTCCAGCCCGTGCCGCTGATGCTGTCGGCCTTGAGCCCTGCGGGGAGGGTGTCCTGCATGGTGACCGTGGTGCCGTCGGTCGGGGCGGCCCCGGCGGTGTTGCCGACGGTGATGGTGTAGAGGCCGTCCCGTCCTTGGGTGAAGTGCCCGGTGTGGGTCTTGGTGATGGTCAGGGACGGGACGACGTAGGAGATGGTCACCTGGCCGTTGTGGTTCGCCGTCCCGATCGTCGACGGCGTGTAGCTCGTGCCGGTACCGGTGGGGGTGGCGAAGCTGCTGCCTCCGCCGCCGCCGCCCCCGCCCGCCGAGGTGCCTCTGAAGTTGACGGCGCCGCTGCCGCCGCCCCCGCCGGCGAAGTACCCGCCCCCGCCGCCGCCGCCAGCGCCGATGACGGAGGCGGCGCAGCCGCCGTCGAAGGTGCCGCCGGTGCCGCCGGTGCCGACCGTGGCGCCCAGGAATCCGCTTCCCGGGCCGCCCGGCAGGGCGGTACAGGGTGGGGCGGTGCCGGCGGCCCCGGGGGCGCCCCCGGTGCTGGTGCTGGTGCTGCCGCCGCCCCCGCCCTGCCCGGGTGAGGCCCCGGGGCCGGTGGCGCTTCCTGCGGTGGCGCCGGTGGCGTCCGGCGTCGTCCCGCCGTTGCCTCCGTTGCCTCCCGTGGAGCCCGCTCCGGTGCCGCCGGAGGCGCCGCCGCCGCCGGCGACCACGAGCAGGGAGCCGCCTGTGGTGACGCTGGAGGCCCCGCCCCCGCCCGGGCCCTCGAAGTGGAAGCCGGTGAGCGGGAAGCCCCCTCCCGGGGCGCCGCCGTTGAACCCGCCGGCGCCGCCCGTCCCGGTGCCGTTGCAGCCCTTGCCGCCGGTGCCGCCGACGTTGACGGTGAAGGTCGTCGGGGTGGTGGTCTGCGGCAGGGTGGTCACCACGCGCGCCCCTGTCCCGCCGGTCCCGGTGACGGAGCAGGGGGTGCCGGTGTTGTCGGCGCCGCCCGCGCCGTCGGCGGTGATCGTCACCACCGCGGCCGCCGGAACCGTCAGGGTCTGCGGGGCGCCGGTGAAGGTGAAGGTCTGCGACGGATCGGCCTCCTGCGCCCGCACCGGCACGGCCTCCGCCGGCGCGGCGGCCACCGGTGGGGCCGCGGCCGCCAGCAGCGCCATGCCGGACAGCAGCGCGCCCCCCACCGACACCGCCCCCGCAGCGCGCTCCCCGCGCCGTCCGACCGAGCCGACCGGGTCGGACGGGTCGGACGGGTCGGACGGGTCGGACGCCCCGCCGGCACCGGCCCGGATCGTCCCACCGGCCGTGGCCCTGTTGAACACGGCCGCGGGCCACTGACGGCCGACCCGGTACCACGGCAGATCGCCCTGTCCACGCGTACGAGCACTCATTCGCGGGTTCACCTCTCCTCACAACAAAAGCGCCCCGCACTCTCACGCGACAACCCGGAAGTGCGACACGACACTTGACGGCAGATCATGACAAACCGCAGCAGATACCCCGATTCGATCGCTTCGAGGCAGCGAGGTTGTGATGAGAAGCCTCGTATGCCGCACCACCCCACGCGAGCCGGCGAGGAGCCGGCATCGCCCATACGCCTGCCGCACCGGGCGCTGCTCGACGCCGGCGAGGCCGCCGCCGCACGCACCGCTGTGCGCACCCGCGAGACCTTCGCGGCGCCGCGGGGTCGCGGCAGGGGCTCGGGTCCGACGGCCCGGCCGGCCGGACCGTGCTGCCGCTGGACACGGTGCACGGGGGCGGGCAGCTCGGCCGGTGGGCGCCCGGTGGGCGCGGGCGCAGCGTGTCGGCCGGCCGGGCCCGGAGGCGGACCGGCGGGACCTCCTCGTCGCGATCGGGATCGGGGCCGACGCCGGGCCGGCGGCCGCGGGGGCCGACGCCGTGGCCGAGCGGACGGTGTCAGATGAGGGCCTCGGCGGGGAAGCGCGGGAGCGCGGCTCCGCTGCGAGGAGGAACCCGGCCTTTGCCGTGCCCGGCCGGACGTTCGCCGGGCGGTTCGGATCTTCTGGGCCTGTCGGGGGCTGTGCTCGGTGGGGTCGGTGAGGTCGGTGAGGTCGGTGGGGTCGGGCCGGTCATGGCGGCCGGAGGGGCTTCTCGCCGGACGGCACCTGCGCGAGAATGAGCCCGATTTGGACCAGATCCGTGCTGGTCTCGCTGCCGTGCCCGGCATCGCGGCGCTCGCCGGCTTTTGCCGACGCGGTGCCGTACCGCCTGCTGTTCACGTTGCCGCGAGGGGCCGCACGGGCGAACCGGGGGGATCGGTACGGCGGCGACCACGGTGGAGGTGGCCGTTCCCGACGCGTTGCGGCCGGTCGTGGATGTGGCGGCGGCGCCGGCGGTCCTCGGTGACGCGGGGTCCGGGGTGGCTGGTGCTGTCCGGGGGCGGACGGCCGGCGCGGTGGACGCCGACGACCGGCGAGGTCCGGGACGTGGCCCGGCATCGGGAGGAGGGGCCGGCGTCCGAGTGCGGTGGCGGCGTTCGACTGCGGCTCCATGTGTCTCGATGCGGCCGTTGGGCGGCGGTGGTTCAGGACCGCGGGTCGGTACGGCACCGTCGTCGATCTCACCACCGGTTCGCCGGCGTTGGAGTTGGACGGCGGGGACTACTGCTGCGAGACCGTCCCGTTCGCGTTGGCGTTCGCCGAACACGGCGGCCGGGCGGTTGCCGTCCATCGCACCGACTGGAACCGGCTGGACGTCACCGACCTCGCGTCCGGCGAGGTGCTCACGGCGCGGAACAGCCCGGACGGGGACGGGGAGGATGCGGGGCACGACTTCGACTACTTCCACGGCGCGCTGTCGCTGAGCCCTGACGGGACCCGCATCTACGACGGCGGCTGGGTGTGGCAGCCGTGGGGGATGCCGGCGGTGTGGAGCCTTGCCGCGTGGCTGCGCGACAACCCGTACGAGTCCGAGGGCGGGCCCAGCCATGCGGTGTATCCCGAGGTCTCGCAGTGGAACCGGCCGGTGGTGTGGATCGACGACGGGCGGATCGCGGTGTACGACCGCGACGATGCCGGCAGCGGTACCGTCCACGTCCTCGACCCCGCCTCGATCGAGCTGCGCGCGCCGGGCGTCCGATGGATCAAGGCGGTCGCGACGTTCCCCTGGCCGGTCGGCGTTTTCGGCTTCTTCACCGACGGGGAGCATCTGCTGATCGCCGACGAGGCCGGTCTGCAGGGCGTCGACATCACCGGCGGACGGCGGGTGTTCGCGATCGACGGGTTCCGCCCGGCACGCCAGGACCGGCATACCGGAACGCTGATCCAGGTCGGCAGCGCCAGTGCCCGGTTGTGGACGCCGCCGAAGTGGACTGCGCGCGCCGGCTGAGCTGCCGATTTCTGCGGGGCGCCGAGCGGGAGAGCGTTCGGGGGCCCCTCCGGCGGGCGTAGGCGGGCCGGCGACCCCCGCCGCCCCGCCGGCCCGCCCTCGCCCGCCAGTACCCCTCCCCTCGCCCCGGCCCGGCCCGTCCGGTGGGAGGTCGAGGCGCCGGGGCCCGCCGCACTACGGCCCCCGGTGCTCGCTGCCCTCGAACCGCAGCATGTCGACAGCGCCGTCCTGCCGGCCCCGGCGGGAGCCCTGCGCCGGGCAGAATCCGTTCCCGCCGGGTGGGCACGGGCGCAGCAGGCCGGCTGGGACGGGCTCGCGCCGGCCCGGCAGTGGGCGGGCGAGCACGTCCTGGGACTGGCCCCGCCGGAGAGCCCGGGGAGTTGCCGGCCGCGAAGGCCCCGCACGCCGCGCAGGAGCAGCGGAACCTCGCCGCCGCCGCGCATACCGGGACCGGGAAGGACATCTGGACGTGCCGCGCAAGCACAGGGAGCCGTTGGAGCCGGCCGACGGCACCGCGGTGGGGATCAGCCTCGGCCTGTTCATCGCCAACCGCCGCGCCAGCATCACCGCCGCCCGCGCCCAACGCCTCACCGAGCCGGGGATGCGCTGGGCACAGGACGGCGGGAAGCGGCGGGGTGGGGCCGGGCAGCTAGGGCGTGCCGTCCTGTTGGCGGCCCATCCAGTCGGTGATGGCCTGCTCGGTGCGGGCGAGCGCATCGGTGGGGCTGAACTGCAGCAGCTCCGTCCCGGCGTCGACGTAGGGCCGGTGGCCCGGCGGCTGGTAGAACGCGTCGCCGGCCTCGTACACCTCCTCGTGGTCCGCGAAGACGAAGCGCATGCGCCCGGCGATGACGTAGCCCCAGTGCGGGCACTGGCACTTCCCGTCGGGCAGCGACTGCAGCGGCCCGTCCAGGTCGGCGTCCGCGCCGAAGGAGACGAATTCGACGGTGTAGCCGTTCATCTCCTCGCGGCGGTCGGTCACCGGGCCGAATTCCTGGACGTTCGTCGCGGACTGCTTGGATACCTTCGGCATCGCTCGGCTCCTCTCCGTGACGGCCCCCGAGGCTTCCCGTCGTCTCGAGTCGACCACTGTGTACGGCCGGGTGCATCCGGGCGGTGGGGCGGCGTGTCGGGGGCTTCTCGGTGGGTGCCGACTGTGGGCGCTGTCGTGTGGGCGCTGGCGCGGCAGCCCTCGCGGCGGTCGCGTGCGGCGATGGGCGCTCGTGCGGCGCGGTCCTGCACCGGGTGGGGCTGGGCGTGCGGCGATGGGCGCGTCCGGTGGCGGACCGTCCGGGGCGCAGACCTGCTCGCGCTCGGTCGGGGCCGGCAGTGCCGGCGGGGGTCCAGGGTCTTCCCGGGGCGAGGGGCACCGCCTTCCCGGGCTCTGTCGTCCGCACGATCCCGGCACGCCGGCCGCGGCCGCCCGACGAGCGCCCGGAGCACCGCCCGGACACCGCCCGGACACCGCAGAGGACTGTCGCACCGGCCCCTGCTTCGACCAGCGCGTTCGAAGACGGCCAGGCTTCGAGCCGGTCGTCCCGGCGTCCCGGGCCAGTGGCGGCCCCGTTCCCGGGCGAGCGGGTCGGGCGGCAGACCGTACGCGCGACTGCTCGGGGGTCCTGCCGAACGGCTTGGAGGCTGGAGCTCAAGGCCCGTTGGAGTGGTCAACGGCCGGCGGCCTGTTCATCCGCGCTCGAATCGGTGACATCTCCTCGTGTCGCGTTGCCGAACCCGCTTCGAGGAGAGCCGAGATGAACGCGTTCAGGAAAGTTGCGCTGGGGGCGCTGTCCGTCGCCCTCGTGGCCGGGGGCTGGGTGGCGTCGGCCGAGCCGGCGAAGACGGAGCAGGCGCTGCCGGTCGTCACGACGTACGCCAAGGTCGATGGCGACGGGAATCTCCTCCGGGCGAGCGGCGTCACGGAAGTCGAGCATTCCGGCATCGGCCGCTACCTCCTGACGACGGAGAACGACGTCAACGCGTGCGGCCTGATCGGCACAGTCAATTCGAACGGCTCCTCCGATCCGGGGCCCGGCAGCGCGTCCATCATGGTCACCTGGACGGATGCCATGCACATCTTCGTCCGCACGGCGACGCCGTCTTCGAGCGGGAGCCAGACCGTCGATGACGACCGCCCGTTCACCGTCATGGTCGTCTGCTGACCGGTGCCCGGCCCCGGCCCGGGCCCGGCGGCACCCCCGCCACCAGCCGACCGGTCGACGCCCCGGGCTTCGACCGGTCGGTCCTCACCGCCGAGCCCGACCGCCGCGAGTGGCTCAGGATCGCCCGGCCGGTCCCCGGCCTGCGCGTGTGGGCGGCACAGCGCGATCGCCTCGTCGGCCCGTCCCCGGTCCTTCAGCAGTTCGGCCCGGGCCCGGGCCGCCGGCCACCGGCCCGTCGCCACGTACGGGCGGGACCTCCAGCGCCCGCTCGTGCTGCTGCCGCTCGCCCCGCAACCGCGCCCACGCCGGCGCGCAGAACCACTCCCCGCGCCCGGCCTGCGCCTCCACCTCCCGCTCGTGGCCGAGTTCGAGCAGGCGGGTGACCGTCAGAGCGGGACAGCGGGAATGCAGCCCGGCGAGGTCCGGGTGCGGTAGTCGAGATCTTCGGCGTCCACGGCCCGGCACCCCAGGTCCCGGTACCGGTCCCGGTCCCGACAGGGCTCCTGATGCCGTGTCGCGGTGCAGCCGGTCCGTAGGGGCTCGTTGACCTGCATGGATGCTCGGCAGTTCGAGACTGCCGGTGGCTGCCGGTGGCTGCCGGTCTCGAGCAGCCCGGCTTTCGCGGAAGTTCCGCCCGCCGTGGAGGCGGAAGTCGTGGCGATCGTCGGCCCCGTGACGACATTTGTACAAGACCGGGGGCCGGCAGCCCGGGCATCCTCCCGGGTATGGGTATCTACGACGGTCAGCACGTGCACGGGATGCACGTGGTCCACGACGGCCCGCGGGAGGCGCCGCCGCTGGTGCTCATCCACGGATCGGGTGCCTCGGGCAGCTCCTGGGGCCCGGTGGTGCCGGCGCTGGCCGGCCGGTACCACGTCGTCCGGATCGACCTCCCGGGCCACGGCCGGTCCGCGCCCGCGCCGTCGTACGACGTGCCCGAGCAGGCGGCCGGCGTGGCCGCGGTGCTCGATGAGCTCGGCCTTCGTCCGGTCGTCGTGGCCGGGCACTCCAGCGGCGGATACATCGCCACCGCCCTCGCCGAACAGCGCCCGGACCTGGTGGGCTCGCTCGCACTGATCAGCAGTGGCCCGAGTCCCGACGCGCTCCTTCCCCAGCCCGTCCTCCTGCGGGTCCTGCTCGGCCCGCCGCTCGGCCCGCTGCTTTGGAGGGTCCGTTCCGACGCGATGCTCCGCCGGGGAGTGAGCGCGGTGTGCAACCGCCCGGTGGACGTCCCGGACGACCTGGTCGCCGACGTGCGGGGCATCGGCTACCGCACGTTCAGGACGGTGCTGCGCCGAAACGGCGCGTACATCGCCGGCAGGAGCGTACCCGCGCGCCTGACCGCACTCGACGTCCCGGTTCTGGTGATCTTCGGCGCTGCCGATCCCCGCTGGGATCCGTCTTCGGCGCACCGCTACGACACGGTGCCGAACGCGCGAGTCGAGCAGCTGCCCGGCGTCGGGCACTTCCCCATGCTCGAAGCGCCGGAGGCGACCGGCGAGTTGCTGCTGCGCTTCGCGGCGACGGGCCGCTGACACCCGTCGCCCGGCCTGGTGCTGTGAGGTCCGCCGGATCACCACCTGACTGGGCGTCGGTGGAGGTCGCCGTGCCCCGGCAGCCGGGCCGGCTGCCAGGGGTCGGCATGGCCGGGTTCCGCCAGCGTGCTCCGGCGCACGTGGACATCGCCATGGTCGCGCACCCCTCGGTCACTCTGTTCGTGGACCTGAGCGACGGAGACGGCCTCGTCCACGACGCCCACGGCCGGCGCGGGCGCGGCAGCACAGTCGCTGGACTGGTACCGGGCGACCTTCGGCTCGGGGGCCGGGCGGCCGGGGGCATCGCGTGCCTCCAGATCCGGTTGTCGCCGACCCTGGCGGCTGCGGTGTTCGGCGCACCGACCGACCTCAGCGGGACGGTGGTCCCCCTGGAGGATGTCTGGGGCCGTGACGCCGGGCGGACCGAGGAAAGGCTGCGGGCCGCCGCGTCGTGGGACGAGCGGTTCACGATCGCCGCGGATGCCCTCGGCCGACGGATGAACACCCGCCCGTCGCCCGACCCGGAAGTGGCCGCCGCCTGGCGACTGATGCTCACCAGCCGGGGACGGGTGCGCGTCGACAGCCTGGCGAACGAGGTGGGATGGAGCCGTCAGCGCCTGTGGTCCCGCTTCCGCTCCCAGATCGGCCTCACCCCCAAGCACGCCGCCCGACTGGTCCGCTTCGACCACGCCGCCCATCTCCTCGCGGCGGGCGACGCCGCCGCCAGGGCGGCGGCGCTAAGCGGCTACGTCGACCAGGCCCACCTCCACCGCGAGGTCAAAGCGTTCACCGGGGAGACACCCACCGCCGTAGCCGCTGCGCCGTGGCTCGCCATCGATGACGTCGCATGGCCGACCTCGTCCGCGGACCTGACATCGTCGGCGCCTGCGATCCGTCGGGTTCCGGCAAGGTGACCCCGGCCGGTCCGTGGATCGGGGCCCACACGGCCGGATCGTCGGGTCGGATCCATCGCCGCCCCGGGCTCCGCGTATCTGTCGAGAACGGCCGTGTCAGGTACAGCGAGAACCGGACCACGAGAATCCGACAGCTTCAATGCGACAGGACAACCCGAACGCCGTCGAAGACGACCCCTCTGAGCCCGGCGGTCAAACTTCCGTGAGACAGACCCTCGCAGGTCGAACTCCGGTGAGACGGGTCGAACTTCGATGAGACGGGTCGAACTTCGATGAGACGGGTCGACAGACCGGCCTCCGACACGTGATCACGACTGTCTGCCGAGTGGCCCCGACCGACGCCGGGCTTCGTCGCTCTCCCCGCCTCGCCGGGCGCCCTGCAGAAGTGGCCCGGCACAGCCGGCGCCTACCGCCGGGCAGGCTTCGCCTGTCCGGCGCGAGCGCGGTTCCGCTGCCCGGACCGCTCGATCAGGCCCGGAGCGGGATCGACCGCGCCGGCCACCGCGAACACCGCCGGCACCAGCCGCTGCCACAACGGCGCGTGCCCCGGCAGCGCCCACCCCGAGGCCGCCGCCACGACGGCAGCCCTCCACCACAACGTCCGCTTCCCATCAGCCGAACACCGCGCCCCCAAGCTGTACGGATCCTGACGGCCGCGCACTCCACGCCGCCCCACGACCCGCCGAGCAGGCCGTCCTGCACAGCGCACGGACCGGCCCCGGCCCTGACGAGCGCGCCGCCCACACCGACGCCACTGCCGATCAGGATCAAGTGACAGACCGCAAGCGGGTCCGCCGTCAGCGGCGCAGCGCTCGCCGGGCCAGGGCGGGGGTGACCTTGGTGTCGTCGCTCCAGGAGCAAACCTCCGGCCAGGAGAGGTGGCCGGTCTGGGCGAAGGCCAGGACTTCGCCGGGGCTGTCACCGTTCTCGGTGCAGATCGGGGCCTGGGCGGCCACCACGGTGCGCGGTCCGGACGGCGCCGGCTGAACCGCGGCCGTGTCGAGGTCGAAGTAGGTGGTGCCGCATCCGCACGGACAGCGACCGTGCACGCGGAGGTGGGGCGTCTGGGCGCGGAGCGCCAGGTGAACCGGGTCGTCATCGCCGAGGAGGGCGTCGAGCGCCTCGGCAATGTCGGGAGGAAGGTGCCCAGTCACGTCCGCACTGCACCTGACCTGCGACGTCAAGGTTCGATGAGCGGGATCTCGGGCGGTCGGACTCCGATGAGACCGGTCAGACTTCCCGGACAGGCGATCTCGACCGATCCGGGGAGCCGGGCGCCTCGCCGTCGCCGGTGGCCGTTACAGGCCGGCCGCTCGGATGAGTGACCTCTGGGACTGCGAAGATCGGCGGATGGTGCGCGTGGGTGAGTTCTTCCTTGCAGAAGACGACGAGTCCGCCCTGCGGGTGGGCCCACGCCGCAGCCACGACTTCCCGGCCGTACCGTGCGACGGCATCTACCCCGATGAGGCGGTTCTGCGGTGGGAAGCCCAGCTGACGGGCACCAGGAGCACCCTGCGCGACGTGGTGCCCATGGCCAACGACGGATTCACCGTCTTCGCCGTCCCCGAGCCGCTGTGCGGGGCTCTGGCCGCTGCGGGAAGCGCCCGGCTCCGAGCCGCAGCTCGTGCGTGGGCCGAGGCGGCCTCCGAACCGGACGACGAGATCTCGCCGGCCAACGCGGCAGACCTCCTCGAACGTGTGGCAGCCCTGGCCGGCAGTCGCGCGGAGGAGCACCTCGACCTGTACTGCTGGTACTTCGCTCCCTGACCCCGCAGCACCGACATCCTGCCGTGCCGAGCGGCCGGGCAGGCCACACCTCCCCCGGCACCGGTCAAGATCACCTGCCGGAACCCTGGCGCCGGTCGAGAGCACTCGGCAAACGGCAAGATCGCCTGTCAAGGACAGTTGACGACCCGTCTCATCGAACCTTGACCAGTCTCAACGACGTTTGACCGGCTCCCGCTCCGGGGCCGGGGTCAGTCCGCAGTACAGCCGCCAGTAGCCGACCTCAGCCGGCCGGTCATCGCGACAGAGCACCGTGCAGCGGCCCTCCCCCATGCCCGATCGGGTCAAGCAACCGGCGCTTTGCCGCATCCCACTGCTCATGGGTCGGACGGCCGCCGGGGCCCAGGCCAAGACCTCGCCCGGGGACGAGGGGCCGCCGGCGTCGGACGGGTCCGCACCGCTCTCAGGCGCGGTCTCAGTGTTCGGCGGCGTTGCGGAACTGGAGGGCGAGAGTCGACGCCTGCTGGATGTCGACGGCGCCGGCCGTCATCACGGTGCCGGCAGTGCCGGCGTCCTCCCAGTGGCAGATGACGAGGTTGCCGCTTTGGGTGCGGCCGCAGCGCATCAGCCCGCCGAGCGGGCCGGGGTCGACGTCCTTCGCGTCCTCGACCTCGGCGCCGGCGAAGAAGTTGACGAAGAGCCATTCCAGGGAGTGCTCGGACTTCTCGGCGGCCTCTTTCGGATCCCACGCGGCCGTCGATGCGGAGAACACGACGCTGGGCTGCGTCCCGCCCGGAGCCTTCGAGTAGAACCAGAAATGTTCGGACGTCCCACTCTTCGTCTTCGCGGCGAGCCGGGCCGCGGCTTCACCGGTGATGAGGTGATACCCGGCGACGGTGTCGGGCGCGTCGACGGTCCGGTCGGTCGGCCCGGTCGCGGCCGCCGACCCGTAGGGGGTTTCGCTCCGCACGTCCAGGACGAACTTCGTTGTGAAGAGGGCGCAGATCACGACCGTGGCCAGAGCCAGCAGGATCCGGCGCTTCTTCCGCAGCGCGGTGACCCGGGGCAGGTCCTCCGGCGCCAGGGCGACCGGATTGCGCCACCTTCGGGTGAGCACCCGGACGACGACGATGCCGACGGCCAGCACGACGGCCAAGCCGAGGGTCTGTCCCTGCAGATATGCCGTGGAACGGGTGTCGATGGCGAGAGGCATGCGCGGCACCCTAGCGGTCGCTCACATGTCGGCTCCGGAGTTTTCGCCGGGCGATCACCGTGAAACAGGACGAATCCCCGACGAATGAAAGCGAATCCGTTGTGCGCCGGTCGGCAGTACAAGGGTTGGGCGCGCGGCCGGGGATGGCGGGGTGGATGAGGTCCCCTCGGACCGCGTTTGAGATCTGACATGGGACGATCGGTTGGTGACTCGACTCGTGAACCGTGATCGCTCACTCGATGAACTTGAGCGCGACTGCTGGCCGGTCCGGTCGGACGGCGAAACCCGGTTGATGGCGACCGTACGCGAGCTCCGGCGCAAGCCGATCGGCGACCTGACGGTCGAGGACATGCGGCTGCTGATCAAGCAGGACGTGGGCCTTGCCCATCTTCTGCCGCAGGCGGTGGAGGTCCTTCGGGTCGATCCACTGGCGGAAGGTGACATGTACGAGGGTGATCTGCTGGCCGCCGTACTCACCAGGGGTGCGGAGGTGTGGAGCGAGACCCCCGAACTCAGGCGGGAGGTCCGCATGATCGTCTCGGAGTTGGCCGACGTACCGCCTGCCCTGAAACGCGAGGTCGAGGGGTTCCTGGCTCTGTAGGTCGCCGAGGGTGGCTGCCGTCGGCGAGGGGCCGGGCCGTCTGTCTACGAGGACCGCCGAACGAGCGGTCGCGGGCCGGGGCGCGTCGCAACACGGCCCCGGGTGAGCCGGCGGACCATGACACCGATCATGGCCCATCGAATCATCGTCTCGAAGTGGGCCGGGCCGGTCTCGTAGTCCCGGGCGAGGCGCCGGTGGCGGTGATCCATGAGAAGGTGCGCTCTACCGCCCACCGTTCGGGCTGGACTTGGAAGCCCCGCTGATCAGGGTCCTTGCGGACGATCTCCAGGTCGCGGCCAAGGATTTGAGCGGCCCAGTCGATCAGGCGGCCGGCGAAGCCTTGGTCGGCCCAGACCTTCTTGACGCCGGGGTGGTCGAACCTGGTCCACAGCAACGGTTGCTTCGCGCCGTCGCGGTCCTGAACGCTCGCCGCGACGACATGGACGGACAGGAGCAGGCCGAGAGTGTCGGTGACGATGAACCGCTTGCGGCCCTTCACCTTCCTGCCCGCGTCGAAGCCCCTGGTGGCCGGCCGGTCCGAGCAGCTGTCGCCGGTCTTGGCCGGTCGGGACCGTGCGGTCGTAGGTCGACGAGGCCGCTGGGGTCCCAGGACAGCGCAGCGGTTGTGCGCCCGGCCGCGCGGACCTCGGATTCGTCGAACTGCCATCGGCTGGCAAGCCGGCGGGCACGCACAGGGGCGTGCCCGAAGAAGGCGGAGTCGTGTGCAGCGAAACGCTTGCGGCGGAAGTGCTCCGGTCCCACCGGGATCAGGCAGTCGCGGGTCTCCTCGGCCAAGCACACACGGCCGGCTTTCGGCTGAGCGTCCGGTCGGCCTGTCGTCCGGATCCGGCGGCGGGGCGCCGGATCCGGCCGCTCGACCGGCTCCGACGCCTGCGAGCCTCACCGGTCGGCCTGGGCGCGAGCCGCCCGTCCCTGGGCGGGTGGTCGGCCGTTTCAGCTCAGGTCGAAGTCGTCGGCGTCGTACTCGAAGTCCTGGGCGGTGAAGCCGCCGTATCCGCCTCCGCCGTTGAAGTAGTCGGCGAGGGCTTCGTCGATCACCTCGCGCATCTCGCTCTCGTCCTCGGCGCGGGCGAGGGCCGCGGCCTGGTCGCCGGTGAGGCCGAGGTGGACGTCGCGGGCCCGGACGGCGTCCGAGCCGCGGATGTCGAACGTGCGGGCGCGCCCGACCCTGGCGGTGATCCCGGAGTGCGCGCCGAGCTTGGCCAGCTGCTTGGCCCTGCGCTCGCGGCCGCGCTCGGTGGTCTGCACCTCGACCGCGTCCAGGCGCAGCTTGTCCTGGTGGCGGCCGGCGGGGTGGCGGGTGCCGTCGATCCAGCGCAGGACGGTGCGCGGGGAGACGCCGTAGGCGGCGGCCATGGCCTTGGTGTTGCCGTCGTACTTGCGCGTCCGGACCTGTCCGGCCTGGGTGGTGGTCTGCGCGGGGGCCTTGCGGGAGGGGAACAGCGCCTCGCGGACCCGCCCGAACATGCCCCTGAATCCGCCGGCCATCAGTTGTCGCCCTCCTGGTCGTCGGTCTCGGCGCCATCGCCTTCGGCGGTGGCCCGGTCCTGGTCGATGGCGGCGCCGTCGGTGGTGTGGTCGTGCGCGAGCCGGGAGGGGTGCTCGCGGCGTGCCATCGCCTCGACGGCGGCGTGCAGCGGGATGGAGGCCTCGTGCTTGTGACTGCCCGGGGCGATGCCCAGGCGCAGCGCGCCCGGGACCGGGGTGCCGTCGTCCTTGACCGGCAGCAGCTCCAGCGGGGACGGCTGATCGGTGGTGTAGAGGTAGGAGTCGACGTTGACGGCGAACGGTGCCCGGCCGGTCAGGAGATAGGTCTTGCGCAGGCGGCGGTGGGCGGCGATGCGGGCGGCGGCGATGATGTGGAAGCGGATCTCCGGGCGGTAGGTCCAGGATCGCGCAGTCTTCTCCAGCCACAGTTGGTCGTCGAGGTGGCGGGCGGAGTCGGCCCACTTGCCGATGCCGCCCTTGTAGATGTTCTTGTACAGGCCGGCCAGGGTCAGGGCGTCCGCGCGGGCCGGGTCGGTACCGGTGTCCTTGTGGGCGGCGTAGGCGGTGAGGAACTCCTCGGGGCTCTGGCCGTCGGTGAGGCCGAGGTCGGCGTAGGCGCGCTTGTAGCCGCCGCGGATGCGGCCGGTCCATTCCTTGAGGAGCGGCGCGGTGTGCGTCGACAGGTAGGCCTCGGTGATGGTGGCCGGGTCGAAGCTGTACGTGCTGGTCATGTAGGCGACGGTCGGGGTGGCGTACCAGCCGGGCCCGGTCGGGGGGCGGCCGTGGAAGGTGGCGGGGTGGGGCAGCAGTTCGTCGGTCTCGACGGCGGTGAAGTCGCAGAGCCAGAGGCCGGCGGTCCTGCCCTTGCCCCAGGCCGGCCTCGTCACGTGTTCCAGTTCGCCGATGGGCAGGGGCAGGGAGTCGGTGACGGAGAGGTAGGAGGCGCAGACGTCGACCGCGACCGCGAACGTGCGGGCGGCCTCGTCCGGGGTGAGTTCGCGGGCCCACCACTTGTAGTCCTCCTCCTCGCACACCGCCTTGCCCTTGGAGAGGAGTTCGCGGGTGAGGGGGTGGCGGGCCCCGGCCGCGACCGGCACGCACAGGTCGCCCTTCGGGAGGGCGCCCTCGCGCAGGTGCGAGGACCACTCCCCCGTGTCCTGGTCCTTGGCCCACTCCTCGCGCGGGCGGACCGCGTCCAGGAGCAGCATCGCGGTGGTCGCGGTGGTGGCGCCGGGGGCGACGCCGAGGTCGGCGGTGAAGGCGCGGTAGCGGCGGGCGAACGTCTGCCCGTCCCGGGCGTGGTCGGGGGTGGTGGCGAGCGGCGCGGCCAGGGCGCTGACGGCCTGCTGGCGGGCGTCGCCCTGTCCCAGCCACGGTGCGACGGTGACCTGGAGGGAGGTCTTGGGCCCGCCGGCCGACCCGGCGCGGCGGAACGCGCGGAAGACCGGCCCGATGTTCTCGCTGATCTCCATGCCGACCGACGCGGCGGCCTTCGCCAGCTTCGCCCGCAGCGCAGCCAGCGCCTTGTCCGTGGTGGGCAGGGCGGCGGGCAGGCCGAGCGACTTGAGGGCGGCGGCGGTCAGGCACACCGCGCCGTCCCCGCCCCGGCCCGAGGGGTGGGCGCGCTCGACGCGCAGCGGCAGGCCGGTGCCCAGCCACGCGAACCAGTCGCCGAGCTTGGGCCCGGCCGGGGCCGGGAAGCCCGGCACGTCCAGCACCCAGCCGCCGTCCGGCGTGGCGTCCAGCGCGACCACCGGCACCCACCGGCCGACCGCCGGCACGACGGCCGGGGCCGGGCCGGTGGCGCGCGGCGCAGCGGGGCGGCCCTGGGCGCGGGCCGGGGCCGGGGCCGGACGCTGACCGGCCCGGGTGGGAGCGGGCGCCGCGGACGGTGCGGGCCGGGACAGCGGCGCGGCGACCGGAGCCTGTGCGACGGGGGTGGCCCGGTCGGCCGGGACCGGGGAGACCAAGGCGGACTCGGCCCGGTCGGCCGGAACGTCGGCGACGGGCTCCGGGGCGGGCTCCGGGGTCTGCTGCTCGGCCTGAGCAGCGGGGTGCGCGGGTGCCTGAGCCGCGGGGGCCGCGGGGCGGCAGAAGCCGCCGAGGTGCATCGGCCGGCCCTGCGCGCGGTAGACGGAGGGCTGGCCGCACTGCACACACGGCGCGGCCGCGGCCATCACCAGCGAGCCGTCCGGGTGCTGATCGAGCATCACCGGCTGCGGCCCGGCAGGCACGGTCTGCCGGCCGACGGCCGGCACCGGGGCGGCAGGCGTGATGGGAGTCTGCTGCCCGACCGCCGGAGCAGCCCCGGCCGGGGCGGGCGCAGCCGGGACAGGGCCGGGCACGGGCTCCTCGGCGGCGGGCTCCTCGGGGGCGGGCTCCCCGGGGGCGGGCTCCCCGGGGGCGGGGAAGCGGGCCGCGAGGCCCTCCAGCAGGCGGGTGTAGGCGGGGGCGACGTCCGGGCCCGGAACCGCGCTGCCGTCCTCCCACTCCAGCACCCGCTTCGAGGCCACCCGCAGCGCGGCGGCGATCTGCGCGGGCGTCAGACCGGCCGCCAGGCGCAGCCGCTTGCGCTCCTCCGGGACGGGCAGGCCGGTGGACACGGCGGCGAGCAGCGCGTCGACGGAGTCGAACAGCTCGTCGGACATCGGGCTTCTCCTCAGCGTCCGTCGGGTCGGGTCGGGTCCAGGCGCGGATCGCCGAACAGGGCGTCGAAGACCTCCTCGGCGAGGCAGGCGATCGGGCCCTGTTCGGGGCGCAGGGTGTAGCCGGCGGTGCGTCCGAGGTCGGCGACCGCGATCGGGACCCGGGGGCGGTAGTAGAACTCGAGCTCCCGGCCGGCGAGCCGGGTCGGTTCCGCCGCTCCCTGCGCGGGGTCGGACGGCAGGGTGAACGAGGGCAGACCGGCGACGTCCTCCTCGGTGGCCAGGTGCAGCACGCCGTCGTCGGTGGTGCGGAACGCGACGACCAGGTCCACGCCGCCGGTGCGGCGGTCGCGCGGCAGGCCGTGGCCCTCCAGGACCCGGCCGAGCTGCGAGGGGGACATGGCGGCCGCGCTGCCCAGGGCGCGCCTGTTGGAGTAGCTGTCGCCGGCGTCCGCGCGGGACATGGCCAGCTCCTTGACCACGGTCAGGTGCTGGGTGACGCGGCTGATGCGGGCGACCAGGGCGGTCAGGTCGTCGAAGGCGGAGGCCTGCGGCGGCTCCACCGACCGCTCGCCGCGCAGGGCCGCGAGCAGCGCCCGGGCAAGGTCGTCGGGCACGTCGACATGCTCGTCGCCGATGCCGATCCTCACGAGACGACTCCCAAGTGGTAGGGCATGACCACATAGTAGACCCGTCCACTCTTGGAGCGGGCGGGAGGGGGCCGGGCACGGCAGGGCCGGGTGGATCCCGGTGGGTTCCCGCAGGCGAAGAGGTGCTCGAAGTGGCGGCGGTCGGTGCGGTGGGCGCGGGCGACGACGGCGTGTCCGATGTGCAGGGCAGCGGCAACACGCCGGGTCGACCGGCGCAGTGGGCGGTCACCTCGTTTCCCGGGAGCAGGTGCTTGTTCGACCCGCGCAGGAGGTCGCGGGCGGGGGCGGTGGCCGCGGGGGTGGGGCGGGCGGTGATGCGGTCCGGCGCAGGGGGTCGCGGGCGGGGGCGGTGGCCGCGGGGGCGGGGCGGGCGGTGATGCGGCCCGGCGCCGGGGTGCGGGCGGGCGGGGCCGCCGGCATGGAGGCGTGGTCGTCGTGTGCGTCGTGGACCGCGGTGAGCGCGGGCGGGTCCGGGTGGCCCGGCCTTGGCGGCCAGGTGGGCCGCCACTGGCCGGTGGTGGTGGCGGGTGCGGCGGCCGGACGCGTCGTCGTCGTGATCGTGGCGGCTGCGGGGGCATGGCGCCGGCCGGCACGGGCCCGGCCGCGGGATCGGCGAGCGCCGCGGACCCGGAGGCCGCCGGGAAGCCCGGGCCGGCTGTCGGCCCGGCCGGCTGCTTCAGTGGGCTGCGTGGTGCTGCGCGGCGGGCGCGTGGTCGGGTTGGCGGGCGCGGGACGCGAGGCGGTCGGCGAGTGCGGTGACGAGGTCGCGCAGTTCGTCGGGGCGCTCGATGACGAACGGCCGGTCGAGCAGGGCCAGTGTCCGCGCCACCCAGTCGAGTCGCTGCGCCCGGATCCCGACGCGCAGCCAGCGCTCGGCAGCCGGGTCCTGGCCGGCCGCGGGCTCGTGGTCCTCCAGGCTCGCGACGCCGGCGGGGAGGTGCGCGCGGATCTGCTCGGCTGTGCCGTGGATCCGCAGGGTCACCTCGTGCCGGTACGCGGCCGTGGCGAATCCCGACAGCACGCGCTGTGCCGGATCCGGGCCGGCCGGCGCCTCGAACGAACCGGGCAGGGTCCTCGCGGCCGCGATGCGATCGAGGCGCAGGGTCCGGTCCTCGCCGATCCGGGCGTCCCGGCCCGTCACGTACCACCGGCCGGCGTGGGCGACGATCCCGTACGGGTGCAGTGTGCGTTCGCTGTGCCGTCCGTCGCGGTCGGTGTAGCGGACGGAGACGGGTCGGCGGTGGCGCACCGCGTCGGCGACGGTGAGGAGGATCCCGGCGTCCGGGTGGTCCGGCTCGCCGGGCCGGTCCGTGAAGGCGAGGGCTTCCAGCAGCATGTCGAGGCGGTGGGCGGTGCGCCGGGGAAGCACCCGCCGGATCTTCGCCGACGCCGTCTCGCTCGCCGTGCGCTCCGCCGTGGCGAGTCCCGCCCGACGGCCGGCGGCCAGGCCCAGCAGCACGGCCAGCGCCTCGTCGTCGCTGAGCATGAGCGGAGGAAGGCGGTAGCCGGGCGCCAGCCGGTATCCGCCGTAGCGGCCGCGCACCGATTCCACGGGCACGTCCAGGTCGATCAGCTGGTCCACGTACCGCCGTACGGTGCGGCCTTCGACGCCGAGGCGGTCGGCGAGTTCGGCCGTCGTGCGGGTGCCGCCCGACTGCAGCAGTTCCAGGAGCGTCAGCACGCGGCCGGCGGGTCGGGGCATGTCCGCAGCCTAACGCGGATACCGGACCGGTTCTGTCCACTATTTCTCCTAGCCTGCGACGTGCACGCCTCAGCACGGCCAAGGAGATTTCCATGAACTTCGTCTCGATCCGCGTCATCACCGGCGACGTCGCGCGACTCGTCGACTTCTACGAGCGGGCCACGGGGGTGCGGGCCGTGTGGGCCACCGAGGACTTCGCCGAGCTCACGACCGCGGGCGCGACTCTCGCGATCGCCGGCGCCCGCACCGTCGCGCTGTTCG
Organism: Kitasatospora sp. CB02891; assembly: GCF_002803145.1. Classification (NCBI taxonomy): domain Bacteria; kingdom Bacillati; phylum Actinomycetota; class Actinomycetes; order Kitasatosporales; family Streptomycetaceae; genus Kitasatospora; species Kitasatospora sp. CB02891. Next base: position 18,090 of record NZ_NNBO01000027.1, on the reverse strand, counting down.
CCCCGGGCTCCGCCCGCCCGGCGGACAACCACAGCGTGATCACCGAGTTCCTCGTCGACGACGTGGACCGTGTCCACCGGGACCTGACCGGTTTCGTCACCGACTTCGTCACCGGGCCCACCACGATGCCCTGGGGCAACCGGTCGCTGCTGCTGCGCGACCCGGACGGCAACCTCGTCAACTTCTTCACCCCCGTCACCCCGGAGGCCGTCGAAAAGTTCGCGCGCTGACGCCGCGCGCAGACCTCACACGCGAGCCCCCGAGGCCCCGGGGCTCCCGGTGGGCGCGGGGCTCCGAGGCCTCGGGGCTCCGGGGCTCCGGGGCTCCGGGGGGGCTCCCGGTGGGCGCGGCCGCCGGGTCCGGCAACACCGCCGCCGGGCCCCGACCCGGCCCGGGCAGGACGGCCGGGCCGGACGGACGGTGCGTCAACTGCGCCGGCCCCTTCGGCCAGGAGAGGTGGCGAGGGGCGCGCCGGGCTTCGTCGCGGCGATCGCATCGGCGGGCCGCGAGTCAGGTCGGGGCCGGTCGATGGTGCGCGCCGGGCCGGTCCGGGCGGATCTGCCTGCCGGGGCGGGGCCCACTCCGCGGCGGTTCCACCCCCGCCGCCGTCGGCGGCCCGACCGGTGCGGCGGCGTCCCCGTGCGGGCGGACCTGCATCTGCACGGGGGCCGTCGCCGGCGGCGCCGGCCGGAGGCGGCGTTGCAGGGGTCGTCAGGGCCGTTCGCGGAGGAAGGCCACCACGGCGTCCAGGAACTCCGCCGGCCGTTCGACGTTCGCCAGGTGCACCGTGGGCAGGACGGTGAACTGCGCGCCCGGGACGATGGCGGCGACCTCTTCCCCGTGGGCGGCGGAGGTGACGGTGTCGTGCTCGCCCGCGATGACCAGTGTCGGACTGGCGATGAGCGCAGCCGTGCGGCGCAGGTCAAAGTCGCGTACCGCGGCCCAGCTCCCGGCCACGCCCTCGCGCCGCGTGGCGAGCAGTGTGCGGCGGAAGCCCTCGACGGTCTCGTTGCCCTCTTCCAGCATGGCGGCCGGGAACCAGTTGCGGAGGAACGTCTCCGCGGTGGCCCGCATGTCGGGGGCCTCCAGCAGTTCGGCGATGGGACGGTCCCACCGGCTCGCCGGGCCGAGGTGCGCGGCGGTGTTGGAGAGCACGAGGCGGTCGACGCGCTCCGGAACGTGGATCGCCAGCCACTGCGCCACGATTCCGCCGAGGGACAGGCCCAGCACGTGCACCCGCTGCAGGCCCAGTGCGTCCAGCAGTTCCACCGCGTCGCGCCCCAGCCGGTCCAGTGAGTACGGGCCGCTCGGGACGTCCGAGGCGCCGTGGCCGCGTGCGTCGTAGCGCAGCACCCGGAAGTGCTCGGTGAGGGCCGGCACCTGGCCGTCCCACATGTGGAGGTCGGTTCCGATGGAGTTCGAGAGCAGCAGCACCGGCTTGCTCTCGTCGCCGTCGAAGCGGTGGGCGAGGCGGACTCCGTCGCCGGTGGTGACGGCGGTACGGGCCTGGGAGGTCATGTCGGCTCCAATGGTCCAGCGGCTGTGTGCCCAGCCTAGGAACGCCACCCGCGGAGTTCCATGACAAAGATCGACAGAGGACTGTAGGTTGCCTGGACAATGCCGGACTTCACGCTCCATGAGTTGCAGTGCTTCGACGCCGTCGTGAGCGAGGGCGGCTTCCAGGCCGCCGCCGAGCGGCTGCACCGCTCGCATCCGTCGGTCTTCGCGGCGGTGGGCAAGCTGGAGCGCCAGTTGGGCCTGACCCTGCTGGATCGCTCGGGCTACCGGGTGCGACTCACCGGGACGGGGCAGGCCTTTCACCGCAAGGTGCGCCTCCTGTTGCACGAGGGCGAGGAACTCCGCCTCTACGCCGCGCAGTTGGCGATGGGCGAGGAGGCCGAGCTGCGCGTGGTGCTCGGGGACCTCTGCCCGCTGCCGCCGGTACTGGCGCTGCTCGGCCGCTTCTTCGCGCAGCACCCGCAGACGCGACTGCACCTGCAGTTCGAAACGGTGACCGGCCCCTGGGAACGGCTGCTGGAGAACGAGGCCGATCTCATCGTGCACCGCGTTCCCAAGAGCGACGTGCGGATGGAGTGGGTCGACCTCGGCCGCGTCGCGCTGGTCCCCGTGGCGGCGCCCGGTTTCCTGCCCTTCCCCCCGGACACCGACATCACGCCGCAGCGGATGCAGGCCCTCACCCAGTGCATCGTCCGGGATTCGGCGCGGCACCCGTCCGAGCAGGGCCACTTCCTGGTCGAGGGCGCGCCCCGGTGCTCCGTGCCGGACCACCTCATGAAGAAGGAGCTGATCCTGCACGGCATGGCATGGGGGCACCTGCCGCGATTCATGATCGAGCCGGAGTTGCGCGACGGACGCCTGCTCTCCATCGCCGGACGGCACTTCCCCGGCGTGGTCGAAGAACTCTCGGCAGCGCGCCTGCGCGACCGGCCGCACGGCCCCGTCGCCGATCAGCTGTGGGACTTCCTGGCCCGCCACGCACCGGTACTGCGGCCGGCACTGGGCCGCATGCCCAGAACGAAGGCGACGCCGGCACGTCCCCCGGGTTGAACCCGCGCCGCCGACGGCCACCGATGTCGCACCACCGGGACCGAGGCCCATCGACACCTGCGACACAGCACCCGCGACACGGCAGGTCCGACCCGGGTGATGACGGCAGGAGCCGCCGCCTCCCCCGACCGGGACTCCCCCGGCAGGACCGGCGACCGGCGGCCACCCCGGGCAGCGGGTCCGACCCGGGTGGTGACGGCAGGAGCCGCCGCCTCCCCCGACCGGGACTCCCGCAGCAGGACCGGCGACCACCCCGGACGGCGGGTCCGCTGGCGGCAGCCCCGGACGGCGGGTCCGCTGGCGGCCACCCCGGACGGCGGATCCGCTTGCGGCAGCCCCCGGGCAGCGGGTCCGCTGGCGGCCACCCCGGACGGCGGGTCCGTTGGCGGCCACCCTGGGCGGCGGGTCCGCGTGCCGCGTCTGCCGGTCGGTGGAGGTGCGTCGGCCGTGGACCTCCGCGACCGGCGGTGGGCCATGGCCGGTGGCGTTCTTCGCCATCCGGGGTCCCCGCCGCGTTCCGACGTCATCGCGGCGTTCCCGGCTCGCCGGGCGATACCCCCCGAATCCGCTCGCCCGTCCCTGCACCCGACGGCCCCGGGCACGAAGACCCGAGACCGACAGCCCGTCCACCGGCCCGGCGCCGACGGGGCCGGCGGTGTGCGGCGCCGTCATGGGCCGGCGCGGCGGCCCGCCCGAAGGCGAGGTCAGGGCCGTCCCACGACGTGCGTACGGCCGACCGGGCGCCCGCCCCGCTGGCGGGGATGGACCGCCGTGCCTGCCGGCCTTGGCCGCACCGGATCGCCGACCGGCACCGGCCGGGGCTGCGGCCCCGGCCGGCGCGAGAGGGGTCAGGCCTTGGCCCGGCCGGCCCCGGGGTGCTGCTTGTTGGCGTCGACGACCGCGCGGGTGACGATGGCCGTGCGTTCCACGACGGTGCCGGGCTTGACGCCGTTGACCTCCCGGATCTGCACGCCCCGGCTGCCGAGGTACTGGTGGCTCTCCCGGTCGAAGATCCACTCCGACCGCTCGCCGGTCTGCGGGTCCAGGCGCGCCAGCGCGATCCCGTCGCGGTCGGAGGCGTCCTGCGCGTGCTCGACCACCACGACACCCGGGATCTTTCCGGCCGCCTCGTAGAGAGCGCCGGCGAGGCCGGAGGGCACGAGCTGCTCGCGGATGATGGAGCCGATCTCGTTGAACGCCTGCTGGTCACGGTCCCGGGCGCCGCCCGCCGTCGAGTAGGCGAACTTCAGCAGCGCGTCGGGGTCGGCGGGCTGGGCCGCGAGCCACGTGCAGGTCTGCTGCTTCAGGGGATCGCCGCTGCCCAGCGCGATGCCGCCCTTGGCCTGGTAGCCCGGCTCGTCCAGCCAGCCCTTGGCGCCGTCGGGGGACCTCCACACCTCGCGGTCGTGCAGCGGCTGGACCCAGGTGGCGGACTCCCCCGTGTCCCCGTTGAAGCTGGAGGCCATGAAGGAGACCCGGCTCTTGATGTAGATGTACTGGCCCGGTCCGGGCCGGGGCGCGGCGTTCGCCGTCGCGGCGGCGGCGAGCTCGCGCACCGTCGAGGTGACCTTGACGGCGCTCCCCTCCTCGATCTGCACGACGGGCGCCTTGACCAGCCGCGGGGCCGCCACCGTCGCGGTGTCGGGCGAGGCGCCCAGCGAGACGACCACGGCGAGGGCCACGGCCGCGGCGACCGGCGCCGCGATCAGGGCGGCACGGCGCACCGGGCGCCGTACCGGGGCGGGCGCGGGGGCGGGGGCGGGCGCGGGGTCGGACCGGTGGATCTCGTTCATCAGGTGCTCCTCGAGCAGGCGCCGGCGGTCCGCCGCCAGACGGGGGTCGGCCGGCGCGGGCAGGAGGCAGGCCAGTTCCGCGTGGTCGAGCGGTTCGGTGCGCCGCCGCGGGTTGCGGATCATCGGTGCGTCTCCTTGTACGGCCGGGCCGCGGTGTCGCGACTGCCCTGTGTTTGTCCGGGGGGCGGGTGGGGTTCCGTGTTCTTCTTCGCGGCGCGCAGTTCCTCGTCCGCGAGTCTGCGCAGCCGGTTGCGTGCGCGGCACAGGCGCGAGCGCACGGTGCCGACGGGCACGCCGAGGGTGGCCGCCGCTTCGGCGCAGCCGAGCCCGGACCAGACGCACAACGCGAAGACCTCGCGTTCCGGGCGCCGCAGGCGCGCCAGGGCCTTGCGGGCGGCCGCGAGTTCCTCGGAGTCGGCCATGCGGCCGACGAGTTCGTCCGCGAAGTCGGGGACCGCGTCGGCGGCGGGCAGGCGGGACATGGCCGCGCTGTGGCGGCAGGCGGCGCGGGTCGTGTTGCGCAGCACGTTCACGGCGATGCCCATCAGCCAGGGGCGCGGGCTGTCGCCCTCGTCGCGGAGCTTCCCGCGCAGGCGCCAGGCCTCCAGGAAGGCCAGCGAGACGACGTCCTCGGCCAGGGCCCAGTTCCCGGTCACGCGCACGGCGTGGCGGTACACCAGGAAGGAATGGTCCCGGAACAGATCGCGGAACGCTTCGGGGTCCCCGGCACGCAGCCGGGAGTGTGGATGGTTCACGCCCTGCCTTGTCCGAACAGGAACACCGGTTCCCATGACCCAGGCCACCGGTCGAAACCGGTGAGGGTGGATGCGGGGCTCGACCCGAGGGCCCGGATCCCGCAGGCCGCCACTGCGCCACTGCGCCACTGCGCCACTGCGGGGGGCACTCGCCGACAGGGCCGGCGAGGTCCGACTCGGATGCCGGCGGACCGGCCTCGCGACCGGCCGGCGCGGCAACCGAGGAACGGTTCCTCCGCCACTGGTCGGGGCCGCCTGACACACAGTCAGGACTTCCTGGCGCACGGCCAGAACTGCCTGACGCACAGTCAGAACTGCCTGACGTACGGCCAGGGCCGTCTGTCGGGGACAGGCGGCCGGTGACCTCCGTCAGGAGGTCCTGGCCGTGCGGCAGGCGAGTTCGGTCACCCGTCCGCCCCCCGCAGACGTGTGTCGGTCGCGAGAGGGGCGTCAGAACGAAAGAGCGGTGTCCTTGAGCAGGCGCAGGACTTTACGCCTGCAGGGAGCAGTGGCGCGCCAGAGCTTCAGCTTCTCCGCTTCCACGCCGACGCGGGTGACGGCCACCTCCCCGTCGGCGGTGCGGACCACGTCGACCCAGTGGGTGCTGGCCATCAGCAGATTGAGGTCGAACTCCCCGATCCCCAGACAGAAGGCCGCCCCCTCCCGAGTCGTCCACTCACCGCCCTGCGGGAGCGCCCGGTAGGCGAAGGGTACCCGCGCGAGGCCGTCTCTCCAGGTCCTCACCCAGACATTGTCCCCGACCGCCCACAGGGTTCACACCGGAACCGGCACAGAAGACGGGAGTGCGTCTGCGACGACCCCAACCGACCCCACCGGAACGGCAGGAAGCAGCTCCGCCAGACGCTCGACCCGCAGGCCCCCAGATGGTCGAGGCACCGGCACAGCCAACGAGAAAAGGCCGACGACGGCAAACCGAACCGCCGCCCGCCCGTTCGAGGGGCGGGGCCACTTTTCACCGTTCGCCCGGGTCCGGCGGAGGCCGCTCCAGACAGGGAGTGGCGCGGGTGGACCGCGGCCGGCCCCGAACCCGAAGAGGGCCTCCGCTTCAAACGCTCGGACGAGCGGTGCTTGCCGGGTCGGCGGGCGTGGCGCAGGTGCAAGGCGCGCGTCATCGCCGAGGCAGTCGCCGGCACTCCGACGGCGCCGGGCGCGGTGCTGCCGGGCCGCTGGGATCCGAACGGACGGCTGGGTTCCGGACGGGCGGCTGCGCCGCGTCGGTCGCGGCGCCGCCCTGACCCGCGTCCTGGCTCGCGACGTCGCCGGGCGGGCGGCGCTCCGCTCGGGCCGGGCGCCCGTGGACCGGGGGGGAGGTTCTCGACGGGGTTGGGCCAGCCGGGAGAGCCTCGGCGTCCGCCCGGTCGGGCCCGAGACGGTGGCGGAGGTCCCGGCCGACACCGCCAGCGCCTCGTTCGCGCCGCCTCCGCACCGGCCTCGCACCACGCGACCCCCTACCGCGCCGACCGCAAGGGGCGGGCCCGGGCACGTGGGTGTCCGGGCCGTGCGCCTGAGTGCCGAAGTGGCTGTCAGCCGGCGAGGGTGGCGTGCAGGGCGTCGAGGCCGTCGGCGTAGATGCCGGTGAACAGGTCGACGACCTGCTGCTCGGTGGCGTCCATGGCAGGCGCCGCGAATATCGGCCGACGGGCGCCGCCGGTCGGGGCAGGATCGTCGGCAGGAGGCCGCCGTCGACGCCGAGCGCCCTCCCGGTGGTCGCCGAGGCCTGCTCGGAGGCGACGTACGTGATCATGCCGGCGGCCTCGCGGGGGCGGATCAGGCGCCGCAGCAGCGACGCGGCCCCGCGGCTCTCGGCCCGGTGGCGCTGATCCTGCTCGGCGGGGTCGACGCCGGGGTAGGGCTCCGCGGACATGGCCGGCACGCCGTCGCTCGTCGTCGGCCCCGGCAGCACGCGGTTCACCGTGACGCCGCTGCCGGCGACCTCCTGGGCCGTGCCCCGGAAGACGGCCGGCTGCGCGGTCCTGGTCGTGCCGTACCGGACCATGTCGGGCAGGGTCCGGACCCCGGCCTCGCTGCTGACGAAGACCACCCGGCCCCGCCCGCGGGCGACCGTCCGGGGCGCGCGGTGCCGGGCCAGGCGCACCCCAAAGAGCAGGTTGACCTCGTAGGAGCGCGGCCGGTCCTCGTCGGTGATGTCGAAGACGGGCACGGTCGCGAAGATGCCGGTGCTGTTGACCAGGATGTCGGCGCCGGGCAGCTGCCGGATCAGCTCGGCGGTCCCCGCGGCCGTGCCGGCGTCGGCGGCGACGCCGCGTCCGCCGATCCGCTCCGCCGCCTCGGCGACGCGGTCCGGGCTGCGGCCGTTGACCACGACGTCGGCCCCGGCGTCGGCCAGGGCCCGGGCCGCCGCCGCGCCGATTCCCACCGTCGATCCGGTGACCGGCGCGGTCCGTCCGGTGAGGTCGATCCGCAGCCCAGGGAGCCTCCCCTCGGCGGGTGGTGACGGCCCGCCGGCGGCAAGCCGCTTCCGGCCGGCCTCGTCCCGGCCGGCCGCGGTGTCCGGCTACGCGGCCCCGGTGTCGGTGCGGACCTCGGGCCGGCCCGGCTCCGCCCAGCGCGTGTGGAAGGCGCCGTCGCGGTCGGTGCGGTGGTAGGTGTGGGCGCCGAAGAAGTCGCGCTGGCCCTGGATCAGCGCGGCGGGCAGGCGCTCGCTGCGCAGGGTGTCGCAGTGGGCGAGCGCGGCGGAGAACGCGGGCACCGGGACGCCGCGGAGGGTGGCGGTGGCGACGACCGAGCGCCAGGACGGCAGGGCGTCGGCGATCTCGGCGGCGAACCGCTCCTCGGCGAGCAGGCTGACCAGGCCGGGCTCGGCGGCGTGGGCGGCGCGGATGCGGTCGAGGAACGCGGCACGGATGATGCAGCCGCCGCGCCAGATCTTCGCCACCGCCCCCAGGTCGATGTCCCAGCCGTACTCGGCCGCCGCGTCGCGGATCATGGTCCAGCCCTGGTCGTAGGCGATGACCTTGGACGCATAGAGGGCCTTCTCGATGTCGAGGACGCCGTGTCCGAGCTCGTGCGGCACCACGTCCGCGCTCCGCGCGGCGAGCGGCCGGTAGGCGTCGCGCAGTTCGGTCCGGGCGGAGGCGACCCGGGCGAAGGTCGCCTGGGCGATGGCGGTGACCGGGGAGCCGAGGTCGAGGGCGCTCTGCACGGTCCAGCGTCCGGTGCCCTTCTGCTCGGCGGCGTCCCGGACGACGTCGACGAAGGGCCTGCCGGTGGCGGCGTCGGTGTGGGCGAGCACCTCGGCGGTGACCCCGATCAGGTAGGACTCCAGGCGGCCCCCGTTCCAGCGCCGGAAGATCCCGGCGATCTCGGCCGGACTGTGGCCGCCGACCTCCCGCAGCAGGTGGTAGGCCTCGGAGATGAGCTGCATGTCGGCGTACTCGATGCCGTTGTGCACCATCTTCACGAAGTGGCCGGCGCCGTCGGTGCCGATGTGGGTGCAACACGGCTCGCCGTCGACGTGGGCGCTGATCCTCTCCAGCATCGGCCCGAGGACCCGGTAGGACTCGGCGGAGCCGCCCGGCATGATCGACGGCCCGTTCAGCGCGCCCTCCTCCCCGCCGGAGACGCCGCTGCCGACGAAGTGGATGCCGCGCTCGCGCAGGGCCCGCTCGCGGCGGCGGGTGTCGGCGAAGTGGGCGTTGCCGCCGTCGACGATCATGTCGCCGGGCTCCAACAGCGCGGCGAACTCCTCGATCACCTCGTCGGTGGCCGCGCCGGCCTTCACCATCACCAGCAGCCTGCGGGGCCGCTCCAGCGCCGCCACGCACTCCTGCGGCGTCCCGGCCGGGACGAACGCGCCCTCGTGGCCGAACTCCTCGACCAGCGCCTTCGTCCGCGCCGGGGTGCGGTTGTGCACCGCGACCGTGTAGCCGTTGCGGGCGAGGTTCCGGGCCAGGTTGCGGCCCATCACCGCCAGCCCCGTCACGCCGATCTGTGCGGATGCCTCCATGACGGCTGCTTCCTCTCTCGGGATTGCGGCGCCCGGACCCAACGGTCCCGCGGTCCCGCCGCACGCGTCCGGGGCGCCCTGCGAGCGTTCCGGACGGCCGGAACCAGGGTGTGCCACCCGGGGCGGGCGCGCGCGGGGAACTGGCCCGCCCGGACGACTCCGCGCCGGAGCGCGGACGGTGCGGTGCAGCGGTGCGGTGCGGCGGGGTGGGGTGCGGTTGCGGTGCGAGCGGGTTCACGCCAGCGGCGGCCCCGCCGCAGCAGCTCCCGGCGGGGGCCACGCACAGCGAGGACCGTGATTGCACCCCACCTGATGCCGTCGGACCGTGAAGCCGGGCCGAGCCGCCCCCGCGTCCCGGGAGCGCGGGACGGCACGCCCCGCGAGCCGTTCGCCGTCCTGCGCCGCAGCGTCTCCCCGCCGGAGCTCTTCTTCGACCTCGTCTCCGTCTTCGTCTTCGCCGTCGGCCGACTCGCCGAGCACCTGCTCGCGAAGCTCTCCTGGCGCGGGGCGGCCGAGACGGCCGTGACGCTCGCGGCCGTGCTCAACTGCCGGGCCCTCACCAGCTTCGACGCCGCGTTCCCGGACGTGGGACTCCCCCGAACACGATGGCTGGTACTGACGGTGACGGGCCCGGGCTGTACACCGACGCCCAGATCCCCCACGCGTTCGCCGACCGGCCCTGGGCCTTCGCCGTCCCGCCGGCCGCCGTCCTGCTCCTGACCGACATCACGGCCGCCGCGACCGCACCGACGGCCGTCCTGCGTCGCCACTACCGCCGGGTGACCGCGCGGGCCGCCGTCCCCGTCCCGCTGCGGCTCGTCGGCGCCGGCTTCGCCCCCGACCCACCAGGCCGGCCTGGTGGGCCGCCGCCGCGACCGTCGACCTGCTCGGCGTGCGGCTCACCCACCCGCTGCCGGGGAACGTCCTCGACTCCCGGAAACCCGTCCTCGACGCCGAGCACACGGTGGAGCGGATCCGACTGCTCGTCATCCTCCGACTGGGCAGGACCGTCCTGACCCTCGGCGGAACGATCTCCGCCGCCCCGGTCGACGTCCCCGCCGTATGCCGAACCAACCGATCGATCACGGTCCGGACACACGGCCCACACTGCTCCCCCGCCATCGCTACGGTCCAGCGGACAACCAGCCACCCTCCGAGGGATGTTGAACGTGCGCCGAACCACCACCGCAGCGGTGCTCCTCGCGGCCGCCGCCCTGGCCGCCTGCAACCCCACACCCACCACCACTGCAGGAAGCTCCTCGGTCCCGCCCACCGCGATGCCCCCGCCCGCGGCACAGACCGGCGCGCCGACATCCGCGCCCGGCGCGAAGACCGCCGAGTTGCCGAACTTCGTCGGCATGGGCCTGCAAGCCGCCCAGGACAAGGCCCAATCCGCCGGGTTCTACGCACTCAAGTCCCACGACGCCCTCGGCCGTTCGCGCTCCCAGATCCTCGACCGCGACTGGAAGGTGTGCGGGCAGAACCCGGCGGCCGAGCAACTGCCGACGGGTACGACCGTCGACATGGCGGCGGTGAAACTCGACGAGCAGTGCCCGTCGGCGGACCAGGGCACAGCGACGCCGCAGGCAGGGTCGTCGATGCCGGACGTGAAGGGAAAGTCGGTGGCTGCGGTGCGGGACATGCTGCCGAGGAACGTCTCGCTGTCGTCGAAGGACGCGCTGCAGTCCCGGATGGTGGTGGAGTCGAACTGGCAGGTGTGCGTACAGGACCCGGCGGCCGATGCGGCGTTGAACGGGCAGCCGGTGATGTTGAAGGTCGTCAAGTTCGGCGAGGCCTGCCCGTAGGCCTCCCATCGGATCTGAAGGCCCTGTCGGTGAGTGACCTCGCCCGGCACGTCGTCACCGACCTGTGTCTCACCGCAGCCATCGTGCCGGACTCGAACAACGCGTCCTCGTCGCTGAAGGATCTGAACAACGTGCGTGTCGCCGTCGCGGACGCAATGGTGCACATCGCGCCCGAGCCGGCTGCGGGTGCTTCGGGGACCGAGGTGACAGTGGTGCCGACGTCGGCGGCGGGGTAGGTCCGGCATCGGGTGGTGCCGGTGTCGGTGTCGGCCGAGGGTTTGCTCTTCCGATCACGGGTGTGCCCCGCCGTGAGAAGCGCGGCGGGGCGCAATCGTTGCAGCGGCTCACGGGCCCGCGGCTTCCAGGTCGGCGCCGTCGATGCCGATGCCCTCCGACCCGGAAGTGCCTGCCTTGTCCCGGATTGCAGCGGCCTACCACTGGACACTCATCTCCGCCCGGTGTTCGAGCCCGAGGCGAAGATTCCCCGTGCAGACCGTGGTGGAGGTTTGATGAGTGCCGCAGCGGCGACGGCTGCTTCTCGGCGGCATTTCCCGTCGAACCGGTCGGCAACCGCTGTCGGAACTCGCCGACAAGTGCTGTCAGGTCTCGGGTTCTGGTCCACTTCTTGTGGCGCGGCCACGCAGGGTGAGCAGTGGATGAGTGGGAGCGTTTTGGACCTTGAGTCAGAACGGCGGGTCTTCGCTGTAGCCGCCGCCTGTCCAGTTGCCGTCCCAGGAAGCGCGTGCAGCCCTGAGGCGGGCATAGTGCTCGCGGGCTGCGATGTCGGACGGGTTCTCCAACCGGCTGGTGTCGTGACCCCACGCCTTCAGCGCGTCCAGGACACGGTCGCGGTGGTGCCGGTCAGCGCTGGTAGCCAGTAGACGTCGTGCGTGGCCGGCCAGGTCGGCCTGGTGCTGGGTCAGGAGGGGGTGCTCTATGAGGGGAATGGCAGCGATCAGAGCGGCGTGGCGAACTTCGGCGTTGTCATGACCAAGGAGGGCTTGAACAGCGGAGAAGATCGCCAGCCGTGCATCCCTAAACGCACGCATCTCCGCGTACTCATCGAGATATCTCTCACCGTAGAGACGTTCGCCAATGGCAACGCACTCGTCGTCGGCGTCGTAGGCGGTGTCGCCGAGCCAGTCGAGGAGCTTCACGAGGGTCGGACGGGACGGGGGTGTGGTGGCGGCGTCGTGGCTGTAGTTGCCTGCCGTGATGGGCGGTTGGTTGAGGATCGCCGCGACGAAGAGCGCCACGGGCACGGTGGCCTCGTAGATGCTGTTCTGGTGAGTTACGGGTCCGAGCGCATCCTGGAGAGCGGACTCCCTGATGACCGGGTCTGAGCTGGTCAGGAGTGTCAGCGCCGCCGGCAGGGATTCACCCGTGCCGCAGGCTGTGGCGAGCGACGCCCAGTTTGTGCTGTCCAGCGGTGTCTGACAAGGAGGGAGCTCGGCGGGGTGAGGTTGCTCGGTCTGTCTGCGGCTGCGGGTCACAGGCTGAGGCTATTGCGTTGACGGGCCAGAGTCGTGCCCGGGTGTCACGTGTAGAGCAGGACGCGCTTGCGGAGTAGTTCGAAGCCTGCGCGTCCAAACATCTGGCGCTTGAGCATCTTGATTCGGTTGACGTGGCCTTCGACGACTCCGGAGTTCCAGGGCTGTGTGAGTCCGGCGGTGACGGCGTCGAGGTCACGTTCCAGATGCCGGGCGAATCGCTGGAGGCTGGGCAGCTCGGCGGTGGTCGCGGCTTCGATCCATGCCGATAGTTGGTGGCCTTGCAGCTGGGTGAGCATGTGGGCGAAGGAGCGCACGTGCTCGGCGAGTGCGTCCAGTTCGGGGCAGTTGGCAAGTACGGCCTTGAGCTGGAGGTGGTCGCTCTCGGCCAGGGCGTCAGGGTGTGTAAGGATCCAGCGAGTGACGGCGCGGGCGGATGGCGGCCGCGGGCCGACCGGCTGGGCTTTGCCCCGCAGGTTCCGGCTGGCGTAGGCGCGAACGTTTCCGTAGCCGTCCGGATAGCCCTGTGCCTTGATCTCCTCCCACAGTTTCCAGGCGTTGGTGCAGCCTTCATGCCATCGCTGGTCGAGGTAGGGCGTTTGAAGGCATCGAGCTTGGTGGGGCGGCTTTGCCACTGGCCGGTGAACAACTGCTCCGGCTCGGTGGCGCGGGAGAAGCGGAGGGCGGTGTTGAGGCCCATGCCGAGCTGCCGGGCGATGGACCGCTTGCTGTGGCCCGCGGCCAGGAGCGCATGGACGGTGGCGTGCTTGGCACGGGTCCGCTCAGCGAATCGGTGCCCTGTCGGCCACGGCGACGACGCGGGTGACTCCGGCGCTGGCTGTAGTTCCTCCAGTGGCGCTGGTGCCGGTCGCAGGCAGGCGCGGTCCCGGTGGACGCACTTCTCGGCCGCTTCGCCGAGGTTGTGCCAGAGGTGCCATCTGTCGGCGACCTGGAGAGCTTGCGGGGCGCCGCGGGTGGCGCCTTCGGCGTAGAAGAGGGCACGGCACCATTCCGTAGATCCGGCCCTTGCGCTGAGCGTATTCGTCCACGCCGACCACGCGGGGCGCAGCGGTGGGCGGATCAGGCAGCGAGGTGATCAGCCTCAGCAAGGCGTTCCGGCTGACCGGGACACCGAAGACATCTGCCATTCGGGCGCCGGCTCGTCCTGCGAGCGCGAGACCGACCGAGACCAGCGTCGATCGAAGCCGCTCCGTCCGCCGACCGAACCGACGGGTGAGGCCAACCACCTGCTCGGCAAACGTCTTGCGTGAGCAGAAGTCCTCGCCACAGACGAACCGGCGCACCCGTAACGACACCACGACGATCTTGCCTGCTGTCGGCAGGTCGCGAGGAAAGCGCAGGTAAGAGCCGTGTATTCACCCGGACCAGCACCCGCAGCCCGGACAGGCCGCCTGCCTGGCCGTTGTCCGGGCCACCACCCGGACAACCGTGTCAGCTACCTCACCCGACTCCGCCAATACGTTCTCCACGGACCAGAACAGCAGCTCATCCAGCTGCGGCAGTACCTCGTTCACGAGGCAGCACTGTCGACGCACCCAAACTCAGTCGGGGCGATTTTCAGACGACCTTCAACGCCGTCGCACGACGATCAACGGTCACGCTACGTACGCGACCACAGGAAGTGGACCAGAGCCAGGTCTCGGTCTCGCCCACGCAACCGGACGCCCCGGACCTGTTGCGGACTGCCCGGTCGGAGAGCGGCCGGGGCTTCCTGGACGCGGCCGGGTTCGATGAGGTGCTCGGCGCGTGCGTGGCGGTGGGCCGGATGCGGTCCGAGGGCTGCGAGGGGCTCCTCGGTGCGGCCGGCTGCGGCGAGCGGGTCGCAGGCGGCGCGGACTGCGTGGGAGGCACCGCCCTCGGGACGGGCCTGGGCCGGTTCGGCCGGTTCGTCGGTCCGGCCGCGGGCGGCTTCGGGCGGCCGTGGGCGGGAGCCTCGGGGCGTAGGTCTCCCGTCCCTCCTGCCCTCCGTGGCGTTCCTTCAGGGCGTCGAGGTACGCCGGGCCGTCCTGGGCCTGGCCCTGCCGGGCGTACCGGGTGCACGGCGCCTCGACGACCCGGTCCTCCCCGTTGCCGGGCGCCTCCGTGAACGATGTGGCGGCGTGTCCAGGAGATCGTGGCGGCCCGCACCCTGGTGGAGCTGCGTGATGCCGTGCGGCGTTGACCGGTCGGCCGGACCGGGGCGTCGTCGCCGGCCGGCAGCGCCCCGATCGGTCGGGGGGCGATGTCCGAGCCTGCCGGTCCGGGACGTGATCGGGCGGCCGCGCCGGGACGGGGAGAATGGTCCGGCGGCCGGTCGGCTCCCGCGCGGCCCCGCTTCCCCGATCCCCATCTCCCCCGCGCCCACCGCGGGCCACCGCCGAAGCGCCGGCGCCCGGTTCCTGCCGCTCGGCCGGACGCAGCGCACGCATCCCTTGGACCGCACCATCAGGAGGAACCGGTGTCGTACCCGCGACCGCTCACCCCCGAGGAGAGGCTCGCCGACGCGAAGAAGCTGTTGGGCCTCCCGCGTGTCGTCGTGATCTGCGGCTCCACCCGCTTCATGGCCGAGATGGCCGAGGCCGATCTGCGGGAGACCGTGGCCGGGAGGATTGTCGTCAAACCGGGCTGCGACATGAAGTCGCCGCACGGAGGACTCCGGTCCGATCCTGTCGGGGCCGAGGCGTTGAAGGCCCGGCTCGACGATCTGCACCGGGCGAAGATCCGGCTCGCTGACGAGGTGCTCGTGGTCGGCGACTACATCGGAGACAGCACCCGGGCCGAGATCGCCTACGCCCGGTCGCTGGGCAGGCCCGTGCGGTTCACGTGCCCCGAAGTCGACCCCGGTGCCTGACCGATCGCTGCCGCCTCGACGACCGGGGTCGGCAGCCTGTCTCGCGGTGGCTTCGGCCGTCGCCCGCCCCACACCCTCCGCGGGCATCCCTCGGAATCGATCGTCCGGCTCATGGCTGCGACCTGCCCGGGGCAGTGATGCACATACGGCAGTGCGAATGATGCGAAAGGCGCTCACCGCGGGCACCTGATCAGAGGACCCCTTCGGGCGGTCGGGCGCACGCCCACCTGCACGGGTTCCCGACCGCGGCCCGCGCCGGAACCCCGGGACCGTTGGCCGGCCCGGTGGCCTTCACCCCCAGCACCGGGTGAAGGCGGGTCGGCACACCGGCCGCCGTTTGATGTCGCCCGTCGGCAGTCGCGGGTGGGGCCCTGCTCCTCCGGGAGCGCGGTGACGGAGGAGATGCCAGGCCGGGCCGGGCTGCTGGCGCGGCCGGGCGGCGGGACGTCGTGGAACGCGGTGGCGTCCGCGTCTTGTCGCTCGCGGCCGCCGCCGCGTTCCGGGCCGGGCTCCGGTGTTCGGTGTTCGGTCCGCGTGCCAGGGGTTGCGGCCGTCGAGGGGGCCCTCGCGTCAGCGGTTCTCGATCCAGAAGTCGACGAGGGTGGCGCCGTAGTCGGCGCAGTTCCAGCCGAAGGCCCAGTACCCCTGTCCGACCCAGCCGCCGTAGTAGATCCTGTTGTTGGAGCACTGCGTCACCGCCCGGGACTGGCCGTAGTCGACCAGCACGTTCGCGCTCCACTTGTAGCTGTCCCAGCTGTACGTCGGGGAGTTGCCGACGTGGGCGGAAGCCGGTCCTGCGGACAGTGCGAGGCTCGCGGCGATCGCGGTCGCCCCGATGGCGAGGGCGCGAAGGCCCGTGATGCCGGTGGTGGTCCCCCGTGTGAGCAGAGGCATCGAGTTCCCCTCCCGTTGCGCGGGGCGAGCCGCCCCGCTGTCCGACGCAAACGCTACGAGCGCCCGGACCGGTGTGGCTACGAAGGAGCGGGAAGTGCACGGGCCGGTTCCGGACAGCTTGCGGACCCGGCGGGGCCGCTCCCGGGACACGTTCCCCGCGCGGGAGGCCTCCGGCCGTGGACCACGTGGCCACGGCGGCGCTCGCGGTCGGCGCCCTCGGCCGAGGCGCAGCCGGGCGCGGGCCGGGTCGAGCGGCTGCCGGCTGTCCGCAGGCTCTTGCCGTGACGGTCCTGCGTCCCAGGGGCCGTCGAGCGTCCTTGCGGGGGTGTTCGCCGCGAGCATGTCGTCGATGCAGCCGCGCAGCCCGAAACCGGCGGGGTCGGTCCGGGCGAGCCGGGGCACCGGCCGGAACAGGTCGTCGCACCGGCGGGTGCCGGGTTCGGTGAGGAGGGCGCGGAGCTCGTCGGGTGCGGGGTCTGCGACCGGGCACCGCCGGGCGGGGCCGGTCACGGCCAGGCCGAGCCGGCGCCGATGCGGACCTCGGGCGGCCGTCCGGGATCCGACCGGGGTTCGGCCGGAGGTCCCGGGCCCACCCGGGGGCGTGGTCGTCCTGGTGTTCGCGAACGAGTCGGGCGACCGCCAGGGCCGGGCTCGTCCGAACCGTCGCGTCGCCTTCCGCTGTCGGCCTGGGCTGCAGGGCCGAGGAGGCGCGTGAGAGCGCGCCGGTCGCCGCCGCCAGGACGCAGGCGGTCACGGAGCGGACCTCGGGGTCCGGGTCGGTGAGGAGCGGGAGCAGGAGGTGCGGGTCGTCCGTGACGGCCCGGCGGGCGGCCTGGATCGTCCGGTCGCCGGGCACATCGTGCTGCCCTCGACCACCGGCGGCTCCTCGGCGAGCCGGGGGAGGGCCTTCCCGCGATCCGTCCCCCGTGTGCCGGCACCGGCCGATCTCGGCGACCGGGCGAAGGGTCCGGGCACGGAGTTCGGGGTGCCCGGCCGTCGCGATCCGGAGCAGGAACGGCACCGCCAGCGCCCCACCGCGATCGTGCCGCCCTGGTGATGAGGATTCGTCCAGAGCTGCCGCAAGGCCCTGTCGGCAGGTTCGGCGTTGCCGGAGCCGGGTGTCGGGGATGTCCTCGCCCGGGCCGCGGGAGTGCCCGAACCCCTGCCAGGGGACGTCGTCGTACCTGAACCCGTCCGTGACCTCCCGCAGGATCGCGCCCGCGGCCGCCCGCACGTCGCAGCCCGCACCGGTCCACCGCTCCGACCGGCCGGCCCAACGGTCGTCGTCCATGGCTCGGCCTTCCCGTCCACCGGCAGCACCGGGCCCGGGGAGTCCGACGACCGGCGGTAGGAGGCGGACCGCTTCTGCCGCACGCCGATGGCGGCGTACCGCGGCGGCGTCATGTCCCGTGAGCGTCCGCAGTGCTCAAGACCGCCGACGCCGGAGTTGCGGGGCACTCGACGGTCGCCGACGGCGGCACCTCCACCGGCGGCAGAGGCAGCGGGGACCGGGGCTGCCGGAGCAGGCACAGCCGGGGTGAGGCGGGCGGGACCGAGGTGAACGCGGGCGCAGCCGGGGTGAAGGCGAGCAGGACCCGAGTGGAGGCGGGCGCAGCCGGGGTGAAGGCGAGCGGGGCCGGTCGAGGTCCCGGGTGGGGTGTGCGGGTGTGGTCGTTCGGGCGGCGGCCCGGTCGGCTTCCGTGCGGTCGGGGGCCGTTCGCGGTCAGGAGTCGTTCGCGGTCGGCAGCCGGACCACCAGCCGCGCGCCGGGCAGGCGGCCGGGCGGCTCGGCGGTGGCCGTGCCGCCGAGGCTGTGGGCGATGGTGCGCACCAGGGCCAGGCCGAGGCCCGCGCCGCCGGTGTGTCGGTCGCGGGCGTGGTCCAGGCGGACGAACCGTTCGAAGACCCGTTCCCGGTCGGCGGCGGGGATGCCCGGGCCGTCGTCC
>NZ_NNBO01000026.1:0-71501 GCF_002803145.1 Kitasatospora sp. CB02891 | reverse complement strand
CTCGTCGATCATCGAGACCTTGTCGGGGAGCTCCAGGTCCTTCCAGTCCTGCACCTGCCGCTTCACCAGGGCGACGTCGCCCATCAAGTTGGCCAGCACCCGCTCGGGGTCGAGCGCACCCATCAGATTGCCTCCTCGTCGTCCCACGGGTCTTCGACCTGGGGCTTCTCGGCCGCCAGCGAGGCCTTCGCGGCGGGGGGAACAGGGCCCACCGGCGGCTGCAGGTGGATGGTCGGCGGGTCGACCGGCACCGGGGGCGGGACGGCGTCCGGCCGCCGCGACAGCACCACGGAGGCCTTCTGGAGGGGCATAGAGGCCCATACGGCGTCCGGATGGGCCGGTGGGGCCTGCGGCGCTTCCACGAGCGCCACAGGGCCGTTCGCGGGCTCGTAGACGGACTCCTCCATCCACCACCGCCTGGATGACCCCTCTGCGGCCGGCTCGCTCCACCCCGGCCCCCAGGAACCGGCCACCTCCGTGGCTTCCGGGGGGCCGTAGACCGTGGTGACCAGGTTCCCCCGGCCCGGGGCCAGCCTCTGCCGGAGCTGACGAAGCCGCTCGCGGCGGGCCTTCCACCGAGCCTTGGCCTTGGCCTTCGCCCGGGCCTCGTATAGCTCCACGAGCGCCGGGAGCTCCCACACCGGACGGTAGGTGACCAGCACCGGCTTCTGCTGCCGCCGGAGCATCAGCATCGTGCCAGGCTCCAGGCCGGTGATGTCGGCCGACGACATCACCGGGACGCGGCGCGTGCCGGTCGAGACGCTGACCGTTTCCCCCGAACTGGTGGAGGTGGTGAACGTCTCCGTGCGTTCGCCGCACATCTGCGAGATCGCCTGCAGCTGCTCGGGCACGGCCAGGCCGCCGAGCACCAGTCGGGTGCAGTTCGTCCAGATGGTCTCTGCGGGGTGCCTTCCCCAACGGGCGATGGCCTGGCTCATCGTCTGCATGGCGAGGTGGATCGAGATGCCCTTGCCCCGGGCGTCCGACGTCCAGCGCTCCAGCGGCACGCTGCAGATCAGCGCCGCCTCGTCCAGCACCATCGTCAGCGGCGGGTCCAGCCGCCGGTTGACCTCGTTCGCCGCCGCGAGCTGCCCTCCTACGTGGTACAGCTCGCCGGTCAGCGCGGTGAACAGCGGCCCGACACCTGCGAACTCGCGGTCCTCCCCCAGCATGAACAGCGTGCCGCTGCTGGCGATGAACAGGTCGGCGTCGAATCCCACCGCCGTCCGGGCGCCGGTGACGGTCGCCGCGATCGAGGGGTCCGCCAGGAACGAGAAGGTCAGCGCCAGCGTCTTGTAGACCGAGACGGTGGTCTTGTCCTTGGGGTTCTCCTGGGCTTGCACTAGGTCCTCGCGCCAGCCGGGCGGGACGGTGAACCCGAAGCGCTCCATGATCTCGATGGGCTCCCGGTCGGCGGCGTTCTTGCTCCAGCGGGCCACGTCCAGCAGGGACAGGTTTGCCATGTCGGCCGCCCAGAGCAACGACTTGAGGATGTCGAAGTTGCTGCCGCTCCAGAACCCGCGGTGCTCAGTGCCGGCGGTGGCCTGGCTGCCGCTGAGCAGGAACCCGGCGCGCCGGATCGCAGTGCTCGGGTCCGAGCAGCCGATCACCGGGTCCCAGATCAGGGTGCTCTCCCGGCCGCCCAGGCCCTCCGGGTTGAACCACAACACCGGTCCCTTGTCGCGGGCGCGGATCTCGGCGATGTCGTCGAAGACCGGCTCCAGCTTGGTGCTGGTGGCGACCACCGCTCCCTGCGCGGTGAGGATCGACCGCGCGAGGTAGGCGGTCTTGCCGGTGCCGGGCGGGGCCACCACCAGCATCGGGTCTCCGATTTTGATGTAGGTGTCCACCCCGTTGTGGACCGAGGTCCCGGTGTAGAACCCCAGGTCCGTCGGGCTGACCTTCCGGCGCGGGAGGTGTGCCAGCGAGGGCCGCAGCTCCTTCCGGCGCTTGCGCGAGCGCATCTGTCGCGGCCCCATGCTGCGGTCGAGCTGGTGGCGGGGGGCGAAGCCGTTGTCGGACTGGGCCGACCAGCGGGTGCCGGTCCAGTACCGGACGCCCGCCACCACCAGGCCGCCGGCGGCGGCGGTGGTGCCGACGGCCAGCGGGAGCGGCGAGCTGGTCACCGTCTCGACCATGCCCGGGGGCAGGGCCAGGAACACCGTCCCAGCCGCCCCGAGGGCCATGACGGGGTGCTTGGCCGCGGCGGCCCTGGTACGGCGTAGGGCCGCGCGGGTCATACGGTTGGAGCTGGACATGGAGGGCGTCTCCTCTGCGTCTAGTGGCCTCCGACGTAGCAGCCGCCAAGCGTCACGTCGGGGGCCACCCTGCTGTTGTAGAGCGGACCTGTTGTGGCCATCGGTGTTTCCGGGACGCGAGCGCATCGCAGACCACCGGCCGTCTCCATTAAAGTATATGCCTCCATTGCAGTCAATACAGTCAATGCCTCTAATACTTGCGTTGGAGGCGCGCGGCGCAGACCGTGCATGAGAGAGCGACCGCGCGGCGACCGCGCGGCCGGGCGCGTAGTACGCGTGGTGAGGGAGATGGTCGAACACCGGTGCGCGTGGCGCGGTCCGGACATGCCTGCGGGGGCCGATCAAGCGATCGACCCCCGCAGGCATATCAAGCGTCAGACAGACGCCGGCTGCCCGTTGATCTGAGTCGGGAACGAGGTGCCGGCACCGGCCTGCGCGTGGTCCGCGCGCACCTCCCGCTCGGCCCCGTCCGGGCCCTGCGCGGCGGCGCGCTGCGCGTCCACGACCCCCTCGGCGGCGATCAGCCGGGCCCGCCGCTTGCGGAAGTCGAGCAGCCAGTTGCGAGCAGTGCCCGGGTCGACACTGCACAGGGCGGCCAGTTCGGCTCCGGTCGGCTCCGGCTGGTTCTGCCGGACCTCGCCCAGCCAGTAAACCCAGCCCTCGTTCTTCGCCGGCGACTGCCACAACGGGCCGTCACCCAGTGCCGACGGGTCCGGCTCGACCAGCTCGCCGATCTCACCGCGAAGCTGCTGGAGGACGGTCGCCGCCTCGGCCGCCCGGCTCCGCAGTCGCGCCTCCTCCTCCACCAGGGCCCTCATGCGAGCGGTGGCCTTCTCGGCCTCGTCCGACGCGCTGCGGTGCAGGTCGCGGGCGGATTGAGCTTCCTGCTGGGCACTCCTGTGCGCCTGCTCCAGGTCGGAGAGTGCGGAGGCGATCCGGCTCCTCTCCTCCCCAGCGGCCCGGATGCCGGAGCGGATCTCGTCCAGCTCCTTGCGCTCCCCCTCGCTGGCCTCGGCGAGGCGCTCACGCTCCTTGCTCAGCTCCTCCAGCCGGCGCTCCGCGGACTCGCGCTCGCCCCTGAGATCAGCGGTGCGGGCGGCGATTCCCGCCAGCTCCCGCTCCGCCTTCTTGAGGGCGTCCTCGGCCTCGGCGGCCCTGTTCACCAGGTCGGCGACCTTTCGGGCATCTTCGGACAATGCGGACTCCGCGCGCTTCTGCGCGTCCTCCGCGCGCTGCCGCGCAGCCTCCGCCTCCCTCGCCTTATCCCGGGCTGCGGCGCTCTCGGCGACCGCTTCCTCCCGCAACTGGTTCGCCTCCGCCAGCGACTCCTCCGCGTGCTTCGTCTCCTCCTTCGCGGCGGCCTCCTTCTCTTCCGCGCTCTTCCGCGCGGACTCCGCGCGCTTCTGCGCGTCCTCCGCGCGCTGCCGCGCAGCCTCCGCCTCGGCGGCACGCAGTGAGGACTCCGCCGCCTGGGCGGCGGGCACGACCGCGAGCTCCTCCAGCAGCTCGATGATCTCTGGAGACGGCCTGCTGCCGATCAGCGCGACGTCGTCCACGCGCGACAGACCCACCAGGCGGCGCGCCAGGGAGAGGGCCTGCGCGCTGTCCGTGGCGATGTCCGAGCGGTCGATGGCGATCTGCGCGCGCCGGCGCAGATCGGCCAGCCCCTTGTCAATCTTCCGGAGCTGCTTCTCCTCCGCCCTGGTGAGCGCACGGACGGCCTGCTGCTCCACCAAGTGCTCGCGCAGTTCCAGGGCCTGGCCCAGCTTGAAGGCGCGCTGGGCGGCGCGTTGGGCGAGCGCGGCCCGGGCGAGCCGACCTCGCGTAGCCCGCGGGTCCAACCCCAGCCTGGCGAACAGGTCCGCCCAGATCCGCTGCCACAGCAAGAGCACCAGCCGCACCGGGCCGGCCGAGCCGTGGTCGTCCTCCGCGTTCGGGTCGAACAGCTTGGCCCGCAGCTGCAGCTCGATCAGCCAGGCGGCGACCGCAGGGATCGCTGCCAGCACCGGGCGGGCCCACCAGTTGGGAGCGTGAACGGCATTCATCGCGGACGAGAAGGCCACCAGCGTCCAGGCCGTTTTGTGCATGAGCCGCAGCTCCGGTGTCCAGCCGGCCTCCCGGTCGGCCGTCCGGTAGAGCATTCCGAAGAGAACGAGCTCGGCGGCGTCGAAGACACCGATGAAGCCGACTGCCAGCGGGTGCGTCAACTTGGCGTACTCGATGGCGAAGCCCCACAGGCCGCTGACGCTGACCGCGATGCCACCCACCGCGACTACGGCCTGCGGCCCGATGCCCGCGAACAACCGCGCCCTGGTCTTGCCCGTCTCGGCGGCGACCGCAGCCCGGTTCCGGTGCCGGGCCCGGGCCGCGGCGCGCCACAGCGCCCGGGCCGGCAGGTACAGCACTGCCAGCCCCACGGCCACCCCGACCGCGATGGCGATGAGGTTGGTGCCCGAGACGTCCGAAAGGCCCGGCAGCGAGTGGACGTCGATTCCCGCCGCCTGGCTGGATTGCGTTGCTGACCAGGCGTCTTGAACGCCCGTACCCTGGTTGAGGAACATGCAGGTTCTCCGATTTCGGTGTGCCGCCTCGGCGGCGCTGGGGAACGTCGTGTGTTGCCTCGGCGGCGGGCCTAAGCGCCGCCGAGGCCCAATCTCGTTGGGCTGGTATTGCCTCTCGCGCCTCCAGTGGAGGCATTGACTACGCGGGTCAGGTGCCCAGTCGGCGCCCGCCAGCCAGCTTGTCCCCTTCGCTGCCGGGGATCTCCTCGAACGGCTGGCCGTTGTTGTACTTCTCCTCCAGCTCCTTGGTGACCCGCTTGAGCGCTTCCTCCACCAAGTCCGAGAACGTGCGGTAGCCCTCGGGCTGCAGTTGGGTCCAGTGCTGTGCACGCTTGGCCGCAGCCTGGACCTCGGGGTCCACGTAGGCGTTCATCTTCCGTTCGGCCGCGGTGGACTTCTTGGCCCGTCCTCCTCCGAGCAACTGGTCGAGGTCGCCCTTCGCGCCGCGAGTGGACCCGATCTCGAACTCCGGCCTGCGATTGCTAGCCACGGCCTCGCACCTTCTTCCGGGCCGGTCGCGCCGTCGGGATCGGAACGGACCCCGGCAGAATCCGGTTCGCCAGCCGGCGGTACGCCTTGACCGGCGAGCTGTTCGGCGCGTGCGCCACCAGCGTCCGCCCCATCGTCGGGGCCTCACCCACACGCACGCTGTGGGGGATTTTCAGCACTTCCGCCTCCTTGTACTCCCTCAGCAGACTGAGGAAGACGCCTTCCGTCAGGTTGTCTTCATGGGCATCGGTGACCAGCACTGCAGTGGTCCTCAGCCCGGGATTCAGCCGCTTGCGGACGATCCGCAAGGTGTTGTCCAGCTCCGTCAGGGCGGGCAGGTCGTAGCCACTCGCCTTCAGCGGCACCACCAGCTCCTGGCCTGCCACCAGCGCGCCGACCGTCAGCAGCTTGAGGGACGGCGGACAGTCCAGGATCACCACGGCGTCCTCGGGCAGGGTGTCGATCTGCTCGCGCAGCAGGTACTCGTCGCCCGTCCGCTGCCGGTTCTCGACGTCCTTGAGCGTCTGGTCCGAGGGGACCAGAAAGAGATTCGGCGACACCTCGACCGCAGCCTCCGCCAGGGTGTACTCGCCGTAGTAGACGCCACGCAGGTTGGGCGTCCCCTTTGGCAGCTCGATGAGCCGCGTGCCGTCGGCGGCCACCAGCAGGTGCCGCAGTAGGACGCCGGTGCAGCCGCCCAACTGCGGGTCGTTGTCGACGAGGAACACAGGAAGGCCGGCGGCCGCCCACAGGGCCGCCAGGGTCATCGCGGTGGTCGTCTTCCCCGCGCCGCCCTTCTGGTTCAGGACGACGATCACGATGCGGCCGCGCAGGCGGAAGACCGCCGCCACCGGTTGCCGGTGGCGGCGAGGCTGAGGCAATGCCTCTGTTGCAGGCGTTGCAGGCTTTGCGCGCACTGCTTCTACTCCCTCCATTGGAGTTGTTGCGGGCACCACCGTCTCACCTCCTCCGATCCCGGCCGTCCGACACCCACCAAGATATCTAATGGAGGCATTGACGTCAATGGAGGCATTCGCTACCTTGGAAGGGCAAGCGAGAGGGCCGGGCACCCCGGGGTGCCAGCCCCGGACCCGACCCTCTCAGCCCGAGGCAGCGAAAGCCCTCGCTCCCGGGCGCGGACTGCTATCCCCCTTGGAGGGACAACACAGCCATGGCACAGTTTTCCACCCTGAGCACCGGCACCACCACCGGCCCCCGCGTGGTCTGCGTGGGCAAGAAGGGGCCCGCCTTCAACCGCGCCGTCACCGTCCTCGCGCCGTTCGGCAGCGAGTCACGCCAGGTCGGCACGCGGCGCCTGCTCTGCGCGGGCAAGAGCGGTCCGGCCTTCGACGGCCGCGCGGCGAGCACCCGATGACCGCCGTCCCCTCGGCTGCCGCCCAGGTGGCCGAGGTGGGCGGGCGAGGCCCGGCAGCCCACGATGGCACCGTCGACCGGGCGGAGCGTGCCCTGCTCGGTGCGGGCCTGCTGCACCCGCAGCAGCTGCGGAACCTTCGCTGGATCACCCCCGGCGACTTCGGCCACCCGGCCCGTGCCTGGCTGTGGCGCACGCTGCACCAGATCCCGGCCAAGGACGTCCGGCCGATGGCCATCACCGAGGCGCTCGCCGCCGCCGACCCCGGCACACGGCGCATCCTCTCGCCCGACCAGCTCGCCCTGATGGTCGCCGAATGCCCGTCGCCCGGCAGGGCCGCGCTGTACGGCGGGATGGTGCTGGAGGCCTCGCTGCACCGCGCCGTGGACCGCACGGGTTCGGACTTGCGTACCCGAGCCGCCCACGCCGGAGCCGATGAAGCGCCGCAGATGGTCGCCGACGCGCTCGCCGCCGGCCGCCAGCTGACTGGGATGGGCGTGCGCTGGGCTACAGTCCCCGACCCGGTCCGGGTCCTGCTCGAAACCCCCGGCGACCGTCCTTCGGCACCCGCTCCCCCGCTCCCCCGCTCCAGGGCGGACCGCCTCGCCGAGGAGGCCACCGTGGCCAGCCTCCTGGCCTATCCCCACCAGATTCGGGAACTCGGCTGGCTCGCCAGCGCCGACTTCACCGACCCCGGACACGCCGCGGCCTTCCGCGCGGTCGAGCGGCTGGCCCAGTGCGGTGCCCCCGTCGATCCGCTCACCGTCGCTTGGGAGAGCCGCCGGATTGGAGCGCCCCTCGATGTCGAGGACCTGGACCGCCTGCACCAGGCCGCCCTACCCGGCCAGGCCGAGTACGCCGGCCGGACCGTCCTGGCGAACGCGGCGTTGAACCGGCTCGATCACGCCGGAGTGCACGTCCAGCAGCTCGCCGCCGACAGCTCCCTATCGGCACCCGCCCTGCTCACCACCTCCAGCGGCGCGATCGCGCCGCTGGAGACCACCCACCAGCGGCTGCTGGAGATGGACACCCCCGCCCGCGCCCACGGTGCCGCGGACATCTCCGCCCGAACCCGCACCGAGACGGAGATCGACCTATGAGGCACTACCCGCACCCCGACCCGGCCGTGCTCCTCGCCGAGCGTGGCTATGGGCTGATGACCCAGCAGTTGCCCGTCTCCCCCGGGGCCCTCACCCGGCTCGTGACGTGGGCCGCCGCGAACCCCAGCCGGATCTGGCCCGGCGTCACTGGCACGGTCGGCTTCGGCCTCGCCCGCTGGCTGCACGCTGACGGCGGCACCGACGTCACCAACATCGTCACCCTGGGCCTTCTTGCCGCCGCCACCGCCGCCGCCGGCCTTGTCTCGGCGTCCAAGCAGCACGGAGACAGCATGCTCACCGCCACCGCCTTCGGCGTTTCCGGCGCCCTCGCCGTGTTCACCGTCGCTGGGGCGACATCGTCGGTCCCGCTCGCCCTGGCCATGGTCCTGGCCCCCACCGTCCTGGCCTACGTTCTGGCCGCCCTGGGCTGGCGCAAGGACCGTCGGAGCCGAGAGGAGCACCGGCACCAGATGGACATGGAGAGGCTCCGGACCTACCGGGAGCTGCAGCTCGCCGAACTCGGCAATCAGCAGGTGCGGGACGCCGGCATGTACGCCCTCGCCCTGGCCGAGGCCCTCCGACACCGGACGGGCATGGACGCCACCGACAGCCAGATCACGGTCGGCAACACCGGATCGACCACTCGCTCACTGTCGGCACCCCCGGCACGCGAGCAGTACGCCGAGCTGCTGACCAGTTGCATCCTTCAGCCGACCGCCGACCAGCTCACCGCCTGGACCGCTGCGAAGCACACCCGGTGAGGCTGCCCGTCCCTGTCCAGAATCTCGACCTGGCCGACATCAAGGTCCGCCAACAGGAGCTCATTGTGACTAAATCCCACCCCTGGGTCTATGCCATCCACCCCCAGGACTGGGCCGAGATGGCCCGGATGCACGAAGGTGCTCATGTCGCGGCCAGCGAGGCCCTGGGCATCCCAGTGGTCGACGTGTGGGTCAACCCGAACCAGGCCGTCGCCGAAGGCGGGCAGTACAACAACGGGCCCGGCGACTCCCAGCTGCAGTGCGTCGTCTACGCAATCGGCGCCGAGGGCGGCGCACAGCACCTTCGCGAGGCCGGCTATCCCGAGGACCTGGTGGAGTTCTCCGTCAAGGCCCTCGGTTACAGCGACCGTGTCATCACCGAGAGGGTCGCTGCCGAGGCCGCCGACCAGGGGTTCCAGCTCGACCTCCGCCGTGCCCAGAGCGACGCCCTGTCTGTTCTGTACTCCGACGGATTCCTAGGCGCCGCGCGCTCCGTCGCCCAGGCTCTCGCCGACCAGGGCGACAGGCTCACCGGGGCGGACGTGCGTGCCGCGATGGGCGGCTGGCAGCTCGACCGCAACTTGTGGGTGCCCGCCTCGTACGAGCTTCCCGAACTCATTCTCACCCGTGAGGACCCCGACGAGATGGAGATCGAACTGTGAGCACCACGCCCGAGACCAGCCACCGGACGGCCGCCGAAGCCGCTTTGCACCACCATCAGCAGCTGGAGCAGGACGACATGATTCGCCGTCAGCAGCTGGACGACCAGGCCGCCACCCTCGCGCAGGCCGACGAGCAGCCCGAGACGACCACCCATGAACTTCCGGTGATGCCGTTGCTGGACGACGAGATCGACCTTTAGCCCCCTGATGGTGGCTCGGACAGGACACCATCCCCTCATGAAGGAGACCCAGTTGAGCAGTTACGCCCAGCAGAAGCGCACGTACGAAGAGCAACTCAGCGCTCACGAGCGCAAGCTGGCGGCCAGCAGCTACGGGCCGGACGCCCGTGCCCGCTACATCGCCGAGCACGGCGACCCCGAGATCGCCGAATTGGAGTGGGACGAGCAGATCCTGCCTGCCGCCGAGGCCTCCGGCGAGCTGCCCTACCGCCCCGTCGAGCCGTTGTCGCCCCGCGAGCAGGCCGAGCAGGAGGCGCGGACCCGGACCTACAGGGAGCTCGCCGAAGACCCGTCCTACGACGTGTGGGCCCCCGAGACCTCCGAGACCCGCGAGTACCGCCAGAGCCGGATCGAGGCCCTCACCGAGGAGCTGCTGCCCGAGTTCGAGGCGGCGGAGGCGGCCCTGGTCGAGGCCGAGGCCGTCCAGGCCGGGTTTACCCAGGCCATGGCGGAGCCGGACGGGCTCGCCCTCGACGACGAATGGGAGCTGTGACCAGCATGCTGGAGGAGTACCTCCCGACCCCGCAACAGGCCAAGGACGACCTGCACTACGACGAGAACCGCCTGGCCCAGGTCGAGGCCGATGAGCCCAGCGACCCCCACAGCCGCTTCGGTTGGTTGTCTGTTCGCCGAAACATCTTCGGCGATCTGGCCGATCGCGCCAGTGCGTTGGCCTTGGCCTGGGACCGCGTGGGTGACGAGGCTGCCGCTACCGCCACAGTAGAGGTCGGCGAGCACTACCTGTACCAGTTCAAGCTGGCAGAGGCCGCCCTGGAAGACCACCGGCGGCAGCTGGTCCCCGACACCGATCTCTAACTAGGAACGGCAACACGGGTGCGGGGCGGACACCGATCGGTGTCCGCCCCGCACCCGCATTCCGCTCAAGCCGCTAACCGGATCCGAGCACTGCTCTCGGTCGGCAGCCCCAGATCCTGGAGCAACCACGCCAGATGACCCGGTCCCCGCCCGGCCGCGTCGAGTACCTGCAGTTGTAGCGCACCGTCGACGCTCAACCGCGACCACGCCGGCCCACTCAGCGGAGGAAGCACAGCACGGAGTCGCTCGGTAGCCAGTTCCGCGTCCGAGACCTGAGGGTGCCCCGCCAAGGTCAGGCCTCGTGAGAAACCGACCGGACTGCGGTGGCCCCGGCACGCCGGGGTGGCGGCGTCCACGTACTCCTGCCACAGCCCCCACCAGCGCCGCTCGCCGGATCTCCGGGCCCGAGCCAGGAGATCCGCCGGTCCCAGCACCGTCGCACGCGAACTCCGGCCGGCCGAACCGTCGCACACTCCGACATGCTGCTCGACGTCTCCGCCGAGACTGTGCACCCAGCGGATCTCCGTGCCGATGGCTCCCGCGCCCGCCGCCCATTGGGTGGACCAGCGACGCACGACGTCGTTGTGCAGGTCGCTGTTCGACGCCCAGTCCAGCAACAGCACCTTCAGTGCCAGGTGCCATCCCGACTCCTGCCAGGTGACCACAGGGGTCCAAACCACGCCGACGCGCTGGGTCCTTCGGCCTTCGTTGCCCCAGCCCGAGCCCGATACCACCCGGCGCCAGGAAGTCGACAACGCCTGCCACTGGCCTGCCAGTTCGCCCGCGGCAGCGGGGACGAGAGTGCACTCGGCCAGCCACACTTGCCCGCCAGCCTCTTGGTGAGCGGATGCGAGCAGGGCAGCCTCTCGCCCCCGAGCACGGCGGACCGCCGCAGCACAGACCGGGCACACCCATATCTGGCCACAGACCACGGCTCCCGGCTCGGTTCCCCCCGGTTCACCCAGCAACACGACGCTGCCCCCCCTCTCGCAGTGCAACGCCGTGAACCGTACCGCCCTGCCTGGCTGTCAGTTCACCCAGGTCAGAGCTGTTCTCCAAGGCCGCGGAACCGAAGGACGGGGCTGGCCGCGTTTCGAACTCGGCCCACACCACCTTGCCCAGCTCCAGCAGATCGGCACCCCAGCGGTACGACAGGGCGTCCACCAGGCCCAGCCCGCGGTGCCCTTCGTCGGCATCTCTCGCGATGATCAGTGTGGGCAGCGTCCGGGAGGAGTCCGCCACGCTGATCCTGACCACCCTGCCCGTGCACGTCACCCAGATGCGGACGTACCGGGTGCCGGAGTGTCGCACGCTGTTCCCGACGATCTCGGACACCACCATCACGGCATCGTCGCTCACCTCAGCCAGCCCGGCGTGCGCCAGCCGAGTACGTACCAGTTCGCGTGCGGCCTTCGCGGCTTCGGGGACGCAAGGCAACGTCACCCCGGCAGCAGCGGGCACCTTCTCCATCGTTGTAGTTGTCATGGGCGTGGGGCTCCTGGTACGGGTTCGCGCGGAAGGGGAAACACGCAGCAGGGGTCAGCGGTGCGGCGCGGTCTCGGCCCGCCGGGGAGGGAGAAGCGGCCCTTTGGGGGCCTGAGCACCTGGGCCGCAACCGCCCGGGGGGTAGCGGTTGCGGCCCAGGTGCCGTACCAGGCCGTCGGCCGGCGCTGCCCCGCGCCGAACGGCCATCAATCAGTCAACCCCGTGGCCACAGACTGTGGTAACCCCGTCACAGGGCCCCCACCCTGGGGGTACCGTCGGTTCCGAGGTTTAGCCAGAACTCGCTTGGGACAACATGACTGACTACCCGACACCTGCCGCTCTGCCTTCGCAGTTGTTCACCAACCCCGTGGTCATGGAAGCACTCGACCGCCGTGACCTGGGATCGCTGTTCACTGCCGCTCACCGCGCAGGCATGAGCTTCAACAAGATCGGCGAGGCGTGCGGCATGAAAGCCGAACGGGTATCTCTCGTGGCCCGCGGCCTCGCAACGGTGACGGCGCTGCAGACCATCGAGCGGATTGCGGATGGGCTGCGGATTCCTGGTGCACTCCTCGGCCTTGCTGAGCGACCCTGGGAACATCCCGCCAGAACCACCTCGGAGCACCGAAATGGACCTGACGACCTGGCAGATGACCCCGTGAACCGGCGCCAGCTCCTGCGCGGAGCCCTCGCCGCCGGTCTCACCGGCACCGTTCTGACAGCACTCACCACTACCCGCGAAGGCCTCGACCTCGCCTTGACCGGCACCCCCTCCCCCGCAGCCGACCTCGCGCACTGGTCGGCTGCCGTGGAGCACTACTCGTACGGCTACGGGGGATCCGCCCCAGCTCACCGTCTGGCCCAACTTGCGGCCGACGTCGCGGATCTGAGGACGTTGCTGCAGCGACCTCACCCGGTCGCGGCCCGCACCGAGCTGTGCCGCGCAGCCGGCCAACTCGCGGGGATGGTCGCAGTCTGTCTGCACGATCTGGGCGAGGCCCGGGAAGCGAGGCAGTGGTTCTCCTCTGCCTGCGCGGCCGCCGCCGAGGCCGGCGATCGTGCCCTCCACGCCTGGGTGCTCGCCCGCGAGGCCATGACTCCTCTCACTTACGGTGCCCCGCTCGCGGCCGCCGACCTTGCGGCCTGCGCCAGGCACATCGCTGGCGACCGGCCGTCCGCCTCCGCCGCGTTGGCGGCCGCAGTCGAGGCCCGGGCGAGTGCCATGGTCGGCGATCGGCAACGGGCACTGGCAGCCCTGGCCGACGTCCAGCGTCTGGCCGAGCGACTCGGCCCGGTGGATACCGCCGACACCTGGTTCGGATTGCCCACCCAGAAGAGATTGGTGCACCTCTCTCACGCCTACACGTTGCTGGGCGACGCCACCCGAGCGAGGGAAGTGCAGCGCCAAGCGCTGGCGCTCACCGGGCCGAGCAGCCACCAGACCCAAGCACTGCTGAAGCTCGACGGGGCGATCTGCCTGCAGCACGACGGCGGCACGGTCGAGGCCTGCACGGCCGCCACGGAGGTGCTGGCCGCGCTGCCGGCGGATCAGCGGACAGGACTGACGCGCAGCCGCGCGTTGGAGCTGTACCGAGCGGTGCCTCCGCAGCACCGAGGACTGTCCGTCGTCAGGGACCTTGAGGATCTGACGGCGTAGGGAACAGCTAGCTCCCGTAGACCTCGCGACACAACTGGGCCTGCCTCGACCCGGGGGCCCACTGGCCGAGCCGCTCGGCGGCTTCACACATGTGGAGATCGCTGGTCCCGGGCGGTGGATTCTGCGGGGCTTCGTGCACTGCGGGTGGGCGCGGAGTTGCGGGCCGGGTCGAGTGAGGTTTCGCGCGCGGTGGCGCCGACTCCCGCCGCAGGCCGGTCGATTGTTCGTCGGTCGGCCCGTCCGTGGGATAGGAAGCGGCGGGCGAAGGAGGCAACGCTGGAGCGGCAGTCGTATCGGCGGCCGTTGGGGCGGGCGAAGAAGCCGACGTAGAAGGGACAGCCGGCTGTAGCGAGGGTGCCCGGGCCGGGCCCGCGCAGGTCGAGAGTACGGCCGCAGCCGTCATCGTGCAGAACCCCACCACAGGAATCAGAGTCCTCCACCGCAGACGCTGCTGATCGTCGTCTGCCGTCTCGCCCAGTGCCTCTGCCGGAAGACCCGCCGATGACGGCACAGCCGGATGCTCGCCGACCGTTCCCGGCTCGGTCCGCGCCTTCGCCCCGTCGGTGACCATGGCTCCGGCGAGTACCCAGCCGGACATTCCAGCAGGTGGGGAATCGGCGGCCTGAGGCTCTGCCCTGCCGACTGCGCCCCACGCGCCATGCAGCTGATCATCCACACCTGATCAACGATGGCGGATCGCCCCAGACACGAAGCAGTCGGTGGCATCAAAGGATCTAATGACGTCAACGGAGTCATTAACTCGATCGGGGTCGGCCGGCGCCAGACCGACCCCTCCGACGATCACGCAGACAGCGACGCACCCATCTTCTCCACCAGCGGCTGCACCCCCATCCGCTGGGCCTGCTCCTGCTGCACCGGGTGAACACGGTGGTTCGGCATCGGCACCCCCGCTGTCACCGCGAGGCGAGCGCAGTGCTGATCCGCGGCCATGGCGACGGCCGACAGAACCAACACGTCCGCAGCGTCGAAGCGCTCGCTGGCCTGCGCGGCTTGTACGAGTGCCCGGGCCCCCTCCGCCACCTGGTGGTACGGGTGCACACCTGAGCCGGGTCCTGCCGGGAGATCCGTCGACGGCAAGGACTGCCATGAGCGGCGCAACGCCGTGACCCGGGGGTGCTGAGATTCCTTCAGCTGCTGGCCCATCTCCGTGCCCTGCCACGCGAGGAGAGCGTCTGTCACCAGAAACGCTCCTCCTGTGGCACCCATCCGGCTCGCATAGCGAGCGGGCCTAACCACGGTCCGGGGCGGCACAGTCTTCCCTGACACAGCCAATGCTTGGGCGTGGGACTGCGCTGCGCTGGCGACGGCGGCCAGGGCCTGGACGTCGGCCCGCTCGAACCGGTCGCTCGCCCGGGCCGCCGCCACCAGCGCGTCGGCGGCCCGGGCGACCCCGGTGTACGGCCGGATGCCGGACACCGGACCGTCCGGCAGGTCAGCCGCAGGCAGGGAGCGCCACGCCGTCCGCAACGCCGCGACCCTCGGATGATTGGAGTCCACCAAGGCCTTGCCCATCTTCGAACTTGCCCAGGCCACGAAGTTGGCGGCGACCCGCCGGGAGCCATCCGCTGCAGCCCGTCGGCCGCTGTAGCCCTCGGCCAGCCGCTCCACCCTCTCCTGCCGGGCCGCCGCGACGACCTTGGCTTCTCGTAGGTTGCGGGCCCGTACGGTCTCGGGGTCGGGGCTACGTCCCAGGGCGCCGGCCGCCAGTTGCTCGGCCCGCCTGCTCAAGCTCCGCAGACCTCTCCAGACCGGCGAACCGCCTGCTCCACGTCGGGTGAGCTCGCTGGCCATCAGGGTGGCGCTGGATGAGATCGAGCGGCACGCCGCCGCCGAGACACCCTGGAGCACCCTGACGATCCGCCGGTCCGCCGACGCGAGACGCGTCTCCGCTCCGATCGCGGCGCTGACCGTAGACCAAGCTTCGACCGCAGCGCTGTGGACCGTTCGCAGCTGTGACCACACCGGCAGCGCCAGGTACCAGCCGCTCTGCCGCTCGATCTCCCGGATCGCCGCAGTCAGCTCCTTCAACTCGGCGGGCACGGAACCGTCGAGGCGCTCGCCGCCGAGCACCCGCCCGATGTTCACGCCCTGGTCGAGGTTGCGGAGGCTAGCCGCGACAGCACCGATCCTCGTCGCGTCCGCCCCGGCCTCCCGGAGGGCGGGTTCGAGGTCGGCCACCGCTTGGCCCCATGGCACCGCTGCCGGAGCAGGTACGTCCGGCGGAAAATCGGGCTTCGGCGGCACAACCGGGCCCGGTCCTCCCAGGTCAGCCACAGCGGCGTGGCCCTGCTCCTGCTCTGCGAGACGGTCCGCGATCGGGCGGAGCGCGGCGAGGGACTCCTCGTACTGGGCACGGGTGATGACCCGGGACAACAGATCCCGGGCGAGGGAGCGTACCGCCTGCTCGTACTCCTCATGCCCGATCTCCTCGGGGGCCGCGGCAGCGGCGGGAACCTCCGGGGTGAACACCGGCTTCGGCGGTGCGACCATCCCCGGCACCGGCATAGCCGGCGCCGGGTCGGGCAGGCCCAGGCGAAGGGCCTCCTCCTGGAGCCTCACCAGGTCCTGCTCGTACTCGTCCCGGGTGATGTCGTCCGCGTCGAGCGCTCCGTGCAGAGCCTCCACGCCCATCTCGTGGTCCAGAACCTCCCGCCGCCACACCCACTCAGCGTCCTCGCGGGCCTGGTCCACCGCCAGGTTCTCCTCCACCGCCCTCTGCTGTTCCACCGTGGTCGGGGCACCGGGTTCGGTCAGTTTCCGATAGGCGTCCCGGGGCCGGAGGCCGCTGACGGAGTTCATGATCTCCTCCGACACGCCCTCGCGGTTGGCCCAGACCGACTCCTCCTCCGAGCCGCGCCGGAACGCTCGGAGGTAGTGGGTCTCTCCGACGCCTGCAGACTCCACCACCTCGTAGTCCGGGTCGTCGAAGACGTTGTAGTCGGCGTTCCCGGCCTGCACCGCCTCGTGCGCCGGCTCGGTCAGATCCGCCTCGTCGGCGAGCCGGTCCCATACGTCCGGCACCACGTCCCGGTCATCGGCCATCGTCAGGTCCTCTTCCTCCGCCGGCTCGAACCGGCGTGGCTGGTGATCGGGCACGGCCTGGGCGGAGACCGTCGGCTCGGGAGCGGCGACGCCTTCCGGAAGCTTGCTGCTGGCGCTTCGACGCTGCTGCAGGCGGGGGGCGTCCCGGAGGTCCGGGGAGTCCAGCACCGCGGTGGCCGTCGAGACCGACGCCCGCCTCACCGCGTCGTACAGCACCTGCGTCGCGGCTTGGTGCTCGGCAGCGGCTCGGTAGGCCCGGCCGAGCGCCGCGAGCTCAGCCGCCTGCTCGGTCGGAAGGCGGCGGAAGACTAGAGAGGCGAGATCGACCCAGGTCACGAGGCCGCCGCGGACCTGGTCAGGCGTCACCACCCGGACGCTGATCCCCCGCTCGACCTGCTGCAGGTCGTCGTACACCACCGGGGCGCCAGTTCCGTCATCGGTGCGCGATCCGGCCTGGACCCGCCGCGCTGATGCCCTCTGCTCCCGTACCCACGGGCGGACGTCGCCCTTCACGATCGCCGCTGCCAGCGAGGCGAGCTCGCCCTGCTGCAGGGACAGCAGCACCGCACGCACATCGCTGTCGTTCAGCGGTAAGGCCGGGACAGCCTGTTCGGGCTCCCGAGGCCGGCCCAGCCCCTCCCGACGGGGTCGGAAGTTCAGGTAGTTCATCAGGCCGTTGACCCGCTTGCGGAGATCCGTCTCCTCCTTCGGGTCAGTGACCTCCTTCCGGAGGTTGAACAGCAGCTCCTGGCTCTGGTTGTTGTAGATCCCCCGGACGGCGCCTGCCGCGATCCGATGGTGCTGGTCGCCGTCCCGCAACACCGGCGGGCGGTCGAGTTCCCCGGCCCTGCTGACCGGTGCCGGGCGGGCCAGGTTCCACAGCCTCAGCGCGGTTCGGCCGTCCGTCGTGGCCCGCACCAGCGTCCGATCGTCGGCACCGGGCACCGGCACCTCTTCAAGGAATCCAGCCTGGATCAGCCCGGAGACCCGTTGCCCCCGGACCGGTCGGCCGCCGCCCCGGCTTCCGTCCTTGAGCACCACGTAGCCATCGTGGACGCGGTAGAGCTCCTCCGCCAAGGACTGCCCGACCACCTCGGCCTGTGCCGTTGACCAGAGCAGCCCGTACGCCCGGTCCTCCAGGTCCGGATCCCCCACCCGGCCGGTCCCCCGCTCCCGGTGCCAGTTCAGATGGAGTTGCGCGTAGTGCTCCGCCGCGGCCTCGCTCGGGTGCTCGGAGACCACCGAGGACCCGGGTTCCGAGCCTCCGCAGTACCCGCAGATCACAGCCCCCAGATGGCAGCTCATCCACTCCGGCAGCTCCAGGCCCGCCCCGGCCTGTTCCGCCGACGGTTCGC
Organism: Kitasatospora sp. CB02891; assembly: GCF_002803145.1. NCBI lineage: Bacteria > Bacillati > Actinomycetota > Actinomycetes > Kitasatosporales > Streptomycetaceae > Kitasatospora > Kitasatospora sp. CB02891. The sequence goes on along the minus strand of NZ_NNBO01000026.1, from coordinate 53,683 downwards.
CGCCATGCGACGGATTGTCCGCCGAATCCCGCTCCCGCAGGTCAGGGAGGGATAGCGGGGTCTCCGCGGCTTTGCCGGGCGGGCGGTGCACCACCCGCGACGGTTCGACCGGCAGCGCAACGGCGTCGGACGGGGCCGGCACCTGCGGGAGGGTGCCTTCCCGTACGTACCGTACGGCGACGGCCTCCTGCTCCCGCGCGGAGAGCCCGATGAGGAGTTCCTCCGGGACCAGGCCGGTCGAGAGGAAGTGCCCGGGGACGCAGACCAGCACCTGGTCGCCGTTGGCGAGGCCGAGCGCCGCCTTCAAGGTCTTGCCTCTGCCGTTGGCCGACCCCGGCGCGCAACACACGCACTGAACGTCCGTCCGCGGGTGCGGGCCGACCAGGGTCAGCGCCCCTGATGGCACCGCCCCGAAGGCACACGACTCCACGTTCGACAGGGCCTCGGCCCGCCTGGCCCCGCCGTAGACCAGGAACCGGTATTTGTCGCCGGGGGCAGAGCCAGCGCTGGCCGCTTCTACCCGCTTCCCGTTGGTGAACAGCCGGTACTCGACGCCGAACTGCACCACCCTCTCGTATCCCAGCTCCAACTCGGTGATGACCGGGCGGCTGGAGAACCGCAGCGGACCCACCAGCGGAGGGTGCCGGTCCCACAGGTCCCGGTGAGCCCGGCGCTCCGCACCCTCCGCCTCTGCCCAGGCCAGAGCCTCGGCCCGGGTGCCGACCGTCCGGCCGCCCTTGATGTGGGACGCGGCAGCGTCCAGCTCCAGCGGGAGCCGCTTCCCGCACCAGAACTCTTCCGGCGTCCCGACTCGCACGCCGCTGAGCTGGTACAGGTAACCCGAGCAGTTGACCAGCTCGCCGGTCGGCTCCAGGCCCACGCCGTCCCACTCCACCGCCGGACGTTCCGGGACCGCGACGGCCGGAGCCGCCCCTACCGAGGCCCCAGTGCCGATCGGGACCAGGTCCGTGTCGGCCTGCACCTGGGCGGCGCCGGGTAGTTGGACGGATGCTTCGACACCGGGAGCAGGCGGGTTCGCCGGCGGGCTCAACGACACGGCAGGGGCAGTGGCCTCCGACAGCGAGAACAGCTCCTCCTGCGCGGGTACCGGTGGCACCAGGGCGATGCGGGGCGGTACGGGCGTCGGCACCGGAGGGCCTTCGGCTTCCCGTTCTTTCGGTGCGTCTGAGGGGGTATCGGCCGTTGCCGGGGACGAGGCGGAGGACTGGTCCGGCCCGGCCGCCGACTCGGCGGTCTCCTGCGGCGCGATGAGCTCTACGGACTGCGCGGGTTCTGCGGCCGGGGTGTTCAGATGCGGGTAGAGCATGCCCGCCAGTTCCACGTACAGGCCGTTGCGGTCCTGCGTGGCGGGGTCGCCCTCGCGGAAGTAGGCCTGCACCCAGTCGGGCCGGTCGGCCGGTGCGACCTCCTTCCACCGGTCGGTCAGCCACTGCCTCGTCCAGGAGGCCACCGTGACGGCGAAGTCGTTGGGGTCCTGGGCCCGGGCTGCCTGCGCCAGCCGGGGGACGTCCAGGGCGGCAGCGGTGAAGGCCTCCAACGCGGGGCCGCGCAGGCTCGGGTCGGTCAGGGCGCCGGGGAACTGCCGTAGGACGGCCACCCGGTACGCCTCCGCAGCGGCCTCCGGCTGCATCGCGGCGTGTTCCACGGTGATCATGAAGCGGGGCTCGATGTTGATGTCCCAGCCGTTCGGCCAGCCCTCCCGGTCGCAGACGATGCTGGCGACCCGGGCCCCCCGGACGTCGGTGTCGAAGCCGCCGATGATGCCCAACCGGCCGATGCTGGGAAGGAAGACGCGGTCGCCGACAGCCGGCTCGGGGCGGTCGGCGCGCTCCAGTTCGTTCAACCGCTGCCGCCCCGCCCTGGTGAGCGCGACGGTGGTCGCTTCGTACTGCAGGAGGCCGTCGGCCACCAGGCGCTCGAACACGGCGACGTCGGCCAGCGCACCGGCGTCGCCCTCGATGGCGACCTGCCCGACGTCCGGGGCGGTGCCATCAGCCGCCACCTCAGGCCGCAGCAGCTCCCGGTAGGCGGAGTAGAGGATCGAGAACTCGTCGGACACGACCAGCGCGGCACCGTCACCTGGTGATGCCGGTAGTTCCTCGGCAGCCCCCTCGGCGCCGGTGGCTGCTGCCGGGGACTCCGTCTCGGAGAGCACCGCCTCGGGGCCGGGGGCCGATGCGCTGTCTTCCCCTGCGGACGCAGGAGGGTTCGCCTGGAGCCACTGCGTGTACAGTTCCGCCAGCGGTGCGTCCGCCGACCGCTGGTGGCCCTGGTCGATGTACCAGATGCCGAACTCGCGGGCCCGGCCGGGATCCTCCCCCTGCTCTTCCGCGAAACGGCGCGCACCCGTACGCCATGCCGCCTGGGCGAGCTTCTGCGAGCGGTCGGGCACCGCCGCGGCGTCCGCCTCCGGTTCCTCTGCTCGATCGGGGGCAGGCTCGGCGGGGGTCTCCGGGGCCGGAGGCGAGACGACGGGCTCGTCCGCGGCCGCCAGTTGCTGCCGCCCCTCCTCCAGCAGCCGTTCCTGCTCCTCCAGGCGTTCGCACCACTCCCTGTAGGCCGCGGACTGCTGCTCGCGGGAGGCGGCCTCAGCCTCGCTCACCGGCTCGCCCACGTGGCGGCGCGGAGGCTCCTCCACCTTCTCGGAGAACACCTCGATCGTCTTCTGCAGAACCTCGCTCAGGGACCGCAGGGCCTCTAGGCGCTCCTCCCCCGCGAAGACCGCTCCGACGAGCGGGCGGGCCCGCGCGTTCTCCTTCTCGGCCTTCTCCACCGCCTGCTCCGCCCGGGTGACGATCTTGGGTAGGTTCTCGATCTGGGTTCGGAGCTTGCCCACCATGCTGCCGCCGTCCTTCGGCGTCAGCGCCGTGGACGGCACGAACGTTTCCGAGACGGTCGGAACACCGTCCAGGGTCAGGTGGAAGCCCCAGGAACTGAACACCCCCCGGCCGAACTCGGCGACCACTGGGAAACCGCCGAAGTGCCCGATCACCGTCCGCGGGGGGCGCCGCAAGGTCGTCATGTACTGCCGGCCGAGGGCTTCGACCGCTGTGGCCAGAGCGGGGCCGGCCTCGGCGTACTTGGTGTAGGTGCGGTCGTGCACCTGCAACTCGAAGTCGTCCCCGGCGACGGTGTCGGTCCTGAGCTCCAGGGCCGCCCGGGCAGCGGCGATGACCTGCTCACCGCGCAGGATCTCCCGCTCGCGGTGAGCGATGCCGTCCTTCAACGAGGCCTGCATCTGGTGATGGGCCGCCGACTCGTCCAGCATCGACTGGTAGAGCCGGCCGACGGTGTTCATCTCCAGCAGGTACGGGTTTCCGGAGGCGATCGCCTTGAGTTCGGTGAAGTCCGGGTTCGCGGAGCCGATGTCGTCTACGACCCGCTGGTTGATGTCCCCCTTCATGATCTGCTTGATGAAGAAGGCCTTGCGCTCCAGCACACCCCACATGAAGGCGTCGAGAGTGCCCATCGTGATGTAGTTCAGGATCCGGATCTCGGGGTTGAGGTTGCCCTGCCTCTCGATCCTGCCGTTGCGCTGCTCGACGTCTGCGGGCCTCCACGGCGCGTCGAGATGGTGCAGGGCGACCGCCCTGTCTTGCACATTCGTGCCCGCGCCCATCTTGCTCGTGGAGCCGACCAACACCGCGATCCGGCCGGTGCGCGCGGCCTCGAACAACTCCTCCTTCTCCTGGTCGTTGCGCGCCTCATGGATGAACTTGATCTTCTCCCCGGGCATGCCCCGGGCGACCAGCTCCTCCCGCAAGGTTTCGTAGGCGCTCCAACGGGGGGCCTCCCGGTCGGCACCCAGCAACAGGTCCCAGTCGGTCACCTCGTCCGGGTCGTCGGAGTCCTCACTGCCCTTGCCGTGGTCATCCCCCGACGGGGTCCCCAGGTCGCAGAAGACCAGCTGCAGCGCGCCCGGCACCGGGTGCTCGGTGGGATCGTCCGCCGACACCGGGTAGACCGCGTCCTTGGTCTCCTCCCAGATCTCGAAGATCCGCCCCGCGGCGGCCAGGACCTTGTTGTCGGCGTCGGCCGGCCCTGCCGGATCGACCATGCGAATGTCCAAGGCGGCCTTCCGGCCGTCCGTGACGATCCGCAGCATGTTGTCCTCGCTGGGCTCGACCCTCCCCAGCGTCACCAGCTCGGCCCGCCGCTCCAGGTCCTGGATGAAGGCCAGCTGGGCGGGCGAGGAGTCGACGGCCACCACCTCGGGCTTGCCGTCCCGCTTGGCCGGCAGCTCCAGGCCCAGGTCCTCCACTAGCTTCACGTCGGCGAAGTCGTGGAAGAGTGCGAGCATCTCGGGGACGTTCTGGAACTTCGCGAACCGTGCCTTGGCCCTGAACCCGGCACCGGAGGGCTTCAACTCCACCGTGTTGACGACCTCGCCGAAGGTGCTCGCCCACCAGTCGAAGACCTCTACCCCCGCGGCCTCCAGCCGGTCCGGCCGCAGGTAGCGCTGCATGGTGTGCGTCTCGGTGATGCTGTTGGCGATCGGCGTCGCCGTCGCGAACACTGCCACCCGGCCGCTCGCCGTGGTCTCCCGCAACCACTCCAGCTTCATGTGCAGGTCGGTGGCCCGCCCGCTGCCCTCGATCTTCGCGTCCGGGATGGTGGACAGCGTGCGGAGGTTCTTGTACATGTGCGCTTCGTCAACGCAAAGGAAGTCGACGCCGAGCTGCTCGAAGGTCAGTGTGGCTTGGTCGGACAGGACGGCGATCCGCTTCTCCAGCGCGGCCCTGCCGTTTGAGAGCTGGGTCTCCAGCCTCTTCACCGTCCGGCGGTGCTTGTTGGCCACCCCGTTGCTCTTCGCCGCCTCGACGTCCGCCTTGGCCTCCTCCAAGGCCTCCTCCATCACCTTGACCTCGCGGGAGATGTACGTCTCCTGCCAGACCGCGCCCATCGGGATCGCCTCGAAAGCCGTCTGGGTGACGATCACGGCGTCCACGTCGCGATGGGCCGCACGGGCGATGAACTCGCTGCGCTTGCGGCCCGTCAGGTCGTCCGAGCTCGCGGTGAGAATGTCAGCGTCCGGGTAGAGGCGCTTCCAGTCGTCCCGGAACTGCAACAACATGTGATTCGGGACGACCACCATCGGCTTGCTGACCTGGCCGGTTCGCCGCAACTCCATCATTCCGGCGATCATCACCGCGGTTTTGCCGGCGCCGACCTCGTGCGCCAGCAGCACTGAGGGTTCTTGCTTGATCCTGGCGATCGCCTCATGCTGGTGGTCGCGCAGCTTGAACGCCGGCGACAGGCCCGGCACCTCGACCCGTGAGCCGGTGTACGAACGCTTGACCAGGCAGTTGAAGCGCTCGTTGTAGTCCGCCGCCAGGCGCTTGGCCCGCTCCGGGTCCTCCCACACCCAAGACCTGAACCGGGACTGGATCGCGGCGGCCTTCGCCTTCGCGGCCTCGGTCGCCCTCGCGTTGAAGATCTTGCTGCCGTCGGGCAGCTCATCGACCACGCGGATCGAGCCGTTGGTCAGCAGCGAGGTCAGCAGCTCGGTGAAGGTCCGCCGGTCGGTACCCCACTGCTGCGTCGCGGCCACGCCGCTGCGGGCACCGCCGGTCACCGACCAGGTGGTCTTCGCCTTGATCGTGACCTCGATGCCCTCGTTGCCGCTGATCTCGCGGGCGAACTCCTGGACATCCGACGGCGGGATCCACACCGCGCCGAGCTGGGCGCGGATCTCGCCCGGCACCAGGTCGCGCGGCTGGACCTCCAGGAGAGCGGTGACGTTGGCGGCGAACCGCTCCGGTTCCAACTCTGCGGCTTCCTGGGCCTGCCGCAGCCTCACCCGCACGTTCCCGGACAGGTAGTCGGCGGCCGCCGCCATCGTCCGCCGGAGCGTGAACGGCTCTTCGAAGGCCAGACGCTGGTCGGCGAGCTGCGCGCGGGCGCTCTCGACGTCCGTACCCAGCAGCCGGGCGATCTCGTCCAGGTCCGCCCGGGCCTTGGTGTCCAGGGTGATAGCGAGGGCGTCGGCAGCGGAGTCGACCCGATCCGGCGGCGTGCGGTGCTTCGCGGTGGACTTGGTGAAGATCGTGCTCTTGCGGGCGGTGTTGGAGACCGGGTCGTAGATCTCCAGGCTGGTGACCTCGCCGGACTGCGGGTCCTTGTGGAAGCCGCCCATCGGTGGCCGCTTGCGGACCTTGACGGTCCGGGCCCGGCCGGTTTTTTTGTCGGTCCGCTGCTGTTCGGACCACGTGGAGCGGTTGATCGGTCCGTACTGGGCGACGTAAGCGTCGTACTCCCGGTTCAGCTGCTCACGCAGCTCCAGCGTGCGCGCCGACGACTCCGTGCCAGCCTGGGCGTCCTCGACGTTCGCGTGCCGCACCGCCGCGGCGGTGTCGCGCAGTCGCAGCAGTGCCCGCAGTTCCTCGGCCTGCGTCGTCGGCGGCCGGTACTCCCATACCTGGTGGTCGCGGACCTGGGTGAACGTACCGTCCGGCTCGGCCTGCAAGTGTCCCTCAGGCCGGTTCTCCCCAGGCTCCAGCAAGCGCGAAAGCCGTACGGCCCCGGTGCCTGCGGTCTGCCGCAGGCCTGCCTCCGTCCCGGCCTCCCGCACCCGCTGAACCGCCTCGGCGAACGCCGTCGGCAGCTCGGCGTCGCCGACGACGGTCAGCTGCGGGCCGTACTCTCGCCCGGTGATCATCCACTCGCCGAGGACCAGGTCCGGGTTGTCGACGAAGTACCGGTTGACCGCGAAGTCCTCCGACTCTTCGTCCCGAAACATGAGCGGCACCACACCGATCTGCGTCCACGCCGGGTACTCGGGGATCTTCCCGCCTTCGAGATGGGCACGGCTCCCCTCCTTGACCCCCTTGTGCCCCTTCTGGCCCCGCTCGCCCGCCGGGCGGCGCCGGAACACGAGCAGGTCCGTGACCACCTCGGTGCCGGCCGCCGAGCGGTGGGCATGGTCCGGGAGCCGCACCGCGCCGACCAAGTCTGCGAGATCGGCCATTTCCTCCCGCGCCGCCCGGGCCTTGTGGCCCGCCCCGTCCATCGTGTGACGGCTGGTCAGGACCGCGACCAGGCCGCCCTCCCGCACCAAGTGCAGGCTCTTGAGGAGGAAGTACGTGTGGACGCTGTGGTTGCCCTTGTTGTGGACCAGGTCCGCGACCTCGTACCGGCCGAAGGGGAGGTTGCCGACCACCAGGTCGAAGTGCCCCTCCGGCACCCGCGTCCTCTCGAAGCCCTCCCGCCGCACCACCGCGTCCGGGTAGAGGAGCTTGGTGATCGCCGAGGTGGTCGGATCCACCTCGATCCCCGTCATCCGGGCACCGTCGGGAGCGAAGGCGATGAAGTTCCCGCTGCCGCAGCCTGGCTCCAACACCTCGCCGTCGGTGAAGCCGAGCCCCTCGACCAGCCTCCACACCTCCTGGACCAGGTGGGCGTCGGTGTAGTGCGCGTTCAGCGTGTTGTGCCTGGCCGCGAGCCATTGCGGCTCGTCCAACAGCTCCCGGAGCTCCACCGCGAAGTCGGCCAGGTTCTCCGGCGGGTTGTCCTCGAAAACCTGCGGGACCGCGCCCCACCCGGACCAGCGGGCCAGCACCTGCTGTTCCTCCGGTGCCGCCAGCCGGTCCTCGCCCTCCAGCCGCCGCAACAGGCGCAACGCGGCCAGGTTGTTGCGGAGCCGGGTGACCGTCCCGGACTGCGCGAGGTCCTCCTGGCCCGTGGGCCGGAACCGCGGAGCCGTCTCGGCTGCCGCCGCGCCCCCGAAGAGGAGCTGACCATCCGTCAGGCCGGCAGCTCCAGGTGCTCCGTTCCCTCCTCCTTCTCCAGGTAGATCAGTTCCGCTCGGACCTTCTCCTTCGCTTGCATTCGGGCCATGTTGCTCAGCCCCAGCCTCACCTCGTAGTCCTCCGTTCCCGACTCCGCCAACGCCGCCTCCTGGAGGTCCAGCCACAGCGAGGTTTCCAGCTCCTCGGCCTGGTCCCCCAGGTTCGTGAAGAACGCCTCCGGCTCGGGCAGGTCCGCCAGCGCCTGCGGCCGGTACACCCGCCAGTACCTCCACGCGGTCCGGCTGTACTCGTTCACTCTCGTCCTCCAGGTCGGTCAGTGCCTGCTCGGAGGCAGTCTGTGCAGGAAGTGTGGCAGCTGGCTCGACAGCCTGGTCGTGCTTGAGGGCGAGCCGGATCGTCGCGGCCTTCGCCGCCCATCCCCCGGAGAGCAGCAGTCGGTCGCCGAGATGAGGCGAGGCCAGATCGAGTAGGTTGCCCTGGTCGTCCTGGGTTCGTTCCATGGCGGCGGCCCAGCTCGCAGCCTCGTCCTTGGCCTCGAAGCCGGCGCCCTCGTTCATCACCAGGCCGCTGCCGCAGTGGTAGACGTACCAGCGCGAGGCGGAGCCGTTCCGGCCGACGAGGAACTCCCCGGACGGGGAGAGGACCGCCGTGTCCAGCAAGGTCCGGGGCAGGGAGGCTCGCTCCAGCCGGACACGGGCCCGGTCCGAAGGAGAGGCTTGGGGGAGCGCCCGTCCAGCGTTGTCGGTCTTCGGGTACTTCCGCCACCGGCTGTCTGCCCGCCCAGCGGCCCACCGCTCGCGGACCTCGCCCACGTTGTGGAAGCGGCGCGCCCGGGCCTGGCTGGCGGGAGCGGTGGAAGCTGGCGGTTCGGCCATGTGCAGGGTTCTCCTGTGCTGTGTCGCGGGGTGCCCCCACCACGCGACGGGTGGAACAGACGTACTGGGCGGGCGGCTACAGCGGCGGTTCCAGCCGGGCCGCCAGCATCTCCGCGCCCAGCTCCGGGGCGACCGGCGCCGCGGGCGCGGTGCCGAACCCGTCCGTGGCGAGATACGCCTTGATGTCCTCGACGCTCCCCCGGGGCTTCACCCGGGCGCTCGGCTCCTCGTGCCCGCTGGCGCACTTGGCGATGGACAGGTGCGGGATCATCGCGTGCAGGTGGGAGAGCCAGACCGCCTCCGGGGCGTCCATCCCGGGCAGCGGCGCCAGGTAGGCACGGACGTAGGCCGCGTAGAGGGCGGTCACGTACTCGCGCACCTCCGGGTGCTTGTACCAGCAGCCCGGGAGGGCTTGGCCGACCTTCGGGAAGGTCGCCGTCAGCCAGGCCACCCAGTCGGCGACTTCCTCGAAGCGGCGCTGCCGGTCGGCCGGCTCCATTGCCGCCCACACCCAGACCGGAGGCTGGGCGGGTGCGGCCGCCGAGCCGCCGGTGGGCTCCGGCCACAGGTCGGCCGGGTCGGACAGCGGGTCGTCGTAGTCGAGGTCGGTCACGAGCGGTTCCTCCGGTCAGCGGGTCGGTTTGATCAGGTCGGCGGTGCCGGTCTTCACCGGGTCGGCCGGAGCTGGCACCATCGGGTTCGGGTTCTGCTTGCGGTTCAGCAGCGCGACCAGGTCGCGGTCGACGTAGGTACGGCGCAGTTTCACGCGCAGCGGCGGCAGGTTGGCGTACTGCACCACGGCGGTGAAGTCCGGCAGCTGCTGGAGGTAGTGGATCGGCGCGAGGTCGGTCTCGACGGTCTGTTCCGACCGCGAGACGCTGCCGCTGCTGTAGGTGGTGGATTGCTTGGTCACCTCCGCGCGGCCGAACAACCGGCTGAACAGCTGCAGCGTCTCCAGGTCACCGTTGCCGGGCAGGAGGACGCGCATGCCGCTGGCGGACACCACCGTGTGCGCCGCCTCCCGGCCCAGCACGCTGATCAGCTGGCTGAGGTCGTGCCAGATGGTCAGCGCCGCGATGCCCATGCCGCGGCCGGACGTCAGCAGCCGCGGCAGCGCCGGGTAGCGGAACATGTTGCCCGCCTCGTCGATCACCAGGCCCAGGGCGGGGCTGAGTGGCCGGCTGGTCTCCTTGTACCTGCTCTGCGCGGCGTGGATCACGGACGCGGTGACCGCGGTCAGAAGCGGGGCGAATCGGACGGCGTCGGTCTCCGAGGCGATCAAGCAGATCGTCCCGCACTGGTCGAGGAACTCCTCCGCGGTGAAGTCGCTGCGGGCGGCGGTGGCCCGGACCTCCTCGTCCGCGTAGACCCGGGCGATCGTCGCCATCGTGAACTTCACGCTGCCGACGCCGTCGTCGTGCAGCTGGAAAGGGGCCGCGTAGTCGTCGGCGACGTCCTTGTAGCCGGCGTCGGCCAGGATCGAGCGCACGTCGTCCACCGCGGCTTCCGCGAGGGTCAACCACCGGCGGAACGCGGTGATCCCCCCGTCCGCGAGGTTCGCTGCCAGTAGGACGCCCTTGATCACGTACTTGGCCTGCTCCACCCACGGAGCCGCCTTCGGGTCCCCAGCCGTGGCCGCCGCGTCGGCCAGCCACCCGGCCATCCGGTCGGCGGCCTTGGCGTCCACGCAGTAGTCCACCGGGCTCCAGCACGCCGTCTCCCGGTCCGGCAGGCCGGCCGGGGCGAGCACCCATACCGGGCCGAGCTCCGCCCGGCGGGCGTAGATTGCGTCGAAGTCGCTGGCTTTGACCGTGGTGGCCACCAGCGGGCCCTGCCACTCTGCGGCGACTGGCAGGCCCAGGCCGGTGGTCTTGCTGGAGCCGGGGTTGCCGAAGACCACGGCCGAGATGCACGACTTGCCTGCCAGGATCTTCCGGCTGGCCTTCCCCCGGCCCACCGCCATCCGGTCCACCCGCTCCAACGGGTCCTCCGGAGCAAGGAGTTGGCGTTCGGTACGGCGGCCGCCCCATTGGGCCGAGGTGGGGGCCGCGCCGTAGCCGAAGCGCACCCACAGCCACAGCACACCGGCCAGCGGCCCGGACCAGAACAGCACCAGCAGCGGCCAGAACAGCCACGCTGGAGGAGCCGGGGCGAAGGCCTGGCTCAGGCCGCGGGTGTAGACGGCGAATGAGGCCAGGCCGACCCCGCCGAGCAGCCGGGCGGTGCCGTGTCTGGCCAGCAGGCTCGCGCACTGCCCAGCCAGCAGGCCAGCCGCCAGCAGCCACACCACCGTCAAGCCCAGCGCGGTGACGGCCCAGCCGGGCTCCGGGGCAGGCCGGTCGACGGCCACCTCAGACCGCCATCTTCTCGTCGGTGTGGAAGAGGACCCGGTCGATCGGCGCCAGGTGGAGCTGGACCGGGTGTGAGCCTGCCCGCCCCATCGACCACAGCGCCCGGCCGACGTGAGCGCGGCCCCAGCTGGAAACCAGGTCGACTTGGGCGTTTGTCAGCCCCACCGCGTCCTGGATCTCTTCGAGAGGACGCACGTCCTGCGCGAGGGTGATGCGGGTGTCGCAGGAGCTGATCATATTGCGGGCGATGACCACGGCCGCCGACCCGGCCGCACCGACCGATTCGAAGTCGGCCAAGCGGTGCGTCGTCAGGACCTGGCACACACCGTCGTTCCGGGAGAGCCGCAGGTCGGAGTCGATCTTCTTGACCATCGCCGGGCCCGTGTTCATCACCCGCCACAGCTCGTCCCGGATCACCATCCGCTGTGGTCCCGACGGCTGGTCAACGGCGGACTGGGCCCATGAACTGACGCACGTCATGATCATCGCCACGACGTCCTCGCCGTAAGACTCCATCCGGGAGATGTCGACGCTGGCGATCGGGGCGTCCCAGTCCAGGGCGGTCGAGGACTCGGTGTCGAAGATGCCGCCGAGATGCCCGTCGACCATCGCTCCCAGCGCGGCCCTGGCCGATCGGACCGTCTCCCGTGTGGCCTGAATGTCCTCGCCCCGGATCCGCAGCTCCCGCGCCATCGCTAGGGTGGGGTCCAGCAAGGCGGCGTGCACGGCCCGCAGGGTCGGGTTGGTCAGCCGGGTGTTGCCCGCCAACTGCCCGGTGACCTCCTTCACCGCAAGGGAGATCGCTTCCGCTTCCTCCGGCAGCAGCGGCCGGCGCATCTGCAGCTCCAGCAGCGCGGCCAGCAGCGACAGCCGCCGCCGGTGGAGCTCGGTCAGCCTGGACTTGAGCTCGACCGGGTCGGCGATCTTTTCAAGACCCTCACCCAGCGGCCCCGCGTCCAAGGGGTTGAGCCTCCCGCTCAACCCGGGACCCAGCTGGAGCGGCTCTACACCCAACCACCGGCACAGCTTCGTGTACTCGCCCTTGACGTCACCCGCGACCAGGACCCTGATGCCGAGCGCGATCAGGCGAACGGCCAGAGCCTTGACCGTCGCCGACTTCCCGCTGCCGGGCGCTCCGGTGATCAGGATGTTGGGGTTGCTGACGATCTGCTCGATCACCCACAGCAGCGGGTGGCAGCAGAATGCCCGGCCAGTGAGGACGTTGTAGCCCACGAACGCACCGATCGGTGGCAAGGTCGCGCCGTGGAGGAACGGGTACAGGCCGGCAACCATGCCGGTATCGCCGCGGTGGACCTCCGGGGCCGCTGGGGCGACGGCCCGTCCGGCGTACGGCTCGTCCCAGCCGAGCAGCGGTGCGACCGGCGCCCGCGTGCCGGGACGGGTTGCTCGGGCGGGGCCGCCGCGCGGCGCGGGGACCGTGCGGCCCGCGGCGAGGATCTCGCGCAGGTGCTGGCTGACCAGGTCCGCCTCGGAGGGCGCAGTGCGGAACCCCTTGAGCAGGCGCTTCATCACAGCGCCCTCCGCTTCTCCGGCAGTCCGAGCCCCAGCGGGAGCGCGGCGGCCGCGAAGGCCGCGTCCTGCACTCCGACGAGCTCGCGCAGGACTACTCCGCTGTCCGCCGAGTCCTTGAGCATCTGGGCGTGGGCGGTGGCCAGCCGGTTGGGGTCGTCGCCGTCGACCGTCACGGTGACCAGGCCGGTGAAGCGGACGATGCCGTGGCCGGCGACCCGAGCGCTGTCCTGCTCCTGGGCGTGCGCGAGGTCCTGGCGCTCGTCGAGGCTCTCGATCTTCCCCCCCTGTGCGCGGACCCGGCGCTTGACGTCGCGCTTGGTCCGCTCACGGCGGAGCACTGTGCGGGCGGTTCGGGGGCTGAGGCACTCGTAGGTCATGGTGAAGCTGCGGGTGACGTCGCCGCCAGACTTGAGCAGTGGCTGCAGCACGCTCGCGTACACCCGTCCCTCCGGCCACCGGTGCACGTGGTAGGTGCGGCTGGTGGCGTGGTCGTGCCGGTAGTGGGACCAGTGCCTCTCCGCGGCGGCTGGCCCGGCCAGCTCCTCCTCGACCCCTGGCGGCAGGCCCTGCCAGTCGGGTGCCTGGGCGGCGGCTGCGTGTGCGGCCAGGACAGGGATCGCGTGCGGGTCGTAGGCGGTGCGGATTACCTCGGCCAGGTCCCGGGAGGTCAGGTGTGTCACGACCTCCAGGTCGGCCCCGGCGATGGAGGACTGCATCGCCAGCAGTTCGCGCACCAGTACCGCGCAGGCGCCCAGTTCGCCGCCGCCCGCGCCCTTGACCGCGAGCCGGGCGCGAGTGGCCGACATGGTGATCGTCAGGTACGTCCGGCGGGCAGCGGCGACCGGGGCGGCGTCTGCGGTCAGGTCTGCGACCAGGTCCCGGACGTGCTGCGGGGCAGTCGGGTCGAGGTGCTTCGCGGTCCAGGCCATCAGGGCCGTGCCGTCATCCGGCAGGCTCCGGTCGTGCACCGCGATGCGGACGATCGGCCCGCCCTCCACGCAGTGCGAGCGCAAGAACGCGCCCCAGGCACCCACCCGGGCATTCGCCTTGGTCGTGTCGACCAGGGCGAGGCCGGGGAAGCGGACCTCCATCACCGCCGAGTAGCAGTTGGTACGTGGGTCGAAGACCACGCCGAGCTCCTCGCCGGCGCCGGTCGGGACACTGAGCAGGCGGAGACGGGCCAGGACGCCAGGCAGGTCCATCGGCTGCGTGCCGTCGGAACGACGAGGAGCGAATAGGCCGGACAGGAACACGTTGCGCCTCCGGGCGACATTGATCTGGTGTCGGACAGCCAAGCTGAGCCACTCCACGCCGCTGATCCCGCGCACCGGCACGTAGACCAGGGCGAGCAGAACCAGCGCTACGGGGACGGCCGCGATCTCCCCCACCCACCGGTGCAGATAGATCGGCATCATCACGGCCAAGCCGGCACCGGCCACCAGGACCAGGCCCCCGAGGCTCAGCTCGCCAAGGTAGGAGCTGCGTTCGGGCTGCCAGCCCCCGTACAGCTGCGGATCGTCGGAGGTGGTCACGTCTCAGCTCCTGGTGCCGGGGGTTCGTCGGGCAGCGATACCGGCGCGGGCACAGTGGGTGGCGCAGCTACCGACGGCGGGGCCACCGGTGCCGCCGTCGGCAGCGGCACCGGTGGCGTGCCGGGCTTCGGCGTCGCCAGCCCGTTCGGTCGAGCGTCCCTGCGGGCCACCGGCCCGAGGGGGATCTCGGGCCGGGCACCGAGCCGGGCGTCCCGGTGGCGTCCCGCCGCGGAGGAGACCGCCACCGGGACGGCGGCTGCGGGTGGCTCAGGTCGAGGACGCTCCGTTCCGTCGGTGCCGCCGGCTGCGGTGCCCCCAGCCTGGCCGGCCGAACTCTCTGCGCCCGCGGAACCGCCGCGGCTCGGTGGGAGGCTGAGGGTGCCGCCCATGTCCTGGCCCTGGCCGAGGCCGGCGTGGGCACTCATTGCGGCCATGCCTCCGCTGAGCTGGTCCGAGCTCGCCTTGGCGAGCTGAGCGGCCATCAGGCCTGCCATCACCGCACGGCTGGACCCGCTGCGGGCCTGGGACCGGTTGCTCCCCGCCGAATCGTTCGCCTCCATCGCCTGGGCCAGGCCCTGGCCGGGCGGGACGGCACCGGCGCCGCTGGGCGTACCGCCGCCGCGGTTCCACATCGCTGAGGCCGCTGTCCCGCCCACCGCGCCAAGCAGCCCGCTCATGACCGAGCCGCCCGCTCCGCTGCCGGAGAAGGGCATGAAGCGCGCCAGGATTGGCCATGCCACGGCACCGCCGCCGATGACGAGGATGCCGACGACCACGCCGTCGAGGTCCTTCGACTGGCCGACCAGCTGACTGCCCACCAGGAAGATCACGACGATCGTCGGCTTGATGAGGATCATTGTGATCGTCGCCTTCCGCGCTGCCGGCATCCACTCCTTCGTGCTCTCCGACAGCGCGCCGACCGCTGACATCGGCGAGGTGGCAACCAGCAGGTCGAGGGCCGCGTGCCGGAACTTCATCTCGAACCACAGCGCCAGCGCCACCACACAGGCCGCCCCCGCGATGAAGAACAGGACCACGGTGTTGGCGACCAGGTCGAGGGAGTCGAACATCTGGGTCAGCCTGAGAGTGAAGCCGGCTTCGGTCTTGTAGTTGCTGCCGCTGATCAGCCAGAGGGAGATCTCGTCGGAAGCCCAGATCGCCTCCTGCGTCACCGTGTAGCACGCCAGGCTGGTCAGCACCCACTTGGCCAGGCCCGTGGCGGCCACGGCGAAGCCGTTTCCGTCGCTGGTCAGGCAGGTCTTGGTGACCTGCAGACACAGCAAGATCATCGCCACGGTCAGCGACAGCCGCATCATTGGGCCGTTGACGTCGGCGATGCCGTCTGAGTCCAGGTCGATCACCGAGGCATCGAACAGCAGCCGGCCGATCTGCCCGGCCAGCCACTTCGCGGCGGTGGCGAACTTGCGGGAGGTGCCGTCAAAGCCCTCGCCCGTCACCGTTCCGATCGGGTCTTTCAGCGCGGCCACCAGGCCGCTGTCGTCGCAGTGCGTCCCTCCCGCCTTCTCGCACCGCTCCTTCATCTGCTTGTCGACGCCGTCCTTGCAGAGCTTCTCCGCCCCCGGCACCACGCTCATGGCGCCACCCTCGCAGTCGGCCTCCTTGACTTCCCGGACGCACTTCTCCAGCTCCGCGCCGGCCAGGCCGAGCGCCTGGCAGCCGTGCTCCGACTTGGGCACGCACCCGCCGCGCGCGTCCTTCAACTCCGGTTGCCTGTCGGCCAGCGCTCCGAGCCCGACGCTGTCCTGGGCCCGGGCGAGGGTGCCATCCGGGCACACCATCCCTGCGGTCGCCCCTGGCATCGGCCGGGGGCTCGCGGCGGCGGCACTTGCTGCCGGGAGAAGTACTGCGGCCAGCACACCGAGGAGCACGAGAACGCGCTGCCAACGGCTACTTCTGCTGGTAGGCAACCGGGGTCCACCCCCTCGACAGGGCCTCCGCGCTGTCGGGCTCGGCGACGGTGGGCGCCGTCCCCAGGCCGCGGTCGATCAGCTTCCAATCGCCGTCCCAGGCCACGGGGGCCGCGACGGTGAACACACCCCGGCCGTGGGCGATTCCGCCCACGGTAGGCGTCTCCACCACCAGCAGCCAGACGTCGACCTGGTCGGCGCTGACTTCTCGGACCTGGTAGCCGCGGACCTGGACGCCGATGAAGGAGTGGTCGTCCGCCTCGCCATCCGGGTCCAGGCCCAAGCGGCTCCGCCAGTCGCGGGCGTCGGCGATCCCGGTGCCGCTCAACCCGCCCAGATCCTGGGCGGTGTGCCGGGCCATCACCGACATCTGCTCGACCACCCGGTGGGGGGAGAGCAGGTCGCGGGCCTCGGTGTAGTGCGCGGCCGCGCTCACCGCGCCGGCCGGGGTGTGCGGGTAGCCGACCGGGATGCCTTGTTCCACCCGGGCTGGCACGGGTAGGCCGCCGCCGAGCGGGGTGGCATCGGTCGGCGGCGGTGCGGCTCCGTGCCCGCCCGAGCTCGGGGTACCGGTCGCCGCCGTCGGCGTGCTCGAATCCGAGGCCCACAGCACCGCTGCCCCGATGCCCGTCGCGGTCACGGCAAGAAGGGCACCGGCGACGACCAGCCGACGCAGAGCGGAGCGGCGACGGTGTTCACTGTCGGCGAGCATCAGCTGCCCACCGAGAAGGCGAGCCAGATGATCGGCCAGGCCAGACCGATGAGTGCTGCGGCGCGCAAGCACTTCGGCAGGCCGGCTTTGCCCTTTGCCGAGACGTCCGGCCGGTCGGAGGTCGAGCCCCAGGCGTCCATCGCAGCGCAGCAGCAGAAGGCGACGAACACGACAGCCAGGCAGCCGCCCATCGTCCAGTTGACGATCGTCGTCGTCGCGGTGCCCACGCTGCCACCGGGCAGCTCCGGCTTGAAGCCCCGGCCGACCGTGTCCATGCTCCCTCCCCCACCGGCGCTCGGAGTCGGATCAGTGAGCGGGAGGTAACTCGGCAGCCGGGCCGCCAGCAGCATGATCGGTGAGGACATCAGGGGTCTCCTCCGTCGAGGGCGAGGGGTTGGGCAGCTCGGCGGCCGAGGCCCGCATCGGACCCCAGGACCGTTCGGCCAGGCCGACCACGGCGGCCGCCAAGTCGTCTGCTGCACCGGCGAACCTGCGGCTCAGCCCGGAGGGGTCTCGCAGGCCGTGTGCACGCCAGGCAGTGCAGTGCGGAACGCTGAACACCGCTCCGACCCGGGGTGCGAGCATCGTCAGCAGCGCCCTGCACTGCCGGGGCAACGAGCCGGGGGCCAGGCCGGTCACGGCCAGCACGCACCGCTGCAGCGGCAGCCGCCTGCTCTCGGCGGCCGCCATCGAGACCGCAGCCGCCTCCAGACCGTCCCGGGTCGCCGCCGCGCAGAGCACCGGCACCCCGGCGTCCAGCAGCATCCACTGCGCGGAGCGGGACGAGTCGGCACTCCGGCTGGCGACCAGGTCGTCGCCGAGCACAAGATCCGTGTCGGTCACGCCGACCTGCCACCCTCCCAACTGCGCTAGGCCCTGCCAGGCAGCCGGGGCGGCGGGCAGTTGGAGCGGCGCCTCCGTCCACGGCCGACGGTCCGTCAGCACCTGTAGCTGGCCCGAGAGGCCGGACACTGCGGCAGCGCGGACCTGACTGGTTCTCACCGGCTGGTCCGACGGGATCGCCTCAAGCCCCTCGCCGCCGCTCAGCGGCCACCGCCGCCAAGGCGAGGACGGGACAGGCGAGGTGTCCAGCGCCACGGTCGGCGCCAGCCGGGCCAGGCCGACGGCGGCCAGGACGGCGACGGTGGTCCGGCCGCTGCCGTGCGTCGTGCCCAGCACCGGCACGGTAAAGCGGGCCGACCGGCTCAATGGGACAAACTCGGACCTGCCCATCTGCCCCCCGGCCGAGATCGACGCCAGCCCTGGTAGTCACTGGCAGTAGGCGCACTGTCTAGCACAGTCACCGAACGAGTTGTTTACACTCGGCAACCGATCAACGACGCAAGGTGGCGGATTGAGGGGAAGAACAACCGCGCGGAAGGTCCCCGAGCACTTGGGTGGGCCAGGCCCTGGGGCGGGTCCGGGCGAACCTCCCGGCGGCGGTGGCCACCTGGGGCTGACGTGCTGTCATATGCCTCGGTCCGCCGGTTGGGAACTCCTCTCCCCTATCGGCGTTCGCCAGCACCGCGCCGGCCGAGCCGATCTCACGCCCGCGGTACGGCGCCCGCCCGGCCCGACTGCGGAGCCATCACTTCTCACACGATCGGGTGACCGAATTTGCCCAGATGGAGCACATGCGCCCTCGCCAGCCTCACGGCCACTGGGCTCGGGATGGTCCTGCTGATCGTCACCACCGAGGTGCCGGCCAAGGCCGCCGGTCCGGCCGTCGGCCCCTACGGCGCGACGCTCAAGGCCGGCAGCGTCCCGCCCCAGTACAGGCCCATGATCGAGCGCGCCGCCGGGGCCTGCGACCAGGGCCTGACCTCGCCTCAGCTCGCCTCCCAGCTCCAGCAGGAGTCCCACTTCGACGCGAACGCGGTCTCCCCGGCTGGCGCCAAGGGGATCGCGCAGTTCACTGACGACACCTGGACCCAGTGGGGCCACGGCGCCAGCGTCTTCGACCCGGCCGCCGCGATCCGGGCCCAAGGCGAGTTCATGTGCGACCTAATGAAGAAGGCGCGCGGCACCGGCTGGGGGCCGCCGTGGCAGCTCGCCCTCGCCGGCTACAACGCCGGGTGGGGACCGGTGCAGCAGGCCCACGGCATCCCGCCCTACCCCGAGACGCAGAAGTATGTGGCTGCCATCGTCGCCGGCGTCCCCGCCTTCACCGCGGAACTCGCCCCGCCCCCCGCCGACGACGGCCTCCCGGCCGGATGGGACGTGCCCGCCAGCACCGATCCCCGGGCGGCCACCGCGATCCGTTGGGCGCTGGCCCAGCGGGGCGGTTGGTACCGCTACGGCGGCCCCTGCACCGATCCCCTTGGGACCGACTCCAGCGGCTGGTGCGACTGCTCCTCGCTCGTCCAACAGGCCTACGCCCGCGCCGGGATCCGGCTCGCTCGCGTCACCAGCGACCAGGTGCACCAGGGACGGCCAGTCAACCCGGATTCCCCGCAGCCCGGCGACCTTGTGTTCACCCTCGGCGGCGAGTCGGACGCCTCTGTCGAACGACCCGGGCACGTCGGCCTCTACATCGGCGACGGCTACGTGGTGGAGGCGCCACGCACCGGAAAGCAGATCCGGACCGTCAGCTATGCCTCCTGGCGCAACGCCACCAGCGGCTCACTGCGCCTGGTCGCCGTCCGCAGAGTCGTCGGCAGCTGACGGCCGGAACCCGTGCTCGGCGGCCTGGGCGATGTCGGCAGCGAGGTCCGGGTTCTCCCGGTTCCAGCGTCGGAGTTCAGCCTCCCAGTCGGCCCGGGTTCGCTGGAGCGCCTGGTGGAGGCGTTCGGCCGGTACCTCGAAGACGCCTTCGTGTTCGGGCTTGCTGTACTCGTGCGGCCCGTACGCCGGTGGCCGCCACGTGCCGTCGATGCTCGCGCCCTTCTCGACCATGGGCCTGGTGAAGAACGGGGTGTTCACTCGCCAGCCCCAACCGGGCCGCCGGGGGTCGTCCTCCCAGCCGTCGCGGGGGCCGGCCATCTTGTCCGGCGCGTGCCCGCGGGTTTCCCACTCCCGGTAGGTTTCCTGGTGCCAGCCGAGTTCAGCCGCCACCGTCGTGCGGCTCTTCCCGGCCCGCACCCGCAGGTGGACGATCCGCTCGCCGTCCTTCGGGAGGTCGCACAGGTCGAGCGGGTCGTCCAGGCCGACCGCGCGGGCCAGGCGGGGCAGCACCTCGGCTCGCGGGTGCCGCTGACCGCTCAGGTAGAAGCTCACCGCGCGGTCGCTCGCGCCCGCCGCGCGGGCGATCTCAGCCACGGTCAGGCCGCCTTCCTTCCGCGCGGTTTGCAGGCGCAGGCAGTCGAACCCGTAGGGAGCCTCGGACACGGTGACCTCCAGGAGTCGGTCTGAACGAACCGCATACTCCCACGATCCAGTGGTTCGTTCAGGTCGCCCGGCGGCGCGACCCTGAACAAACCGCCGTTTCGGTCGACTCCGGTGTTTGTTCAGGGTCTCATCGGAGGCCCGACTACGTGCCGTACGTGCCTGACAACTGCTTGTCCCACTCGCCGGGCCAGACCCATTCGTACATCACCCGCCGCGCCCAGTAGCACCGGTTGATGCCGCGCAGGCGCTCGTCGTAGGACTCGACGGGGCTCGCCGACAGCACGTTCCAGCGTTCCATCCAGAGCCGGTCGGCCTGGCGGTACGCGAACTTGCCCCGGGCGGGTGGGAGGTCGGCGGCCGTCGTGGACGCCTCGACCTCCTGCTGGAGCTCCAGGTACAGGCGGCGCCGCTGCGGGTGGGTGGTCTGTTCGGCGAGTTCGCCGAGTGCGGCGACGATCGTTGCCCGTCCCTCGGTGAGGATCTCCTCGTCGGTCGGAGGCGGCGGCAGGAGGGAGGGCCGCTCGCGGACGGCGGCGACGGCGGCCTGGTGGCTCTCGCCGGTCTCGGCGGCCCGGGCCCGGGCGGCGTTCTTCCGGGCGTGGTTCTTGACCATCGGGTGTCCTTGCTGGTGGCCGGCCCGCGATCCGGGCCACTGGACGGCACCGGGAAAGTCTGCTGCGAAGCGGGCGTTGATGCGAGGCACCGTCAGGACGCTGGTGCTGCCGGTCGCGGCCGTCAGCGGTCCGGGACCGACACACCGCACGGCCCGCAAGCAGGCTACCGGGACGGCCAGCACCGCCGGGCCAACTTCGATACGTGCCTTACCTGCCTTACAGCTCCAAATCCCCGCTGACCTGCTCAGACGGCTCCGGAACCCCAGATAACGGTCGCGCTCCCGAGCCTGTCCTCCACCTTGGCGAGCTGGCGGGCGACCGCTACCTCACCCGTGCCAGCAGCGCCGCGCGGGCTGTGATCACCGAGCCGCTCCGCCTGGACCTGGACCTGACGGCACTCGGACGCTGATCCCGGCCCAGGGAATCGCGCCCCGATCAGCCGGACGGACCGCCAACACGACCGTCCAGGGGTCACCCGCATGGAGCAACCTTCTCAAAACCCCGCTTTATCCACAGGAATCACGGTAGATCCGGCAGAAACCGTTCGGATCGGGCAACCTGACTGCCCATCACCCCGCTTCCGAGGAGAGCCTCATGACCACCTGGACCGACCGCACCGCCGCCCTGCTCGCTGCCCCCGGCACCGACGACGCCTTTGTCGGCGCCTGGACCCTCTTCGATCGGACCGCGGCCTGGGCCGTCGGGCCGGCCGCCGACCAGGGCGACACCCTTGCTGCCCTCGGCGCGTACAACCTGGCCGTGGAAGCGCGCGAGCTGTTGCCCGAACCGACCGCCGTCGCCGTCGCCGTCGCTGGGGCCCCGGCCCTCGGCGACGGCCCCGCCCTGGCCGACCTCCTCGACCAGGCCCAGCAGCGGCTGAGCACGATCGCCGACAATGGCCCCGCCGCCGGCGCGTGCGAGCCGGCCCAGGCATCCCTGCTCGCCGCCCGCATGGCCCGAGCCGTCCGTACGGCCTCCCGGTGACTGCGACCTTCGGCGACTTCGTTCAGCTCACCGACGAGCACCTCTCTGACCTGGTCGACCGTGTCTCCAGCCCCATGTCGGAACTTGTCCGCAAGGCCCTGATCGCCCAGCTCGCCGCCTTCACCGACGTGCTGGTCACCGTCGAGCAGCGCTTCGCCTGGGAGGCAGTCGCCGCGTTGCCGCACCGTTCGACCACCGCCGCCGGCCGCCCAGCGACCCAGGCATTCAGCGACGCCGGCGTGCGCGGCGAGCTGCACATGGGTCTGGCCGAGGCCCTCCAGCAACTGCGGTCAGCGGCCGGAAAACCCCAAACGGTCGTCGGCGACCCGCCCGTTCTGCAGCCCCTTCCTCGGGCCTCACGGGCCTTGCGCACCGGCCTCGACCTGCTGGCCACCCACACTGGCCCGGACGGCGAAGCCCTCAGCCGCCACGGCGTCGCTCTGGAGAGCGACGAGCTCCGTACGGCGGTGCTCGCCACCGTCATGCCGTTCACCGCCGTTGTCGGGCAGGTGGCTATCCAACTTGCCGCCGCCACCACTGCCGCCTTCCCCGGTCGGACCGGAGCCCTGTACGAAGCGGGCCGGAAGTTGCTCATCGCACACCAGCAGGCCCAGCTCCTCAGCATCGGTGCCCGGCTCGACGGGCACGACCAGGTGCTCGGGCTGATGACGCCGCGCACCGGGCTGCAGGCCGATCCGCCCCGGGGGCCGGAGTCGGTCGAGCAGCTCGCGGTCCGAGCAGCGGCTGGTGCGGACAGGCTCGCCGAGTTCGCCTGGCGCGTGCTCGACAGCGGAGACCACCAGCACGTGCACACCGCCGCCGCGATGGGCACCGTCGCCGCCAACGTCTCCGCCCTCTACTCCCTCGGCCGCGCCCTGCTCGCCCACACTTCGCTCGCTCAGGACGGCGACCAGGAGAGCTGGAGAGCCTCCGAATGGAGTTGGAGGGACCTCGCCGCCTGTTGGCGGCCCGTCAGGACCGCGCCGGACAGCCCTACGTCCCTCACCCCGGTGGCCGCGGAGTCTCATGCCCTGGTCGACCGAGTCGGTCGATTGTTGTTCGCGAATCCGGTATGGCGCCTCACCGACGGCGGCGGCGGACCCCGGCGCGCCGCCGCCGAACTTGTCGCGGCCGCCCCGGTCTGGACCGAGGCACTTCGCCACATCTCCGGGCAGCTCGGCCACCTCGCCGACGACTACGCGGAGATCACCCGGCGGCTGGCCCATACCCGCAGGCTCCTGCTCAGGGCATCGGGCGTGCTGACCGGCCGCCGGGCCGCCCAGCCCCTGAGCGCCGAGCGTCAGCAGGAGCTGCAGGACGGCTATCGCAGGGCCTCCGCAGCGGCCGGCGCCGTTGAGGCGCTCCTCGCGAGTGCTGCCGGCCAGGTTGGCGTTGACCCTGCTGCACGAACGTTGCAGCACCTCGCGGCCCAGCCAGGTCCGGCCGCCGTCGAGCGCATGCTGGTCCGCCAGTCGGCGGCCAGGCTCGCTGCCCAGGGCCTCGCACCCCAGGTCCCGGAAGCTCTGCGGCAGGGCGAGTGGTCGCCAGGGCGAGGCCTGCGGCTGTAGACGCGTCCCATCGCCCCGGCTTGCGATCAGACCGGTCCGGAGACATTGACCCTCGCGGAGGCAATGCCTCTCACTTCTCCTGCGTCACCCATTTAGCTCAATGGCCGTGACAAACGCATATGCCGCGCGTTGGCCCCCCGTTCGCCACCATTGAGCCGAAAGGGTTGCCCTATGTCCGCACACCTCCGCCGAACCGCTGTTCTCCTGCTGGCTGCCGTCGGCCCGCTTCCCCTCGTGCTGCCGACCGCCGCGGCGACCGTGCCCGTGCACCGCGAGATGGTCCAGGAGCAGTCCATCGCCCTAGAGGCCAGCTCAGGAGACGTCTCCGCCGCTGGATCCGCCCGTCTGACCGTCACCAAGGAAGGCGACCACTACCGCGTGCAAGGCTGGGTCGAGGCTAACCACGGATGCGTCGAGCTCCGAGCCGTCAACATGCACCTCGGCGACTACATCGGTGGGGACAGCATCCTGAGGACCTGCGACGGCGATGGCCGGCGGCTCGTCAACTCCACCACCCGCCACACTCATGTAGTCCTGACCGCGATTGTCGACGGCGGCATGAACTGGGACTCGAAGATCGTCAAGCTGACGGGGCGGCCCTGACGCGACGGACTTCTTCCGGTGGCGCCGGGCCGGGCTGACCCGGCCCGGCGCCGAGGCGATGTTTCACGGTCCTGGCCCGGATCTACAGCACTACAGGCACCGCGACATGACGCTAATAGAGGCATTAAAGTCATTGACGTCAATGGAGGCATTAGCTACTCTGAGAGGGCAATGAAGAGAACCGGTTCTCCGGGGTGCCAGCCCCGGTCCGGTGCTCTCAGCCCGAGCGAGCGCATAGCCCCGCTCTTCGGGCAGGACCAACTCCCCCTTGGAGGGACATATGGCGAAGTGCAGGCCCAACACCCCGCGACGGGGCGGCCGACTCCACCGGGCCGACGCCCACCCGGCCAGCCACCGGATGCTGCAGTCCATCCCGGTCGGCTGTGACGGCTGTGACGGTTTCGGCGCGGCGACGGTCCGCGACCAGCAGGGCGTCCTCCACACCGTGACGTGCGCCGAGTGCGGCGACCGCACCGAGTTCCTGGTGGTGGAGCTGTGAGCGACTCCGAGATCAAGACGCAGACCCCTGAGCAGCTGCACGCGTCGGCGGCGAGCCTCGCGGCTGCGGTGCAGAAGCACCTCGGGACGAGCACCCCGGTGTCCGCCCCGTCGGGTGGCAGCGCGCCGACCACCGGCCAGAGGCAGCCCTGATCTTCTGCCACCCGATCCCGCTGGGCGGCGACGGAGACGCTGCCGCCCGGCGGGGAACCCTTGGAGGCTCACCGCCATGTCCCACCGGACCACCAGCTCCACGACCTACCGGGCCCAGCTGCCCGCCACCCGAATCAGCGCCGTCGCCGCGCTGACCGCCGCCGTGGTCGTCCTGACGGCCGCGCTGACGCACCACCAGGACGCCCTGCACGCCGTGCAGCTGGCCGCCGTCGCGCACGCCGCGGTCGTCGGGGCCGTCCTCTACCGCCGCCCCGAGGCCCGCCCGCTGGCCGTCCTGCTGGTCACCCTGCAGGGCGCCACCGCGCTCGCCCTGATCCGCAGCAGCCGTCGCATCGTCCGCCAGGGGGGCTGGGCATGATGCTCGACCAGTTGCTCAGCCCTCACGCCGAAGCGCAGTTCCTCTACGAGCGGACTGCCGAACTGATGATCCAGGACCGCCTGCCCGCGGCCATCGCCGCCCGGATCGTCCGGCAGAGGATCGAGGCCAGCGACGTCTTGGTGCTGGCCGCCCCCGATCAGGAGTGGACCGTCCGCCCGGGCTGCTCGATCGGCCCCTGGGAAGCTGGCCAGCGCCTGTGGGTAATGGAGCGTCTGGCACTGCCCTCCGCCGTGATCCTCACCGACTGCGGTCTCCCCCCCACGGAGATTGAGGTCGAACTGCCGCTGCTCGGTGAGCGAGCCGAGCTGACCGAGTGGCGGTGGATTCGTTGAAGGAGCCGCAGGCCATGTGTCTCACCGCAATGATGAGGCGGACGATGCAGCGGGAAGGGGACCACCAGTGAGAGCGTGGGCCCTGTTCCTCGCCGTCGTCGGTGCGGCCGGCGTCGCCGGACTGCGACAGCGCATCATCCGCCCGGCTGCTGACCCGGTGACCACGCCGGTCCCCCTGGTACCGACCGAGTGGCAGCCGCCGAACCCGTTCGACGCCCCGTTGCCCGCGCAGGCCTACACGGGTGCGCCCTCCACCGGGGACGAGTTGGAGAACCTGCTCCGGTTGGAGCTGTTCCAGGATGGACAGCCCATCAGCCTCCAGCAGCAGCGCGAGTACTTGCTTCGTTGGGCAGCCCTCCGCGACCGCCTCGCCGTCCGGGCCTTCGGCACCGACGACGACCTGCGCCTGGAGATCCTCCGGGCGGCGAACGGTGCTGCCAAGCAACTGCAGGTCTTCGACCAGGTCTGGGAGACGACGACCGGACCGCGCGGCCCCCGCGCGGCCGAGTGGGACCTGCCCGGCGGCAGCCGCGCTTACGTCCGTCAGGAATACGCACTCCATGCCACCACCAGGAGGAACACTCCGTGACGCTCGACTCCTCGATGTCCCGGCCCCCGTTCCACGAGGACGTCGAGCTGATCCGCGACCACCGGACGAGCAGGCCCACTACGACGCCGACGCGGCCGACAACCTCACCCCCGGGTGGTGGCAGCGGCTGCCCGCCCGGCTGCTCGGTACCGGCCGTCACCAGCGCTGACCACCCATCACAGAACGGACACCGGAATGACTACGACCAGGAGTGAGCACCGCTGGTGGTGCGACCGAACCGGCGACCCCACCGCCCCGGTCAACGGCTGCAACGGCTGCGACGGGGACACCGACGACCAGGCTGCCGATGACGAGGACCTGCCGGAGGGTGGGTGGGCCTGCCCGCACCACGGCGAATTCGGCGGCCCGGGCGAGCACTGCCGCGGGTGCCGCGAGCACTGGGGGGACTACGACCCGCCGCCCGCGCCGCCAGTCACCAACCGGCACGAGAAGAAGCGTGAGCTGGTCCTTGCCGAGCTGACCCGCACCGACGCCAAGGCCAGCGCGCTGCTTGCGGCGCTGGGCCTGCCGTTGGGCGTACTGGTTGTGGCGGTTCCGTCCCACGACCTGGAGCCGATGACGACCGCACTGGTGATGCTCGGCGGCGCCGGCCTGGCCGCGGCGGCGCTGCTGGCTCTGCAGGTGCTGCGTCCCGTGCTCGGCCCGGGACGCCCGGGTACCTGGGTCTACTGGGCGCGTTGCAGTTTTGACGAGTTGGCCGCCGATCTGGAGACCGACCACGGTACCGAGCCGGTGCAGGCGATGGCCAAGCTCACCCTGGCGAAGTTTCGGCGGCTGAGGTGGGCGGTGGACTGCACCGCCGCCGCCCTGGTCGTCCTGGCCATTGCCCTCGCCTCCGCGCTGATCTGACCGAGCTGACCACGCGGTTCACTAATCATGCAGCGGCCCCGCACCAGCTCGATCGGTGCGGGGCCGCCTCGTACCCGCTCTCTGACGCACCCTACGGCGCGCAGCCGCGCCGACCGTCCGTGCGACAGCTGACAGATCGTTGAACAGCAAAGGCTCGGCGCGGCGAGGCGGGGGTGAGCCGCCGTGACGAATCCCAGCAGGCGTGGCGGGCCAAGCGGTCGGACCCGCCGCCCGGCGCTGGGCGCCGGTCAGCTCTGCCCTCTCCGCACCGCGTGCACGGCCGCGGCCAGCTGGGGGTGACCCTGCCGTGGCCGCTGTCCAGGAAACTGACGAAGAGGTCTACCTGAAAGGGTGCCACCAGCAGCGGATCTCACGGGAAACTGGACGGGTGAGCCTCACCTCCGAACTACGGCAGCCCGGATCGACCATCTCCCGCTGGCTGGCCAGAGAGCTGCCGAACGTCGAGACCCTGACCGACGGATACCGGAACTGGGCCAGTGGCCTGCGCAGGCCCGTCCGCCCACGCGCCCAGGGCCAGATCAACTGGCCCGTGCTGGGCCACACCATCGACCACCGGATCCGCGTCAGCGTCGGCTCCCCCCACGGCCTCCCGATCGAGACCGGTGTCCGCGCCTTCGCTGGCGGCACCTACGGAGGACCGCCGCCCGCTGTCCGTGAAGCGCTCCACCTCGCGGGTGAGGCCATGCTTGCCGAGCTGACCGCCCGGGCCGCCGCCCGCCCCGGCCTCTCCCCCGACGGCGCCGACACCGAGCGCCTGACCCGGCTGTGCTACCTGGCCGGCCACTATGAGGTCGTCTACCGCTCCGGCGAGGTCGAGGGCCTGCTCGCCGACGCTACCGCCGACAGCACTCTAGAGTCACTGCTCGCCGCCGTCCCCGCCTACGCGGTCGCCGACATCGCCGCCCAGCTGCAGCTCGCAGCCGACCGCGAGGCCCTGGGCTGGCTCCCCGGCCGGGACGTGGTGTGCGGACCCGAGTTCGCAGGCAGCGACCTGGTCGGCGCCGCAGACGCGGACCTGATCGTCGACGGCGAGCTGATCGACTGTAAGGCCACCGTGAAGCCCACCAACATCGGAGCCCGCGAGCTCTACCAGCTCGCGGGCTACCTGTTGCTCGACACAGACGACCGTTACGGCATCCGCGTGCTGAGCTTCTACCTCTCCCGCCAGGGAGCACATCTCGGGTGGAGCCTCCAGGAGTTCCTCGGCATCCTGGGCGCCACCAAACCGCTCCCCGAACTGCGCCGACTCCTGGCCGACGAACTCGCCGTCGGCGCCCGCCGGTGAACGAGCGGCCGTTGCCGCGCCCGCCCTCCACCCGGCCGTCAGCTCACCGCGGCGGCGCCGGCGGCAGCGCCGCCTGCCGGGTTCGGACCTGAGTCCGCCGGCCCGGGCCGGGCCGATCCTCCCGCTCGACCGTCACGGTCACCTGCTGCTCGGGCCCCGGCTCCCGCAGCAGCAGCTCCACGTACACCCTCAGCCCCGGCCCACGCCGGTTCGGCACCTCCGACACGTCGCCGACCTGCAGCTCGGACGACGCCCGCAGGGCCCTCACCATCGCCTCGGCAGTCTCCCGGACGGAGCTCGGGTTCGAGCCCATCAGCCTGATCTGCGGCATCAGCTCGCTTCCCCCGTGCTCCAGCCGGCCCCGGTCAACGGCTCCTGCCTGATCGGCCGCCCCATCGCCCGCAGGCACTCCAGCACCGCCCGGCAGTCCTCCGCCGCCCGGTGCCCACCCTGCAGCGGTTGCCACCGGTTGCCGCCGTGGTATTCCGACCACTCGCCGACCCAGTCCGAGTACGGGCCCATCACGTCCTCGAACCGTACCGAGGCGAGCCACTGCTCGGCCCGCTCCCGGGCTTGGTACAGCGCCCGCTCCAGCAGCCCGTCCGGCACCTCCCCCTCCGCCGCCGACATCGCGGCCGTCTCGCGCGCCGCGGGGTCCAGGAAGTGCAGCGTCAGCTCGTGCCGCAGTCGGCCGACATCGTAGACGTCGTTGTAGATCAAACAACGCTTGCCGTCGAGCACCGCGGACAGCCGGTCGAGCACCGCGGAGAACACCGGCGCCGACACCACGTCAACATCCGTGATGCCGTGGATCTCCGACGCCTCCCCGATCGGCTCACCGGGGTTCAGCAGGGTGTCCAGCAGCACCTCGCCGTCCGACCCGAGCACCGCGATCTCCACGATCCGCGCCTCGCTGTGCAGCCCCGTCGTCTCGGTGTCCAGCACCACCACGTCCCGGGCCACCAGCGCGGCCGCGGCCCAGGCACGCAGCTCCTCCGCCTCCCGCTGCGCGGCCAGCGCCCGCTCGCGCTGCTGCTGCTCGTAGAGAGCCTGCTGCTCGGCCTGGCGCTGCTCCTCGGCCGCCGCGCAGGCCGGGCACCGCCACGGCCACCCGCCGGGCCGGCTGCTGACATCGGGCGTGTAGGTCACCTCGGGCCGCAGCAGCCAGGGGCGTTCCGCGAGCCACGCCCTGGCCTTGGTCTGCGCGCCCACCTTCACCGCGCACCCGTCGCCGACGCAGGTCGTTGCCTCGACCAGCCAGGCCGCCACCCGCTGGCGCTTCTTCGCCAACTGTTCCCGCCGGCACCCCTGGCACAGGCCGTGAGCCGGGTAGGCCCGGTCCCTGACCGAGCGGCACCCCCTGCACGTACGTGCCCGCAACCGGGCGTCCTCCCGCGCGGTTTTCTCACTGCACGTCGGGCACCGCGGCCCCCGCACGATCTCCGGGCACACCGTCAGGCACGACGGGCACGTCCGTCGAGCGGCCATCTTGGCCTTGGTGGCTGAGCCCAGCGGGGCCATCCGCCGCGCCGCACCCGGGTCGTACAGGCCGACGTCGCCGAACTCCCTGGTGCGGATGATCGCGAGCACCGGCTGATCCAGCGACAATTTCAGCCGGGACCTGCCCAGTTGGGTTTGGGTCCGAAGGTGCGGGGGCGCCTGCCCCCAGCGGTACACCGGGACCCCGTCCACGTACTCCAGGGGCTTCCCCCGGGCCTCGTGAGAAAGCCCGGGTTCCACGGCCGTCGACGCCATTTCGCACTCCCGTTCCCTGGGAAAAGAAAAACCCCGCTCCGGGTCTCCCGGACAGTCAACGTTCTAGCACCTGTCGCGAAAAGTCGCAAGCAATTCAAAGAGCGCCGCAAGCCGGACTCCGGCCAGGATTTAAGTGCGCGCCATATCTCATGAACTTAAACGATATCGATTCATTTTCTGACTGCTGGTGTTGATCTTGCCAGGGGCCGCCACACCAGCGCGAACGGTGCCGCCAGCGCCTGTCGCACAATGCGCGGCGGCGACATCAGGTGCGCAGCGAGCTCGTCGCGCCGCTCCCTCTCGTGGCCGTCGAGGGGCCGACCGATGAGGTCCTCCTCCTCCAGCAGCTTCAGCCAGTCCGCTGAGACCCGCCACGAGGCCGTGCGCAGCCGCTCCACCAAGGCTTCAGGAAGGCCGAACTGGCGTTCGGCCACCAAGTTGCCCTCGTCTGGACCGGGCCACCGGCCAGCCAGTCGCATACCCCCGGCCTCCTTTGGGGTCAGGGGCTCCCAGGGGCCGGCCAGGTCTTCCCGGTCGAGCCTGCGCTCCACGGCCCTGACTACCAGGACGTCCTGCGTGGGCCACCGCGAAGGGCGCAGTTCAATTGCCTCCCTTCGTGCCGACTTTCTATCCCTGCCATTTTCGATCTCGGCTGCGATCCACGCCTTTTCCGCCTCTCGGGCCTTGGTGATGTGGGCTTCCAGCGCTTTTGCCGTCGAGCCCGGAATGAGCAAGGTGATTCGTTTGACCGCCATAGCACAATTAAAGCGCACGCGGCCAGCCTCCAGCAAGGCCAGTTGCTAGTCTCGGAGGTATCCGAGGGATTTCAGGTATTCCGCCGGGACGGGAAACCATCTCAATGCCTCCAGCAGAGCCAATGCCTCCAAAACGGCAGGCCCCGCACCTGCTCGGCGCGGGGCCTGGTCGGCGGGAGCGGCTACAGGCCGATGCCCTCGGTCGCGGCGTCTTCCCACAGCTCGCCCTCATCGATGTAGCCCCAGAACACCGGCGAGTTGGCCGCCCAACCGCCCTGGGCGCGGAGCTTCTCCGCGCGCTTGCCGTGCCTGCGGCCGGTGGTGACGATCCCTCGACGCCTGGAGTGCCCGGTGACGCGGACGGGCAGCCCGGCCCGTTCCCCGGACCGGGTCAGGGCCTGCCTGCAGGCATCCGGGCCCATCCGGCTGCCGAGGTGCCCCCAGCGGTCGACGGCCAGCCAGGCCGCCCCGCCCGGTGCGACCCCGGCTTCCTCCTTGGCCGCCTTCCACGCCTCCCACCGGCGCACCGGGCAGGTCTCCGGGTGCTGCCCGTACGCCACCGCCACCGTCCGGGCCGGGCGGCCCTTGACCGAGGGGACCGTGACCTCCAGTCCCTCCGGGACGAGGACGAAGTCGGTGTCGTCCTGCACCGACAGCTCCTCGTTGCGGCCGGCGACCGCGAATCCGACCGCGTGCAGCGCGGCGTCCCGCAGCCGGGCCAGCTCCGGCACCTCGTAGTCACCCCGGGAGGAGCCGGGAGCGGCCGGGACCACCGGGCTGGCGGTGGCCATCGTTCGCAGGTGCTCTGGCGTCAGCGCCTTCGCCTTGCCCCGGCCCCGGGCCGCCTTCACCTTGTCCAGCTTGATCGGCTTGAGCGCCTGCCGGGCCGCCACGGTGGCGTCCTTCGGCACCTCTGCGCCGCGGCGCCGGGCCTCGACCGTCACCCCGGTGATCCGGCGGTCGATGCTGGCCGGCGCGGCCTCCAGCACCGCGTCGAGCCAGGTGACGAAGCCGACAAGCGTCCCCACCGAGACGGCGGTGTCCGGGAGCCGGTGCCCGGCGCGCTCCGGGGTGGCAAGCCAGTCTAGGTACTCGCGCCACAGCGCCCAGTCCCGGGCGTAGGCGGCCTTGGTCTTCTCCGGGCGAACGTCGTCCAGGTGCTGCCGGGCACCGGCGTCCAGCGCGGCCAGCACCGCAGCCGACGCCGCGTCAAGCCCCGCCTCGGCGACATCGGTTCCGGCGCCCTGCCCCTCCTCGGCGGACAGAAGCTCGGCGTCGACCAGGTCCTCGTCCTCCTCGACCGCCTCCACGACGGAGGGCAGCAGCTCCGGGTCGAGCGGGGCGGTGTCGGACGGCGCCGCAGCCGGGCGCACCACCTCGACGTCGACCAGGTCCTCGTCCACCAGGAGGCCGCGGCGGCGGGCGGCCCGGTCCTTCGCCGCCTGGAGGGTGGCCTGCAGCTGCCGGGCGTGCCGGTCCTGGGCGGTACGCAGATGGTCGCGCAGCCCCGGGTCGGCGGCGGCCGGGCCGTCGAAGTACAGGTGGCAGGAGTTGCACTCCACGACGGCGGCCGCGGCCGGACAGGGGCTGTCGTGCGCGCAGCGCGGGCAGACGGCGAAGGAGCTGGCCGGGACGACGTCGTGCCCGGTCACCGTGTGCCGGTGCCCGCACGGGGAGCACCTCACGGTCGCGCGGCCGCCGGTCCAAGGAGTCGTCGGCGAGCCGTTGGACGGGAAGTCACCCGAGGAGGGCCGGGCCACCAGACCGCAGGCCGGGCAGGTGAAATAGAGCCAGCTCGGCCGGGGGAACGCCTCTTCGCCACCGTCCTCCCGGACTGCG
The DNA here is from genome assembly GCF_002803145.1 of Kitasatospora sp. CB02891. NCBI lineage: Bacteria > Bacillati > Actinomycetota > Actinomycetes > Kitasatosporales > Streptomycetaceae > Kitasatospora > Kitasatospora sp. CB02891. The sequence continues at coordinate 21,390 of NZ_NNBO01000026.1, read as the reverse complement.
GGCAGGTACTCCCCGGTCACCGGGCGGCCGCCGGTGCGGGGGTGATCTGGTGGACGGCGGTGAAGCCCTCCCCGAGCAGCACCTCCGCGGTGGCCTCGCGGGCCAGTTCGTGCTGCCAGCGCAGTACGTCGTCCGGGATCCGCCGGTTCGCGGGCCGGAGCCGGTTGCGCTCCAGGCAGATGTCGAGGCCGGGGACGAAGCGCAGGGCCACGGCGGGGCGGCTGTGGCGGCGGGCCCGCTCGACCAGCTCGGCTCGCACCCGCGTCTCCACGTTGGTGGAGTCCAGCAGCACCAGGGTGCCGGCGCGCAGGTACTCCTCCAGCCGGGCGTTCTGCAGCTCGACGGCCGCCGGGGTGACGGACTGCTCTCCCGGGTCGCCGCCGATCTCCTCGCGCAGCGCGTCGAGGCCGAGCACCGCCACCCCGGCCCGGGCGGCGAAGGTCGACTTGCCCGACGCCCCGGGGCCCACGGCCACCAGGAGCGTGCCGGGGACGAGCGGGGGGAGCGGCGCCAGGTCGGTCCTGGTGTCCATCGGGGTTCTCCTCTTACTGGTCGGGCTGGGCGTGCGGGTGGTTCGGAGGCGGGCTAGAAGAAGGTGAGGCAGGAGGCGCAGGCCAGTTCGGTGCCGTCCGGTTCGAATGGCTCCCCGCACCGGGTGCACGGCGTGAGGTCGGGGCAGGTGTTGCCGCAGCTGAAGCAGAGGTTGACCTCGGTCTCGGGGTCCACCGCGGTGGAGGCACCGCGCACCAGGGCGTTGGCCGCGCAGTTCGGGCACTGCACCCCGGCTCCCTCCGCGTGGCGGCCCAGGACCATCTGCTCGTAGACCATGGCCAGGGAAGCGGGGTGCCCCCAGTAGCCGCAGTACCGGCAGCGCACCTCTTCCTCGTCCCCGACGACCAGGGCAACCTGCTCGCAGTGGGGGCACTGGACGGTGTGCGGCTTCACCGGCTCCAGCTCGGGCCGCAGCCGCGCGAGGCGCGCCTTGGTGTAGCCCTTGATGCTGTCGATGCCGGTGCGGATGACCCACAGGTGCTGGAGGGCCTCCTCGCTCTGCGGGCCGGTCCTGGGCAGGATCTCGGTGTCCATGAAATGGACGAGGAACTCCAGCACGGACACCGCGATGCGCTCGATCGTGAACCGGTCGATCCTGGCGTCGTGGGGCCGTCCGTAGTGCTGGAGGCGGTTGCGGAGCTGGGCCAGGGTGTCGAGGTGCTTGTCCTCTCTCTGGCTGATGGCGACGCCGGCGATGGTGACGAGTCGGGTCCGGGTCTGGTCCGCGTCGCAGGTGCTCAGACTGCCGTCGTCCAGTTTGCTGCGGACCGCCGCACCGGGGTTGGCGAACACCAGCGACCAGTGCTCCAGCTCCAGCCGGTGCTTGAGCAGGCACTCGGCGGCGGCCTGCAGGTGGAGCACCGCGTACTTCAGGTCCCGGCGGTCCACCGGCTCCCGCAGGTGCCCGACCACGCTGAGCAGGTAGTCGATCCCGTTCTCCACCGGCGGGTAGTGCACCTCCACCGTCAGGTCCGCACCGCCCGCCGCGGGCGCGGCCTGCGTCGGCACCGCCGTCGTGCCGGTCGTGCTGTCCGTCATCCCGGTTCCTCCCCTGAGTCCGGCCCGCCCGCTGGCGGGCCGTCATGTCCGTTTTATCGCCTCGGATATGGCATCTTATCCGAGGCGATAACCTCGTGTGGGCCAATTCTCTGAAGGGTGAGCAGATCTGGATTTGCTCACCGGATCGGCGTTCGGTATCTAGAATCCCGATCATGGACACCAGCTTCGAAGCAGACGTGGTAGCCGTCTCCGTCGCCACGGCCGTCATCGGGCAGCGCGGCCGTCTGATCGTTCCGATCGCACTGCAACGCGCCGCGGGCATCACCGAGGGCACCCGCGTGGTGCTCCGCGCCACCGCCGACGGCACGATCACCGTCGAACCCACCTGGACCGTGGTGCTCCGGCTGCGCAGCACCGTCGGCAGCCTGCTCCCGCCGCAGGGCCCGGTGAGTGTGCGCTGGGGCGGACGGCCCGGACTGCGCGACGGCGTCCGGCCCACCGACCCACTGCTCCCGGCCAGCGCTGTCCGGTCCGTGATCGACCGCGGCCTCGGGCACGCCGAAGCCGACGGCACCGACACCCTGGCGGTGCTCACCGCCGGCGCGGTGCTCGGCTGGCTCGCCGCAGCGGAGGGATGCGGCCCGGGCAGTCCCGCCGACGCGCTGCTGCCGCACGGGGTGCTGCCCGAGCAGGCCGTCGGCGAACTGGTCACCGCGCTGGTGCGCGCCGGCCTCCTGGACCAGGTCGACGATGTGCTGACCGACCTGCGGCTGCTCGGTCTGAGCCTGTCCGCCCCCGGCGACGGGCACCCCGACCTCGCCCACGACACCGCCACCGCGCTGCGCCTGGTCGCCGACGCCACCCAGCGCGGTGCCGCGCTGGAGTTCACCGACGCGCTGTGCACCGCGATCGCGCTTCGACTCGGCGTACTGTTGCTGGCCGCCGACCCGGCCCCGGCCGTGCCGGACGTCGAGGAGTCGCCGACCTCTGCGTCGGCCGACCTTCCGACGCACCCGGCCGAGGACGAACTGCTCGCCGCCGTCGCCGCGTACGGCACCATGCGGCTCTCCGACGCTGCGGAGAAGGTTCTCACCCGGCTCCGGATCGTCCGCATCCGCCACGATCAGGGCGACCAGGTGGACTCCCTGCTGGCCGACGTACGGGCCGACGCCCGCACCCTGGCCGGACGGCGGCTGCGCATCGACGACGGTGAGGCCGGTACCCGCCTGTCCAATGCTCTGCGTACCTACGCAGCTGTCGAGGAATTGGTGACAGGCACCACTTCGGCCTGACTACTGCTCGACCGAGGCCCGGCGGTTTCGCGGGGCCCCTCCTTGCTGCGATGGGGACGCGGCTACAAGACACCCAGGCCCCGCACCGTCCGGTGCGGGGCCCAGCTGCGATGATGAAACCGGTCCGGGGCCGGCCTCAACGGTCCCGGACACCGGCGCCTTACTCGGAGGTCTCGTCCTCGCGCTCCAGGGCGTCCCGGATCGCACCGACCGCCGTGTGCGACATGGAGGCCAGCGTCCCCAGCGACGAGTTGGTGTCCCCGTACTCGCCCCACGACAGCACCCGGGTGACCAGGGCCCGGCGCTTCTTCTTCGCCGGCGCGAGGTCCTTCTCCCACATTGCGATCTGCTTCCCGAGCTCCTCCAGCTCGGCCCGGACGTTGGCGCGCCGCTGCTTGCACACTGCCCAAGCCCAGCTCCGGGCACCGAGCAGCTTCACCCCCTGCTCGGCCGCCGCCATCGTCACCTGCTCGGCGATCCGATCCAGGTGCTCCGGCGTGGAGTCGCCGTCCACCCGCAGCGCGTAGGCGGTGATTCCGTCCCAGCGAGAGGCGTCCACCGGCGTCAGATCGCCGGCCCGCTCCTTGCGCAGCTCGTACAGCCAGGCACGGACTCCCACCAGATGGAACTGCGTGACAGTTCGCCCGTTCACGTCCGCCGGCAGCTGCCCAGTGGTCGTCAGCTTGAGCAGCAGCTTGAAGTTGTCCTCCACTCCGGAGACCCCGTGGAAGACCTGGTGGATTGCCTGCAGGGTGCTTTCCAGGCGGTCATCGCCGTCCTCGGCCCACTCGGGCTGGATGAGGTCGGGCAGCGCCTTGAAGAACGTGTTGGCTTCGATCCGGTAGGCGTGGTGCGAGTGAGGGAAGTCGTGCTCGGTGCCGCGGTACGGGTAGCGCTCGATCAGGTGTTCTGCCTCGGACTTGGCCATGTCCGCTGCCGCGCTCCAGTCGTACGTGCTGGTGCCGATGACCGGCAGCAGGTGGTCGACGATGGTTAGGGCGAGCGGCGCGGCCTCCGTGAGGATGACGTTGGCGTGCTCCGGGGTGGCGAACTCCGGGTGGAACCGTAGGTTCAGCGACCCGAGGTGGAAGCGGGTCGGAACCACTCCGCGGGACTGGTGGTCGTACGACACCCATTCGCCCGTGTCGGTCCCGGTCGAGTCCGGGACCGGGATGACCGAGAGCTCGCGCCGGGAGATGTCCACGACATAGAGGATGTTCGCCTCGTAGCCCGGCATGCGGTCGGCGAGCCGGTTCTCGCGCTTCCAGGACGTCGGGGGCGTCCAGTCGTCGGCCATCGGGACGAGCGTCAAGTCGGTGGTGCTGGCGGCGGACGGCATGTCCAACTCCTATTCGTCGGCAAGCACTTGTCGTGCTTGAAACTGGTTTCAGTGTGAAGTGATGGCCTGTCAGATGCAAGTGGTTTCAGCATGTGCAAGTAGTGCGTCCGGTTGTGTGTGCCGTCCCTGAACGGGGCCGGCGAAGGTGAGAGAGGGGCGATCGCCAGCGGTCTCCGGCACGCCCTGCGCCTGCTGGGCTCGATCAGGGTCGCGTCCGCCCAGTCGGCGAACCAGTTGGAGAACTCCTCGGCCATGTCGTCCGGCTTGTCCGCGCCCACTGGACTGGCCGGGGCCGGCGGCCGGTGAGGTGGTGCAGTCAGCCCTCGGTCCAGTGCGCGTGCTCCAGGGTCTTCAGCACGCCGCCCGCGGCGGAGGACCGGCCAGCCTCGGCCTCGGTGGGCAGCATGGCGGCGGCCTGGGCGGTCACCCGGACCAGTGCCGTCTCGGTGTCGCGGAAGAGCGCCCCTTGATCAATCTCAACCCCCAACCACGCGCCCCACCTTGGCTGGCCACCGACTGGGCCGGCGCTACCTGATCAGCCGGAAAGCAGCCGCGCTGTGCTCAGTGCTGCGGCTCGTCCGACGCCTCCGGGCTAGTTCAAGGCATTGCTGCAGCGTGCGGTCCGCCGTAGCGGTGCGCTCGGCTGCATTGGCGCGCGGCGACGCGGGACTGTGTTCGGGCGCGCTGGCGCTGTCCTCGATCAGGCCTCTGAGCCCGCGGCCGAGCCCCCCGCGCCGCGTCGTACCGATGCTGTTACTCATATTCGGTGCAACGAGCAGGCCTGCCCCGGGTTCTTGCTGTCCGTCAACTCCCCCACCGCACAGGCCTGTGCACGATCGAGTGACAGGCGTGTCCGCGGGTTGCGCGGGCGCGCAGGGCTTCCCTTACGCGCCCGCGCAGTCGCAGACGGCCGCCTCGCCGAAGGGTCATCAGGCATCGCTTAGGCAAATCGGATTAATGGGCCGTCGGGCTACGAAGCGGCCGATCCTGCTCACGACACGCCGTGTAAATCTCGGTTTTGTAGTGCATCGGGCGTCGCACGTGACAGGATCACCACTATGGCAACGAGAGGACGAACCCGCGGCGAGGCTCAGTCGCACCGCCGCATCAAGTACGACCCGGCGTCAGGCAACTGGCGGACGGGCATCTCTCTGCGACCTGCATCCGCAACGAAGATCATCGACGCAGCGTCTGCCGCCGGCATGTCCGTCGCGGGCCTGCTCGACAAACTCATCGAGCAGATGCCGGTGGACTCCGACGGGCGCCCGATTCTGGACGCCCGGCCGAAGGACCCGGAGTCGGAAGAAGACCAGCAGGAGCTACCGCTCGTCGGCTAGCTCGCTAGAAGCGGACATGCAGAAAGCCCCGGCCTAATCAACCGGGGGAGACCACATCGTCCGTCGGGGACCACAGCCACCAGCCCTGAGAAAGCACCGGCTGTCGGTCCTGTACCTGCACCACCCGCCCTTGGAGAGAACAGGAGGTTCATCACACAAACTGCACTGCACTACTCGCTCGTGACCGTCCGGTAATCAGCCGGCCGGGCCCCTCGCGTGCGCCCATATACGAACCGGGAGCGATCCAATCGTAGCAACACCCCGGCTCGACGGCACCCCCATCTCTGCTGCCGGTGTGTCCCACCGGCCCGATCGAGCCAGCGCCAACTGCACAGCCACCACCCGAACTTCCGCAGGTCGGACCCCCAAGAGGGAGACACCAGTCGCTGCGAGGTTCACCCGTGCGCTGTCGCCGCGCCGCACCGTGCGCGCCGCCGACCAGGTGTCAGGCCGCGGCTGGGTCAACAGCTACAGCACCGAAATCCGGCTGGAAGACGTCGACGCCGTGCGGCCGGTGGCCATGCACCTGGCCGTCCACCGCCGCGGCCTCGGCCCCGTCTACACCCTGGTCGCCCTCGACCTCGACGCGAGCCGCGGCGGTCGCGCCCAGGTCGACGCCGACGAAGCGCGGCTCCGCGCGCTGCTGCTGTCCGCCGGCGTCCCTGTCGTCGTCGCCACCTCTGGCCCCAGCGGCGGCCGCCACCTGTGGACCGCCTGCCCCGCCGGGCTCGGGCCCCACCTGGTCGCCCGCCTCGCCCGCGCCGCCGAGCAACTGTGCCCCTCGCTCGACATCGCCCCCCTGCTCAACCCCCGCACCGGCTGCGTGCGCCCGCCCGGCGCCGCCCACCGCGAGGGTGGCCACTCCGTCCTCGCCGACGACGACGTCGACACCGCCGTGCGCGTGCTGCAGCGCGGGGCGACACCCGCCGCGTTCGCCCGTCTCGCCCACGCCCTCGAAGGCCTGGCCCGCGCGGCCGGCCTGCTACCCGAACCGCTCGCCGGAGGCAGCGAAGACGGCGTGCCCGCCAGCATTACCGCGCGCGGCCCCGTCCAGCGCGCCATCGTGACGGACCGTCAGAGCCTGCGCCTGGACGTCCCGCGCCGCTCGCTCGGTCCGGCTGCGCTGCACGCCCTCGCCTACCGGCCCCGCCAGGACGAGGACCACTCCGCGCTGGTCCACTGCCGCGCCCGCTCGCTGGCCCTGGCCGGCGGGACGCTCGCTGACCTGCAGCTGCTGGTGCGCGACCGCGCCGCCGCCCCGTCCCTGGAATGGCTGCGCACCGCCCGCTCCGTCACCGGCAACCGCGCCCCACTGGACGAGCGCGAGGCCGACCGCCGCATCAAGCGTGTCTGGTACCTGGCCGTGCAGGACGCCGCCCGGATGCCCCGAGGCTCCGAGCAGGGCAGCCGCGGCTACGACGAGGTCCTGGCCGACGTCGCCGACCTCCTCGCCCGCGCCGCCGCAGCCGGCACCGCCCGCTGGACCCGGCCCTCCGGCCCCAGCGACCTCGCCGCCCTCCACGCCCTGGCCCACCTGATGCTGATGGCGGGCACCACCGAGGTCACCGCGGACTGCCGCCGAGTCGGAGTCCTGATGGGCCGCAGCCACGAAACCGCCAACCGGGCGCTGCGCCGCATCGCCGCCGACGGCTGGATCACCGTCCTGGAGGAGGCCGACCTCTACCAGGGCACCGGCCGCCGAATCACCCTCGCCGCCGGGCACGTCTGCACCGGCGAGAGCGGGCACGCCTGCGCCGTCGCCACCACCGAGGAAGCCGCCCCGGCGATGGACCTCCGCGCGGCGGTCGGCGACCGCATCGTCCTGCAGCAAGGCGACATCTGGCACCGCATCGGCCACCACGCCCGCCGGACGCTGCTGGCCGTCGAGGACCAGGTCGTCGCCACCACCGAGCAGCTGCTCTCCCTGAGCCCCTACTCCCCCCGCACCGCGCTGCGCCACCTCGTCCGCCTGGCCGAGCTCGGCCTGGTCGAGCAGGACAAGGCCGGCCGCTGGCGGCGCACCGACCGCACCCTCGCCCAGGCCGCCCGCGCGGCCCGCGTCCTGGGCCGCACCGCCGACCTCGCGGTGCGGACCCTGGTCGACCAGGCCGTCACCGCCTGGTGGGCCGCCCACGTCGAGTGGAGCCGCCTCGACCGTGCCGCCAAGCGCCGGATCGGTCCGCGCCCCGGCGCGGACCAGGGCGTCCTGCCCGGCGCGGACCCCACCGCCCGCGCCTACCCGCAGATCGCCGAGACCGCCGCGGACGGCCGAGTCACCCTGCGGGCCGACCACCAGCGGGCCTGGGCGATCGAGGCCGAGCGCCTGGGCGCCGCAGGCCTGTGGCACCGCGCCGTGCACCTCCAGGACCAGGACCAGGTCGTGGACCCCTCCCAGCTTCACCTGGTCGATCTGACCGGCTGATCCCGAGCGGGGCCGCCCCCGACCCAGGAAGACCGGAGCGGCCCGCCGCAGGCGGCTTCCGCTGCCCGCCGAACCGGATTCGATATCGTTTTTCGACCGGTCGGTTACCGCCTCTGACCTGCTGTTTTCCCGTGCTCGATACCTCTACCGGCAGCGGCCCTGCAGAAGCTCTACAGGGCCGCTGTCACGGCATGCCGTGACAGCGGTGTCCGGCTGGTCGGCCCGGCGGCCAGCGCTCGCGGAGAGGCCCCGCAGAGCCCTTCGCCCGCCCTGCAGCCGCGGGCCGGCCCCGGCGAGGGCGGCCAACCCGGATGCACGGCATGCCGTGACATCCCAACACCTTCCGCCCCATCAATTCCCCAGGTCACTGCGGGTCTGACAGAAGGCGGAACGCCGCCAGGCGGTACCTCCCCACCGCCCTCACCACAACCAGGTCTGACGGTTCTTCGGCTCAGGCCTGCCCCGCGGACGACCCCTCCCCACAGCAGGCCAAGCCGTGAAGTTGATCAAGATCGTGTGAGCTGAGAAACGATATCGACTCACTGTGCCGGAGGGCAGACGCCCGGCCCCCTCTGCGGGAACAGATTCGATATCGTTTCTCAGCCCGGCGGTGGTGGCTCTGAACTGCGACTTTCTACCTACCGGCGGGCCCCCTATCGAGCGCGGGTCGGCCGTGCCCCCGGCCTACGGTGCCGGACACGGCCTTCCCCCGCACGGTCGGTTGGTCGGTCACTCCAGGCCGAGCCGGTCGAGCTCTTCGAGGATCTCGGCCCGTTCCACCTCGGTGCGGTGCCGGGCGGCAGCCAGGGCGTCGAGGTCGAGGTGGTCCTCCAGGCCCTGGCGCAGGATGGAGACCAACTGGGTCGGGGAGAGCGATTCGGCCTGTACCGTCTCCGCCATCACCTCTCCCCGTCGGTCCCGGGCCTTCTGCGGCGCGGTGGGCAGCTGGTACCTGGCGATCTGATCCGGGGTCACCGCGAGGTGCACGTAGCGGGGCCGGCGCCCGCCGAGGTCGATGGTGAACTCCGTGACGTCCTCGGCCGCGGCGTCCATGATGCTCAGGCCGGAGGGGTCGTAGTCCCCGATCACCAGCACCGTCGTCGGGCGCCGCCGCTGGCTGATGCGCGCGGCCGCGTCGTACTTGCCGGTGACGCTGCTGAACCCGCCCCCGCTGAACGTCGAGACGCCGTAGTCGACCGCGACCTGCCCGATCATCGGGACCATGCCGGCGGCCTCCACCCACAGTTCCAGGACCTGGGGCTGACCCGCCGTCGGGTCGTGCTGGTACCACTCCCCCCGGGAGCGCATGGTGCGCCAGAACTCGGCCGGCCCCTGGTACCCGCCGGCGTAGTAGTCGGCGCCGCTGTCGTCCCGGATCGCGCCCATCGGGATCATCCTCGCCCGGCGGGCCCGCACCAGGTGCTCCAGCAGCCGCTCGTAGGCCGCCTCCGTCTTGGGATACCCGTACGCGGCGACGGACCGGTAGAAGATCTGACGCCCCGTCATCGGCAAGTGGTCCCGGTACTCCTCCAGGATCGCCTGCACCTGCGCGATCAGGACGGCGGTCTCCCGGCGCGGCTTCCACTCGGCGAAGCCGCGGGGCCTGGTGCGGGTGTAGGAGCGGCCGGAGACGGTGCTGGCGGCGGTGGGCTGGTCGAGGTCCATACCCAGGTCAACGACCGGCACCCGCACGGTGATTCGGCCTGGTGGAGCCCAATTCACGGCATGCCGTGAAACCCGAAATTCAACTCAACTCATTGCAGCTCGGGATGAGTTGAGTTGACGTAATGTAATGAGTTGAGTTAGAATGGAATCCGGTTCGGCGGGCGGGAGGAGCGGGTGATGGAGACCAGCAGTGCGGGGATGTGGCCGCTGCGTGACGACGGCTGGGGTCCGGCGCGGGCCGCCCGGCGGGCGCGCCGACTGGCCGGCTACATCGCCGGGGAACCGGTCCTCACCCTGGATGCGGACGGCACCGCGCGCATGCGCCTGGAACTGTCCGGGACCCCGGCCCGGGCGGCTGCCCGCGCGGCCGCCGGCCGAGGCTTCGCACCCCGGTTCGGCGCGGCCGCCGCGGGGACCGGCCGAGTCCTCGCCCTGTCGGGCTCTCCCGAGGACGTCGCCCGGGCCGCCGCCGCGCTCCCCCGGCTGGTCGACTACACGGACCAGCTGGCCACCCTCGCCGTCCGGACGCTCGGAGAGTGGACCCGCCACTCCAGCGCCGCCGCCCACGTCGCAGCCCTCACCCCGGCCGGCCTCCGCCAGCGCACCCGCGACTTCCGCGCGCAGGCCTTCGCCACCGCCGCCGCCGTCCTCGCCGCGCCGGAGGACCAGGCCGTCGCCAGCGTCGACCCCGATCTGGTCCTGTGGGAGCAGGCCCCCGCGATCGCTGCAGGCCTCGCGGTGTACGGATGGGTGCCGGTCCAGGACGCCTTCGACCCGGCCGACGTCGAGCTGCTGCTCGCCTCCGCCACCACCGGCCCCGCCGCCGAACAGCTCGAACTGCCGCTGTGGGACACCGAGGCGCAGGCCTCGACCACGTCCGCCGCCCCGCAGCTGGTGGTCGTGATCCCCTGCTCCGGACGCAAGCTCCCCGTCGCCGCGGCGGCGGGCGAGATCTACACCGGAAGCCTCCACACCCACGCCCGCCGTACCGCGAACGCCCTCACCGCCTCCGGCGGGACCGTGCTGGTGCTGTCCGCCCGGTACGGCCTGCTGACGCTGGACCAGCAGATCGAGCTGTACGAACACACCTGGGCCGACCCCGGGCACGTCAGCGTCGAGCAGTTGCAGCAGCAGGCCGAACAGCTCGGCCTGACCAGAGCGGCCGAGGTCGTCCTGCTGACGCCCGGCGCCTACACCCAGCGCGCCCTGGCCGTCTGGCCCGACGCCCGCACCCCTCTCGCCCACCTGGGCATCGGCCGGCAGCGCGGCCGACTCACCGCCCTGCGCGAGAACCCGACCGAGTACACCGTCGCCGCATAGCCCCCCAACAGCCGCTCTCCGCCGGGGGGATGAGTTCTCCTCAGTCCCGGCACCTACCGAAGGAGAAGGACCATGTCCGAGAACACCAGCGCCATGTTCGGCACCCCCGCCTCGCCGCCGCTGCGACCCGTCCGGGACGAGGTCTGGGAGAACTGCACCTTCGACGGCTGCACCAGCCCGCTCGCCGAGCAGGACCATCGGCGGCCGTCGGCGTTCTGCGAGCGCCCCGAGCACAACGCCATCACCCAGTGGCTGGCCAAGTACGCCGGGACGGTCGGAGGCACCGCTGCGGTCGAGGAGTTGCCCAACCGAGCCGGCTACCTCTGGGAGGCCGCCGGTGCCGATGGCACCGTGGCCGCCGCCGAGGAGCCGCTCGGCTCCTGGGAGGACGCCGCGCAGGACGCCGTCCGCTTCCTCAACCTGCACACCAGGGACGACCGCCACGTCGGGTGCTTCGAGCCGCACCGCCGCGCCGACGGCGAGTACGTCGACTGCGACGGGCACCCGCTGTAGCCGCTACCGTCGGCACGCCGACCTGCCCGGTGCCAGCCGGGCCCGACCGACCCAGGACGGACTGAACGTTGACCACCGAAACCCCGGCGAGCGCCGGACCGCAGGGAGCCGAGGCCACCTGCAACTACCCGGGCTGCCAGAACCCCCCCGAGCCCAAGGACCCGGCCCGGACCGGCCCGGCGCCGAAGTACTGCCACCTGACCGAGCACAACTCAGTTGCCCGCTGGCGGGCGATGAGGAAGGCCTCCGCCGACAGTAGCCTCGTGCCGGTCGAGGATGACTCCGCCAGCACCAGCCCGGTCACCGACTCCCTGGCGAGCGCCGCCGTGCTGCGGGGCTCGATCGAGCAGCACCTCGCCAGCATCGGCGAGCAGATCCCCCGGTGGCTGGACGCGCTGCAGTCGGCCGGCAACCCGGAGGCCGCCGAGGCCCAGATCGAGGAAGCCGGGCTCGCCGCAGCGCGCGCGGTGACCGAGGCCGACGAGCGCGCCGCCAGCGAGAAGAAGCTGAGGATCGCCGCCGCCACGCGCGCGGAGAAGGCCGAGAAGGAGAAGGCCGAGGCCGAGGAAGCCGCCGACGCCGTGCTCGCCGAGCTCGACCAGAGAACCGCCGCGCACCGGGAGGAACTCGCCCGGTTGGAGGCACAGGAGACGCAGCGCGTCGCGGACGTCGAGGCCAAGATCGCCGAGCTCGACGCCGAGGGGGAGCGTCTGGCTGCCGAGTTCGAGGCGCAGATCACCGCGGCGACGGCGCGGATCGAGGCCGAGGCGGCCGAGCGCATCGCTGAGATCGAGGCCGCCGCGGCGGAGCGGGTCAGCGTCGCCGAGGCCGCCGCCGAGGAACAGCGCGCATTGGCGGAGGCCGCCGACGCGGAGCGCCAGGCCGCGGTTGCCGAGCGGGACCAGGCCCGGGACCAGGCCGAGGCGGCGCAGCGGAACGCGGCGGCCGCAGTCGACGCGGCCGGGAAGCGGGAGGAGGCGAACACGGCGGCCACCGAGAGGGCGCTCGACTCCATGCGCGCCGACCTGGACCGGGCCCGGACGCGGATTATCGAGCTGGAGACGGCCCAGGACCAGCGGGCAGGCCGGATCGAGGCCCTGGTGGTGGAGCGCGGAGCTGTCGAGCAGCGAGCGGGCCGGGCCGAGTTGGAGGTCGAGCGGTTGAGGATGCTGCTCGACCGGCGGGGCGTGGAACTGCCTCCTGCCGCGAGCGGGCAGTAGCGAGCCATGAGCGGGTGTTGGCGTTCCGGGCATGCTCCGACCCGGGCCGCCGATACCCGCGCCGCGGGTAACAGTGCGGGTCTACAGGTCCTCGGGGCGCAGCACGAGGACGGTGGCGAGGTGTTCGCCGGCGCACCAGCGGTCGAGCAGCGCGCCGTCGAGGAGACGGACGTTGGTGCGGGCGGCCCACGCCACCGTCGTACGGGACCACCCGCCGGGGCTGACCAGCAGCCACAGCGCGCCGGTCGGCGCTCCAGCGGGCGGGGCACCGAGCGGCCGCAGCAGGGCGGCGCCGTCCTCCGCCCGCTGGGCGGAGGACTCGCGGGGCATGCAGCGCACCCCGATCCGGGATCCGCCGACGTGCGAGCCGACCAGGTGGACGTCGCCTCCGACCGGAACTTCTCGCACCGTCCAGCCGTCCCGGTGCAGCAGGCCGGCGACGGCCTCCCGGTAGGCGGGTTCCGGCAGTGCGGCGAGCTGATCGGCGGTGAACCGAGCCGGGCCCGGTGCGGTAGCGGGCGGGGCGGAGCGACGGCGGAGCAGCCGCAGTGCCAGCAGGCCCAGCACGACGGAGAACAGCCCGGCGCCGACGCAGCTCCACCACCCCAGGGTGGTGACGAGCATGAGGACCAGGGCGAGCGGGGTGGCGGCGGCCAGGGCGGTGAGCACCAAGGCCGGGAAGACGTCCCCCAGCGTCGGACCGTGTCCGATGTGCCGGTCGTCCTCGCCCATCGCTCCCCGCCTGTCCTCGGTCACTGCAGCCGCCTGGCTCTCACTCTGGGATACCCGGCGGTGCCGGCCGACTGACCCGACGGGTCGTCAGATTCTACTGATTCCCGCCGCCCGTTCCGACGGCCGTACTCGGCCAGAATAAGAGAAGGTGAACCTTCCCGATGGCAGCCCAGACAAATGCCCGGCAGGTTCCGTGGGACGCCCTGATCATCGATCAGCGGATCGTCGGGCGCTACTGGGAGAAGGTCTACCGCCGCGGCCCGGCCGCGTGCTGGTACTGGCTGGCCAGCATTTCAGACACCGGCCATGGAAAGCTGCGGTGCGGATCTCGGAGCGATGGCACTCGCCGGGTGGTGAACGCCCATCAGCTCGGGTGGGCGATCCACCACGGAACCGGCGACCTCGCCGGTCGAGTGGTCCGGCACACCTGCGATGAAAGCTCATGCCAGAACCCGGACCACTGGCTCCTGGGAGAACGGCTGGAAAACGTCGCGGACTTCCTGTCCAGGCGGGTACTGACGGGGCACCCGCTGGCCGACGAGAGAGGCCCTCACGGGCGGGCCGTCGCCATTCGGGAGGCGATCAAGGCGGCCCTGGCGGAAGAGGCAGACGTGGAAGCGGCGATCGGTGCTGCGATTGCGGCGGGCAACAGCTCGAAAGCGGTTCAGGAAGGCCTCTGGTAAGACGTCGGGTAACAGTCCAAAGCCCCCCGCGACTTCCGTCGCGGGGGGCTTTGTGTGGTGATTGCTGCTCGGGGTGATAGTAGCCACAGGGGAAGGCATCCGTCCAGGAATCGACCAGCGCTCGGAAAGGTCGGCGATATACCCCCAGGCCAGACAGTCGGTCAGCACGGAAGAAACCCCCGCAGGCACAACTCGGGCCGGGGCCACACGAGGCCGGGGAGAGGGGGCCGCACCCCCGCCCGCTCGCGAGAGTGGCCATGACAGGCGGGTGCGCGAGGTCAGCGTCCCGCCCCGGCCCGCTGGGCGTCCCCGACCCGCGGGCCGGGGAAGCTTCGGAGCCCCAGCAAGATCGCCAAGCGACCAAAGCGCAGGGTCAAGATCAAACCGATGCATCCCGATCCGCAAGGTTACCAACCAGTAGAACCCCACCAAGATCAACCCCAGAGCAAGATCACTCAGAGAGCCAAATGCAACATGCCCACGACAAAGAACTCCAAGACTAACCCAACGTAATCAATGCAGGTCAAAGCTAAAATCCCCCACTCCCATGCATCACGATCCAATGGGCGCTTGTGTGACCATGCTTCGCTGCGTAGAGTGACCGCATGCTCAGCATCGGTAAGGGCACGGACCCTGGCTACCTGACCAAGTCGGTCGGGCGCGGCGCTGAGCACTACTACCTGAAGGCGATCGAACAGGCGGGCGAACCGGCGGGCCTGTGGGCGGGCGCCGGGGCGGAGATGCTCGGCCTCGGCGGGGAGATCGACGTCCATGGTGAGGCGGTCATGGCCGACCTCTACCGGGACTTCTTGGATCCTCGCCGCCGGGACGACTACTACGCCGAGTTGAAGGCCGCCGGCGTCGAGAGCGACAGCGCCGAAGGGCGCAAGATCCGTAAGGCCTACCTCCTCGGCGCGGCTCCCCGGGACTATAAGAGGGGGATTCCCGCGCGGATCGAGGCGAAATTGGCGAAGGAGCCGCACGCGACTCCCGAGCGCCGCGCCGAGATCGAGCAGGAAGTTCGCCGGGACACCCGGGAAGCGAATACCTATTTCGACCTGACTTTCAGTGCGCCGAAGTCGTGGAGCATCTACCACGCCTCGCTGCAGGCGGCCGGTCGCCACGAGGAGGCGGACCAGGTGTGGGACGCTTGGATGACCGGTGTCCGGGCGGGCATGGAATACATGCAGGAACAGGCCGGAATGTCCCGGGCCGGACACCACGGAGAGCCCGTCGAAGGCCGAGCATCCGGTCGGTATGTCGAAGCTAAAACGTGGGTGTACGCGGTTTTCCGGCAGCACACCAACCGCAACGATGAGCCCAACCTCCACGTCCACGTTCCCGTTCTCAACAAGGTGCCGACCGTCGACGTGGATCCCACCACCGGCGAGGAGCGCACCGTGTGGCGGGCACTGCACGGACAGGAGCTCTACAACCACAAGCAGGCTGGCGGGCACCTTGCCGAGCGGGTCGCGGAAGAGACGCTGACCCGGCTCCAGGGCGTCCGCTTCAGAATGCGTCCGGACGGTCAGGCCCGGGAGATCCTGGGTATCTCTCCGGAATTGCGTGAGAAGTTCTCGACCAGGTCCACGGAAATCCGGCGCGAGGTCAGTTCCTACGTCAAGGAGTTCGAGGAGACCTACGGCCGGACCCCCAGCGCCTACGAGCTCTCGAAGATCTCGCAATTCGTGACGCTGGACCTTCGGGCGAGCAAGAAGCACGCCGCGCCGACCCGCCAGAGCCTGCTGCAGCGGTGGGAGGAGCACGCGATCGCGGAGACCCGCGAGAGCCTGGCGGACGTCCCGGCCCGGGTGCGCTGGGAGTCGCTGCAGGCCGGCGATCCGGCTCCGTTCGACCCGGCGAAGGTCCTCGACCAGGCCGTCGCGGCGCTCCAGGTGGAGCGCTCGACTTGGACCCGGTCGGACCTGGTCGTCGCGATCAACAAGGCCCTGCCGGACTGCCTGGGCGCGCTGGAGCCGGGGCAGGTCACCGGCCTGCTCACGGAACTCGCGGACGCCGCGCTGGAGCCCGGCTCCGGGACGGGCGTCGTGCGCACCACCATCCCGCACCTGGTGCCGATCCCCGCGGAGCTGACCCGCGCCGACGGGACCTTCGTCTACGAGCCGCACCCCAACGGCTTCGTCCGGTACGCCACCGAGGCCCACCTCCAGGCCGAGGACCGCATCCGGCAGCGGGCCGAGGCCTACGGCGCCCGGGTCGTGGAGCGGGACCTGGTGGACACTGCGCTGTCGGCCGGCTCGCTGAACGAGGGCCAGGCCGCTGCTCTGGAGTCGATCGCCACCTCCGGCCGCGCGGTCGAGGTCCTCGTCGGCCCGGCCGGCACCGGCAAGAGCCGCATGGTGGCCACCCTCACCGGGGTCTGGGAGGACTCTGGCGGCTTCGTGCTGGGCGTCGCGGTGGGCCAGCGTGCCGCGAACGTGCTCTCCGAAGAGGGCGTGGAGAACGTCGCCAACCTCACCAAGGTGCTGGAGGTCAACCGACGCCTGGCCGCGGGCAAGAGCGTGTCCGACAAGGACCGGGCGCTGTACCAGATCCGCGCCCAGCACCTGCTGATCGTGGACGAGGCGGGCATGGTTGACACCGCTGACCTGGATGAGGTCCGTCGCATCGCGCAGCAGGTCGGTGCCAAGGTGCTGCTGTCCGGCGACCACGCCCAGCTCGGTTCGGTGGGCGCGGGCGGCATGTTCCGCCAGCTCGCCGAGGACCTGGACCACGTTCACGTCCTGGACGAGGTCCTCCGGTTCACCAGCGACTGGGAGCGGGGAGCCTCCCTCGCTCTGCGCGCCGGTGAGCGCGACGTGCTGCTGGAGTATGACGCCCGCGGCCGGCTGCGCGGCGGCACCGCCGAGGAGATGGCCGAGCGCGCCTATCAGGGCTGGCTGGCCGACCACCTGGAGGGCACCGACTCCCTGCTGATCGCGGCCACCAACAACCAGGCCCACCAACTGGCGATGCGTGCCCGCGCGGACCTGGTGCGGGCCGGCCAGGTCCAGGACGAGGGCGTCGACCTGGTCCGGGAGAAGACCATGATCCGCGTCGGCGTCGGCGACCAGGTCCAGCTGCGGAAGAACGACCGGCGTCTGGTCAGCACGGACGGCCGCTGGGCCGTCAACCGCGACGTCGCCACCGTGGTGGGCCTGGACGAGCACGGCACCATGACCGTCCGGTACGCCGACGGCGCCCTGCTGAACCTGCCGAAGACCTACGTGACCAGCAACGTCGACCTGGCTTACGCCGGAACCGTCTACAGCGCGCAGGGACGCACCGTGAGCACCTGCCACGCCCTGGTCGACCCCAGCGCCAACCGCAACTTCCTGTACGTCGCCCTGACCCGCGGCCGCGAGGGGAACTGGGCCTACGCGATCACCGAGCCGGACGTGCAGAAGGTCGCCCTGGACGAGGAGCCGCCCCGCCTGGAGATGATGGCCGTCCTCGACGGTGTCCTGCAGCGGGAGGACCGCGAGCAGTCCGCGACGATGGCGATCCGCGCCGAGATCGAGCGCGCACACCACCTGGCCGTGCTCGGCCCGATCCGGACCGACCTGCTGGAGGAAGACGCCCAGCGCCGTGTCGGCCAAGTCCTGGTCGACGCGCTCGGCGTCGAGGCGTATCGGCATGTCAGCCAGGAGGAGGCCTTTGGCAGCCTGGTCCGCCTCGCCATGCACCACGAGAGCCGCGGGCACGACGTGCAGACGATGCTGGCCGGCGTCGTCGGCTGGGAGCGCGGACTCGACGACGCCGCCAGCGTCAGCGAAGTTCTGCACTGGCGCCTGCAGCGCGAGGTCGCCTCCGCCGACCATGAGATCGCCCGCACCCTGCGGCTCGCCGCCGAGCAGCTGGCGGCCGCCGAGGCCGCCGAGGCCGAGGCCGCAGTCCTGGCTCAGGCGGATACGGTCGTGCAGGTCATCGCGGCCCAGCAACTGATCGCTTTTACCCCCGAGGATGCCGGGTCCGTGTACGTCGACGGCGAGCAGGTCGGGGAACCGGAGCACACCACCTTCGACAACGCCGGGTCCGTGTACACGGAGCCCGTCTGGCCCGCCCCGGCCGAGCAGGCCGCCCTTGGCCAGTTCACGGCCCTCAACCTGGGTGCCGAAGTACTGCATGCGTGCCAGGACTCAGACGTTCACCATCGCTACGAGCTACAGCGTGAGGCCGAGGTCGCCGAGGCCGCCAGCCTTGAGCGGCTCGGCTACGCGGAGCGGACCCCGGAGATCGAGGGCCCCAAGGGCGAGTACCTGCGGCAGCTGACCGAGCTGATGGACCAGCGCGCCGTCGAGCTGGGCGAGCGCACCGCGGAGAACCCCCCGCAGTGGGCCGTTGAGCGCCTTGGCGCGGTGCCGCAGGACGACCCGCTGGCGCGCGAGGAGTGGATCCGCCGCGCCGGATTGGTCGCCGCCTACCGCGAGGAGCACGGCTACCGGGCGGAGCACGACGCGATCGGGTCCGCCCCGCCGGCGGGCGCGGTCGCGGCGAACTCCGCCTGGGATGTTGCCCGCCGAGCCCTGGGCGTCGACGGCCAGGCCGTCGATTTCGCCCGCGCCAGCGACGCCGAGCTGAACGCGATGGTCGAGCGGCAGCAGCGCGAGGAGGCCTGGGCGCCGCCGTACGTCGCTGACGAGCTCAAGGGCCAGAGCCTGGCCCGGGACGACTACCGGGCGCAGGCCCTGCAGCTGGAGCTGCGGGCGGCGGAGGAGGCCGAGCAGCGGGTTGCCGAGCACGAGGAGGCCGTCAGCGACGCCGTGGTGTCGCCGATGACCGGCCCAGAAGTCTCCCCCGAGGACCAGGCGGTGGCGCAGATGGTCGCGCTACAGGCGGTGCCGTTCCTGCACGACGGCCTGGACGCCAGCGAGGTGCAGGCGGAGATCGAGGAGCAGGCGGAGACCGCCCGGGCCATGGCCGAGGCCGCCGACCAGCAGGTCGAGGTCCTCTCGACGGTGCACGAGACCCGACAGGCCTGGTACGAGCACACCGCCCAGACCCGGGCCGGCGCCGAACTCGCTGCCCGCGAGCTTGAGCGCCGCCAAGCGCCCGCGCCCGCGGAGCCGGACCCGCAGCCGGCGGACTCCGTCGACGGGGCTGTCGCGGCCGCGGTTCCCGGCCAGCAGCCGTACCGGCCGGCCTACACCCAGGAGTACCTGGACCAGATCCTGGGCGTTGCCCAGGAGGCCCGGCGCACGCTGGAGACCCGCGTCGAGCAGCAGCGCGAGCAGGCCGCAGCCGCGGCCGCCGAGGCCGCTGCAGCTGCGGTAGCGGAGGAGCCCGCGCTCAGCGCCGAGGAGTTCGAGCGGCTGCGGCGGGAGCTGGAGTTCCCCTCGATCGAGGCCGCCCCCGCCGCAGCACCTGCGGCCCAGCCCGTTCAGCGAGTGGAGTCCCAGGCACCGCCGGTGCACTACCCGAGGTCCGAGGGCCCGTCCCTGGGCATGTAGAGCAGCGGCCTCGGGCAGGTACTTCGCCGGAGCCGATACCGTCCGTACTCACAGAGGGCTACCGTGCCGTTATGGACAGCTTCGGGGCGCCGCCGCCCCTCGCCCACGCCGGGCCCGTACCGGACTGGACCTTGCTCGGCGCTCCCCTACCCCCCGCTGCCGCCCCCACCGCGCACCTAGTCGGGATGCGGCAGCGCGGCGAGGTCGAGGCCATCGCCGCGGCGATGGCGGACGAGCAGCGCGCAGACCCCTCGGACACGAGCGTGTTCGACGCCGCGGTGCTGGACACCTACCGGTGGGCGCTGGGCCTGCGGCCGGCACCGGTCACCGGCCGAACCGGGCCGGTCGACAGCGAGGCCTTGGAGCTGGAGGACGACACCGCCGACGGATTGATCCACAAGAGCGGGTCGATCCCCCAGGCGTACGCCGTCGGTGTCCAGCACGCCGCGATGTGGCTCCAAGGACTGACAGACGATCAGCCCTGGCCAGGGGCCTACACCTGGGTGGCCGCGTAGGAGAAACGGCGGAGGGGCGGGACCACACCGGATGTGGTCCCGCCCCTCCGCCGTGCCGGACGGCGGTGCTACAGGTCGTGGCCGAAGTCGTCGTCCGGACCAATGCCCGGCGGTTCGACGTCGTGCTCGGCGAGCGGGGCGGCGGACAGCCCCGCGTCCGCCAGCTCGGCCTCGTAGCCGGCCAGCACCTGGCCCTCATAGGCCGCCTGACCGGGTGCCACGTCGGACACCGGCCGGAGCGAGGCGACCAGGGCGTGGTGCTGCTCCGACGTGATGCGGCCCTCGGCCAGGTCGTCGTCCAATCGGCGGGCCTCGTCCTCGGCCGCGGCTTGGGCCCTCTGGGCCTCGAAGGCCTGGTCCTCGCGGGCCTGGATGGCATAGAGGTCTTCTTCGGCGGCCAGCTGGCCAGCCAGGTTCTCCGGGGCATCCGGACCGGTCAGCCGCCGGTAGGCGTCCCGGGGTCGGCCGCCGGCGTCGGTCATCAGCACCTCATACCCGCCGTGGCGCTCCACCCACAGCTCCATCGCGTCTGTGCCCGGCCGGGCGACCCGCAAGTAGGTCGTGCTGTCCCCGAGGGTTTTCGTCTCCAGCAGCTCCATGTCGTGCAGGGCCTGTTCGACGGCGCCCTCCAGCGGGGAGGGAGTCGAGGATGCCTCGATGTTGTCCCAGGGCTGCCAGCCTGCGGGCTTGTTGTCCCCAGGGTGCGTGTCATTCATGCTCACTCCGAGTCGCTGTCGGTCTTGGTCTCGGCCTTCGGCCGGCGGGCGATGTCCATGGCCACCAGCTCCCCCAGCGGGGTGAGCGGGCGGGGGCGCTCAGGATCGGTCTCCCAGGGCTCCGGCTGGTGGTCCGGCGAGTACGGGTAGGCGAACGCGGCGGCGTACTTCTCCGGGTGCCGGTGGAGCCGGGCGACGCTCTTGCCGCCCACGGTGTAGGTCTCGCCCGCGCCGCACGGCTCCAGGTGCTTGGCCAAGAACGCCTCCAGGTGGGGCAGCCACCGCGTCGCCCAGTCGGCGGCCCGGGACGGCGGGGCTTTCTTCACCGAGTAGGCCCAGTGCCAGCACGCGCAGCACCAGATCAGTTCCAGGACCACCCGGCGGTGGAGGTACCAGCACGGGCGCCAGGGCGAACGCCTGCCGCCCAGGTAGTTGGGCCGGAGCACCTCCCCCGCCCACTTGATCAGCCACTTCCAGGTGACCTCGGCGTCCTCCTGGGTCAGTGACAGGAAGTCGGGGACCTGGCTGGGGTCGAACTCCTCCTCCTCGTCCTCCCCGTCCGCCTCCTGGCTCTCCTGGAGCTCCCTGACCAGCAGCGAGAAGTGGCCGACCTGCTCGGCGATCTGCCGCAGCCC
>NZ_NNBO01000025.1:0-71711 GCF_002803145.1 Kitasatospora sp. CB02891 | reverse complement strand
GGGGCTTTTTCGCGTTCCCGGTATCGGCCACCACCGGTCGAGGTGGACTTAGGTCCACCTGAAAGACGGGTGGCACGGCCAATGTGCCGGCCGGGTGGTCGGGGAGAGACTGAGAGCGTTCTTGGGGACGGCGATCAACTCTCGGGGAGTGGCCTTGGCGACGACAGCGTGGTTCGACGGTGGGGCCGTCAGGTCCGTTTTGGGGGAGCGGGCGCGAGTGGCGGTGCGGGCCTTCGGGGACGGCGTGGCGCTGGCGGTGACGTCGGTCGCGGGGCCAGTGGTGCCGTTGCTGGCGGCGGTGTTCACGGCGCTGGCCGCGGTTCAGCTGTTCGACGGGGGGCCGTTGGCGCCGTTCGTGGCGGTGCCGAGCGCGATCGTGGTGGGCCTGTCGGTGCTGTACTGGTTCGTGCGCCACGGTGCGGGGTGGACGAGGCAGCGGGTGGAGCGGGCTTCGGGGGAGCCCTGGCGGGTGGTGTATTCGACGCGGGAGGCGTTGGAGCAGGACGCGCGCGGGTTCTGGTGGACGGGGGTCTCGTACCACCGGCGGCTGGAGGTGGCGCGGCTGGTGCAGTTCCTCCAGTGGGCGGTGCGGGATCGGCAGGTGCAGCGGGAGGGGCTGTGGCTGCTGGTGAATCCGGCGGCGGCGGTCGTGCTGCTGGGTGTGCCGATGGTGTTGGTGTGGGGCGGGCTGGTGTTCACGGCGACGGCGACGGTGGATTCGCGGTACTTCTTCGGCCTCAACAGCCATACGGTGGGCCTGATGTTCTCGGCGCTCATCGGTGCCGTCATGGCCGCTGCGGGGCTGCTGGCGATGCCGTGGGCGGTGCGAACGCACAACGAGCTGGCGTGCCGGGTGCTGGGTGGCGCGCCGAAGCCGAGCCGCGCTCAACTGACCGAGCGAGTCGCGCAGCTGACAGAGACCCGGGCGGATGCGGTGGACGCCCAGGCGGCGGAGCTGCGGCGGATCGAGCGGGATCTGCACGACGGCGCGCAGGCGCGCCTGGTGGCGATCGGGCTGACGCTGGGGACGATCGAGCACCTGATGACGAGTGACCAGACGGCGGCGCGGGAGTTGCTGGCGGAGGCGCGGGAGTCCTCGGCGAAGGCGCTGCAGGAGCTGCGGGATCTGGTCCGGGGCATACACCCGCCGGTGCTGGCGGAGCGCGGTCTGCCGGATGCGGTGCGGGAGTTGGCGTTGACGGCGGTGGTGCCGACGGAGGTGACGGTCAGTCTGTCGGGCCGGCCGGAGGCGTCCTTGGAGACGGCGGTGTACTTCAGCGTGAGCGAGCTGTTGGCGAACGCGGCGAAGCACGCGCGGGCCCGGCAGGTCTGGGTGGATGTGCTGCACCGGGCGGGCCGGCTGCGGGTAGTGGTGACGGACGACGGGCACGGGGGCGCGCGGATGGAGACGGGCGGTGGGTTGCGGGGGATCGAGAAGCGGTTGGGTACGTTCGACGGAGTGATCTCGCTCGACAGTCCTGTGGGCGGGCCGACCACCATCACGATGGAGCTGCCGTGCGCGTTGTCCTCGCCGAGGATCTCTACCTCCTTCGCCAAGGCCTGACGCGGCTGTTGGAGGTCCACGGGTTCACCATCGCGGCGGCGGTGGAGACCGGGCCGGACCTGCTGGCGGCGCTGCTGTCGGAGCGGCCGGACGTCGCGGTGGTGGACGTCCGGCTGCCGCCGACGCTGACGGACGAGGGGCTCCAGGCGGCGCTGGCGGCGCGTCGGGAGATACCGGGCCTGCCGGTGCTGGTGCTGTCTCAGCACGTCCAGCAGTTGTACGCGCGGGAGTTGCTGGCGGACGGCACCGGCGGGGTGGGCTACCTGTTGAAGGACCGGGTGTTCAACGCGGACCAGTTCGTGGACGCGGTGCGCCGGGTGGCGGCGGGAGGGACGGCGATGGATCCGGACGTGATCGGCCGGCTGCTGCAGCACAACGCGGGTTCGGAGCCGTTGCAGCGGCTGTCGCCGCGGGAGCGGGAGGTGTTGGGGCTGATGGCGGAGGGGTGCTCGAACTCGGCGATCGGTGCGCGGCTGACGATCAGTGACGGCGCGGTGGCCAAGCACATCGCCAACATCTTCGGGAAGTTGCAGCTCTCGCCGACGGAGGACGGCAACCGCCGGGTGCTGGCGGTGCTGGCGTACCTGAACGGTGCGGCGGAGCGGCCGGCCGCGGGGTGACGCACCCGCCGGGGAGCGGTGTGCACGATGGTGTGGACCAGTGGAGGAGTGGTGCCGGTCCGGCCTGGCGACCGGGGTGAACGCCCGTACGAGTAGTATCCGGTGGGCCGAGTCTGTCAACGGCGCATCAAGTCCGTGGTGTCCCGCGGTCGTGCGCCCCGGGCGGGGACGTGTACTCGGCGGCTACAGGTCCTACGGCAGCTGCCGAGTCCCAGGGGTTGATCATCGAATGGCACGTCCTTCCCTTACCCGCGCGCACCGGGCTCTGCTGGGCGTGGTGGCCGTCGGCGCCTGCGTGATCTCGGGCATCGGTTTCGCCGGCTCGTACAACTCGGTGCGGGACCTGGCGATCGAGAAGGGCTTCGGCGCTTTCGCCTACGCGTTCCCGATAGGCGTCGACGCGGGCATCGTGGTGCTGCTCTCGCTGGACCTGGTGCTGACCTGGCTGCGGATCCCGTTCCCGCTGCTGCGGCAGACGGCGTGGCTGCTGACGTTGGCGACGATCGCATTCAACGCGGCGGCGTCCTGGGGCGACGCGCTGGGCATGGCGATGCACGCGGTGATCCCGGTGCTGTTCGTGGTGGTCGTCGAGGCCTCCCGGCACGCGGTGGGGCGGATCGCGGCGATCACCGCGGACCGGCACATGGAGTCGGTGCGGCTGATGCGCTGGGTGCTGTCGCCGGTGCCGACGTTCCGGCTGTGGCGGCGGATGAAGCTGTGGGAGCTGCGCTCGTACGACGAGACGGTGCGGCTGGAGCAGAACCGGCTGGTGTACCGCGCGCAGCTGCGGTTCCGGTACGGGCGGGGCTGGCGGCGGTCGGCGCCGTTCCAGGCGCTGCTGCCGTTGAAGCTGGCGAAGTACGGTGTGCCGCTGGACCCGACGGTGCTGGACCGGATCGACGGCCCGCTCCAGGTCCCCGGCGCCGCAGCGGCCGAGGTCGAGGCCGAGGAGACGGTGCAGGCGGAGCGTTCGGCCCCGGCGGGCGGCCGGGTGGCGCAGGGTCGGCCGGCGGCGCTCGACGCGCCGGTCCAGGCGCAGGCCGCCGCCGAGCCGGCTGCGCAGCCGCAGCCCAAGGCGCAGCAGGCGGCCGCGCAGTCGCAGTCGGCGGTGCCGCCGGTGTCGGCGGCGGTCGCGGTGCCGACGCTGGCGAAGCTGGCCGCGGTGCGGCTGCGGGACCAGCAGGACCCGGAGGCGGCGCAGGCCGCGCCGGTGGTGGACCGGTCCGCGGAGCTGAACGTGTGGACGGCGCGCCCGGTGCGCTCGCACGTGGCGGAGGCGGACCAGGTGCACACGGCGCGGGTGCCGGGCCAGGCGTCGCCGTGGTTCAAGGCCCCGCGCCCGCCGGACGCGGAGGCGCCGGACCGTCCCCAGTCGGGCTACCAGCCGGCCGACGGCTACCCGGAGCAGGACTTCCCCGATCAGGGCTTCCCGGGACAGGGTCTCCCGGAGCAGGAGTACGCCGAGCAGGAGTACGCCGAGCCGGGGTATCCGGAGCAGGGCGGCTACCAGGAGGGCTACCGCCCGGCGGGGGCCGAGCAGCACCGGGTGCCGGCGAACGGGCACGGCCCGGCCCGTCCGCAGGGGCCGCAGGCGGCGCACGCCCCGCAGCAGGTGCCGGTGGACCCGAGCGGCCGTCAGCCGGTGCAGGACCAGGAGGCCGAGCCGATCCGGCTGGGCGGTCGGCCGCTGCGGCTGGACGCGATGATGGAGGCGGAGACGCTGCCCTTCGACGGGGCGGAGGAGGCGCCGGCGCGCCGTCCGTTCGCGGGCGGGGCGGAGCCGCTGAACCCGGACGAGTGCTTCGCCGCGCTGGTCAGCTACATGGAGGAGAACCAGCGCCACCCGGACGAGCGCCGCTTCGCCGAGTACCTGTCGCAGCGCGGCGTTCCGGGCTCGCGTCCGGACGGCGGAGTGACGGTGAAGGACGTCGAGAAGGTCTGGGACCAGCTCCAGGAGCGGTACATGGAGTCGGGCCGGGAGTAGTCACCGCTGCCCCCCGGCGCAGTTCGGGCTCGCCGATGCGCCGATGCGCCGAGCCTCGTGCCATGGCCGCCCGCCGGAGGAACCGGCGGCCGGCCATTGACGCTTCCACGGGGCCGCACTACGGTCGCCGGACCGTCCCTCGGTCCCGCGCGGTGAGTGGAGGAGCCCCGGATGTCGCAGCCCGCCCAGGCCGGACCCGCCCGGCCGGTCTCGTTCTCGGACGCCGCCCGGGCCGCCGTGGAGGCGCTGCTGACGCCCGTGGACGCGGAACTGACACGCCGTTACCCGGGTGAGCGGTCCGCCCGGCAGCCGGTGCACACCGTGTACGTGCCGGCCGACGCGTACGGGGCGCACACCGTCCGCACGTGGGGCGCGCAGGCGCTCGCCGTGTTCGATGAGCACGCCGGGACGCCGGCCCGGCTGGCGCAGGCGCTAGGCGTGGCCGACGACGAGGTGCTCGCGGACGTGCACGCCCGGGTGCGGGTCAAGTTGGTGCGCGAGCCGATCGAGGACCTGCGGATCGACTTCGAGGACGGCTACGGTCCGCGCCCGGACGCCGAGGAGGACGCCGAGGCGGTGCGGGCGGCGAAGCTGGTGGCCGCGGCGGTGGCCGACGGGAGCGCGCCGCCGTACCTCGGCATCCGCACCAAGTGCCTGGAGGCGGCCGTCCGGGCCCGCGGCATCCGCACCCTGGAACTGTTCCTGGGCACCCTGCTGGCCGAGGGCGACCTGCCCGCCGGCCTGCTGCTCACCCTGCCGAAGGTCAGCCATGCCGCTCAGGTCGCCGCGCTGGCAGGGCTGTTGACGGACTTCGAGCAGCGGGCCGGGCTGCCCGCCGGGCGGCTCGGGTTCGAGATCCAGATCGAGACCACCCAGGCCGTGCTCGGCCCGGACGGCCGGGCCACCGTCGCGCTGCTGATCGGGGCCGCCGAGGGCCGGGCCGTCGGACTGCACTACGGCACCTTCGACTACAGCGCCGCCTGCGGGGTCGGCGCGGCCCACCAGAGCCCGGACCATCCGGCCGCCGACCACGCCAAGGCCGTCATGCAGGTCGCCGCGGCCGGCACCGGCGTCCGGCTCTCCGACGGTTCCACCAACGTGATCCCGACCGGCCCGGCCGAGCAGGTGCACGCGGCCTGGCGGCTGCACCACCGGCTGGTCCGCCGCTCGCTGGCCCGCGCCTACTACCAGGGCTGGGACCTGCACCCGGCCCAACTGCCCACCCGCTACGCCGCCGTGTACGCCTTCCACCGCGAGGGCCTGGACGCCGCCTGCGCCCGGCTCGCCGGGTACCTCGCCAAGGCCGGCGGCGCCGTGCTGGACGAGCCGGCCACCGCCCGCGCGCTCAGCGGTCAGTTGCTGCGCGGCCTGGACTGCGGCGCCCTCGACCCCGTCGAGGTCACCGCTCGCACCGGCCTGGACCGCGCCGCCCTGCACGCCCTGGCGGGCCGCTGAGCAGGAGCGGCCCGACGGAGGCCCTAGGCTGGGCGGCGAGACCGGTGCGCGGCACCGGGTGGAGAGAGCGACAGCGGAGAGCACCAGCGTCATGGCCGAGCCGAGCCCGAAGCCGTACCTGACCGTCCGGGGCGATGGCAGCCACGAGTTGGAGATCAAGAAGTCCCGGTTCATCTGCCACCTGGCCCGGGTCGCGGACGAGGAGGCGGCGCAGGCGTTCATCGCGGCGATCCGCAAGCAGTACTGGGACGCCCGGCACAACTGCACGGCGTTCGTGGTCGGGGAGGAGCAGCCGCGCGAGCGGTCCAGCGACGACGGCGAGCCGGCCGGGACGGCGGGGGTGCCGATGCTGGAGGTGCTGCGGCGGCGCGGGGTGACCGACACGGTCGCGGTGGTGACGCGGTACTTCGGCGGCATCAAGCTGGGCGCGGGCGGGTTGGTCCGGGCGTACGGGGCGTCGGTGTCGGAGGCGCTGGACGAGATCGGGCTGCTGGAACGGCGTCCGGTCGCGCTGCTGTCGGTGGCCGTGGACCACACCCGGGCGGGGCGGCTGGAGAACGACCTGCGGGCGGCCGGTTACACGGTGGCGGGGCTGGACTACCTGGCGGACGGGGTGCGGATCGAAGTGGGCGTCCCCGAGCCGGAGGTGGCGGAGTTCCACACCTGGCTGGCCGAGGCGACCGGCGGTTCGGCGAGTGCGCAGCCCGCCGGGCGGACCTTCGTCGAGGTCGAGGTCTGAGCGGTCGGCAGTCCGGGTCGGGGGCCCGACCGGCAGGCGGGTTTCGGCCAATTTTCCGGTGCCGGCGGGGTGTTGGGGCGCTGCATCAAGCGGCGGCGGGCGGGTAGCAGAGGCGGCGCGGGCGGAGTTCCGGTTGCCGTCGGATGACACCCGAACGAAGGAACCCGCACCGGAGAAGGAACTTTCACTCCGGGTCGCTTCGTCTCCTGGACAGGACACGCGATTCGGCACGGCACCGGAAGGAGGACTCGCAGACCGCAGCACCGCACCTCGGGAGGTTCCGCGTATGCCCACCGACCACGCCCAGCCGCCCTATCGGCTGACGGCCGCGACACCACGCCCGCACCACGACACGACCGCCCTCGTCGACCACCTGCTCGCCGCCTGGCTGAAGGCGGAGGGCCACGACGAGCCCCCGCCCCGCGAGCACGGGGCCCCGCCGGAGCGACTACGGCTCGGCGACCGGGTGCTGCTGGACCGCGACGGCGGACCACTGCCCGGCCGCGGCCCCGGAGCCCGCTACAGTCGCCGCCGACTGCGCACCCCCGCCCTCAACGGCATCGACCAACTGACCCTCACCCTGGCCTCCGAGGACGCCGACGGCCCGACCCGGCTGCGCGTCGAGGCCGAGTACCTGCCCGCCGGGCCCGCACCGACCGGCCACGGCCGGGTCCCCGTCCCCGAAGTCGTCCGCCGGCTGCTGCCGTTGCTGGACGCCACCGAGGGCCCGGTGCCGCTGGCGGTCGCGCCGCGCCTGCTCGGCCCCGCGGACCTGGACGGCCTGATCGACGAACTGTGCGACCCGGAACGGCAGTTGCCGACCGTGGTGGCCAGCGTGCCGCCCGCCGTGCCGATCGAGCAGTGGCAGGAACTGGTGCTCGGCCCGCTGCTGCGCCAACTCCCGGGTCTGGCCTCGATGTACGTGCTCGGGCACAACGCGCTGCCGCGGTTCAACCTGGCCATGGAGTACCACAAGGTGTACGGCGGCGCCGTCCGCACCTTCCTGCCCGACGTCGACCCGGCGTCCCGCGCGGACGCCGCCCGGCACCCGGTGCTGCCGCGTCAGCGGATCGACGAGAACCTGCGGCGCGCCGCGGCCCTGCTGGCCCGCGAGCCGCGCCGGGTGGCCGCCGAACTCGCGCCGCCCGCCCCGCTGGACGCCGTCCCGGCGCTGTGGCTGCCGCCCGAGGCCCGCAAGGCCCCCGAGCGCCCCGCACACCCGGCGGTCCGGCTGGAGCGCTGCCGGCTGCGGATCGAGCCGCCCCGCCCGCCGCGCCGCCCGCACTGCGGCACCGGCCCGGCCAGCTTCGGCGAACTGGTCGACCGCTTCGGCGAGTTCCCGCTGCTGGAGTTCACCGGCGACAGCAAGGAGACGCTCGCCCTGGACGGCCAGGCCGACGGCCCCGGCTGGGCGCGGCTCACCTGGGACGGCCTGACGGCGCTCCAGGAGTACGCGGACGCCGCGGTGCGCGGTGAGGCCGGCGGCGACTTCAAGCAGTGGTGCGAGCACACCCCGCCCGGCTGCCACCGCTTCCCGCCGCGCAAGGCGGTCCGCGGCGAGTCCCGCACCGTCGCCAGCCACGGCAAGTGGAAGCGCCAGCGGATGC
Source organism: Kitasatospora sp. CB02891 (assembly GCF_002803145.1). NCBI lineage: Bacteria > Bacillati > Actinomycetota > Actinomycetes > Kitasatosporales > Streptomycetaceae > Kitasatospora > Kitasatospora sp. CB02891. Next base: position 63,742 of record NZ_NNBO01000025.1, on the reverse strand, counting down.
TGCCCGTCCCCGCCGTCGTGGACTCCTCCTGCCGCGCCTTCATGGGCGCCCACCTGCGGATCGGCGGCGGCGGCACCGCCCCCCGGGTGCACTACCTGGACGACTGTTCCGGCAGTGGCCGGATCTACGTCGGCTACATCGGGCTGCACCTGACCAACACCCGCACCAACTGACCCGCCCGTTCCGGATCCCCCGGGGCCGACCCCGCGTCGGCCCCCTCCCGGGCCCGGCGGGCGGCCGATCCTGCGTCAACGGTCGGCCAAACCCGGGAGGTTGGCTGACCCGGAGCGCCGGACGGGGGACAATGCAGATCGGGTCCGCCGACGGCGGCCTCCGACGTGCGCCGGACGAGCAGGGGGAACGACCGCCGATGCAGCATCCATCCGAGGGCCGCGCCGACGGCGCCGCCACGGTGCTCCAGCCCGGGTTCCTCGCCTCGCTGTTCCGCGACCTCGGCGCCGACGAGGACGAGCCGACCGTGCTGGACGCGCCGCCCGTCGCGCAGCCCGCACCCGTTGCCGCCCCCTTCGTTCCCGCACCGGCTCCCGCCCCCGAGCCCGCCGTCGCCCCCGAACCCGTGGTCGCGGACGACCCGGTGACCGCGCACGGCCGGGCCGCCGCGCTCACCCACCACCGCACGCTCGCCGTGCAGGCCGACCACGAACGCTTCGCCGACCTGCTGCGCCGCGCCGCCCAGCCGGTCTCGGCGATGGACTTCGAGAGCCAGCTGCGCAGCTACCGGCCCAAGCCGTACCCGGACGCCGCGCCGGACACCGAACCCGAGCCCGCCTGGGCCGACTTCGCCCCGCCGGAGCCCGCCGACGCCGACCCCGACCAGCCCCGCTCGCGCCGCCTGCTCGACTCCGGTTACCAGCGCGAACTCGCCCAGGCCCGGCTGCTCCACCAGCGCGCGCTGCGCGAGTGGCGCACCCGGCAGGCCGACCTGGTCGACAGCGGGGCGGTCGCCGCCCGGCAGGCCCACGAGGAGGCCGAACAGGCCCGGGCCCGGGCCGTGCAGGAGTACAACGACAGCCTGGAGGAGTGCCGCCGCGCCTACCGGCAGGCCGAGCCGGCCGCCGTCGAGTCGCTGCTGGAGCGGGCCCTGGCCGCCGCCGACGGCTCCACCCGCGACCTGCCCGCCCCCTGCCGCGCGGTGTTCCGGGCGCTGACCCGCACCGCCGTCCTCGACCTCGACCTGCCGCCGCTGGACACCGTCCCCGCGCTGTCCGGCTACCGGCTCACCGAGGACGGCGCGGTCGAACCGGTCCGCCGCCCCGACGCCGACGTCCGCGCCGACTACCTGCGGCTGGCCGCCCGCCTCGCGCTGCGCGCCCTGCAGGCCGCCGACGCCGTCGACACCGACGACGTGCTGGCCGGCGTCGTGCTGAACGGCTGGCTGCGGCTGCCCGGCCGTCCGCCGCGCTGCCTGCTCAGCGTGGACGCCGACCGCGACGCGCTGGCCCGCACCCGACTGGTCCCCGACGCCGGGCACCTCGGCGACGACGGCGTGTACGCGGACGCGGAGCACGACGAGTCGCTGCTGCGGCTGCGCGCACTGGCCGCCGTGATCACCCCCGACCCGTACGCGGACGAGGCGGTGGTGCCGTGGGGCACCGCCGACGCCGCGGTGCCCGCGCTCGGCGAGCTCTCGCCCGGCGAATTCGCCCTGCTGGTGCGGTCGGTGCTCACCGCCGGCGGCCTGGAGGACTGGAGCGTGCGGCTGCGCGGCCCGGCCGGACTGGTCGCCACCGCCGAAGGACAGCCCGGCAGCCGGCTGCCCGGCCGCTGGGTGGTGTGGGCCTCCCGCGGCCCCGCGCCCGTCACCGCCGAGGAGATCGCCACGCTGTCCGAGGCCGTCCGCGAGGAGGGCGCCGACCGCGGCCTGCGGATGACCTGCGGCCAGTTCGGCGACGAGGCGGTCGACCTGACCACGGAGGAACGCCACCGGCGGATCCACCTGGTCGACGGCCAGGGCATCCGGGAACTCGCCCTCACCCACCTGGCGCTGCCGCTCACCGTCTGACGGGCCGTCGGCGGCCCCGGCGGGTCCCGACGGGCCTTCTGCCGCTGAGCCGTTGGAGGTGACAGGCTTGGGCCGTGGAGAACGGACACTTCGGCGGCCGGCACGACCGGCGTCCGGCCGAGCACGCAGACCGGCGCCTCGCCGAGCAGGACCGCGAACGGGCGATGGCCGAGATGTACGCCGAGTGCGGCCTGCTGCGCGAACTCGCCGACGCCGCCGGGGTGCGACTCGACGACACCGTCGACTCGCTGACCGCGCTCGACCAGCTGCTGCCCCGCTGGCGCGACGACCCGCAGGTCTCGCAGTGGCTGGGCACCGACGCGGGCCTGTACCTCGGCACGGTGATCCGCCGCCGGATCCCCGGTTCGACCTGGCGGCTCGCCCCCGACGGCCGCCCGCTGATGGTGCTGGCCACCGGCTTCGAGCTGGACGTCACCGCCCTCGGCGCCGGCTGGGCCGAGCAGGGCTCGCCGCAGCTCGCCGCCGTCTACCGGGCCGCCGGGGACGGCTGACCGAGCCTCAGGTGACGCCCGGTCACCCCGACGGGTCCGCCGGGCGGCGCGACGCCGGCACGGCCCGCACAGTGGGGTCCAGGGCCCGGCACCGTCCGGCCCGGGCCGGACGACTGGGCAGCCGTGGGCAGCGGTCCGCACAGCCGTCCGGCCCTCGGCGTCGAGTCGCGGGAGGCCGGAACTGACCGCCGTGCTGGTCGCCGCGGGCGCCTTCCTGATGACGCTGGTCGGCGGCTTCGTCGCGCAGCGCACCGGTGACCGCCGCCACCTGGTGCTCGGCTTCGCCGCCGGACTGATGCTCGGCGTGGTCGCCTTCGACCTGCTCCCCGAGGCGATGGAGCAGGCCCCCGAGAAGCTCCACGGCGTGCCCGAGGCGCTGCTGATGTTCGCCGCCGGGTTCCTGCTGATCCACGTGGTGGAGCGGGCCGTCGCCATCCACCGCGGCCACGAGGGCGAGTACGCCGCGCACAGCCACACCCACGGGCACACCCACGGACCCGGGCACCGGCACCGCGAACAGGGCGTCGGGCTGGCCGCCGCGTCCGCGCTGGTGCTGCACAGCGTGATGGACGGCTTCGCGATCGGCGCCGCGTTCCAGGCCGGCGCCACGGTCGGCGCGGTGGTCGCCGTCGCCGTCGTCGCGCACGACTTCGCGGACGGCTTCAACACCTACACGCTCACCCGGCTGTACGGGAACAACCGGCGGCGGGCGCTCACCCTGCTGGCCGCCGACGCCGCCGCCCCGATCGCGGGCGCCGCGATCACCCTGCTGTTCACCATCCCGGAGCACCTGCTCGGGCTGTACCTGGGGTTCTTCGCCGGCTTCCTGATGTACCTGGCGACCTCCGACATCCTGCCCGAGGCGCACAGCCCGCACCCCTCGCGCACCACCCTCGTCTGCACCCTGCTGGGCGTCGGATTCATGTGGCTGGTGGTCGGCCTGACGTAACGTCAGGGGATGTTTCGGAGGTCCAGGGCGTCCCAGTGGCGGCGCAGCGCGCCCAGGGCGGCGGTGACGGCGGGGCGGCGCGAGGTCTGGGTGCGCCACAGGGCGTGCACCCGGCGGAACGGCTGCGGGGTGACGGGGCGGGCCGCGACCCCCGGAGGCAGTGGGCCGCGGGCCAGGCGGGGGACCAGGCCGAGGCCGAGGCCGGCCGCGATCAGCGCGATCTGGCTCTCGAACTCGCCGACCTGGTAGCGGACGTCCGGCTCCTCGCCGATCTCCCGCATGGTGTGCAGCAGCCAGTCGTGGCAGATGTTGCCCGGCGGCACGCTGGTCCAGCGCTGCCCGCGCAGCTCCGTCATCGGGACGGCGTCGAGCGCCGCCAGCGGGTGGGTGACGGGCAGCAGCAGATCGACCGGGTCGGTGCCGAGGTCGAGCCGGTCGACGCCGTCCTGCACCGGCAGCGGCACGGACGCCCAGTCCTGCACCACCGCCAGGTCCACTTCGCCGCGGGCCACCAGCTCGGCCGCCGGGTACGGGTCGCTCTCCAGCAGCCGGACCTCCAACTCGGGGTATTCGGCGTGGAGTTCGGCGAGCACGCCGGGCAGCAGGCCGCGCGAGGCGGTGGCGAAGGCGGCGACCAGCAGCCGTCCGGTGGCCCGGCCGCGCTGCTCCTCCAGCGTCACCTCGGCCTGCTCGACCAGGGCCAGCACCCGCTGCGCCGTGTCGGCCAACCCGCAGGCGGCGTCGGTGAGTTGGATGCCGCGGCCCTGGCGCTCCAGGAGTACGGTGCGGGTCTCGCGTTCGAGTTTGGCGATCTGCTGGGAGATCGCGGACGGGGTGAAGCCGAGCGCCGCGGCGGCGCCGCCGACCGAGCCGTGCACGGCGACCGCGTGCAGGGCGCGCAGGCGTCCCAGATCCATCATGCAGCAATGCTAAACGGTCGGGTTGAGGAACTGTCGCTGGTGCTGAACGGTCGTCGCGGGCGATCCTCGATCCATGCCCACCTCCTCCGCTCCGGCGTCCACCTCGTCCGCCATGAGGCCCCGTCATGTCGCGCTGGCCGTGCTGGTCGCCGCGGTCTGGGGCCTGAACTTCGTGCTGATCGAGGTCGGCCTGCACGACTTCCCGCCGCTGCTGTTCTGCGCGCTGCGGTTCGCCGTGGTGGCGCTGCCCGCGGTGTTCCTGGTCGGCCCGCCGCGGGTGGCGTGGCGCTGGGTGCTCGGGGTCGGGACGGTGCTCGGGGTGGTGAAGTTCGGGCTGCTGTTCCTCGGCATGCACGCCGGCATGCCGGCCGGACTGTCCTCGCTGGTGCTGCAGGGCCAGGCCGGGTTCACCGCGCTGTTCGCCGCCGGGATGCTGCGCGAACGACCCGCCCCGGTGCGCACCGCCGGCCTCGCCCTGGCCTTCGCCGGCATCGCGCTGGTCGCCGTCGACCACGGCGTGCACGGCCCGGTCGGCGGGTTCGCGATGCTGATCGGCGCGGCCGCGGCCTGGGGCCTGGCCAACGTGCTGACCCGCAAGGCCGCCCCGCCGGACGCGCTGCGCTGGATGGTCTGGGTCTCCGCGGTGCCGCCGCTGCCGCTGCTCGCGCTGTCCCTGCTGGTCGAGGGCCCGACCGCGGACTGGGCCGCGCTGCGCGGCATCGGCTGGCCGGGCGTCGGCGTGGTGCTGTACGTCGGGCTGGTCTCCACGCTGTTCGGGTTCGTCGCCTGGAGCCACCTGCTGCGCCGCTACGACGCCTCGGTGGTGGCCCCGTTCTCGCTGCTGGTGCCGGTGTTCGGGATGTCCTCGGCGGCGCTGCTGCTCGGTGAGCGGTTCAGCCTCTCGGCGGGTGCGGCCACGGTGCTGGTGATCGCCGGGATCGGGCTGGGTGCGGTGCCCGCTACGGCGTGGTCCCGGCTTCGTACGCCTCCTCGGCGTGCCGGAGCGCCCGCAGCAGGGAGTCCTGCTCGGCAGGGCTGACCGGGCCGAAGTACTGCTGGGCGACCTCGTGCCGGACCTGGGAGATCCGCTCCAGCGCGCCGTGCCCGGCGGTGGTCAGCACCAGGCGCACCGCCCGGCGGTCGGCCGGGTCGGGGGTGCGGGAGACCAGGCCGGCCTCCTCCAGGGCGTCCACCACGGTGGTCGCGGAGCGCGGCGCGATGCGCAGGCGCTCGGCGAGCTCGCTCAGCCGCATGGTCTCGGCGCTCTCGCAGCCGGGCGCGTGGGCGAGCGTGCGCAGCGCCCGGGCCTGGGCGGGGGTGATGCCGTACGGCTCCAGCCGCTGCATGGTCCGTCGGCGGATCCGCTTCATCGCCCGGGTGAGGGCGTCGGCGAGTTCCGCGGCGGTGTCGGCGGGGCCGGGGGAGGTCATGCGCACAGGGTAGCGGGCGGCCGGTCGGCGGCTCCGCGGGCGAGGGGTCCGGCGGGCAAGATGTTGAGCTTGGCTCACTAATCGAGTAGCTTAGGGCAGCCTAAGTCGTCCGCGCTTCGAGGAGTCCGTCATGGCCCGCTCCACCGCCCGTGTCGCCACCGACCGTCCCGGTCGCTACGCCAAGCAGCTCGCCGCCCACATGGGCCGCAAGGTCCCCGCCGAATGGTCCGAGGAGACCGGCCGCGGCACGCTCGCCTTCGGCGCCGGACGGGCCGAGCTCACCGCCGAGGACGGCGCGCTGCTGCTCGCCGTCGAGGGCGCCGAGGAGAACCTGCCCCAGCTGGAGGACGTGGTCGGCCGCCACCTGGTCCGCTTCGGCACCCGCGACGAGCTGGTGGTCGCCTGGCAGCGGGACAGCGGCGAGGCCGGCACCGTCCAGCGACTGACCGGCGAGGACGGCTGACCGGCCCGCGCGGCCGTCGTCGGCTCAGCTCTGCCGCAGCGGCGGCATCGGCACCGGCGCCGAGAACGCCGTGGCCCCCGCCCCGACCCCGCCGGTGCAGCCGTTCGGCGGCACGGTGGTCACTCCCCGGGTGGAGGGCTTCTCGGCCGCCCAGAACATGAAGCCCAGCAGGCCGGCGCTGGTCCCCGCGCCGTTGGGTGCGGCGTTCTGCACCCAGCTGCCGGTGGCGCGCTGCACCGAGTTGGCGAAGTCGGTGCACTCCGGGCGGACCTGCGAGCCCTCCGCGATGTACAGGCTGCCGGTGAACTTGGCGGGCGCCAGCGGCGGGATCGGCGGGCTGTACGTCGGCTTGCCGTCCAGGTGCTCCTGCCAGTTGGCGGTCGCCGTGGACGCCGAGGGCTGCTTGTTCGGCACCATCGCGTTGGCGTAGTCCAGCACCGGGTTGCCGGTGGTCAGCCAGTGCGCGGTGGCGTACTGGTCGATGCCGCTCAGCCAGCGGTCGCCGGCCGCGACGTCGACGGTCAGCCGGGCGGTCGGGTCGGCGCCCGAGGCGTCGTACGGGTGGGCCGACCGGTAGGCGTCCACGAAGGCCTGCAGGCCCGTCAGGTTCGGGCTGCTGCTGTTCTCGTAGTCGATCTCGATGCCCACCCCGAGCTTCGAGGCCAGCGCCGCCGCCTTCTGGCCGAGCAGCCCGCCGCTCTGCGCCAGCGCGGAGTCCCAGTCGCCGGTGTAGGTGATGCCGCCGATGGAGAGCATCACCCGGATCCCGCGGGCCGTGAAGTAGTCCACCACCTGCTGGTTCATGCCCACCGGCACGCCCGCGGCGTCCCCCGCGTCGGTGGTGCCGTTCAGCAGCCGCAGCGGGTTGACGAAGCTCAGCACCACCACGTTCACCGAGGGCCGGCCGTCGCCGCGGTCGACCAGCCAGTGGTTGGCGGCGTCGAACTCCGCCATGTCCCGGACCTTCGCCCAGGTGCAGGCGTCGTTGCCGCAGTGCCAGGCGCCGTAGACCTGCATCGGGGCGGCCGCCGCCGTCGCGCTCTGCGCCGGCAGCGCCGCGGCCGCGACGACGAGCAGCGAGGCCGCCACCGAGAAGCGCGTCACGGGCATGACTGGAGAACGCACATTCGCCTCCCGGCGATCGCGTGCGGATGGGTGGGGAACAGGGTGCGCGCGAGCCGGGGAGGCGTCAATGGCCATGACCGGATCGCGAATTGACGTGACGTCAGGCTTGGGCGTCCGGCAGCAGGCGGGGCAGCAGCCGGTGCAGGCCGAGCAGCAGCAGGCCCGAGAGGCACCAACTGGCGACCACGTCCAGCAGCCAGTGGAAGTCACTCCACACCAGCCCCGCGCCCACCCCCAGGCAGACCGCCGCGGTGGCCCACCCGACCCGCCGGGCCGACCGCGCCGGCCGCACCCGGGCCAGCAGCAGCGCCGCCGTCCCGTAGGCGATCGCCGAGGTCGCGGTGTGCCCCGACGGGTACCAGCCCCACTGGTCCGCGGCCAGCGGCAGATCGAACGGGCCGGGCCGGGCGAACCAGGCCTTGGCCGGCACCACCAGCAGCGGGATCAGCACCGCCGCCGCCACCGCCACCGGCACCGGCGTCCACCAGCGCGGCCGCCCGTCGCGCCGGGCCAGCCAGGCCGCCAGGCCCGCACAGCCCAGCAGCACCGGGACGGCCGGCACCCCGCCGCCCAGGTCGGACAGGGCGACGCCCAGGTGGTTCAGCAGCGCGGAGTGCAGCGTGCGGCGCAATTGCCGCACCGCGTCGCGCACCGCCGGGTCGATCCCCAGCAGCGGCCCGTCCACCGCCACCTGCCAGGAGATCACCACCAGCAGCACCGCGAGCGTCATGGGCAGGACAGCAAAAGTCGGCCGCCCCGGAGCAGGGGGGAGAGCTCCGGGGCGGCCAAGGCGATCGCCGCACCGTGCGGCCCGGGGGGTGTGGGCGGGACGGCCGGTCGATCGGTCCAGTGCGTCCGCCTCGACGGCGGACGGCGGTGTGGGCAGTGCTTGAGGTTCGCTGTCCATCTGTGATGACAGTACGTCAAAGCCGGGGCGCGCCAACGACCGACGGGCTTTCGTGCACAGCATCTTCACCACCGGCGGGGCAACCTCCACCCAGGGCTCGAACAGCAGAACGCGCGAGGGCCGGACGGGATCCGCTTCCGTCCGGCCCCCGCGCCGCTCAGGGGGTACTGCCTGGGACTCAGACGCCCGCGAAGGCCGACTCCAGGATGTCCAGGCCCTCGACCAGCAGGTGCTCCGGCATCACCAGCGGCGGCAGGAAGCGCAGCACGTTGCCGTAGGTGCCGGCGGTCAGCACGACCAGGCCCTCGGCGTGGCAGGCCTTCGCGATGGCCGCGGTGGCCTCCGCGTTCGGCTCCTTGCCGCCCGGCTTCACCAGCTCGACGGCGATCATCGCGCCGCGGCCGCGGACCTCGCCGATGATCTCGAACTTCTCCTGCATCGCCCGCAGGCGGCCCAGCATGATCTCGCCGATCCGCTGCGCCTTGCCGTTGAGGTCCTGCTCCTTCATGGTCTCGATGGCGCCCAGCGCGGCCGCACAGGCGACCGGGTTGCCACCGTAGGTGCCGCCCAGACCACCGGTCTGCGCGGCGTCCATGATCTCGGCGCGGCCGGTCAGCGCCGACAGCGGCAGACCGCCCGCGATGCCCTTGGCGGTGGTGATCAGGTCCGGGACGATGCCCTCGTCCTCGCACGCGAACCACTGGCCGGTCCGGCAGAAGCCGGTCTGGATCTCGTCCGCGACGAAGACGATGCCGTTCTCCTTCGCGAACTCCACGATCGCCGGCAGGAAGCCCTTGGCCGGCTCGATGAAGCCGCCCTCGCCCTGGATCGGCTCGATGATGATCGCGGCGACGTTCTCGGCGCCGATCTGCTTGTTGATCTGGTCGATGACCTGCTTGGCAGCCTCGGTCGCGGCGTTCTCCGCGCCCGTCAGCCAGCGGTACGGGTAGGCCACCGGCACGCGGTAGACCTCGGGGGCGAACGGACCGAAGCCCTGCTTGTACGGCATGTTCTTCGCCGTCAGCGCCAGGGTCAGGTTGGTGCGGCCGTGGTAGCCGTGGTCGAAGACCACGATCGCCTGGCGCTTGGTGTAGGCGCGGGCGATCTTCACCGCGTTCTCGACGGCCTCGGAGCCCGAGTTGAACAGCGCGGTCTTCTTCGCGTGGTCGCCCGGGGTCAGCTCGTTCAGCTGCTCCGCAACCGCGACGTAACCCTCGTACGGGGTCACCATGAAGCAGGTGTGGGTGAACGCGGCCAGCTGCTCGGTGGTCTTCTCCACCACGGCGGCGGCGCTGTTGCCCACGTTGGTGACGGCGATGCCCGAACCGAAGTCGATCAGGCTGTTGCCGTCCACGTCCTCCAGCACACCGCCGCCGGCACGCGACACGTACACCGGCAGCGTGGTACCCACACCGGCAGCCACCGCACCGAGCTTGCGAGACTGCAGCTCCTGCGACTTCGGGCCGGGGATCGCGGTGACCAGGCGGCGCTCCTGCGGGAGCGGCGTTGCAGCGCTCATCAGTGATTCTCCAAGTTCTCAAGGCGCGGTAGTCGCAGGCTACGACCGGCCCCGTTCGGCGGGCATGCGCCACTCGGTACTGCTGCGCCGTACGAATTGTCCTGCGCGGCCAGTGGCCGAAGATCGGCCGCCGCCCCGCTCCCTCCACTACATTGGCCCCGGGTGTGTCGGTGGGACGGCGGAGCGGGTCTGGCACCGCCGGCAACGTAGGAGGGGCCCCGAAGTGGAACTGAACGACGCGCGAACCCAGCACACCCCCCTCCCGCCACCCCGCGCCCCCTTCCACCTCCCCACCTGGGCCACCGCCCCCCGCCCCCAGGCCCCGCCCGGCATCTACCGCCAGCACCACACCCCGTACGACCCGAGGGCGGCGGGCGACGGGGAGACGGCGGCGGGGCCGCTGCTGTTGCGGGCCGTGCTCAACGTCGCCGTCGGAGTCTTCGTCTACCTCGAAGGCGTCTCCCTGATACAGGGACTCCTGACCACCTTTGGTCTCACCGTCACCAGCTCCTTCGTCATCTCCCTGTTGATCGCCGCCGCCGTGAACGTCGCGGTGATCATCCTGGTGCTGATGGTCTTCGGCCGGATGGGCCGCTGGGCCGAGGTGTGGCGGCGCTGGATCGCCCCGATCCTCTCCCGCACCGTCACCGACGTCCCGCCCGAGCCCGAGGACGTGCCCGTGGTGGACGTGTGGGCCGAGTTGCGGCCGGCCGGGGAGGCGGTGCGGCGGCTGGAGGGCGAGCAGGTGGGGGACGTGGACTATGTGCGGCTGCACCAGGCCTGGCGGAGCGTCGGTGCGGACGCGGCCGGCCGGCAGGAGTTCGCCGCGCAGGTGGGCAGTCGCGGTGCGGCCGCCTGCGCGCACCCGTCCGAGCAGCGCGACCTGCCGGGCGGGCGGCGGGCGCGGCACGACCTGATGGTGCGTCAGGTCCGGTTGGGCACCGCGCAGGACGTGCCGAAGAACCCGGCGACGCACCGGAGCGCGGGCTTCGCGCTGGAGCCCGCGCTGCTCGGCACCTCGCTGCTCGCGGTCGGCCCGGCCGGGACCGGGAAGACGGCGGCGCTGGCCCGCCCGGTGGCGGAGGCGCTGTGCCTGCAGGCGCTGGCGGGCGCGGCCTGCGCGGTGGTGGTCGGGGCGTCCGACGCGGACCTCGGCCCGGACGACTGGTACGACGTGGTGATCGCCCCCGGCGACCCGTCCGCGCCGTACGGACTGGACCTGTACGGGGCCGCGCCGAACCCGGACGAGGCGGCGGCCCGGTTGGCCGACGCGCTGCTGCCGGACGAGCTGGCTCCGCGGGCGGAGAGTGCCCGGACCTCGATGCAGCAGGTGGTGGGGCCGTTCCGGGCGGCGTACGGCCGCTACCCGGGGGTGCGGGAGCTGCGCGGGCTGCTGGCCGGTGACCGGGACGGGTGGGCGGAGCTCGCGGAGCAGTTGCAGAAGTCGGGTCGGCGCCCGGAGTTCGAGGCGGACCTGCAGCAGCGCGAGCGGATGCACGGCCGGGTGGACGACCCGGGCGCGCTGCTCGCCGACCGGCTGGCGCTGCTGGACCGTCCGGCGCTCGCCCCCGGGTTCTCCGGCGGCCCGGACGCCAAGCCGGCGTTCGCGATGCGCGCGCTGGAGCATCCGCTGCGGGTGCGGGTGAAGCTGCCCGAGCGCAGCCACCCGGAGGCCGCCCGGATGCTGTCGCGGCTGCTGCTCGGCCAGTTCACCCAGGCCGCCGCCGACCGCGGCGACCGGGAGCTGTTCGCGGGGCTGGTGCTGGACGACGCCACCGCCGCCGTGGACGCGCAGACGATCCGCGGGATCCAGCGGCTGCGCGGCGCCAACGCCGGCGTGGTGCTGCTGCTGCGCACGCTGTCCGACCTGCCGGAGTCGCTGCGCGCGCCGCTGTTCGGCGCGGTCGGCAACCGGATGGCCTTCCCCGGCATAGCGCCCTGGGACGGTCGGCTGTTCTCCGAGGCCTGGGGCACCCACCTGGTTCGGGAGACCGCCGTGACGCACACCCCGGACACCTCGGGCGGCACGATGCGCCGGGCCGGCCGGCTGGTGCGCAAGGCGCTGTCGGGCACCACCGCGCAGACCGAGTCGGTGACCACCCGGGACGTCGAGCGGCACCGCTGGTCGCCGTCCGACCTGGCGCACGCGCTGCCGTCCGGGCACGCGGTGGTCTCGCTGACCTCGGTGACGGGGGAACAGGTGCCGCCGCTGCTGGTCGACCTCCGGCACTGATCGCTCCGGGGCCGGTCGCGGGGTGGTCAGCATTGGGTCACGGAAGGTACGGACCGGCGGATTTCGGCACTCCGGCTTGTCCGGAGCGTCCATAATGGGAGAAGAACCCTCACTCGCCCGGTTGCAACGACGCGACCGGGTCGAACCATCGAAGGTGCCATGCCCCCCACACTCGCCTCCGTCGTCCGCACCAGCACGCTCCATCTGACGGTGCTGGCAGGCGCGGACCACCTGGAACGCCCGGTCCGCTGGGTGCACACCAGCGAGCTGGACGACCCCACTCCGTTCCTGGAGGGCGGTGAGCTGCTCCTCACCACCGGCATCAAGCTGGGCAAGAGCGCCGCCGGTCTGCAGGCCTACGTGCACCGGTTGGCGGACGCCGGCGTGGTCGGGCTCGGGCTGGGGGTCGGCCTCTCGCACACCGAGGTGCCGCAGGCATTGGTGGACGCCGCCGCGCAGCGCGGGCTGCCGCTGCTGCGGGTGCCCGAGGCGACGCCGTTCATCGCGATCTCCAAGACCGTGTCCGCCGCGCTGGCCGCCGAGCAGTACGAGGCCGTCACCACCAGCTTCGAGGCGCAGGAGGAGCTGACCCGGGCCGCGCTCGGCAAGGACGGCACCACCGCGATCGTCCGTCGGCTGGCCGCCCGCCTGGGCGGGTGGGCCGCGCTGTACGACGGCTCCGGCGCGCTGTCCGCGGTCGCCCCGGACTGGGCCGCCCGCCGGGCCGGCCGGCTGGCCGCCGAGGTGGACCGGCTGCGCCGCCGCCCCGCGCCGTCGAGCGCCGCGCTGCAGGGCCGGGCCGGCACCATCGACACCGCCGACGAGGACTACGTGGTGGTCCAGTCGCTCGGCGCGGACCGCCGCCCGCGCGGCTTCCTCGCGGTCGGCACCGAGGACCGCATCACCCCGACCGAGCGGTACGTGCTGAACGCCGCCGTCGCGCTGCTCACCCTCACCCTGGAGCGCTCCCGGGAGCTGCGGCAGGCCGAGGAGAAGATGGGCGCGGCGCTGCTGCGGATGGTGCTGGCCGGTGAGGTCGGCACCGCCCGCCAGATCGCCGCGGGGCTGTTCGGCGGCCTGCCCGAGGGCACCGTCCGGGTGCTGGTGGCCGCGGCCGGGCCCGGCCCGGAGGCCGCGGAGGCGCTCGGCGAGCTCGGCGACCGCGCCGAGCAGGCCGGCGGCAAGGTCGGCGAGAAGCTGCTGGTGGCCCGCGAGGACGGCGCGCACGGGCCGCGCCTGATGGTGCTCGCCATCGACAACGGCTCGGTGCACCGGGCCTGCCTGGGCGCCGTCGAGGAGCACGAGGGCCTGGCGCTCGGCGTCTCCGCCCCGGCCGCCCTGGAGGAGGCCGGCACCGCGCACGCCCAGGCCGAGCGGGCGCTGGCGGTCGCCCAGCGCGGCGGCCGCCGCACCGTCGACCACGAGGAGGTCGGCGCCGGCTCGCTGCTCCCGCTGCTCGGCGAGGAGGCCGTCACCGCGTTCGCGGAGGGCCTGCTGCGCCCGCTGCGCGAACACGACCGCACCGCCCGCGGCGACCTGGTGGCCTCGCTGCGGGCCTGGCTGTCCCGGCACGGCCAGTGGGACGCGGCGGCCGCCGATCTCGGCGTGCACCGGCACACCCTGCGCTACCGGATGCGCCGGGTCGAGGAGCTGCTGGGCCGCTCGCTGGACGACACGGACGTCCGGATGGAGCTGTGGCTGGCGCTGCGGGCGGGCGAGGACTGAGCCCCGCCCCGGACGGGCCTGTCCTGTCCGTAGAAATCGACCGGCTGCTTTCCACCCGTCCGTCCAATCGGAAAGCCGTCCCCCTCCGCCTACCGTGAACGGGAAAGCGAAGTCTTCGAGGGAAGGGGCCGGTGCGACCGTGACCACCACGTACGAGTTCTGGTTGGCCGGGCAGCGGGCGAGCGGCGAGGCGGACTTCGAGGTCCGCCACCCGCACGACAACAGCCTGGTGGCGAAGGTCAGTGTGCCGACCGACGCGCAGGTCGAGGAGGCCGTCGCGGCCGCCGCCGCCGCTGTTCCGGTGTTCGCCGCGACCCCGGCGCACGTGCGCGCGGCCGCGCTGGACCACGTCGCCAAGCGGCTGACGGAGCGCACCGAGGAGATCGCCCAGCTGATCACCGCCGAGAACGGCAAGCCGATCAAGTGGGCGCGCGGCGAGATGGGCCGTGCCGTGTCGGTGTTCCGCTGGGCCGCCGAGGAGGCCCGCCGGACCAACGGCGAGACCATGCGGCTGGACACCGACCCGGGCGGCACCGGCCGCTACGCGCTGGTGCGCCGCTTCCCGCGCGGCGTCGTGCTGGGCATCGCGCCGTTCAACTTCCCGCTGAACCTGGTGGCCCACAAGCTGGCCCCGGCGATCGCGGTGGGCGCGCCGATCATCCTGAAGCCCGCCCCGGCGACCCCGCTGTCCGCCATGGTGCTGGGCGAGATCCTGGCCGAGACGGACCTGCCGGTGGGCTCCTGGAGCATCCTGCCGGTGGAGAACGCCAAGATGCCCGCGCTGGTGCAGGACAAGCGCCTGCCGGTGATCTCGTTCACCGGTTCGGACAAGGTCGGCTACCAGATCATGGACTCGGTGCCGCGCAAGCACGTCACCCTGGAGCTCGGCGGCAACGCCGCGGCCGTGGTGCTGGCGGACTGGAGCTCCGAGGCGGACCTGGACTGGGCCGCGAGCCGGATCGCGCTGTTCGCGAACTACCAGGGCGGCCAGTCCTGCATCTCGGTGCAGCGGGTGATCGCCGACGCGACCGTCTACGACCGCCTGGTCGAGAAGGTCGTCGCCAAGGTGCAGGCGCAGGTCACCGGTGACCCGCGCGACGAGGCCACCGACGTCGGCCCGCTGGTGGACGAGAACGCCGCCAAGCGCGTCGAGTCCTGGGTCGACGACGCCGTCGCCAAGGGCGCCAAGCTGCTCACCGGCGGCAAGCGGGACGGCGCCGCCTACGCGCCGACCGTGCTCGCCGAGATGCCGGCGGACGCCATCCTGGCGAAGTCCGAGGTGTTCGGCCCGGTGATGTCGCTGCACAAGGCGTCCTCCACCGACGAGGCCTTCGCGATGGTCAACGACTCCGACTTCGGCCTGCAGGCGGGCGTCTTCACGCACGACGTGCAGACCGCCTTCCGTGCGCACCGCGAGCTGGAGGTCGGCGGCGTGGTGATCGGCGACGCGCCGTCCTACCGCGCCGACCAGATGCCGTACGGCGGCGTGAAGGACTCCGGCGTGGGCCGCGAGGGCGTCCGCTACGCGATGGACGACTACACCGTCGAGAAGGTCATGGTGCTGACCGGCCTCGACCTCTGAGCAACCCCTTCGACGCCCCGTCACCGCAGCAGCGGCGGCGGGGCGTCGGCCTGCCTTGACGCGCTCCGGCACCGGGCGTAGGCCGGGAGGCAGGAAGGAAGGAGGCCCGTCATGCTGGGCGACCTCATTGCCGAGGAACAGGGCCGGATCACCGGTCGGCGGGTGCTGCCGGGGGAAGCACGGACTGCCGCCCACGGTGGAGACCTCGTACGCGGCGAGCGGCACTCTGCTGGGCGTCCCGGTCCAGGACATGGGCACCTACACGGCGCGGCTGCGCGACGACGGCACGCTGGAGGGCGGCGGCCAGGGCGTGCTGATGGGCCCGGGCGGCGCGCATGCGAGCTGGCGCGGCCACGGGGTCGGCACGTTCACCGAGAGCGGCGGCAACAGCTTCCGCGGCTCGGTCGTCTACGAGACCGACTCGCCGGAGTTCGCCGGGCTGCGCGGCGTCGCAGGCGTGTTCGAGTGGGAGAACTCGGCGGACGGCGAGGTCGCCGGGAAGCTCTGGGCATGGCGGTGACCACCGGGTAGCACAGGCCACAATGGGGGCATGAATTCGCTCGCCCATCCGCAGCTGCGCTTCACTCCGACCGTCGCCGACCCGGACGGGCCGCGGGAGTTGGTCATTCTCGGCTCGACCGGCTCGATCGGCACCCAGGCCATCGACGTGGTGCTCCGCAACCCCGGCCGGTTCAGGGTGGTCGCGCTGTCCGCGGCCGGCGGCCGGGTGGAGCTGCTCGCCGAGCAGGCCGTCGCGCTGGGCGTGCACACCGTCGCGGTGGCCGACCCGGCCGCCGAGAAGCCGCTGCGCGAGGCCCTGGCGGCCAAGGCGCAGGGCGCCCCGCTGCCGCGGGTGCTGGCGGGCCCGGACGCGGCGACCGAACTGGCCGCGGCGGAGTGCCACTCGGTGCTGAACGGCATCACCGGTTCGATCGGCCTGGCGCCGACGCTGGCCGCGCTGCGGGCCGGCCGGGTGCTGGTGCTGGCGAACAAGGAGTCGCTGATCGTCGGCGGTCCGCTGGTGAAGGCGGTGGCGCAGCCCGGCCAGATCGTGCCGGTGGACTCCGAGCACGCCGCGCTGTTCCAGGCGCTGGCCGGCGGCACCCGCGCGGAGGTCCGCAAGCTGGTGGTGACCGCCAGCGGCGGCCCGTTCCGCAACCGCAGCCGTGAGCAGCTGGTCGGCGTCACGCCGTCCGACGCGCTGGCGCACCCGACCTGGGCGATGGGCCCGGTGGTGACGATCAACTCGGCGACCCTGGTGAACAAGGGCCTGGAGGTGATCGAGGCGCACCTGCTGTACGACGTGCCGTTCGACCGGATCGAGGTGGTGGTCCATCCGCAGTCGGTCGTTCATTCGATGGTGGAATTCGTGGACGGTTCGACGCTGGCCCAGGCCAGCCCGCCGGACATGCGGATGCCGATCGCGCTGGGCCTCGGCTGGCCGGACCGGGTGCCGGACGCCGCCCCCGGCTGCGACTGGACCAAGGCCGCGACCTGGGAGTTCTTCCCGCTGGACAATGAGGCCTTCCCCGCGGTCGAGCTGGCCCGCGAGGTGGGTACGCTCGGCGGGACCGCCCCGGCGGTCTTCAATGCCGCCAACGAGGAATGTGTGGACGCTTTCCTGAAGGGCGCACTGCCCTTCACCGGAATCGTGGACACTGTGGCGAAGGTGGTCGCCGAACACGGCACACCGCAATCGGGAACTTCGCTCACGGTGGAGGACGTACTCCACGCGGAGAGCTGGGCCCGGGCCCGGGCCCGTGAGCTGGCGGCCGGCTGAGGCAGTAGGACGACGGAGGCGACGCGGTGGAAATGCTGATGTGGGTGCTGGGCGTCCTGATCTTCGTGGTCGGGCTGCTGTTCTCGATCGCCTGGCACGAGCTCGGCCACCTCTCCACCGCGAAGCTGTTCGGGATCCGGGTGCCGCAGTACATGGTCGGCTTCGGGAAGACCGTCTGGTCGACCAGGCGGGGCGAGACCGAGTACGGCCTGAAGGCGATCCCGTTCGGCGGCTACATCCGGATGATCGGGATGTTCCCGCCCGGGGCGGACGGCCGGATAACGAAACGTTCCAGCTCGCCGTGGCGCACCATGATCGAGGACGCCCGGTCCGCCTCGTACGAGGAGCTCCAGCCCGGCGACGAGACCCGGATGTTCTACACCCGGGCCCCGTGGAAGCGCGTCATCGTGATGTTCGCCGGCCCGGGCATGAACCTGGTCCTGGCGATCGGACTGTTCCTCACCCTGTTCATGGGGATCGGCGTCACCCGGACCACGCCCACCATCGCGACCGTCAACGAGTGCGTCGTCCCGGTCGGCGAGAAGACCGACACCTGCAAGCCGGACGCCGAGAAGTCCCCGGCCAACGCGGCCGGCCTGCGGGCCGGCGACACCGTGCTGGCCTTCGGCGGGGTGAAGATCCACGACTACACGCAGCTGCAGGGCCTGATCCGCGATTCGGCCGGCAAGCACGTGGAGATCGACGTCCGGCACCAGGACGGCACCCTCGCCACGCTGCCCGCCGACATCAAGGCCAACACCCTCGCCGCGATCGACAAGGACGGCTACCCGATCAAGGGCAAGACCGTCACCGCCGGTTTCCTCGGCATCACGCCGGCGATGGGCGTGCACCACATGTCGTTCGGCGAGAGCACCGACGAGATGGCCCGGCTGGCCGGCCACGGCGTCGAGTCGCTGGCCCAGCTGCCCGGCAAGATCCCCGGCCTGTGGCACGCCGTCGTGGACGGCGCCCCCCGCGACCAGGACTCCCCGGTCGGCATGATCGGCGCGGCCCGGCTCGGCGGCGACGTGTTCGCCGCGGACCTGCCGCTCAGCGTGCAGCTGACCGTCTTCGTGCAGATGCTCGCCTACCTGAACTTCATGCTGTTCCTGTTCAACATGCTGCCGCTGCTCCCGCTGGACGGCGGCCACATCGCCGGCGCCCTGTGGGAGTCGCTGCGCCGCGGCCTCGCCAAGGTGCTGCGCCGCCCCGACCCCGGGCCGTTCGACGTGGCCCGGCTGATGCCGGTGGCGTACGTGGTCGCCGGCATCTTCATCTGCTTCACCGGCCTCGTGATGGCCGCCGACATCGTCAACCCGGTGCGCCTGAACTAGCCGCACGCCACCCACGGCCGGGTGTGCTCCGCCACCCGGCCGTGCCGTACCGTTGGACGCCGGGCGCGCCGGTTGCAGTGCGCGTCGGCTCATCGAATTTCTGCAGAGGAAACACTGCGCACATGACCGCGATCTCGCTCGGTATCCCCTCCCTGCCGCTCAAGCCGCTGGCCAAGCGCCGGTACTCGCGGCAGATCATGGTCGGCAACGTACCGGTGGGCGGTGACGCGCCGGTCTCGGTGCAGTCGATGACCACCACGCTGACCTCCGACGTCAACGCGACGCTCCAGCAGATCGCCCAGCTGACCGCCTCGGGCTGCCAGATCGTCCGGGTCGCGGTCCCCTCGCAGGACGACGCCGACGCGCTGCCGATCATCGCGAAGAAGTCGCAGATCCCGGTGATCGCCGACATCCACTTCCAGCCCAAGTACGTGTTCGCCGCGATCGACGCCGGCTGCGCCGCGGTGCGCGTCAACCCCGGCAACATCAAGGCGTTCGACGACAAGGTCGGCGAGATCGCCAAGGCCGCCAAGGACGCGGGCGTGCCGATCCGGATCGGCGTCAACGCCGGCTCGCTCGACAAGCGCCTGCTGGAGAAGTACGGCCGAGCCACCCCCGAGGCGCTGGTGGAGTCCGCGCTCTGGGAGTGCTCGCTGTTCGAGGAGCACGACTTCCGCGACATCAAGATCTCGGTCAAGCACAACGACCCGGTCGTGATGATCAACGCCTACCGGCAGCTCGCCGCGGCCTGCGACTACCCGCTGCACCTGGGCGTCACCGAGGCCGGCCCGGCCTTCCAGGGCACCATCAAGTCCGCGGTGGCGTTCGGCGCGCTGCTCGCCGAGGGCATCGGCGACACCATCCGGGTGTCGCTGTCCGCCCCGCCGGCCGAGGAGATCAAGGTCGGCAACCAGATCCTGGAGTCGCTGGGCCTGCGCGAGCGCGGCCTGGAGATCGTCTCCTGCCCGTCCTGCGGCCGCGCCCAGGTGGACGTCTACAAGCTCGCCGAGGAGGTCACCGCCGGCCTGGAGGGCATGGAGGTGCCGCTGCGGGTGGCCGTCATGGGCTGCGTCGTCAACGGCCCCGGCGAGGCCCGCGAGGCCGACCTGGGCGTCGCCTCCGGCAACGGCAAGGGCCAGATCTTCGTCAAGGGCGAGGTGATCAAGACCGTGCCCGAGTCGAAGATCGTCGAGACCCTGATCGAGGAGGCCATGAAGCTGGCCGAGCAGATGCAGGAGGAGGGTGTCGAATCCGGCGCCCCCGTCGTCGTGGCCGCCGAGTGACGGTCTGAACTCCCCGGCGGGGCCGCCGCGTTCGGCGGTCCCGCCCCTGCGAGAGGTGACTCCCGTGCTCGATCGAGGTGTGATGCTGCCCGGCCCGTTCCAGGTCGCCCGGGCGCTGGCCGCAACCCGCGTGCTGGAGACGCCCGACCTCGACGCGGCGCTGGAGGTCCTGCGCCGCGACCCCGTCGCCAACGCCTTCGTCGCCACCCGGGTGGAGGCCGTCGGCCTCGACCCGTGGCGGCTCGGCGGCGAGATGTGGGGCTGGCACGACGCCGACGGGCGGCTCGACGCGCTCTGCTACGCGGGCGCCAACCTGGTCCCGGTCAACGCCGGCCCGGAGGCCGTCCGGGCGTTCGCCGAACGCGCCCGCCGACAGGGCCGCCGCTGCTCCTCGATCGTCGGCCCGGCCGGGGCCACCGCCGCCCTGTGGGCGCTGCTGGAGCGCTCCTGGGGCCCGGCCCGCGAGGTGCGCGGCCACCAGCCGCTGATGGCCACCTCCGCACCCGTCACCGACGTCGCCCCGGACCCGCTGGTGCGCCGGGTGCACCGCAGCGAGATCGAGGCGCTGATCCCCGCCTGCGTGGCGATGTTCACCGAGGAGGTCGGGATCTCCCCGCTGGCCGGCGACGGCGGCCTGCTCTACCAGGCCCGGGTCGCCGAACTGGTCTCCTCCGGACGGTCGTTCGCCCGCTTCGACGAGGACGGCAAGGTCGTCTTCAAGGCCGAGATCGGCGCCGTCACCGCCGGCGCCTGCCAGATCCAGGGCGTCTGGGTGGCCCCCGAGCACCGCGGCAAGCGGCTGTCCGAGAGCGGCATGGCGGCGGTCGTGAACACCGCTCTCGCCGAGGTCGCCCCCGTGGTGTCGCTGTACGTCAACGACTTCAACCTGCGGGCCCGCGCCGCCTACCGCCGGGTCGGCTTCCGCGAGGTCGGCGCGTTCATGAGCGTGCTGTTCTGACCGAGCGTCAGGGGCGGGCCGGGTCGCGCAGCGGCAGGTGGGCGCCCATCACCGCGTACGGCCGCGCCGTGTTCGGGAAGCGCACCGCCGGCGCCAGGTCCCGGTAGCCGAGCGAGCGGTACAGCCGGCGGGCCGGGGTCTCCGCGTCGATCGCCGACAGGATCGAACGGTCCAGACCGGAGTGCTCGCACAGGGTGCGGATCAGCCGGGTGCCCACCCCTTGGCCCTGGAGCTCCGGCAGCACGTGCAGCTCGGTCACCGCGAACACCCCGTCCAGCCAGCTCTCGTGGCCGCGCGCCGCCAGGTACGGCTCGATCACCGTCGACCACCAGTGGGTGCGCTGGTTGGGCATCCCGTAGCCGAACCCGACCAGCCGGCCCTGCGCCATCGCCCCCAGCGCGATCACCCCCGGCTGCAGCGCGTGCCGGCCGACGATCGGCAGCCGCACCGCCACCTCCTGCGGACCCAGCCCGAACGCGACCGCCTGGACCTCCAGCACGGCAGGCGCCCACGCCGCCAGGTCGATGGCCTCGATCGTCACCCCGGTGAGCTGCTCCATGAAGCGGGACGTTACTACCTGCCGTCCCGGGCGTCCGCGTGGCCCGTCCCTCACAGCCAGGCCGCGAACTCCAGATGGAGCTCCATGCCCGCCGCGTCGCCCCCGGCCAGCGCCGCCAGCGCGGTGTCCACCGCCCGCAGCAGCGCCCAGGCCCGCACCCGGTCGGCGGGCAGCTCCACCGCCTCCGACAGCTGCGCCAGGCGCCGCCGGGCCGCGCCGCGCGGGCCCGGCGCGGCCGCCAGGGTCTCCGCCCGGTCCAGCACCAGCCGGGCCAGGTCGTACGCCCGGTCGCCCACCACCGGCCGCGGCCCGACCGCCAGCCACGGCGCCCGGTCGGCGGCCAGCACCCGCCCGTGGTGGAAGTCCCCGTGCAGCAGCCACCCGCCGCCGTCCGCGGCCAGCGCCACCGCCTCCAGCGCCTCGTCCACCAGCGGCCCCGCGTCCGCAGCGCCCGGCAGCGCCCGCCGCTCGGCGATCCGCCGCTCCAGCTCCCCGGCGCGCTCGACGAGGGTGGGGAACGCATGCCCGGCGGGCGGCTGCACCCACAGCCGGCGCAGCAGGCTGGTCGCCTCCAGCGTGGCCTTCGCCTCCGCCAGCGAACGCAGCGGGATCTCGCCGTGCAGCCGCTCCAGCAGCAGCGTCCGGTCCGCCTCCGCCAGCAGCAGCACGGCCCCGCGCCCGGCCCAGACCCGCAGCGCGGCCGCCTCGCCCACCGGGTCGGCGCCCGGGCGCAGCGCCTTCACCGCCACCGGCGTGCGGTCCTCGGCGCGGTACGCGTAACCGACCACTCCGCTGCGCCCGCCGGGCTCGGCCACCCGCTCCAGCACCAGCCCCCAGTCGGCCAGCCGCTCCGCGAACCGGGCCGGCAGCGCGGCGGACCACTCCGCCTCGCCCGGATCACCGCCCGCCCGGACCGACTCGGCGAGACGCTCGGGGACGGTGAACTGCGCGGGCTGTGCGGACATACCGTCCATCATCGCGCAGCGGACGCCGGGGACGGTGTTACGTCGCGCTCGCGGACGGCGCGGGGTCGGCGGCGGCGAGGCCGGGGAGGGCGGGCAGGTCGGCGCCCCAGTGGGCGGCCCGCAGGGCGCATTCGCGCAGGGCGGCGGCGGCCTGGGCGCGCAGGGCGGTGGTGGCGCACAGGTCGGCGTAGGCGGCGGTGAGCTGGGTCTCCAGGTGGGCGGCGAGCCGGCCGGCGGTGGCCGCGTCCTTGACCTGGAACGGCAGCCGGTAGCCGGGCGCGGCGGCGGTCGGGGAGGTGCCGCCGGCGGTGAGCAGCCGCTGCCAGGCGTCCCGGCGGGCCTGGTGGGCGGCGTACGCGGCGCGCCCGTCCTCGCGCTGCGGGCCGACCGGGAGGAACGCGCCCACCACGCCGTACCCGTAGACGGCGGCGTGTTCGGCGGCGAGCGCCGCCTGGAGGGCTTCGACGTCGGCGGCGCGCATCGCCGCGGGCGAGGCCGAGCCGGAGGGGGCGGCGGAGGCAGTGGGGGAGGGGGAGGGCGCCGGGCCGTCGTCGGCGATCGGCCCGGTGTCGCCGAGGGCGGCGGCGTGCGCGGCGCCGGAGGCGGCGACCGAGGCGAGCGTCCTGGCCAGTGCGGGGGAGGCGTCGGCCAGGTCGGCGAGCCGCCGGCCCGCGGTGCGGCGCTCGGACGCGGCCAGTTCGGCGACGGTGCGGGCGGCAGCCGCACCCGCGCTCGCGCTCGCGGCGGGCGAGGAGGCGGGCAGCGACTGGGCGAGCGCCTCGCGGTGCTGGAGGACGTCGTCGCGCAGGTCGCCGAGCCGGTCGGCGTCGGCGGGGCTCGCCGCGATCACCGCGCCGTAGTCGGCGAGCAGCGCGTCGGTGGCGGCGAGTTGACGCTGCCGCAGCGGCCGGTCGGCGTCCTCGGCGGTCGGGCGCGCGTTCTTGTCGTGGTCGTCGGTGCAGCCGCAGACGGACAGCAGTCCGCCGAGCGCGCCGAGCGCCAGGAAGGACCGCCGGGTGGGCGCGGGCATCGGCACTCCAGCGTGTTCGTGGGGCCGGGCGGCCGCCGTCGGGAGAATCATGACCGGAGCCGGGCGCTCCCGGCGGGAGCTTGGACGGTACCGGGTGGCTGTGACATTGCTCGCAGCGGGGTGGCCCGGCCGGGGGTGTCTCCCGGCCCCCCTGGGGGCCGGGGGGAGGGTCGGAATCGGCGGTTCGGGGGTTGACCGGATAGGCTTCGCGAAGAGTTAGCACCTCCGACAACAGCAGACGCGGCCGAGGAGTCACCCGGATGAGCACCACCCCCACTGACCGGCTGCGCACATTGCTGGAGCCGCTGGCCGCCGAGGCAGGGCTGGATCTCGAAGAGGTCAAGGTGACCCAGGCCGGCAGCCGCCGCCAGGTGCAGATCGACGTGGACGCCGACGGCGGCGTCGACCTGGACGCGATCGCGGAGTTCTCCCGCCTGGTCGGCCAGGCGCTGGACGAGTCGAACCTGATGGGTGACGCCCCGTATCTGCTGGAGGTCGGTTCGCCGGGCGCCGAGCGCCCGCTGAGCGAGCCGCGGCACTGGCGTCGGGCGACCGGTCGGCTGGCCGCGATCAAGCTGGTGGACGGCGCGGAACTGACCGCGCGGGTGCTGGAGAGCGACGAGGACGGCGCGCTGGTCGAGGTGCAGCCGGTGAAGGGGCGCGGCCGCCCCAAGGAGCGCCGACTGGAGTTCGCGGAGATCGCGCGGGCCCGGGTGCAGGTCGAGTTCAACCGCAAGGACGAGGAACTGCTCGACGCCGCCGCCGACATCGCGGACACGGACGAAGAGGAAGAGGAGGCGTAATCGTGGACATCGACATGAGTGCCCTGCGCGGGCTGGTCACCGAGAAGGGCGTGCCGTTCGACCTGCTGGTCGAGTCGATCGAGTCGGCCCTCCTCATCGCGTACCACCGCACCGAGGGCTCGCGCCGCCGGGCGCGGGTGGAGCTGAACCGCAAGAGCGGCCACGTGACGGTGTGGGCCCTGGAGGACGCGGCCGAGCTGGACGAGGGCGTGGAGCCCAAGGAGTTCGACGACACCCCGAGCGGGTTCGGCCGGATCGCCGCGTCCACCGCCAAGCAGGTCATCCTGCAGCGGCTGCGGGACGCCGCGGACGACCAGACCTTCGGCGAGTACGCCGGCAAGGAGGGCGACATCGTCACCGGTGTCGTCCAGCAGGGCAACGACCCGAAGAACATCCTGGTCGACATCGGCAAGCTGGAGGCCATCCTGCCGCCGCAGGAGCAGGTCCCGGGCGAGGACTACCGGCACGGCACCCGGCTGAAGTGCTACGTGGTGGGCGTGCGGCGCGGTGTGCGCGGCCCGTCGGTCACCCTGTCGCGGACCCACCCGAACCTGGTGAAGCGCCTGTTCGCGCTGGAGGTCCCGGAGATCGCGGACGGTTCGGTGGAGATCGCGGCGATCGCCCGCGAGGCCGGCCACCGCACCAAGATCGCGGTGTGGTCGCGCCGCCAGGGCCTGAACGCCAAGGGCGCCTGCATCGGCCCGAACGGCATGCGGGTGCGCGGCGTGATGGCCGAGCTGCACGGCGAGAAGATCGACATCGTCGACTGGTCCGAGGACCCGGCCGAGATGGTCGCCGCCGCCCTGTCGCCCGCGCGGGTGACCAAGGTGGAGATCGTCGACCTGGCCCAGCGGTCGGCCCGGGTGATCGTGCCGGACTACCAGCTGTCGCTGGCGATCGGCAAGGAGGGTCAGAACGCCCGCCTGGCCGCCCGTCTGACGGGCTGGCGGATCGACATCCGCCCGGACACCGAGGCCCCGGTCGAGGGTCAGTAATCGAGCGTCGCCCAGCAGTGGGCGCTGTCCCAAGCCTCCGGAGATCTACTCGGCGGCGGCGAGTCCCTTCGGAGGGGTAGACTTGAGCGTGTCTGGCCGGACGCATGCCCGTGCATGCCCTGAACGCACCTGCGTGGGCTGCCGCAAGCGGGCGGCCAAGCACGAGCTGCTGCGTGTCGTGGCGGGCGAGGGCGAGTGCGTCCCCGATCCTCGCGGCACACTGCCGGGCCGGGGCGCGTATCTGCACCCCGTACCGAACTGCCTCGACCTCGCGGTCCGCCGCCGGGCGTTCCCGAGGGCCCTCCGGGTCCAGGGCACGCTCGAACCCGGCGCCCTGCGGGAGTACGTCGGGGCAGGAGCAAGTCCGGCCGACGGTCAGTCGGCCCGCTGACGGGCCTCGTGCCCGGCAACACGCACCAGCGCACGGCAGTGGGTACATCGCCGTGCGCCACAGTCAGGTACCTCGCGAGATGGAAGTAGGTCGAGATTGCGATGAGCACTCGATGAGTACGCGATGAGTACGCCCATGAAGTAGCGACAGTCCGGCGGACGACACCCCGGACGTATAGACAGGAGCGAAGTGGCTAAGGTCCGGGTATACGAGCTCGCCAAGGAACTTGGTTTGGAGAGCAAGGCCGTCATGGCCAAGCTCACCGAGTTGGGTGAGTTCGTGCGTTCGGCGTCCTCGACGATCGAGGCGCCGGTCGTGCGCAAGTTGACTGACGCTTTGGGAGCGACCCCGCCGTCCGGCGGCGCGTCCTCCGCGAAGCCTGGCCCGCGGAAGCCCGCGGCGCCCCAGCCGACCGGCGGCGCCGGTTCGGCTGCACCCAAGCCGGGTGCCCCCACCCCTGGCCCGCGTCCGACTGTGACGCCGGGCCCCCGTCCCACCACCCCCGCGCCCGCCGCGGGCTCGGCTGCGCCGAAGCCCGCCGGGGCGCCGACCCCGGGTCCGCGCCCGGCGGCCCGTCCGGCTGCGCCGGCCGCGCCTGCCGCGCCCGCTCCGGCGGCCGAGTTCTCCTCCCCGGCTCCGGCCGGTGAGGCTCCGGCGCGTCCGGCCGCCCCGCGG
This sequence comes from Kitasatospora sp. CB02891, assembly GCF_002803145.1. Lineage (NCBI taxonomy): Bacteria > Bacillati > Actinomycetota > Actinomycetes > Kitasatosporales > Streptomycetaceae > Kitasatospora > Kitasatospora sp. CB02891. Next base: position 37,581 of record NZ_NNBO01000025.1, on the reverse strand, counting down.
CCGGCTCCGGCCAACCCCGCGGCCCGTCCGGGCCCGCGTCCGGCCGGTCCGCGTCCGGGCAACAACCCCTTCACCTCCGGTGGCGCTTCGGGCATGGCCCGTCCGTCCGCTCCCCGTCCGGGTGGCGGCGAGCGCGGCCAGCGTCCGGGTGCTCCGGGTGCGGGTGCTCCGCGTCCGGGCGGTGCCCCCGCCGGCGAGCGCGGCCCCCGTCCCGGTGGCGAGCGCGGTCCCCGTCCCGGCGGTCCGGGTGCGGGTGCTCCGCGTCCGGGCGGTGCCCCGGCCGGCGAGCGCGGTCCCCGTCCCGGCGGCGCTCCGCGTCCCGGTGCTCCGGGTGCCGGTGCTCCCCGTCCCGACGGCATGCCGCGTCCGGCCGGTCCGCGCCCCGGTGCGCCGAGCCCGTCCGGTATGCCCCGTCCGAACCCCGGCATGATGCCGCAGCGTCCGGGCCCGCGTCCGGGTCCGGGTGCCGGTGCTCGTCCGGGTGGTCCGGGTGCGCGTCCGGGTGCCCCGGGTGGCGCTCGTCCGGGCTTCCAGGGCCGTCCGGCCGGTCCGGGCTCGCGTCCGGCCGGTGGCGGCTTCGGCGGTCCCCGTCCCGGCGGTGCCGGTGGCGGCGGCGGCTTCGGTGGCGGCGGTGCCCGTCCCGGCGGCTTCGGCGGTCGTCCCGGTGGCCCGGGTGCCCGTGGTGGCACGCAGGGTGCGTTCGGTCGCGGCCCCGGTGGCCGTCCGGCGCGTGGCCGGAAGTCGAAGCGCGCGAAGCGTCAGGAATACGAGGCCATGCAGGCCCCGTCCGTCGGCGGTGTGATGCTGCCGCGTGGCAACGGTTCGACCGTTCGCCTGTCGCGCGGTGCGTCGCTGACGGACTTCGCGGAGAAGATCAACGCCAACCCGGCCGCGCTCGTCTCCGTCATGTTCAACCTCGGTGAGATGGTCACCGCCACCCAGTCGGTCTCCGACGCCACGCTGCAGCTGCTGGCGGACGAGATGGGCTTCGTGCTGGAGATCGTCAGCCGGGACGACGAGGACCGTGAGCTGCTGGAGTCGTTCGACATCGACTTCGGTGTCGACGAGGGTGACGAGGAGCAGCTGGCTCCGCGTCCGCCGGTCGTGACCGTCATGGGTCACGTCGACCACGGTAAGACCCGACTGCTGGACGCGATCCGCAAGACCAACGTGGTCGCGGGCGAGGCCGGCGGCATCACCCAGCACATCGGTGCGTACCAGGTGGCGACCGAGGTGAACGGCGAGGAGCGCCGGATCACCTTCCTCGACACCCCGGGTCACGAGGCGTTCTCCGCCATGCGTGCCCGTGGTGCCAAGTCCACCGACATCGCGATCCTGGTGGTCGCGGCCAACGACGGCGTCATGCCGCAGACGGTCGAGGCGCTCAACCACGCCAAGGCCGCCGGTGTGCCGATCGTGGTCGCGGTCAACAAGATCGACGTCGAGGGCGCGGACCCGACCAAGGTCCGTGGTCAGCTGACCGAGTTCGGCCTGGTGGCCGAGGAGTACGGCGGCGACACCATGTTCGTCGACATCTCCGCGCGCCAGGGCCTCAACATCGAGGAGCTGCTGGAGGCCGTGGTCCTGACCGCGGACGCCTCCCTCGACCTGCGCGCCAACCCGGAGCAGGACGCCCAGGGCATCGCGATCGAAGCCCACCTGGACAAGGGCCGCGGCGCCATGGCGACGCTGCTCATCCAGCGCGGCACCCTGCGGGTCGGCGACTCGATCGTGGTCGGCGACTCCTACGGCCGCGTCCGCGCGATGCTGGACGAGAACGGCAACAGCCTCTCCGAGGCCGGCCCGTCCCGTCCGGTCATGCTGCTCGGTCTGACCTCGGTGCCCCGCGCCGGCGACAGCTTCATCGTCGTCGACGAGGACCGCACCGCCCGCCAGATCGCCGAGAAGCGCTCCGCCCGCGACCGCAACGCCTCGATGGCCCAGCGCCGCGTCCGCGTCTCGCTGGAGGGCTTCGAGGCCGCGCTGGCCGCCGGCAACATCGAGAAGCTCAACCTCATCATCAAGGGTGACGTCTCCGGTTCCGTCGAAGCCCTCGAGGACGCGCTCGTCAAGCTGGACGTGGGCGAAGAGGTCGAGCTGCGGATCCTGCACCGCGGTGTGGGCGCCATCACCGAGTCCGACGTGGACCTGGCGATGGGCTCGGACGCCATCATCATCGGCTTCAACGTGCGCGCCGAGGGGCGTGCCCGTACCGCGGCCGAGCGCGAAGGCGTCGACATCCGGTACTACTCGGTCATCTACCAGGCGATCGAGGAGATCGAGGCCGCGCTCAAGGGCCTGCTCAAGCCCGAGTACGAGGAGGTGCGCCTCGGCTCCGCGGAGATCCGCGAGGTGTTCCGCTCCTCCAAGTTCGGCAACATCGCCGGTGTCATCGTTCGCGAGGGCATCATCCGCCGCAACACCAAGGCCCGCCTGCTGCGCGACGGCAAGGTCGTGGCGGAGAACCTCAACATCGAGGGTCTGCGCCGCTTCAAGGACGACGCGACCGAGGTCCGCGAGGGCTTCGAGGCCGGTGTCACGCTGGGCTCGTTCAACGACATCAAGGTCGACGATGTCATCGAGACCTACGAGATGCGCGAGAAGCCGCGCGCGTAACGGCTGCTGACCGGGGTCGGTCGACGGGGTGCAGTTATCCCGTCGACCGGCCCCGGCCGCGCTGTTAGGGTCCTGGCTGTCGGGAATCCTTCGAGGCCACCAGGCCGGCCAGGCCTGTCACTGCATGTATGTAGGAACTCTCACTTTCGACCTGCTCCTCGGCGACGTGCACTCGCTGAAGGAGAAACGGTCGATCGTTCGGCCCATCGTGGCCGAACTGCAGCGCAAGTACAGCGTGTGCGCCGCAGAGGTCGGGAACCAGGATCTGCACCGCAGGGCCGAGATCGGCTGTGCGGTGGTGTCCGGCGACGCCGGGTACGTCAACGAGATCCTGGACAGCTGTGAGCGGCTCGTCGCCGGCCGCCCCGAGGTGATGCTGCTCTCCGCGAGGAGGCGGCACCACCACGACGACGACGAATGACCTGCGGGCGTCACCACCGTCACACCCGCACCGAACCGAGAGCGCCCACAAGGCTGGGCGCGGGCAGGTACGTTGGGGAGAGGGCCCCACCGGGTCCAGGTCATGACCCGGGTACCGCGCCTACTGCACGAGGAGGCAAGGCAACGTGACCGACACCGCAAGGGCGCGCAAGCTCGCCGACCGCATTCAGGTGGTCGTGGCGGAGACCCTGCAGCGCCGGATCAAGGACCCGCGACTCGGGTACGTCACCATCACGGACGCCCGGGTGACGGGTGACCTGCGCGAGGCCACCGTCTTCTACACCGTCTACGGCGACGAGACCGACCGCGAGTCCAGCGCGGCCGCGCTGGAGAGCGCCAAGGGCATCCTGCGCTCCGAGGTCGGCAAGCAGACCGGGGTGCGGTTCACGCCGACCCTGACCTTCGTCGCCGACGCGCTTCCGGACAACGCCCGGAACATCGACGACCTGCTGGACAAGGCCCGGGTCTCCGACGCCGCGGTCCGCACCGCGGCCGCCGGGGCCGCCTACGCCGGCGAGGCCGACCCGTACAAGGCGGCCCGCGACGACGACGAGGACGAGTGACCACGGCCGGGAAGCCGGCCGAGTCCGGCGCCGCGGGGGCGGTCTCCACTGTTGAGGTGGAGACCGCCCTCGCGGTGCTTCCGGGCCCGCGCAGCGGGTCGTCGCCCGAACCCGGGGCGCAGGGCGGCGACGGTCGGTTCGAGGCCGCGTGGGAACGCGCCCTGGAACTGATCGCGGGCGCCGACGAGATCGACCTGATCTGCCACATCTGCCCGGACGGCGACGCGCTGGGCTCCGCGCTGGCCGCCGCGCAGGCGCTGCGCGGTCTCGGAAAACGGGTGCGGGTGTCCTTCGGCGAGGACCCGCAGATCATCCCCGAATCGCTGTCCTTCCTGCCCGGGCAGGACCTGATCGTCCCGGCCGCCGCGGTGCCCGCCGCGCCCGCGCTGGTGCTGGCCTTCGACGCCGCCTCCGAGGAACGGCTCGGCCTGCTGCGCGACAAGGCCTTCGCGGCCGGCGCGCTGGTGGTCTTCGACCACCACGCCTCCAACCCGGGCTTCGGCGACGTCCGGCTGATCGACCCGTCCGCGCCCGCCACCGCCGTCCTGGTCGACGAACTGCTGCGCCGGCTGCGCGTCCCGCTGGACCAGCCGATCGCGACCTGCCTGTACACCGGCATCGCCACCGACACCGGCTCGTTCAAGTACCGGGCCACCACGCCCGCCACCCACGAGATGGCCGGGCGGATGCTGGCCACCGGGATCCGGCACGACCTGATCTCCCGGCAACTGTGGGACACCACCTCGTTCGGCTACCTGAAGGTGCTCGCCGGGGCGCTGGACCGCGCCGTGTTCGAGCCCGAGCAGGCCGGCGGGCACGGGCTGGTGTGGACCTGGGTGCCGTACCAGGACCTGGCGCTGTTCGGCGTCACCGTGGAGGAGATCGAGGGCCTGATCGACGTGCTGCGCAAGCCCGCCGAGGCGGACGTCGCGCTGGTGCTCAAGCAGGACCCGGACGGTACCCTGCGCGGCTCCTGCCGCTCGCGGGGCGCGGTCGACGTGGCCGCGGTGTGCGCCCGGCTGGACGGCGGCGGGCACGTCTTCGCGGCCGGGTTCTCCGCCCGGGCCGGGGTGCCGGAGACCGTCGAGCGGTTCCGGGTGGCGTTGGCGGAGGAAAGCGCGCGCTAGGCTCGTCCGGTTCGGTGGACGGCCGCGGCAGCGGCGACGCAGGGAATGAAACGATAGAGCGATGAAGCGTAAAGGGACGGGCCCCGACGGGCTGGTCATCGTGGACAAGCCGGAAGGCATCACCTCGCACGGCGTGGTGGCCAAGCTCCGCTGGCTGGCCGGCACCCGCAAGGTCGGGCACGCCGGCACCCTCGACCCGATGGCCACCGGCGTGCTGGTGATCGGCGTCGAGCGGGCCACCCGGCTGCTCGGGCACCTGATGCTCACCGCGAAGACGTACGACGCCACCGTCCGGCTCGGCCAGACCACCATCACCGACGACCGGGAGGGCGAGGTCACCGCCTCCGCCCCGGCCGACGCGGTGGCGCGGGAGGCGATCGACGCCGAGATCGCGAAGCTCACCGGCGAGATCATGCAGGTGCCGTCCAAGGTCAGCGCCATCAAGATCGACGGCAAGCGCTCGTACGCCCGGGTCCGCGAGGGCGAGGACTTCGAACTCGCCGCCCGGCCGACCACCGTGCACTCCTTCACGGTGCACCAGGTGCGCCCGGCGGTCGCCGAGGACGGCACGCCGGTGCTCGACCTCGACGTGACCGTGGAGTGCTCCTCCGGCACCTACATCCGCGCACTCGCCCGCGACCTGGGCGCCGCGCTCGGCGTCGGCGGCCACCTGACCATGCTGCGCCGCACCAAGGTCGGCCCCTACTCGGTCGAATCCGCGCACACCCTGGAGCAGTTGGAGGAGAAGCTCGAGGTCCTGCCGATCGCCGACGCCGCCGCGGCCGCGTTCCCGCGCTGGGACATCGACGCCGAGCAGGCCAAGCTGCTCTCCAACGGCATGCGACTGCCCGCTCCCGGCCTCGGCGTGGACGGCCCGATCGCGGTCTTCGACCCGGACGGACGGTTCCTGGCGCTGGTGGAGGAGCACGCCGGGAAGGCCAAGCCGGTCGCGGTGTTCGTGGGCTGACCGACGGTCAGGGCGCGTGCGCGATTCCGCCGTCGGCCCGCCGGTGATCGGCCGCTGCCCCGGCCGCGCCGGTGCCGGCGTCGGGGGAGTCGTCGTCGGCCGCGGTGCAGCCGGTGACGGTGCGGGCGGGCGGCTCGGGCGCCGGGGGTTCGCCGGCGTCGACCGGTGGGGGTGACGACGGGTTCGCGGTCGCCCGGTCGGGGGTGGGCGCGGTGGCGCTCGGCAGTGGGCTGCCGGTGGCGGCGCGGCGGCGGAAGGCCGGCCCGCGCGGAGTTCCGACAGTCGGTGAACGGCCCCGGTGGAGAGCTTCTCCGCCGGGGCCGTTCGGCGTCTCAGCGCAGGGCGAGGCGCCAGTCGTTGCTGTGCAGGAACCGCCCCGAACCCCGCGGGTACTCGAACTCGCACGGGCCCGCGTCGGTGAAGCCGAGGCGGGCGCACAGGGCGTTGGAGGGGGCGTTGTCGGCGGCCGGGAAGGCGTGCAGGGCGCCGGGGGCGGTGCGGTCCGCGGCGGCCGCCTCGCGCAGGGCGGCGAGCATCAGGCGGCCGGCGGCGAGCGCCAGGCCGCGGCCCTGGAACTCGGGCAGGACGTTCCAGCCGGTCTCGTAGATCTCCTCGCCCTGCCAGTCGCGCCGGTGGTAGGCGATCGAACCGGCGGGGGCGCCGTCGGCCAGCACCGCGTACATGACGCCGCCCAGCGCCGGGAGTTCGAGGTAGCGGCGGTGGCGGTGCAGCAGCTGCTCCGGGGTCTCCGGGCCGCCGACATGACGGCGCATCAGCGGCGTGTTGATGCGCTCCAGCAGGGCGAAGCGGGAGTCGGACCAGGGGTCGAGGCGGACGTCCATGCCCGGATGCTGGCAGACCGCCGCCCGCCCGGCCCACCGGTTTTCCGGGGGCGGCCGGGGCGGTGCGCGGCGTGTCGCCGGGGGCGCGCGAGGTGAACGGGTGTGGTGAGCGGGGCGCGCGGGGTGCTGTGGGGCTGGTGGGGGGCAGGCTGACCGGCGGCCGGAACAGCGGCCGCAGAGCGGAGGGAGGACCGGCGGGATGGGCGAGGGCGCGAGCGCCGGCTTCGCGGGAGACCCGGCGCACGGGCTGCTGCGCATCCGGGACGTGCAGGGCCGGTTGTGCGGGCTCGGGTTCGTCGCCGACCGGCAGGGCACGGTGGTGACCGCGCACGAGGCGGTGGCGGGCCTGCCCAGGCTGGTACTGCACACCCCGGGCGGCCAGTCCAGGGTGCTCGGGCCGGAGAGCGTCGACCTGCTGCCGGAACGCGGTCTGGCGCTGCTGCGGACCACGGCGGTCGGCGGCGTGCCGGGCCGCGCGCTGCCGATCGGGCGCGGCGAGGTCGGCGGCCCCGTCGTGGTGCCGCACCAGCGCCGTGAGGACGGCACGCCCGCGCTGGCCCGCGGCAGCCTGCTCGGCCGGGAGAACGGCCGCTGCGGGGACGGCGTGCAGACCCGGACGGTCCCGGGCGTGCTGCTGCTCGACCTCCCCGCGGCGCCGGTGGCCGGCGCGCCCGTCCTCGACCCGGACACCGGGGCCGTGCTGGCCGTCGTCGCACCCCGGGTGCGCACCGCCGGCGGGTCCGGGGTGGCGGCCGTCCCGCTGTCCGTCGACGTCCCGGCGGGGGACGGCCCGCTCGGGCTGCTGCTGGCCCGCAACGCCTCCGGCGTGCCCGCGTTCGGCCGCGCCCTCAACCTGGCCGGCGGGCTGCGCCTGACGGCCGCCCAGCTGGACGCCGCCACCGCCGGCCCCGGCCGGATCACCGAGCTCGCCGCCGACCGGGTCGACCGGCCCGACGGCCTCAGCGGCGAGGAGCCGCAGGACACCCTGACGGTGCTGCTCGGCGAGGCCGGCAGCGGGCGCACCACCGAACTGGCCGCGCTCGCCGTCCGCCGGGCCGGCGCCGCCGAACCACTGCCCACGCTCTGGCTGCGCGGCGCCGACCTGGCCCTGGGCGACCGCGCCCTCGGCGACACCCTGCACCGCCGACTCGTCGCGGCGGCACGGCAGTTGGGCGTCCCCGAGGTGGGCCCGGCGGAGCTCGCCGAACGGTGCGCGGACGGCGGCCGCCCGCTGCTGGTGGTGCTGGACGGGCCCGAGGAGGCCCCGCTGGCGCTCTCCGCGCGCTGGCTGACCGGCGCCCTGGAGTGGTTGGGCGCCCACCGCGCCCGCGCCCTGGTCGCCTGCCGCCCCGACGGCTGGCAGCAGCTCGGCCCCTGGCGGTCCGCCGCCCGGGCGCTCTGGCTGGGCCCGCTCACCGACGACGCCGCGGCCCGGGCCGGGCGGCGCTACGGGCTGCCAGAGCCCTTCCTCGGCCCCGCCGACCGCGGCCACCCGCTGGCGCTGCGGCTGGCCGGCGACCTGCGCGGCGCGGGCGTCCACGGGCCGGTCGCCGACCGCGGCGAGCTCTTCGACGGCTGGCTGGACCTGGCCTGCCTGACCGTCGCCCGCCGGATCGCCCCCGTCGCCGGCGGCCAGCGCCGCCACCGGCGCGGCGGCCCCGTCCCGCCCGGCGAGGACGCCAAGCAGCTCCGCCGGCTGGCCGTGGTGGTGGCCGGCCGGCTGCACGAGGCCGCCCGGCTGATGCTCGGCGCCGGCGACGGGGCGCTGCCCGCCGCGGAGTTCGACCGGCTGTTCCCGGCCGCGGGCGGCTGGGCGCGGGCCGTCCGCGAGGAGCACCTGCTGGTCCCGGCGGGCGCCGGGCACCGGGCCGCCCACGAGGAGTGGGGGGAGTGGCTGCAGAGCCTGCACCTGGACCTGGACGCGGCGCTGCGCCTGCTGCTGGCGGAGGAGGACGCGACGGCCGACGCCCCCGGCGACCCGACGGCCCGGAACGTCCTCCCGCCCGCGGCGGTCGGGGTGAAGGGCCGTCAGGGCGCGGTCGGCCGGGCCCGGGTGGGCGTGGTGACGGGGGCGCTGCGCCGGGTGGGGGCGGCGCGCGGCGCGGGGGCGCTGGACGGCTGGCTGCACCGGATCCGGCTGGCGCTGGAGCGGGCCGAGCCGGGCGGCGAACCCGACTGGTGGGCGGGCCGGCTGCTGGCGGCCGGGATCGCCGGCAGCCCCGAGCCCGGCGCGCACCGGGAGCTGCTGGAGTCGCTGGCGGCCCGGGCCGGGCGGGACGAGCGCTTCGGCCCGGCGTTCTGGGTCGCCCTGCCGCTGCCCGCCGCCGACCGGGTCGCGCTGCTCGGGCGGCTCGCCGGCGACCCGAGCAGCCCGAGCAGCCCGAGCAGCCCGAGCGGTCCGGGTGGCCCGGGCGGCCGGGCGGAGGCGGTGCGGGAGGCCGTCGCGGAGCTGCTGGCCGCCGACCCGCACACCGTGCTGCCACTGCTGTGCGGCTGGTACGAGCACGCCGGGCCGGCCGCCGCCGACCTCGCCGACGCCCTGCTGTTCGAGCACCGGGCGCTGGCCCTGGACGAGTTGACGGAGGCTCTGGTCGCGGCCGCGCACCCGCGGGCCGACGCGCTGCTCGGGCGGCTCGCCGAGCGGGAGCCGTCCGCGCTGTGCCGGGCCGTCGACCGGTGGAGCCACGACCCGCGCCCCGAGCGGCACGTCGCGGCCGCCGTGCACGCGCTGCGCACCGCCCCGCACGCGGGCGGCTCGGGCGCGCAGCTGCTGCGGCTGGCCGCCGGCACCCTGCTCGCCAGGGACGACGAACCGGCGCTGCACGGCGCGGCGCTGGCGCTGCTGGTGCGCGACCCGCAGACCCGGGCCGAGCACCTGCCGGCGGCGCTGGCCGGCTACCGGGCGGGCGACCCGTTCCTCACCGAGGAGGTGCTGGGCGACCTGGTCGAGGAGTACCCGGCCGAGGTGCTGGCGGCGGTCCGCGAGCGGTCGCGGCTGCCCGGGGCGCGGGCCGGCGACGGGCTGCGGGCGTTCGACCGGGCGGCGGACCCGGCGGTGGTGCGCTCCGGGGTGCTGCTGGCGGCCGAGCTGCTGCGCGAGCGGCCCGAGCGGGCCGGGCAGATCGCCGACCACCTGGACCGGCTGCTGGACGCCGGGCGGGACGGCCGCCCGCTGCTGCCCGCGGTGCTCGCCGCCGGGCCCGCGGCCCGGGCCCGCTTCGCACCGGTGCTGGCCTCCCCCGGCACGGGCCGTGGAGGGCTGCTGGACGCCCTGCTGGCGGCCGAGCGGGATCCTGTGGTGCTGGGCGCCGTGGTGGAGGCGCTGGCGGCCCGGCACGCCGGTCACCCGCCGTCCCGGGTGCGCGAGTTGCTGCGCCGGATCGCCGGCGGCTGGCCCGGGGCGGACGCCGTCCTGGTGCGCTGCGCCGGCCGCTGGGCGGGGTTCGCCCGGCTGCTGGCGGACTGGCCCGCCGACGCCGCGCCACCGCCTGCCGGGCCCCGGCTGACCAGAATGCGGACGCTCACGGCGGCCGGCCGCGACCCGCAGTACGCCGCCGCGGAGGCCGAACGGCAGGTGGACCGGCCCGGCGGCCGTCTGACCGGTCACACCGGGGGCCTTCCGGTACCTGGACAGGGGCGGTCGCATGGCACGCTATAGGGGTTCGGTTTCGGTCTTTCGAGTGCACCGGGTGTGCACACCGTAGGAACAAGGAGCGGTCAGGTGCAGCGCTGGCACGGCCTGGAGGAGATCCCCGGGGACTGGGGGCGCAGCGTCGTCACCATCGGATCGTTCGACGGGGTCCACCGCGGACACCAGTTGATCATCAATCGGGTGGTCGAGCTGGCCGGGGAGCTGGGGGCGAGGTCGGTCGTCGTCACCTTCGACCCGCACCCCAGCGAGGTGGTCCGCCCGGGCAGCCACCCGCCGCTGCTCGCCCCGCAGCCGCGGCGGGCCGAACTGGTCGAGCAGCTCGGCGTGGACGCCGTGCTGGTGCTGCCGTTCACCGCCGAGTTCTCGAAGGAGTCGCCGGAGTACTTCGTGCAGTCGGTGCTGGTCGACGCGCTGCACGCGAAGGCCGTGGTGGAGGGCCCCAACTTCCGCTTCGGGCACCGCGCGGCGGGCAACGTCGAGCTGCTGGCCGAGCTCGGCCGGGCCGACGACTTCGCGGTCGAGGTGCTCGACCTGCAGGTGCGCGGCGCCGCCGGCGACGGCGAGCCGTTCTCCTCCAGCCTGTGCCGCCGCCTGGTCGCGGCCGGCGACATGGCGGGCGTCGCCGAGGTCCTGGGCCGCCCGCACCGGGTCGAGGGCGTGGTCGTCCGGGGCGCCCAGCGCGGCCGCGAACTCGGCTACCCCACGGCCAACGTGGACACCGTGCCGTACTCGGCGATCCCCACCGACGGCGTGTACGCGGGCTGGCTGACCGCCGACGGCGAGACCATGCCCGCCGCGATCTCGGTCGGCACCAACCCGACCTTCGACGGCACCCACCGCACCGTCGAGGCGTACGCCATCGACCGGGTCGGCCTCGACCTGTACGGCAAGCACGTCGCCGTCGACTTCCTCGCCTGGCTGCGCGGCATGGAGAAGTTCGACAGCATCGACGCCCTGCTGGAGCGGATGGCCGAGGACGTCAAGCGCGCCCGGGACCTCACCGAGCGCCCCTGACCCGCGCCCGGCATCAGGAAGCCCCCCGCGAAGAACCTCTCGCGGGGGGCTTCCTGATGTGCGCTCAGCAGCGCGTGCGCCCGGTCGTGCCGGTGCTCGGCCGTGCCTGCGCTCAGCCGTGCTGCGGCGGGTAGCCGTAGCCGGGCGGCGGGGCCTCGTGCGGCGGCGGGTAGCCGTAGCCGGGCTGCGGCGGACCCTGCGGCGGGTAGCCGCCGGGCTGCTGCGGCGGATACTGCTGCGGCGGCTGCTGCCACGGCTGCCCGGCCGCCGGGTAGCCGCCCTGCTGCGGGTACTGCGGCGGGTACGGCTGCTGCTGCTGCGGCGGGACGCCCTGCTGCTGGGCCTGCCAGCCGCCCTGCTGCTGCGCCTGCCAGCCGCCCTGCTGCTGGGCCCGGGCGATGTCCTCGCCGACCAGCGCCGCCAGCTCGAAGTAGGCGTCCCGGACCTTCGGCCGCATCATCGCCAGGTTGACCTCGGCGCCGGCCGCCAGGCTCTCGTCGAACGGCACCACCACGACGCCGCGGCAGCGGGTCTGGAAGTGCGCCACGATGTCCTCGATCTTGATCATCTTGCTGGTCTCGCGCACCCCGGAGACCACCGTGATCGACCGCTGCACCAGGTCCGCGTAGCCGTGCGCGGACAGCCAGTCCAGCGTGGTGGAGGCGCTGGACGCACCGTCCACGCTGGGCGTCGCCACCACGATCAGCTGGTCCGCCAGGTCCAGCACGCCGCGCATCGCCGAGTAGAGCAGACCGGTGCCGGAGTCGGTCAGGATGATCGGGTAGTGCTGCCCGAGCACCTGGATGACCTGGCGGTAGTCCGAGTCGTCGAAGGTGGTGGAGACCGCCGGGTCCACGTCGTTGGCGACGATCTCCAGGCCCGAGTTCGGGTCCTGCGAGGTGAACTGACGGACGTCCATGTAGCTGCGCACGTGCGGGATCGCCGTCACCAGGTCGCGGATGGTCGCCCCGGTCTGCCGCTTGATGCGGCGGCCCAGGGTGCCCGCGTCCGGGTTCGCGTCGATCGCGATGACCTTGTCCTGCCGCTCGCTGGCCAGCGTCGCGCCCAGCGAGGTGGTGGTCGTGGTCTTGCCGACGCCGCCCTTGAGGCTGATCACCGCGATCCGGTAGCAGGTCATCACCGGGTGCCGGATCAGCTCCAGCTTCTGCTGCTTGCCGGCCTGCGCCGACTTGCCGCCGAACTGGAACCGCGACTGCTTCTGCACCTTCGGCTGCCCCCGCAGCAGCCGGTCGGAGGAGAGCTCGACCGCGGCCGTGTACCCCAGCGCAGCGCCGTGCGCCGCCGCCTGCGGACCGGGCTGCTGGAACTGGGCCGGGGCCTGCGGCGCGTTCTGCGGGCCCGAGTGCTGCTGGTACGCCGGGCCCGGCCCGGCCTGCGGCCAACCGCCCGCCCGCGGATCCACCGGCGGCTGCCCGCCCCACTGCTGCTGGCCCTGCTGCGGCGGGTACGGCTGCTGCTGCACGGGCGGCTGCTGGCCCTGCTGCGGATACACCGGCGGCTGCGGCTGGTTGGGCCACGGCTGCTGCTGCATCGGCTGCTGCTGCATCGGCGGGTGCTGGCCCTGCTGCGGGTACACCGGCGGCGGCTGCTGCTGCATCGGGGGCTGCTGCTGCGGGACCTCCTGCACCGGCTGCGGCGCGGCCGCGAGCTCCACCGGCGGCGCGACGGGCACGCCCTGCCCGTGGGTGGCCGGCCCGGGCTGCTGCTCGGGGCCCGGCGCGACCGGAGGCTGCGGGGCCGCGTCCGGCGCGCCCGTCACCGGTGCGGCGGTCGGCGGAACCTGCGCCTGCACGGGCTGGGGCTGGGGCTGGTGCGGCTCCGGCGCGGGCGCCGGCTGCTGGACCTCCGGCTGCACCGGCTGCTGCTGGACCGGGGGTTGCTGCACCGGCTGCTGGACCGGCGGCTGCTGCACCGGGGGCTGCTGCTGGACGGGCGGCTGCTGGGCCGGGCCGGGAGCGGCGCTCTGGGTGTACCAGGACGGAGCAGTGTAGTCCGGGGCATCGGACCAGTCATCGTCGTCCTCGGCCGCGTTGTCGCCGACGTAGACGCCGTCCCGATCGCTGCTCACTGGGGCTCCCTCGTTCTCGCCGACGACGCGTCGGCGGTTGCCTTCGGGCAACAAGACTAGGCCGTGCAGGCGCATCCGCTGAAGGCGGAGCACGACCTGACGGCGGATCGGAGCGGGTCGGCCGGCCGGTCCGTCCCTCGGGGAACACCGGCCCCACGGGACGCACCGGCCGGCCGGCCCGCGCGACGCGGCCCGCCCGGCCGCACCGCGTCAGTCCATGCGGCGCGGGCCGCCCAGAACCTGGGTCTCGGCCTCGCCCGGGTTGGTCATCACGTACTGACGGCGCATCCGGGTCGCCCACAGGGTGATGTGGTCCGGCATCGTCGGCAGCGTGTTCACGTCGCCGGGCGACAGCGACAGCAGCCGGCCCACCAGCTCCGACTCCTGCGGCGACACCCGCTGCAGGCCGACCAGGTCGGCGGCGTTCAGCACCCGACTGGCGTTCGGACCCAGGTAGGGCAGCACCGTCAGCGTGGTCTGCCACGGCGCCGCCGACAGCCGGCTGCGCGACGGCCGGGCGCCCAGGTCGCGGACCACCAGGACGGGTGACGCCACCGACGCGCCCTGCGCGCCCAGGCGGCCGACCTGATGGATCGTCACGCACGGCTGCCCGCCGCCCGCGGCCTGGGCCATCGGCGCCCAGGCCTGCGGACGGCCGGTCTCCACCGCGATCCGGGCGCCGGTGGCGGCGGCGCGCAGCGCGATCAGCTGCGCCGTCCACATGCCGCCGACCAGCACCACCTCGTACTGCGTCGGCCGGAACAGGCCTATCACGGCGGGCTGTTGCTGCTGGTCCAGGCCGATCACCACGCCGTCGTCGCCGACCGGGAAGGCCAGTGCCGCCAGGTCGTCGACGGTCAGCACGTGCTTCTCCCGGCGCGGACCGCGCAGGCCGAAGCCGGGACGGACCCGCACCCGGGGCAGTTCGGCGGACTGCGGGGCCTGGCCGGAGTAGGTCTGGTAGGCCATCAGGACGTCCCTCCCAGGGGCAGCGTGGCGAGCAGGCCCGGGCCGTGCTCCTGGTCGAGGCGGGTCAGCGCCGTGCCGCTGTGCTGGGCGCGGGACTCCACCAGGCGGCCCACCTGGGCGATCTCGCTCTCGCTGCGCGCGGTCAGCCGGACGTGCCCGCTGAGCGCCACCGAGCCGCCCATCGCGCGGGTCGCGGTGACCGAGAAGGTGGAGGCGAACGCCGCCGGGGTGCTGGTGAGCTGGTTGACCAGCTCCGGCGCGGCGACCCGGCCGCCGCCGCCGCCCGGCCGGGTCAGCTCCGGCCACTTGGAGATCCAGTAGGTGGCGTGCCAGCGGTCGTCGATCCGGCAGAACTTCGCGGACTCCTGGGCCCGGCGCACGCCGACCCCGCCGCCGCCGGAGCCCTGACGGCCCGCCACCGCCACCGGGTTGGCGCACACCGAGATGGCCAGCGCCGCGATCAGCTCCCGCTCGTCGAGCACGGTCGCGGTGAAGCCGGCGCTGTTCAGCCGGCCGGCCAGCTGGTCGGTGACCCGCTGGAGGGCCTTGCGGGCGCCCTCCTCGCCGCCGCCGCGGGCCAGCACGGCGGTGGAGGCGCGCTCCGGGTCGAGCTTGACGGCGACCCACGTCAACCGCAGCGCAGGAGTGTTCACTCCTCCGGGTGCCTGCTGGTAGGCGCGCGCGGCCAGCGAGTGCTCCGGCAGGTGCGGCGCGGGCGCCGGCTGGGTGTGCTGGATCAGCTGCACCGACTCCAGCGGGATGTCGTCGACCTGCAGGACCGAGCAGATCAGGTCCAGCGGCAGCGAGGAGTTGGCGCGGCCCGGACGCAGCGGCTGGTCCTTGGACTGCACCAGCAGCACCGAGGTGAAGAACGTGCCGTCGCCGACCATGCCGGTCTCGCGACGCAGCGGCCGCCCGTCGCCGAGGTCGGTCTCGATCGCGTGGGTGCAGGTGCTCAGCGCCGGTTCCAGCTCCATCACCGGCGCCAGCGCCGGGTCGGTGCCGGGCGGCGGAACGTTGTACTTGGCCTCCCGGCGGCGGGAGTTGTACGCGGAGCGCACCCCCATCGCCTCGCCCGTGGTGCGGCCGCCGAGGCGCAGCAGGGCCACCACCACGAGGACCACGGCGGGCACCGCGAGGATCGCGGCCACCAGCTTGTTGATCGACCAGCCGACCGCCACCAGGGCGACGGCGACCTCGAGTTGGACGATTTGCTTGAGCTCCAGGCGGCGGGCGAGCAACCCGGGCCTGGGCAGCAGCCGCAGGCCGACCGGCCCGGTGGGCGCCGCGACCGGGGCGGTACGGGCCCGCCGCCCGCCCTGGGCGTCCGGCCTCCGACCCTGCGAGGTGGAGCGTCGTCGTGCTGGAGCGGACTGGCTTGGCATCCCCCGAATTGCCCTCTCTGCTTCAGATGTGCCGTCAGATCCCCGTGCGGCTGCGGCCATCAGGGCCACCGGCCGCGGGCCGGGTCGACGGCCCGGATGGCGGACCGTCGGAGCCTACCCGTTACCGTACTCACCGTCTGCTGCCGCATCGTAGAGGGTTGACCGTTCCGGACGCCCGTCGGGTGGCAGACTCACGCACAGCACAAGCGCGTTGACACCCGCAGGTCGGGTCACACAGGGGAGACGGGGACGAGCATGGCATCACGCCGGGACGAGCTGAACGCCTACACCTTCGCCCGCAAGCGGATGGTCGGGGCCTTCCTGCAGCCGGGGGGCGGCGGCAACGACGAGGACGCGCCGCGTCCGATCCGCGCGGTGCTGCCGAGCTTCGTGATCGGCGCCGTGGTGGTGGCCGGCTTCGGCATGTGGGGTGTCATCAAGCCCAGCGCGCCGCCGAACTGGGACAGCGGCAAGTTCATCCTGCAGGGCAAGTCCTCGACCACCCGCTACGTGATCCTGCCCGACCCGAAGACCAACCAGCCGACCCTGCACCAGGTGCTGAACATGTCCTCGGCCCGCCTGGTGCTGTCCGAGGGCGCCACCGTGCAGACGGTCGCCGACGACGTGCTGGACAAGTACCCGCGGCGCGGCCCCGCCATCGGCATCCCGTACGCGCCGGACAAGCTGCCCAAGGGCGACGACGCGGGCAACTCCAAGCTGTGGTCGGTCTGCGACAAGCAGGGCAAGGACAACAAGCCGTCCTCGGTCGGCCAGTCGGTGTTCGTCGCGGCCGGGGCGGACGCCAAGACGCTCCAGGGCGACCGGATGCTCCAGGACGGCCAGTCCCTGTTCATCCAGGTGCCCGACGTGACGAACCAGTCGGGGCCGGACACGCCGGGGTCGAAGTACCTGGTGGACAACCACGGGGTGATCCACGCGATCGGCGTCGAGGAGACCGGCCCCAAGGAGAAGAGCGACCTGGTGACCGCTCTGTTCGGCCCGAACGCGACGCCGCAGCGGGTCACCAAGGAGTGGTTCGACACCATGGCGTTCGGCGACCCGATCGTGTTCCCCCGGATCCAGAACATCCCCGGCAACTCGTCGGGCGCCTCCTCGCTGGAGCTGTCGCAGGCCTCGGAGAAGAAGGTCGGGCGGCTGATGAAGTTCCAGGACCAGTACTACGCGGTCGGGACGAAGCAGCTGTACAAGATCACCGACTTCCAGGCGAACCTGATGTTCAACGACCCCAACACGCAGGCGACGGCGTACGACGGCAAGCCGCCGGCCTACGGACCGCTCGGCGCGGGCGACCTGAGCAAGCTCGACAGCAAGATCGTCGCGGAGCTCCCGGGACAGCCCAAGGACTGGCCCACGCACAACTCCCCGGCGGTCAACGTCGGCGAGAAGGACCCCCGCACGGTGATCTGCTCGACCTTCAACGGCTACGAGAACGACCAGATCAAGCGCACGGTGTGGGCCGGCACGACCTACCCGGCGGACATCACCTCGGACTCGGCCAGTGCGCACGTGACGCCCGGTCACGGCCTGCTGTACCGCTCACTGGACGGCCAGAGCAAGCCCACCGACGGCGGCACCGGCAGCGGCTTCCTGATCACCGACTCCGGTCTGCGCTACTCGCTGCCCGCCAACAACGACGGCGGCAACGCCACTGCGGGGGCCAGCCCGAACCCGCAGGGCGGCGACAAGAAGAGCACCAACGAGGCCCAGGCGCGGCTGGGCTACAAGTCCGTCAACCCACAGTTCGTGCCCGACAAGTGGTCGCAGCTCGTGCCGGCCGGTCCGGTGCTCAACACCAACACTGCACTTCAGGCCCAGAATGCCTGACGGATCGTCAATGCCGGTACGGGAGTTCAGTGTCATGGTCTGGTAACTACCCGCTACCCGGTGTTGGGTCGAGCGCGCTTGGCCGTTACAGTGCTACACAGCACCACGCCATGTGGTGCCCGTGCGGGCGCTCGCCACAGGGGTGCCCGGACGAAGTCTGTCTCATGGGGGACGGTGGATCATGGCAGGTCAGTTCACGACGACCGCGGAAGAAATGACCGCGTTCGCTAACCGCATCGGCGAGGTCAACCAGCAGGTTCAGGGCGAGATCAACCGCCTGAACAACCTGGTTTCCGAGATCGCTTCCGGCTGGAAGGGCGCGGCGGCGACCGCGTACCAGCAGATGCAGTCGCGAGTCACCGAGGACGCTTCGGCGCTGAACAAGATCCTCGACGAGATCCGTCAGGCGATCGAGGCGACCACCAAGCTCTACTCGATGACCGAGGAAGAGCAGCGCGCTGCCGTCGGTGGCATCTCCGGCTGACGCCGGGCCCGGTAATCGTCATTCCGCGCCCTCGCGGGGGCGCGCCGTGCATCCATCGACAAGGAGACACCAATGTCCGACGGCGGAATTCTCGTCAATTTCCAGACCATCCAGAACGCGGGCTCGGAGGTGCGCCAGACTGCGGCGCGCGTCCAGGGCCAGCTGGATGACCTGAAGGCGGGCGTGCAGCGCATCGCTTCTTCGTGGCAGGGCTCGGCCCAGGAGGGCTACCAGGCCCGCCAGGCGCAGTGGGACGCCAAGGCTGCCGACCTGCAGCAGGTGCTCTCGCAGATCGCCTCCGCGCTGGACAACGCGGCGCAGAGCTACCAGCAGACCGAGAACCGCAACGCGGAGCTCTGGGCCTGAGCATCCCTCTCGGGACTCTGCGCGTAAGCGCTCTCTTTCAAGGGCGGGCGTCCCACGGGGCGCCCGCCCTTCGCGCGTGGCACGGGGCACGCGCCCAACACGGGTGGAAGCAATGAGGGGTGGACTTCAGGTGTCGTCAGGATCGTTGCGCCGGACCGGCGCAGTGCTGCTGGTGCTCGGGGTGGTCGGCACTGCCGCCGGGAGCCCCGCCTACGCCGAGCCTTCGCCCTCGGCCTCCGGGGGATCCACGTACCGACCGCCGGTGACCATCGCGGCCTCCGGCGACTGCGCCAACAAGGACGTCGAGGCGGTGCCGTGGGCGCTGCAGCGGGTCGTCCTGAACGAGCTGTGGGGCATCGACAAGAACGGCCTGGCCACGCACTCCGGCAAGGACGTCACGGTCGCCGTCATCGACACCGGCGTCGACACCGCCAACCCGCAGTTGACCGGCAAGGTGATCGACGGCCCGGACCTGCTCGGCGACTCGATGGCGTCGGGCGGCGGGCAGCGGCCGGCCGGCACCAGCACGACCGACCCGGTCGGGCACGGCACCAAGGTGGCGGGCATCATCGCGGCCGCGCCGCGGGACAGGGTCGGCTTCGTCGGCCTGGCCAAGGACGCGAAGATCCTCTCCATCCGGCAGAACGACGCCGAGGGCCACGGCAGCGTCAACACGCTGATCAAGGCCATCGACAAGGCGATCGAGGCGGGCGCCGGCGTCATCAACATCTCGCAGGACGTCCGGGTCGAGATCGACCCGAACAAGCCCCTCGACTCGCCGTTCCAGGAGGAGCCCGATCTGAAGCGGGTGCTGGACAAGGCCGAGTCGAAGGGGATCGTGGTGGTCGCGTCCTCCGGCAACGACGGCGCCGAGGGTCCCACCTACCCGGCCAAGTACGAGACCGTGCTGGCCGTCGGCGCGTCCGACCGCAACAACGAGCGGGCCACCTTCTCGCAGTACGGCGACTTCGTCGACGTGGTCGCGCCCGGCGTCGACATGCTCTCCACCGTGCCCGGCGCGGGCCAGTGCACCGACAACGGCACCAGCTTCTCCGCGCCGTACGTCTCCGGCCTGGCCGCGGTGCTCAAGAGCGAGCACCCGGGCTGGACCGCTCAGCAGATCCGCACCGTGATCGAGCAGACCGCCCAGCGGACCGAGCACGGCCGCAACAAGTGGATCGGCTGGGGCGTGGTCGACCCGGTCAAGGCGGTCTCGTTCTCGGGCACGCCCGAGGCGTCCCCGCACCCGGACCCGCCGACCAAGCTGGACTCCAACCAGCTGATCGCGCAGCCCGCCGGCCTGGAGGAGACCCAGGCCGACCGGGACCGGCGGACCGGCACCTACGTGCTGGGCGCCGGGGTGCTGCTGGTGGCCTGCCTGGCCGGCGGCGCGATCGTCGCCCGCGACCTGGGCCGGCGCCGCCGCAGCTGACCGCTCGCAACACGTCCGAGGGGCCGACTCCGGAAACGGGTCGGCCCCGCCGGTCGGGGGGAACCGGCGGGGCCGAGAGGGAGCGGCCTGCAGGGGGGTCAGACCCGCTCGTCCTCGGGAAGGGTGATCACCCAGCGGGTCGCCTGGCGGGGCCGCAGGTAGAACGCCCAGTACAGGCTGGCGGCGGCGGTGATGCCCAGGGTCCAGTAGAGGCCCGGGCCGGCGAGCTTGACGAGCGTGAAGCCGAGGGCCGCGATCACCAGGATCGGCAGCGCCGGCCACAGCGGCTGGCGCCAGGCGGGGGCGTGCTTGTGCTCGCCGCGGCGGGAGAACAGCGAGCCGACGGCGACCAGCAGGTACAGCGCGGCGACCGCGACACCGGTGATGTCGATCAGCAGGGTCTGCGGCACGAAGCAGAGCACCGCGCCGGGGATGCCGACCGCCAGGGTGGAGACCCACGGGGCGCTGAACTTGTTGAGGGTGCCGAAGGCGTTGTTCACCGGCTCCGGCCAGGCCTTGTCGCGGCCGGAGGCGAACAGCACCCGCGAGTTCTGGATGACCATGACGATGCCGGCGTTGATGATCGCCAGCGCGATGCACAGGCTGATGAAGGTGCCGACGCCGGTGTTGCTCCAGCCGATCACCAGCTGCGAGATGTTGCCGTCGGTCAGCGCGGTCAGGTCGGGCGCGCCCATGGTGATGGCGGCGACCGGGATGACGATGATGGCGACCGACAGGCCCAGCGTCCACAGCACGGTGCGGGCGACGTTCTTGCGCGGGTTCTCCAGCTCCTCGGAGAGGTAGATGGCGGTGGAGAAGCCCTGGGTGACGAACAGCGCGGTGCCCATCATGGCCAGGATCCCCGCGAAGCCCACGCCGGAGGTGGCGCCCGCCGCATCGGCGACGGTGCCGTGCAGCATGGTGTCCGCGCCGCGCTCGGTGTGGGTGAAGCCGAGGAAGGACACCACGGCGCAGGCGATGACCTCGAGCACCAGGAAGATGCCGGTGATCCAGGCGTTGGCCCGCAGGTCGAGCAGACCGGCGACGGTGGCCGCGATCATCACCACGGCGCCGGCGATCTTCGGGTCGACGTGGATGATCGGTTCCAGGTACTCGGCGGTGCCCATCGCGATGATGGACGGCACGATCATCACCACGATCAGCGACTGGATGAAGACCAGCCAGCCCGCGAACTTGCCCGCCAGGGTGCCGACCATGGCGTACTCGCCACCCGCGGAGGGCACCAGGGTGCCGAGCTCGGAGTAACAGAACGCCACCGCGATGCAGATCACCGAACCGATGGCGATGGCCATCATGGTGTAGGTGCCGAGGCCCTGGAACAGCTCGGGGACGAGCACGAAGAGGGAGGAAGCCGGGGTCACGCAGGAGAGCGTGAGCAGCGTGCCGCCCACGACGCCGAGCGATCGGGCGAGCTTCTTCGGGGCGTCCGCGCCGGTGGCGGCGCCCGGGGCGGGGGCCGCTGCCTGCGGGGGGAGCGTGTCGGTCATGGGGCATCCGATCGGCTGTTCGGCGGTGTGACTGGGGGTGGGAGCGGTATCGCCTCCGAAACACGTAATCGCGGGTCTGGTTCTCCATCGCTCCCGATGCGCCAGGTTGCCTGGGTGAAAAGGCTCCGTCAACGCGCCAGCAGCTGCGGAATCCGTTGCCGAAACCCGGGTTTTCCTACGGAACGCAGCTCTCGGCGGGCCGGCCGCATGTTTCCACCGTGGCAACTCCGATGAACGGCAGTTGAATCGAAGGTGAAGTGATCTGCGCAACTCTGATTCAAAGGCATTGTGCCGACCCGGCCGGAGGCCTGAAAACCCAGGCCGACCGGCCGTCCGGGTACGGGAACCGAAGGAGGGGGCCGGAAATCGAAAGATAACGTTATGGCACCGTTCGGCCCCTGGGATGCCAGAGGGCCGGGTCCCGTTCGGAACCCGGCCCCATTGGTCACGGTGCGTGACGTCCGCCCCGGCTACTGCTGGATCGGCAGCCAACCGGTCTGCACCGTCTGGCCCGCCTGGATCCGGCGGGAGACGAACACACCACGGCCCGGCGGCTGCGGCTGCGGCTTGACCGTGCCCAGCAGCGCGCCCTCGCCCTTGTCACCGGACATGACCAGACCCTGACCGCCCAGCTCGCGCATGCGTTGCATCACCGGCTCGAACAGCGAGCGGCCGGCGCCACCCGCGTTACGGGCGATGATCAGACGCAGACCGATGTCACGCGCGAACGGCAGGAACTCCGCCAGCGGCGCCATCGGGTTGCCCGACTGCGTGGCGACCAGCTCGTAGTCGTCCACGATCACGAACATGTCCTTGCCGCTGTACCAGCTGCGGTTGCGCAGCTGCTCCGGCGTGACGTCCGGACCGGGCAGACGACGCGAGCAGGCGCCGCGCAGCATCTCCACGATCGCCGACATGGCGGGCGCGGCGGCCGCGTACTCCACCAGGTACTCCGGCGGAACCACGCCCAGCAGCGAGCGGCGGAAGTCGCCGATCACGATGCCGGCCTGGTCCGGGGTGTACCGCTCGGTGATCTGCTTGATCAGCATGCGCAGCATCGCCGACTTGCCGGACTCGCTCTCACCGAAGACCACGAACAGCGGGTCGCTGTCGAAGTTGATGAACACCGGCGCCAGCTCGACCTCGTCGACGCCGAACGCGATGCCCAGCTCGGGGTGCTCGAAGCCCTTGGGCAGCGAGTTGCCGTCGAGCACCGGCGGCAGCATGCGCACCTGCGGGGCGCGCGGGCCGGTCCAGGCCGAGTTGATCTGGGCGACCATGTCGGCGACGCCGTCCACCAGGTCCTGGGTCTCGCTGGAGCCGTCGATGCGTGGCAGACCGGACAGGAAGTGCAGCTGCTCGTGGGTCAGACCGCGACCCGGGATCGCCGGCACGTTCGCGGCGACCTTGCGGGCGATCTCCGACTCCATCGAGTCACCGAGCTTCAGCTCGACGCGGTTCTGCAGCTGGTCCTTCAGCGCCGGGCGGACCTCGGCGTAACGGGCCGCGGTGATCACCACGTGGACGCCGTAACCGAGACCGCGCTGCGCGATGTCGGCGACGACCGGCTCCAGGACCTCGAACTCCTGCTTGAAGGTCAGCCAGCCGTCGATGAACAGGAAGACGTCGCCGAACTGCTCGTCCGGCAGCTGCCCGTTGGCCCGACGGGTGCGGTAGGTGGCGATGGTGTCGATGCCGGCGGAGCGGAAGAGCTCCTCGCGGCGGTTGAGCACCCCGTGCACCTCGCTGACCATGCGGCGGACCTTCTCGACGTCCAGTCGGCCCGCCACGCCGCCGACGTGCGGCAGGTCGGCCAGCGAGCCGAAACCGCCACCGCCGAAGTCGAGCAGGTAGAACTGCGCCTCCACCGGCGTGTGGGTGACCGAGAAGCCCGTCACGATGGTGCGCACCATGGTCGACTTCCCGGACCGCGGACCGCCGACGATCATGCCGTGGCCGGCCGCGCCCGAGTAGTCCAGGTACATCACGTCGCGGCGCTGGTCGCGCGGCTTGTCGACGATGCCGACCGGGACGACCAGGTTGCCCTGGCGGATCGAGGCCGGGGTCAGACCGCGCTCCGGGCTGACCAGCAGCGGCTCCAGCAGGCTGTCCACCGACGGCGGCGCCTCCAGCGGGGGCAGCCACACCTGGTGGGCCGGCGGGCCCTGGCCGATCATGCGCTGGACGAACACGTCGAGCATGGTGTCCAGCAGCGCGTCGTCCTTCTCCTCCTCCTCGGTCGGGTCGGGGAGGACCTCCTCCACCTCGGGCTCGATGATCTCGACCTCGGCGGCGGTGAACAGCACCGGCTGGGCGGTGACCACCCGGCCGCCGACCGCGCGCTGCTGGCCCGGCGGACGGTACTTGCCGGACACGTACGCGGCCCGGAAGCGCTCCATCACGTCGGAGCCGAACTTGAGGTAGCCCACGCCGGGGATCGGCGGCAGGTGGTAGGCGTCCGGCACACCGATCGCGGCCCGCGACTCGGCGGCCGAGAAGGTGCGCAGACCCAGTCGGTAGGACAGGAAGGTGTCCAGACCGCGGAGCTTGCCCTCCTCCAGTCGCTGCGAGGCGAGCAGCATGTGCATACCGAGCGAACGGCCGATGCGGCCGATCTGGATGAACAGGTCGATGAAGTCCGGCTTGGCGGTGAGCAGCTCGGAGAACTCGTCGATGATCATCAGCAGCGAGGGCAGCGGGTCGAGCGGAGCGCCCGCGGTGCGGGCCCGCTCGTACTCGTTGATGTTCGCGTAGTTGCCCGCCGCGCGCAGCAGCTCCTGGCGGCGGTTCATCTCGCCCTCGATCGCGTCGCGCATGCGGTCGATCAGGGTGGCTTCGCCCTCGAGGTTGGTGATCACGGCCGCGGTGTGCGGCATCTCCGCCATGCCGGCGAAGGTCGCACCACCCTTGAAGTCCGCGAGGACCAGGTTCAGCACCTCGGAGGAGTGGGTGACCGCCAGCGCCAGCACGATGGTGCGCAGCACCTCGGACTTGCCGGAACCGGTCGCGCCGACGCACATGCCGTGCGGGCCCATGCCCTCCAGCGAGGCTTCCTTGATGTCCAGCCAGACGTACTCGCCGTTGCTGCCGACGCCCAGCGGGACGCGGAGCTTCTCCCGGATCGGCTTGGGACGCCAGTGCCGGGCCGGGTCGAAGGAGCCCGGGTCGCCGGTGTGCATCATCTCGGTGAAGTCCATCGAGACCAGCGACGGGTCGCTGTCGTCGCCGCCCGCGGACGCCCGGAACGGCGCCAGCTGGCGCGACAGCGCCTCGGCCTGCCAGCTCGACAGGGTGTCCGGCTTGCCCGGGTAGCTGGCGCCGGACGCGGCCTCCAGCAGCAGCTCGTGCTTGCCGACGGTGATCACCAGGTGGCCGTTCGGCTCGTCCAGGTCACCCGGGACGACCTCGATCACGGTGACGCCCTGGACGCCCTCCGGACCGGCGATCAGCGAGTCGACCGGCACCGAGGCGCCGTCCATGATGACCACCAGGTGCGGCTGGTCCGAACTCGGCGTGCTGTCACGGGAGAAGCCCTTGCGGCCGGCCAGCTCGTTGGCCAGCAGCTCCTCCAACTCGCCCAGCCCGTTGGCGATCAGGCGCCGCGAACCGGCGCCGTCGTTCTCCTTGCGGTGCTGGGTGTGCGGCAGCCACTTCGCCCACTCCCACTCCTCCACCGCGCCGGGCGCGGCGGCCACCCCGATCATCAGGTCCTCGGGGGAGTGCAGGGTCGCCAACTGGGCCACCATCGCGCGCACGTTGCCGTACACCGAGTCCGGGTCGCCGCACACGGTGATGTGGTAGAAGGCGCGCAGCGACACCGCCAGCGGCAGGTCCTGCAGGGTGCCGTGGGTCTTGATGAAGGTGCCCATCGCCTCCGCGGCGAGCGGCTCCAACTCGTCCATCGGCGCGGTCTGCGGCGCCACCAGCGGCGTCGACAGCTGCAACGGGCCCAGGCCCACCCGGATCTGCGCGAAGTCCGGATCGGTCGGCCGGCGCTCCCACAGCCGGCGGCCCTCGGCCACGATCGACCACAGCTGGTCGGGCTCCGGGTGGGTGAACAGCAGCGCCCCGCGCTGACGTTCGGCCGTGCGACGCACCTCGCGGCGCTTCTGCTGCAGGTACTTCAGGTAGTCCCGGCGCTCGTCCGAGGTCGCCGCACTACCGCCCTTGCGCGCCTTGACGATCTGCGCCACCGCCATCGCGGCGGTCGACGCGACCATCAGGACACCCATCATCTTCATCGGGCCCTGTGCGCCCGGAGAGAAGAAGAACGCCGCCGAGCCGCCCATGCCGAGCAGCGGCAGCAGCGACATCATCCAGTCCTCGCCACCGCCCCGCGGCAGCTCCGGCGGCGGAACCAGCTCGACCGGCTCCTCCGACACCGGAGGCGGGAACGCCCGCGGCGGGCGCTTGACCGTCACCGAACTCACGAGATCACCCCGCCCCCGTCGACAGCCGCAGCGCGCGACTCCCCGTCGTCAACGGTGCGCCCTCCCCGGGCACAGGGTCGGGGGCACCCCCATCGCTCGCTCACAATCCGCCCTCACGCATCTGGATACGTACGGTGAGGGCGCCCCGTGTGATGACGCCGCCCCCGCTCCGCCGAACCGCAGGCGCGCGGGGCTGTCGCGTCTTCGATCGCCGCCCCCGTACGCCGTGCGCAGGGGCCGATCCTACTGCGCGAGCCAAGCCGTTCGTCCACGGGGTCGGCCACCCGCAGAGTACTGACCCGGCGTCAACACACAACCCCCGGCGCACCTGTACACCGCGTTCATCCCCGCGCGCCGCCCGAGCGGCCTCCGCGCCCCCGCCGCAGTGCGCACTTGCGCCGAGGGGGTAGGGTGACGCCGCGCCAACTCTCGTTCGGGCCGTGACAGTTCCGGAGCCGGTCGACGAGTGGTCAGCAGACTTGCCGACACAGCCAACGAGGGGGAGAGGGCCGGTGAGCACAAACGCTACGACCGGTTTCTGCCGGGTCACCGTGGTGGCACCGGACAGCCGGATCGACGTCGCCCTGCCGGAGGACGTCCCGCTCGCCGACATCTACCCGGAAGTGCTGCGGCTCTCCGGGCAGACCCAGGTGGACGGAACACCGACCGGCTTCCATCTGGTGCGGCGGGACGGCACCGTGCTCGACAGCGGACTTCCGCTGGTGGCCCAGCAGGTGCGCGACGGCGACCTGCTGAGCCTGCGCCCGTTCTCCGAGTCGCTGCCGCCGGCCGTCTACGACGACGTCGCCGACGCCATCGCCTCCGCGGTCGAGGCCGACCGCAGGTTCTGGAGCCCCGACCTGATGCGGGCCTTCGGCCTGATCGCCGGCACGGTGCTGCTCACCCTGCTGGCGTTCGCGCTGTGGTTCTCCGACCTGCGGCACAACATGTTCGGCCTGCCGGGCATCCTGTCCGGCGTCACCGCCGTCGTGCTGGTGGCCTACGCCGCCGTCCGCGCCCGGGTCTACGACGACCACGTCGCCGCCGTCGCGCTCGGCCTCGGCGCGCTGCCGCACGCCATGCTGGCGGGCTCCGGCATCATCGACGTCCCGCACGTCGGCGACGGCCCCGGCCGGCTCCAGTTCCTGGTCGGCTGCGTCACCGTGCTGGTGGTCTCCGTCCTGCTGGTCGGCCTGCTGCCGGAGAAGGACTCGGTGTTCGTCGCCGCCGCGTTCGTCGCGGCCGCCGGCACCCTGGCGACCTTCGCCGCGGTGCTGATGTCCGGCACCGCGATCACCGACATCGCCGCCGTCACCGGCGTGGCCGCGGTCGCCGCGGTGGGCTTCCTGCCCGCGCTGTCCGCCCGCTTCGCCCGCCTGCCCGTCGGCTTCAGCGCCCCCGGCCAGGCCCGCACCCGCGGCACCGCGTACGGCGAGGAGAACAGCAGCGCCGAGACCGTCCAGTACGAGCGGATCGCCGCCCAGGCCCGCCGCGGCCACGAGGTGCTGGTCGGCCTGGTCGGCGGCGCCGCCACCACCATCGTCGGCGCCTGCACCGTGCTGGGCTTCAGCGACCGCTCCTGGGCCGAGCTGCTGGCCCTGGCCATCGGCGTCTCGACCATGCTGCGCGCCCGGCTGTTCCGCTACACCGCGCAGGTGTTCGCGCTCACCATCGCCGGCCTGGTCGGCCTGGCGCTGCTGATCCTGGGCCTGGCCCTGCACACCCCGCTGCACCTGGCGATGGCCGCGGCCACCGGCGGGAACGGCGGCGGCGACCTGCGCACGGTGTGGCTGTCCACGTCCATCGCGGCGGGCGCGGCGATCATGATCGCGATCGCGCTGATCGTCCCCCGCTCCGGAGTGTCCCCGTTCTGGGGCCGCATCCTGGACATGGTCGACAGCCTGATGCTGATCGCCCTGGTGCCGCTGGCGCTGGCCGTGCTCAACATCTACAACGTGGTGCGCGGCGCGACCGGCTGAGCCGCGCTGGTATCGTTGATCCGTCCGAGTCTTGTCAGGTCCTGTGCTTTCGACCAGGACCGCTCGGCCAAACCGAAGGAGATGCCCGTGGCCCTCGCCGCTGACGTCAAGAAGCAGATCATCGCCGAGTTCGGCCAGAAGGAGGGCGACACCGGCTCTCCCGAGGTTCAGGTGGCCATGCTCTCCCGCCGCATCTCGGACCTGACCGAGCACCTGAAGTTCCACAAGCACGACCACCACTCGCGTCGTGGCCTGCTGATCCTGGTCGGCCAGCGTCGCCGCCTGCTGCAGTACCTGGCCAAGAAGGACATCGAGCGCTTCCGTACCCTGGTGGACCGCCTCGGCATCCGCCGCGGTGCCGCCGGCGGCGCCCGCTGACACCGCTCGTAGGGGCGGCTCCCCTCACCGGGGGAGCCGCCCTTCGGCGCTTTCCGCGCCACCCCGCGACCACGCCCCGCGAACGGCCCGGCTTTAAAGCCGCGCTCGATAGGGTGTGAATTTGTAAGGTAAAGGGCATGCCCGCCCTTGCGGGCCGACAAGGCTTCAAACGGAAGCCGCCCGCACCGCAGGAGCGTCCACACGCCGACCGCCGCACGCCGAAAGGCGCCGGTCCTCGGTAGTGGCCGCCGGAACCCCCGACACGCGGGGACGGACCCGGTGGCTTCGATCGAAGACCGGCCCAACTGCCCGGGCCACGGCAGGCAAGCGCAGGGGCGCTCCTGGGGAGACGTACAAAAGAGGAGATCTTCCAGGTGGAAGAGAACGTTTTCTACGCCGAGGCCGTCATCGACAACGGCAGCTTCGGCACCCGCACCATCCGCTTCGAGACCGGCCGTCTGGCCCGTCAGGCCGCCGGCTCCGCCGTGGCCTACCTGGACGACGACACCATGGTGCTGTCGGCCACCAGCGCCTCGAAGCAGCCCAAGGAGCACTTCGACTTCTTCCCGCTGACGGTGGACGTCGAGGAGCGGATGTACGCCGCCGGCCGCATCCCCGGCTCGTTCTTCCGCCGTGAGGGCCGGCCGTCCGAGGACGCGATCCTCACCTGCCGCCTGATCGACCGCCCGCTGCGCCCGTCCTTCGTCAAGGGCCTGCGCAACGAGGTCCAGGTCGTCGTCACCGTCATGGCGCTCAACCCCGACCACCTGTACGACGTGGTGGCCATCAACGCGGCCTCCGCCTCCACCCAGCTGGCCGGCCTGCCGTTCTCCGGCCCGATCGGCGGCGTCCGCGTCGCGCTGATCAACGGCCAGTGGGTGGCCTTCCCGACCCACTCCGAGCTGGAGTCGGCCGTCTTCGACATGGTCGTCGCCGGTCGCGTCCTGCCGGACGGCGACGTCGCGATCATGATGGTCGAGGCCGAGGCCACCGACAAGACCATCAAGCTGGTCGAGGGCGGCGCCGACGCGCCGACCGAGGAGGTCGTCGCCTCCGGCCTGGAGGCCGCCAAGCCGTTCATCAAGGTGCTGTGCGCCGCGCAGGCCCAGCTCGCCAAGCAGGCCGCCAAGCCGACCGGCGAGTTCCCGCGCTTCCTGGACTACCAGGACGACGTGCTGGCCGCGCTGACCGCCGCCGTCAAGGACGAGCTGGCCAAGGCGCTGACCATCGCCGGCAAGCAGGAGCGCCAGAACGAGCTGGACCGCATCAAGGCCGTCGCCGCCGACAAGCTGCTCCCGGAGTTCGAGGGCCGCGAGAAGGAGATCAGCGGCGCCTACAACGCGCTGACCAAGAAGATCGTCCGCGAGCGCGTCATCAAGGACAAGGTCCGCATCGACGGCCGCGGCGTAACCGACATCCGCACCCTGGCCGCCGAGGTCGAGGCCATCCCGCGGGTGCACGGCTCGGCCCTGTTCGAGCGCGGCGAGACCCAGATCCTGGGCGTCACCACGCTGAACATGCTCCGCATGGAGCAGCAGCTCGACACGCTCTCCCCGGAGACCCGTCGTCGCTACATGCACAACTACAACTTCCCGCCGTACTCGGTGGGCGAGACCGGTCGCGTCGGTTCGCCGAAGCGCCGCGAGATCGGCCACGGCGCCCTCGCCGAGCGCGCGATCCTCCCGGTCCTGCCGACCCGCGAGGAGTTCCCCTACGCGATCCGCCAGGTCTCCGAGGCGCTGGGCTCCAACGGCTCCACCTCGATGGGCTCGGTCTGCGCGTCCACCATGTCGCTGCTGAACGCCGGTGTGCCGCTGAAGGCCGCCGTCGCCGGTATCGCCATGGGCCTGATCTCGCAGGAGATCGACGGTGAGACCCACTACGTGACGCTCACCGACATCCTCGGCGCCGAGGACGCGTACGGCGACATGGACTTCAAGGTCGCCGGTACCCGCAACTTCATCACCGCCCTGCAGCTGGACACCAAGCTCGACGGCATCCCGGCCTCCGTGCTGGCCGCCGCGCTGAAGCAGGCCCGGGACGCCCGCCTGCACATCCTCGACGTCATGAACGAGGCCATCGACTCGCCCGACGAGATGTCCCCGAACGCGCCGCGGATCATCACCATCAAGATCCCGGTGGACAAGATCGGCGAGGTCATCGGCCCCAAGGGCAAGATGATCAACCAGATCCAGGAGGACACCGGCGCCGAGATCACCATCGAGGACGACGGCACCATCTACATCGGTGCCGCCGACGGCCCGGCCGCCGAGGCCGCCCGCTCGACGATCAACCAGATCGCCAACCCGACCATGCCGGAGGTCGGCGAGCGCTACCTGGGCACCGTGGTGAAGACCACCACCTTCGGCGCCTTCGTCTCGCTCATGCCGGGCAAGGACGGTCTGCTGCACATCTCGCAGATCCGCAAGCTGGCCGGCGGCAAGCGCGTCGAGAACGTCGAGGACGTGCTCGGTGTCGGCGCCAAGGTGCAGGTCGAGATCGCCGAGATCGACCCGCGCGGCAAGCTGTCGCTGATCCCCGTCATCGAGGGCGAGGAGGGCGGCGACGCCGCCGCCTCCGAGTGACACCCCGGTAACACCCTGCGGCCCGCACGCCCCATCCGGCGCGTGCGGGCCGCGCCCTGTTCGTGAAGTCCGTGCAGTTCATGCAGTCGATGCAGCTCGTGCGGTTCGTGTAGCTCCCCTCGTGAAGCAGTAGCTGGAAGGAACACCCGTGGCCCAGGCCTCGGCGGCGAAGCAGCGCCCCGGCACCACCCGGACCCTGCTCAAGGGCACCGAAGGCGGCGCGGGCACCGTCCGCCGCACCGTGCTCCCCGGCGGCCTGCGGGTCGTCACCGAGACCCTCCCGACGGTGCGCAGCGCCACCTTCGGCATCTGGGTCGGCGTCGGCTCCCGGGACGAGACCCCGGTCCTGAACGGCGCCACGCACTACCTGGAGCACCTGCTCTTCAAGGGCACCGCCCGGCGCGACGCGCTGGAGATCTCCGCCGCGCTGGACGCGGTCGGCGGCGAGATGAACGCGTTCACCGCCAAGGAGAACACCTGCTACTACGCGCGGGTCCTGGACACCGACCTGCCGCTGGCCATCGACGTGGTGTGCGACATGCTCACCGGCTCGCTGATCCGCCCCGAGGACGTGGAGTCCGAGCGCGGCGTCATCCTTGAGGAGATGGCGATGGCCGAGGACGACCCGGGCGACGTGGTGCACGACCTGTTCGCCAAGGTGATCTTCGGGAGCGGCCCGCTCGGCCGCCCGATCCTGGGCACCCAGGAGACCGTCTCCGGGCTGAGCCGCGACCAGATCGCCGGCTTCTACCACCGCCGCTACAAGCCGGAGAACCTGGTGGTCTCGGCGGCCGGCAACCTCGACCACGCCAAGGTGGTCAAGCTGGTGCAGCAGGCGTTCGCGCCGATGCTGGCCAAGTCCAAGGGCCACCCGGCCGAGGTCCGCCAGGGCGTCAAGGCGGTCCGCACCTCCGGGAAGGCCGCGGTCCTCAACCGGCCCACCGAGCAGGCCCACCTGGTCCTCGGCGTCCCCGGCATCCCGCGCCACGACGAGCGCCGCTGGGCGCTGGGCGTGCTCAACGCCGCCCTCGGCGGCGGCATGAGCTCCCGGCTGTTCCAGGAGGTCCGGGAGAAGCGCGGCCTGGCCTACTCGGTGTACTCCTACTCCTCCTCGTACGCCGACACCGGTCTGTTCGGCATCTACGCCGGCTGCCAGCCCAAGCGGGTCGAGGAAGTGCTGAAGATCTGCCGCGAGGAACTCGCCCGGGTCGTCGAGGAAGGCATCACCGAGGAGGAACTGCGCCGCGCGATCGGCCAGATCTCCGGCTCCACCGTGCTCGGCATGGAGGACACCGGCTCCCTGATGAACCGCATCGGCAAGGCCGAGCTCTCCTACGGCCACCACCTGTCGGTGGACGAGATGCTGCAGAAGATCGCCGAGGTCACCCTGGACGACGTGCACGCCGTCGCCCGTGATGTGCTGGGGGCGCACCGGCCCTCGCTCGCGCTGATCGGCCCGATCAACGACCGCCGGGCCGCCCGGTTGGCCGACCTGCTCGCCTGACCCGTCTGAGAGGACAACAGACATGACGCTGCGCGTCGCCGTGATCGGCGCCAAGGGCCGGATCGGCTCCGAGGCCGTCAAGGCCGTGCAGGCCGCCGACGGCCTGGAGCTGGTGGCCGCCCTCGGCCGGGACTCGAAGCTCACCGAACTCACCGACGCCGGGGTCGACGTCGTCGTCGAACTCACCCACCCCGACTCGGTGATGGGCAACCTCGACTTCTGCCTGCGCAACGGCATCCACGTGGTCACCGGCACCACCGGCTGGACCGAGGAGCGCCTGGAGACCGTTCGCGGCCTGCTCGCCGAAGCCCCCGGGCTCGGCCTGCTGATCGCCCCGAACTTCTCCATCGGCGCGATCCTCGGGATGAAGTTCTCCCAGCTGGCGGCCAAGTACTTCGAGTCCGTCGAGGTGCTCGAACTCCACCACGACCGCAAGGCCGACGCCCCGTCCGGCACCGCAGCCCGCACCGCGCAGCTGATCGCCGCCGCCCGCGCCGAGGCCGGCCTGCCCCCGCAGCAGGACCCGACCACGCACGGCCTGCCCGGCGCCCGCGGCGCCGACGTGGACGGCGTCCCGGTGCACTCGGTGCGGCTGCGCGGCCTGCTCGCCCACCAGCAGGTGATGTTCGGCGACACCGGCGAGACCCTGACGATCCGTCACGACTCCATGCACCACAGCAGCTTCATGCCCGGCATCCTGCTCGGCGTGCGGAAGATCGTCGACCACCCGGGCCTGACCTTCGGCCTGGAACACTTCCTGGACCTGTGACATGACCTCACGCATCGGCTTCTTCGTCCTCTCCGGCATCCTGCTGCTGGTCAGCGTGGTCTGCATAGGCGAGGGCGTCCAGCTCGTCGCCACCGGCAAGCCGCTCGGCATCGGCATCGGCGTGTGCGCCTTCGTCATCCCGCTGATCGGCGTCTGGTTCCTCCGCCAGACCGTCCGCTTCGGCCGGGCCAGCGAGCGGCTCGCCCGCCAGCTGGAGGCCGAGGGCGGTCTGCCCGTGGACGAGCTCAGGCGCACCCAGGGGGGCCGGATCGACCGGGCCTCCGCGGACGCCGTGTTCACCCGACGCAAGGCCGAGGCCGAGGCCGACCCCACCGACTGGCGGAACTTCTTCCGGCTCGCCGTCGCCTACGCAGACGCCGGCGACGTCCCGCGCGCCCGCAAGGCCATGCAGCACGCGATCAAGCTGCATGGCCGGGACGCCGCGGCCACCGCCGTAAACTGACTCGTACCGCCCCCAACAGCCAGGAACATCACCCATGCGCGCAGTCGAACCCCAGGTCCACCTGATCGCCCGCCCCGAGCTCGACTACGACGAGGTCGCGGCCTACCTGCAGGACGTCGGCGGCGAGAGCTGGCTGGAGCGGGTCGACCGCGGCGACCTGGACGACGCCCAGAACCTCGCCGAGTTCGCCGGCCGGATCTGCTACCGCTCGTGGAAGCCGGGCCTGAACCCGAACGTCACCAAGGTCCGCACCGACCAGGACGTCTACCTGAAGAACATCCTGGCCAGCGCGCACGGCTCGGTGCTGGAGCACGTCTCCTTCACCTTCGTGCTGCACAACGTCAGCCGCGTGGTCACCCACGAACTGGTCCGCCACCGGGCCGGCGTCGCGGTCTCCCAGGAGTCGCTGCGCTTCGTCCGCCTCGACGACATCCCGTTCTGGTTCCCCGAGTGGGCCCAGCAGGACGAGGAGCTGATGGGCCGCGCCACCGGCCTGATGCAGCAGATCGAGGAGTTCCAGCACTGGATGGCCGACCACTTCGGGCTGGACGAGGAAGGCGTCAAGTTCCACGAGAAGAAGGAGAAGACCTCCTTCATGCGCCGCTTCGCCCCCGAGGGCCTGGCCACCGGCCTGGTCTGGACGGCGAACGTGCGCACCCTGCGCCACGTCATCGAGAACCGCACCGCGCCGGGCGCCGAGGAGGAGATCCGGCTGCTGTTCGGCAAGATCGGCGAGCTGATGGTCAAGGAGGCCCCGTCGCTGTTCGGCGACTACACCGTCGAGGACGGCGCCTGGGTCCCCGGCTGGCGCAAGGTCTGACCTCCGGAGCACCCGACCGGGATCTGACGGACCGTCGGATCCCGGCCCGGCCCGCTCACTCGTGCGGCGTTCCCGCCGGCGGCCCCGATCCGGCCGCTGACCTGCATCGACGGGCAGATGGACGGACCGCGGGAGATGTCCGGATTGCGGCATTCTCGGCCGCTCCATACGCTCAGGACACGGATTCCGGTGCTGCGTGAACCCCCGAGCGCGCAGCACCGGAATCCCATGTCGGGCCCGGCCCAAGGCCCTCAGGACTGTCCAAACCCTGGACCTGCGTGGCTATCGACCACCGCCCTACGAGTAGTTTTGGACCCATGGCTCCGACCTCCACACCGCAGACCCCCTTCGGCCGGGTCCTGACCGCGATGGTCACCCCGTTCACCGCCGACGGCGGGCTCGACCTCGACGGCGCCCAGCGCCTCGCCGCCCACCTGGTGGACTCCGGGAACGACGGCCTGGTGCTCAACGGCACCACCGGCGAGTCGCCCACCACCACCGACGCGGAGAAGGCCCAGCTGGTCCGGGCCGTGGTCGAGGCGGTCGGAGACCGCGCCCACGTCATCACCGGCGTCGGCACCAACAACACCCACCACAGCGTCGAACTCGCCCGCCAGGCGCAGTCCGCCGGCGCCCACGGCCTGCTCGCGGTCACCCCGTACTACAGCAAGCCGCCGCAGGAGGGCCTGTACCGGCACACCGTCGCGATCGCCGACGCCACCGACCTGCCGGTGATGCTGTACGACATCCCCGGCCGCGCCGCCGTCGCCCTCGAGCACGACACCCTGGTCCGCCTCGGCGAGCACCCGCGGATCGTCGCCAACAAGGACGCCAAGGGCGACGTCGCCGCAGCCTCCCGGGCCATCGCCGACTCCGGCCTCGCCTGGTACTCCGGCGACGACAACCTGACCCTGCCGCTGCTCTCGGTCGGAGCCGTCGGCGTGGTCAGCGTGGTCGGCCACGTCGTCGCCGCCGAGATGCGTGCCATGATCGAGGCGTTCGTCGCCGGCGACCACGCCAAGGCGCTCGCCGTCCACCAGTCCCTGCTGCCGGTGTTCACCGGAATCTTCCGCACCCAGGGAGTGATCCTCTCCAAGGCGGCGTTGAACCTGCAGGGACACCCGGCCGGCCCGCTCCGGCTGCCCCTGGTCTCCGCCACGGACGCGGAGATCACCCGGTTGAAGGAGGATCTCGCCGCCGGCGGGGTACACCTGTAACCAACAACAGACGTGCGCGCCCCCGGCTCGCCGGACCCCACCGGGTCCGCCGCTGGACCGGGACCGACGGCGCGCGGCAATCGGCAGTCAGGTAACCACGATGGACGCACGCCATATGTCGCCGGGGGAGGAACCCCTCGGGCATATGGCGTGCGTCGTGAGGAGAGTCTTTTGAGCCACCCGCACCCCGAACTCGGCGCTCCCCCCGCTCTCAAGGAGGGCGCCCTCCGCATCACTCCGCTGGGCGGTCTCGGCGAGATCGGCCGCAACATGACGGTCCTCGAGTACGGCGACCGCATCCTGATCATCGACTGCGGCGTGCTCTTCCCCGAGGACGAGCAGCCCGGCGTCGACCTGATCCTCCCCGACTTCAGCTACATCCGGGACCGCCTCGACAAGATCGACGGCATCGTCCTGACCCACGGCCACGAGGACCACATCGGCGCCGTCCCCTACCTCCTCCGGGAGAACCCGGACATCCCGCTGATCGGCTCCAAGCTCACCCTCGCCCTGATCGAGGCCAAGCTCGCCGAGCACCGCATCCGCCCCTACGTCCTGGAGGTCGCCGAGGGCGACCGCGAGCGGATCGGCCCCTTCGACTGCCAGTTCATCGCGGTCAACCACTCCATCCCCGACGCGCTGGCCGTCGCCGTCCGCACCCCCGCGGGCATGGTCGTCGCCACCGGTGACTTCAAGATGGACCAGCTCCCGCTGGACGGCCGCCTCACCGACCTGCCGACCTTCGCCAAGCTGGCCGAAGAGGGCATGGACCTCCTCCTGGTGGACTCCACCAACGCCGAGGTCCCCGGCTTCATCCCGCACGAGCGCGACATCTCCGCCGCGCTGCGCAACGTCTTCGCCAACGCGGAGAAGCGCATCATCGTCGCCTCCTTCGCCAGCCACGTGCACCGCATCCAGCAGGTCCTGGACGCCGCGCACGAGTACAAGCGCAAGGTCGCCTTCGTCGGCCGCTCGATGGTCCGCAACATGGGCATCGCCCGGGACCTCGGCTACCTCAAGGTCCCCGGCAACCTGATCGTCGACGTCAAGACCCTCGACGACCTCCCCGACAAGGAGGTGGTGCTGATCTGCACCGGCTCCCAGGGCGAGCCGATGGCCGCGCTGTCCCGGATGGCCAACCGCGACCACCAGATCCGCATCGTCGAGGGCGACACCGTCGTCCTCGCCTCCTCGCTGATCCCCGGCAACGAGAACGCCGTCTACCGGGTCATCAACGGCCTCACCCGCTGGGGCGCCAAGGTCGTCCACAAGGGCAACGCCAAGGTGCACGTCTCCGGCCACGCCTCGGCCGGCGAACTGCTGTACTTCTTCAACATCTGCAAGCCGAAGAACCTGATGCCGGTCCACGGCGAATGGCGCCACCTGCGCGCCGCCGCCGACCTCGGCATCGCCACCGGCGTCCCGCGCAACCGCGTGGTCATCGCCGAGGACGGCGTCTGCGTCGACCTGGAGAAGGGCGTCGCCCGGATCGCGGGCAAGGTCCAGGCCGGCTACGTCTACGTGGACGGCTCCTCGGTCGGCGACATCACCGAGGCGTCGCTCAAGGACCGCCGGATCCTCGGCGAAGAGGGCTTCATCTCGGTCTTCGTGGTGGTCGACTCCACGAACGGCAAGATGGTCAGCGGCCCCACCATCCAGGCCCGCGGCTCCGGCATCGACGACAGCGCGTTCGCGTCCATCACCGGCAAGCTGGAGGAAGCCCTCGTCCGCTCCGCCGGGGAAGGCGTCCTGGAGGTTCGCCAGGTCCAGCAGCTGGTCCGCCGGACCGTCGGCAAGTGGGTCGCCGACAACTACCGGCGCCGTCCGATGATCCTCCCGGTCGTCGTCGAGGTCTGACCGACCTGATTTGACCTGGGGCAGCCCGGTGCGTAATGTTCTCCGGGTTGCCCCACGGTCGTGCGGCTTCGCTCCGGATTCGAATTCATTCGAATGGGGCGGGGAAAACAGGCCGAGAAACTCTGCTAGAGTTCGGGAGCGCCGAAAGGCAAAAGCGAGTCGGAATGAATGAAACTCCGGAAAACGGAGCGGAAAACATCTGATAAGCTGGAAACACGAAAGAACGAAGCGCCCGGAGGGTCGGTCGGAAGGCCGCCTGAAGGAAGTGTCCGTTCCTTG
>NZ_NNBO01000024.1:0-95523 GCF_002803145.1 Kitasatospora sp. CB02891 | reverse complement strand
CCGGCCCCGGCGCCCGCACCGGGCCGGTTGCCGCGCCGTTCGGCGGAGTTGGTGACGTCCACCGGGAGCATGACCAGCGCGGTGGTGCCGCCGGAGTCGGACGGGCGGAGCTGGATCCGGATGCCGTGTCGCAGGGACAGGCGGCCGACCACGAACAGACCCATGCGGCGGGACACCGAGACGTCCACCACCGGCGGGTTGGCCAGGCGCTCGTTGATGTCGGCGAGGTCGTCGGGGGAGAGGCCGATGCCGGTGTCGTGGATCTCGATCAGCACCCGGCCGTCGGGCAGGGCGTGACCGGTGACCCGGACCCGGGTCTGCGGGGAGGAGAACGAGGTGGCGTTCTCCAGCAGCTCGGCGAGCAGGTGGACGAGGTCGTTGACGACGCGGCCGGCGACCTCGGCGGTGGGCACCGAGGCGAGTTCGATGCGCTCGTACTGCTCCACCTCGGAGGCGGCGGCGCGGAGCACGTCGACCAGCGGGACGGGGCGGGTCCACCGGCGACCGGGGTCCTCGCCCGCGAGGACGAGGAGGTTCTCGCCGTTGCGGCGCATACGGGTGGCGAGGTGGTCGAGCTTGAACAGCGAGGCCAGCTGGTCCGGGTCGGCCTCGCGGCTCTCCAGCTCGGAGATCAGCGACAGCTGGCGCTGGATCAGGCCCTGGCTGCGGCGCGACAGGTTGGTGAACATCGCGTTGATGTTGCCTCGCAGCAGCGCCTGCTCGGCGGCCAGTCGGACCGCCTCGCGGTGCACCATGTCGAAGGCGTGCGCCACGTGGCCGATCTCGTCGGCGGAGTCGACGCCGACCGGCTCGACGGTGACGTCGACGTCGTGCGGGTCGCTCTCGGAGAGCGTCTTGACCAGTTCCGGCAGACGGCGTTCGGCGACGTCCTCGGCGGCGGCCTGCAGCCGGGTCAGCGAGCGCACCATCGAGCGGGCCACCAGGGCGGCGCCGGCGATGGCGACGACGAGCACCAGGGCGACCACGGCGGCGTTGATGACGGACTCGGTGTCGATGTCCGACTGCAGCGCCTGGGCCTTGCCGTCGAGGACGTTGAGCAGGTTGTTCTCGATGGTCTTCTCGGCGTTGACCTTGGCGGTCGACTTGTCGAACCAGTCCTTGTAGGACGGGTTGTCGGCCTGCCGGATGCCGTTGGTGTTCAGCGCGGCCTTGGAGAACCGGTCGGCCTCGGCGACGACCTGGTTGTAGCTCATCGCGGCGCGCAGCGCGCGGGCCTCGCTCTCGCCGTAGATGGCGGTGAAGTTGGCGAGCGCGTTGTCCTCGGAGCTCATCAGTCGGACGCCGAAGGTCTCGTCGGAGGCCGACATCGACGGGCCGCCGGGGTTCGCGAGCGCGGCGCTGATCAGCGCGCGCTGCATCGAGGTGTACTCCTTGGCCGTGGAGAACTGGTACAGCGCACGGGTGGTCTTGATCAGCTCGGTCGAGTTCGAGGTGATCGCGATGTCCTGGGTGGCGCCGATCAGGTCCTTGATGATCACGTCGTAGTTGGTGATCGTGGCCTGGATGTTCTCGGGGCTCTTGAACGCGCCGGTACGGGCCCGGGGCAGCGTGTTGAGGTCCTTGCGGACCTGCAGCAGCAGGGTCTTGGAACCGGCCAGGTCGAGGTTGTCGAACTTGTCGGCGCTGGCGTTGAAGGTCTTCGACAGCGTGTTGGTCTGCTTGTACGCGTCGGAGATCTCGGGGTCGCTGTCGGCGCTGCCGCCGGCGGCCAGCGGGCCGGCCGAGACGTCGCGCTCGTACTGCAGGGCGTTGGCCAGTGCGGTGGCGTTGCGGGCCAGTTCGGCCAGGTCGCTCATCTGCGACAGCTGGCGGGAGTTCTCCATCGAGGTCTGCACGCGCAGACCGCCCAGCACCAGGGCGACCACCACGGGCAGGAACAGCAGTGCGATCAGGCGGGTGCGGATTCGCCAGTTGCGCATGGCGAAGCGGCTCATGCCGGTGGCACGGCGGCGGTTCAGCGTGCCGCGCAGTCTGGAACGGCGGCTCTGCTTGTCGGCCGGCGCGCTACCGCCCTCCGGTTGGGGCGCACTCGCGGCGCCCGGGGCACTGCTGTCGGCGGCAACCTCGGCGGGGGCGCCGAACGGCCGCTCGCCCTGGCCAGGCGACGGTGCCGCCTGGTGGGGGCCGGCCATGGGCTCCCGCGACTCCGGGTCACCCGCGGCGCCGTTGCCCCTCTTGAAACGTCCCTGCACTGGCGTCGCAACCTCTGGACCGGGCGCCCTTCCCCGCCGGGCGGAGAGAGGGCGGTGTCGAGTTTTTCCGTGGCATTCCAGCACAGCGGGGGAAGTCCAACAAGGGCCGTTACGACACGGTGTCCAGGGCTACCCACCGCGTGCGGCGACTCACGTTCCGTGGTGCTTCGGGCTCGGAATACGGTCCTTTTCGGACACTCGCCGTAGTCATGTCAACTAAGAGGAAGATCAGTTTGTGCGGCAAATGTCCGGGATATCCCCAATAGCGGTTTTTTCCATTGGTCCGGAATCGTCACTTCCACGCCCTTTGAACCGGAAATTGTGAGCAACCTCACAGCCGGATGTATAGCTTTGGTCACGGCCACTGTGGAATGGGCTCCCTAACCTGGCAGGGTTGACCGGAGCCTGCCCAGCGGCGGGTCCGCGCAAAAGTCCGTTCGAGCGAAACAAGGTGCTGAGCAAATGTCCGAGACGACCACGAAGGCCACCCGTTCCACGGCCAACCCGCGCCGCACCACCCTGGCCTCCGTCGCGGACTTCTCCCAGCTGCCCGGCTTCGCCGCCGAGCGCACGGCCCCCCAGTACGCCGCCGCGCTGCCCACCGTGACCGCCAACCCGCGCCGCACCGTCCTGATGGCGGCACCGGCCCCCCGCCTGCCGCAGGGCTGACCCCCGCGCCGATAACCTGGTGGTACAGCCGGGCCCGGCACTGCGGGCTCGGCAACCGCCCGGGAGCGTCCGGGCGGCCGACGAACCGAGAGGTTGCAGGGCTGTGCGTATCGCCAGGTTCTCCGTCCGTGAAGGGAGCCCCGCGGCGGGCTCGGTCTCCTTCGGCATCATCGAGGGGGACGCCGCGCAACCCGACTCGCTGGTGGTGCACACCCTCGCCGGCCACCCCTTCGGCGCCCCCCAGCCGACCGGGGAGACCCACCGGCTGCAGGACGTCCGGCTGCTGGCCCCGATGCTGCCCAGCAAGATCGTGGCGGTCGGCCGCAACTACGCCGATCACGCCGCCGAGCTGGGCAACGAGGTCCCGGCCGTGCCGCTGACCTTCTTCAAGCCCTCCACCGCCGTCATCGGCCCCACCGAGTCCATCGCCTACCCGCCGTTCTCCTCGGACGTCCAGTACGAGGCCGAACTCGCCGTGGTGATCGGCCGGATGTGCCGCGAAGTGCCGCTCGACCGGGTCCCCGAAGTGATCTTCGGCTACACCTGCGCCAACGACGTCACCGCCCGCGACGTGCAGCAGCGCGAGGGCCAGTGGGCCCGCGCCAAGGGCTTCGACACCTCCTGCCCGCTCGGCCCGTGGATCGAGACCGACCTCGACCCCGCCGACCTCGCCGTCACCTGCACCGTCAACGGGGAGCTGCGCCAAGCCGGCCGCACCTCCCAGATGGCCCGCTCGGTCGCCGAACTGGTCGCGCACATCTCCGAAGCGATGACCCTGCTCCCGGGCGACGTCATCCTCACCGGCACCCCCGCGGGTGTCGGCCCCCTGAACATCGGCGACGAGGTCGCCGTCTCCGTCGAAGGCATCGGCACCCTCGCCAACAAGGTCGTCAAGCGATGAAGGATGCAGTAACCGTGGCTGACAAGAACCCCGACGTCCGGGTCCGCTTCTGCCCGTCCCCGACCGGAAACCCGCACGTCGGCCTGGTCCGCACGGCGCTCTTCAACTGGGCCTACGCCCGCCACAACGGCGGCACCCTGGTGTTCCGGATCGAGGACACCGACGCCGCCCGCGACTCCGAGGAGTCCTACAACCAGCTGCTCGACGCCATGCGCTGGCTCGGCTTCGACTGGGACGAGGGCCCGGAGATCGGCGGCCCGCACGCCCCCTACCGCCAGTCGCAGCGGATGGACATCTACGCGGACGTCGCCGAGCGCCTGCGCGCCGCCGGCCACGCCTACCCCTGCTACTGCACCACCGAGGAGCTGGACGCCCGCCGCGAGGCCGCCCGCGCCGCCGGCAAGCCCTCCGGCTACGACGGCCACTGCCGCGACCTGACGGCCGACCAGATCGCGGTCTACGAGCAGGAGGGCCGCCCGTCGATCCTCCGCTTCCGGATGCCCGACACCACCCTCACCTTCGACGACCTGGTCCGCGGCCCGATCTCCTTCGACCCGAAGGACGTCCCCGACTACGGCATCGTCCGGGCCAACGGCGCCCCGCTGTACACCCTGGTCAACCCGGTCGACGACGCCCTGATGGAGATCACCCACGTGCTCCGCGGCGAGGACCTGCTGTCCTCGACGCCCCGTCAGATCGCCCTCTACGCGGCCCTCGCGGACATCGGCGTCGGCAACGGCACCACCCCGCGCTTCGGCCACCTGCCGTACGTGATGGGCGAGGGCAACAAGAAGCTCTCCAAGCGCGACCCGCAGGCCTCGCTCAACCTGTACCGCGAGCGCGGCTTCCTCCCCGAGGGCCTGCTCAACTACCTGGCCCTGCTGGGCTGGTCGCTCTCCGACGACCGCGACATCTTCGACATCGACGAGATGGTCGCCGCGTTCGACATCGACGACGTCAACGGCAACCCGGCGCGCTTCGACCTCAAGAAGGCCGAGCACATCAACGCCGAGCACGTCCGCCGGCTCGCCCCCGAGGAGTTCGTCCAGCGCCTGGTGCCCTACCTCCAGGCCGCCGGGCTGCTCCCGGCGGAGCCGACCGCCGAGCAGCTCGACCTGCTCGGCAAGGTCGCGCCGCTCACCCAGGAGCGGATGGTCGTCCTCTCCGAGATCGTCGCCATGGCCGGCTTCCTGTTCGTCGCCCCCGCCGACTTCGCGGTCGACCCGGAGGACGCCGCGAAGGTGCTCACCGCCGACGCCCGCCCCGTGATCGAAGCCTCCGTCAAGGCGCTCACCGAACTGACGGACTTCACCCCCGACCCGATCCAGGCCGCGCTGCGCGAGGCCCTGGTCGACGGCCTCGGCATCAAGCCCAAGTTCGCCTTCACCCCGCTCCGCGTCGCGGTGACCGGCCGTCGGGTCTCCCCGCCGCTGTTCGAGTCCATGGAGCTGCTGGGCCGCGAGGAGACGCTGCGCCGCCTGCTCGCCGCCCTGGAGCTGCTCCCGGCCTCCTGAGGCCCCCGGCGGCCCCCCGGGGCCGCCTCCGGCGCCCCTGCGGGCCAGGTCGCTGACCTGGCCCGCAGGTGTCCGGGGCACTGCCTGCAGTTATCGATTTTGGAGCCGGGCGGGGCGTCGGGTAATGTTCTTTCTGCGCCGCCCGGGCAGGGAGGCGCAAGACACCGAGGAAGACCCTCCGCAGGGGTTGAACTCTGGTGGGGTATGGTGTAATTGGCAGCACGACTGATTCTGGTTCAGTTAGTCTAGGTTCGAGTCCTGGTACCCCAGCGCAGCACGCAAGTGACGCAAGCCCCCGTTGTGTAGCGGCCTAGCACGCCGCCCTCTCAAGGCGGTAGCGCCGGTTCGAATCCGGTCGGGGGTACGCAATTCTTGACAATTGCAGAATGAATGAGACAAGCCCCCGTTGTGTAGCGGCCTAGCACGCCGCCCTCTCAAGGCGGTAGCGCCGGTTCGAATCCGGTCGGGGGTACTCATTCAAGCTAGGGCCCCCGTTGTGTAGCGGCCTAGCACGCCGCCCTCTCAAGGCGGTAGCGCCGGTTCGAATCCGGTCGGGGGTACTTTTGGGGTATGGTGTAATTGGCAGCACGAGTGATTCTGGTTCATTTAGTCTAGGTTCGAGTCCTGGTACCCCAGCCAAACACTCAGAAAATCAAGCTCCGGGAAACCGGGGCTTTTTTTGCGTTCCCGGCCCACCACCCCGCGGGCACCGGTCGGCCGGGCCGGCACCGGGCGCCCCGCCCGCCCTCGCCGCATCCGGCTCGCAGGGCTCCCCGGCTCCTCGGTCATCGTGTCCGGTGCCTCCCTCTGCTGTCTCCCGTGAAAACGCGCCCGCCCCCGGCACGGGTGCCGGGGGCGGGCGAAGCGTTGGGGGGTTGTGAAGTCAGCTGCGACGGAGGGCCTCGGTGAGGCGGTTGGCGGCCTCGATGATGGCCTGGGCGTGGAGGCGACCGGGGTGGCGGGTGAGGCGTTCGATCGGGCCGGAGACGGAGACCGCGGCGACGACGCGGTTGGAGGGGCCGCGGACGGGGGCGGAGACCGAGGCGACGCCGGGCTCGCGTTCGCCGATGGACTGGGCCCAGCCGCGGCGGCGGACGCCGCTGAGCGCGGTGGCGGTGAACCGGGCGCCCTGGAGCCCGCGGTGGAGGCGCTCGGGCTCCTCCCAGGCGAGCAGGACCTGGGCGGCGGAGCCGGCCTTCATCGGGAGCGTGGAGCCGACCGGCACGGTGTCGCGCAGGCCCGACAGGCGTTCGGCGGCGGCCACGCAGATGCGCATCTCGCCCTGGCGGCGGTACAACTGGGCGCTCTCACCGGTGACGTCCCGCAGGTGCGTGAGCACCGGGCCGGCGGCGGCGAGGAGACGGTCCTCGCCTGCGGCGGCGGAGAGTTCGGCGAGTCGGGGGCCGAGAATGAAGCGGCCCTGCATGTCCCTGGTGACCAGGCGGTGGTGTTCGAGTGCGACGGCGAGTCGGTGGGCGGTGGGCCGGGCCAGACCGGTGGCGGCGACCAGCCCCGCCAACGTGGCGGGGCCCGACTCCAGTGCGCTCAGCACCAGAGCGGCCTTGTCGAGAACGCCGACGCCGCTAGTGTTGTCCATGTCTCGATACTGCAGTCTCAATCAGCGAGACGCAAGTTCAATCTTCCGAGAAAACCGCCACTCTGGAGTCAGCAGCCCGGGAGAACACCCAGCGCGGAGCCGTCACCCCGGTGTCCGCATGCTGGACGGTCCGGCGTGCAGGTCACGATGCCGAGCAAGCCTCACAGGGCGGCACGGGACAAGACCTCGACGATCACGAGAAGGCCGGCAGAGCGGCCGGCTGGAGGGAATCCGATGGGACGGACACTCGCAGAG
This sequence comes from Kitasatospora sp. CB02891, assembly GCF_002803145.1. Classification (NCBI taxonomy): domain Bacteria; kingdom Bacillati; phylum Actinomycetota; class Actinomycetes; order Kitasatosporales; family Streptomycetaceae; genus Kitasatospora; species Kitasatospora sp. CB02891. The sequence continues at coordinate 88,374 of NZ_NNBO01000024.1, read as the reverse complement.
AAGGTCTGGGACGACCACGTCGTCCGGCGCGCCGAGGGCGAGCCCGACCTGCTCTACATCGACCTGCACCTGCTGCACGAGGTGACCAGCCCGCAGGCGTTCGACGGGCTCCGGCTGGCCGGCCGCCAGGTGCGCCGCACCGATCTGACGATCGCCACCGAGGACCACAACACCCCGACCCTGGACATCGACAAGCCGATCGCCGACCCGGTCTCCCGGGTCCAGCTGGAGACGCTGCGCCGGAACGCCGAGGAGTTCGGCGTGCGCATCCACTCGCTGGGCGACGTCGAGCAGGGCGTGGTGCACGTGGTCGGCCCGCAGCTGGGCCTGACCCAGCCGGGCATGACGGTGGTGTGCGGCGACTCCCACACCTCCACCCATGGTGCTTTCGGCGCACTGGCGTTCGGCATCGGCACCAGCCAGGTCGAGCACGTGCTGGCGACCCAGACCCTGCCGCTGGCCCCGTTCCGGACCATGGCGATCACCGTCGAGGGCGACCTGCCCGAGGGCGTCACCGCCAAGGACCTGATCCTGGCCGTGATCACCAAGATCGGCACCGGCGGCGGCCAGGGCTACGTCCTGGAGTACCGCGGCTCGGCGATCCGCGGCCTCTCCATGGAGGCCCGGATGACGATCTGCAACATGTCCATCGAGGCGGGCGCCCGGGCCGGCATGATCGCCCCGGACCGCACCACCTTCGACTACCTGCAGGGCCGCCCGCACGCCCCGCAGGGCGCGGACTGGGACGCCGCGGTCGCCTACTGGGAGACCCTGGCCACCGACGAGGACGCGGTGTTCGACGCCGAGGTGTTCATCGACGCCGCCGAGCTGACCCCGTTCGTCACCTGGGGCACCAACCCGGGCCAGGGCGCGCCGCTGGGCGCCAACGTGCCGAACCCGGCCGACTTCGAGGACCCGCAGGAGCGGACCGCCGCCGAGAACGCCCTGAAGTACATGGGCCTGGAGGCCGGCACCCCGCTGCGCGAGGTCAAGGTCGACGCCGTGTTCGTCGGCTCCTGCACCAACGGCCGGATCGAGGACCTGCGCGCCGCCGCCGCGGTGCTGGAGGGCCGTCAGATCGCCGACAGCGTGCGCATGCTGGTGGTTCCGGGCTCGGTCCGGGTCGCCCTGCAGGCCGTGGAGGAAGGCCTGGACAAGGTGTTCACCGCCGCTGGAGCTGAGTGGCGGCACGCCGGCTGCTCGATGTGCCTGGGCATGAACCCCGACCAGCTGGCCCCGGGCGAGCGCTGCGCGTCCACCTCGAACCGCAACTTCGAGGGCCGCCAGGGCAAGGGCGGTCGCACCCACCTGGTGTCGCCGCAGGTCGCCGCCGCCACCGCGCTGCTGGGCCGCCTGGCCGCACCTTCCGACCTCTCGAACAACGTCGCCGTGGAGGCCTGAGCCATGGAGAAGTTCACCACCCACACCGGCCGGGCCGTCCCGCTGCGCCGCTCGAACGTGGACACCGACCAGATCATCCCGGCGCACTGGCTGAAGAAGGTCACCCGCTCCGGCTTCGAGGACGGCCTGTTCGAGGCCTGGCGCAAGGACGAGGAGTTCGTCCTCAACCGCCCCGAGCGCCGGGGCGCCACGGTGCTGGTGGCCGGCCCCGAGTTCGGCACCGGCTCGTCCCGTGAGCACGCCGTCTGGGCGCTGCAGAACTACGGTTTCCAGGCCGTCGTCTCCTCCCGGTTCGCCGACATCTTCCGCGGCAACTCGCTGAAGAACGGCCTGCTGACGGTGGTCCTGCCGCAGGAGACCGTGGAACGGCTCTGGGAGTTGACGGAGGCCGACCCGACCGCGGAGATCACCGTCGACCTGGAGGCCCGCGAGGTCCGGGCGGAGAACATCACCGCTCCGTTCGAGCTGGACGACAACGTTCGCTGGCGGCTGCTGAACGGCCTGGACGACATCAGCATCACGCTGCAGAACGAGGCCGATGTCGCCGCGTTCGAAGCGAAGCGCCCGGCCTACAAGCCGCGTACCCTCCCGGTCGTCTGAGTGACGGCATTCTGACGGTCCGACAACAAGACCCGCCCCCCTCCGGGGCGGGTCTTCGTTGTTCGCAGGGGAGTTCGTCAGCCGTGAATAGACCCTGGTTCAGCGCAACTGCGTACAGATGGCACAATCGTTGCATGCACCACAACCCCGAACCGCCGTACCCGGGTGGCGAACCCGCGTTCGCGGAGGGTCGGGACAGTGCTGCCGACTCGGAAGTCACCCTGCTCCACGCACTGGTGGCCGAGCGGTTGAAGCAAGCCCACGCCCGCGTTCACGCGCTGAACGTGTCGACGGACGCAAAGACCGCTCTCACCCGACAACTGCTGATCGTCACCGAGACCGCCAAGCGTGATCTCCCGGAGGCGGCACGGCGGTTGAGTCGCTTTGTGCAGGACCTCGACGAGGGGCGGATGCCGCCCCGGTGAGCACCTCCATGCGCAAATACGTTGCGACACTAGGGTGATTCACGCGTTTGGTAATTGAAAGTCCGCAGATACATACCTAACGTGCGAAAAGAACGGATGGAATCATCCGGCGCCCGTTTCCGAAGGGGAAGACGTGAACAAGGCTCAGCTTGTCGAAGCGGTGGCCGAGCAGCTGGGCGGTCGCAAGGCTGCCGCAGAGGCCGTCGACGCAGTGCTCGACACCATGGTGCGTGCCGTCGTGGCGGGTGACCGGGTGTCGGTCACCGGCTTCGGCACCTTCGAGAAGGTGGAGCGCTCGGCGCGCTTCGCCCGCAACCCGCAGACGGGTGAGCGGGTCAAGGTCAAGAAGACCGCGGTGCCGCGGTTCCGCCCGGGCCAGGGCTTCAAGGACCTCGTCTCCGGCAGCAAGAAGCTGCCGAAGGACGGCCCGTCCGTGAAGAAGGCGCCCAAGGGCTCGCTGACCCCGGGCAAGTCCGGTGTGGCCGCCACCCCGGCCGCCAAGCGCGCTGCCACCAAGCGCGCCGCCGCTGCCGCCGCCCCGGCGACCAAGAAGACCGCTGCGAAGAAGACGGCCACCACCGCGGCCAAGAAGACGGCCACCACGGCGGCGAAGAAGACCACCGCGGTCAAGAAGGCCACCACCGCCAAGACCACCGCGGCGAAGAAGACCACCACCGCGGCCGCCACCAAGAAGGCCGCCGCCGCCAAGAAGACCGCTCCGGCGAAGAAGACCACCGCGCGCAAGACCACGGCGCGCAAGTCCACCGCCAAGTAGTCGCACCGAGCCCGGTGCCGGATCAGCCGGCGCCGGGGCGGCCAGGCCGTGACGGCCCCACGCCAGGGAACCCGGACCTCCGGAGGCCCCGGACCGGGGCCGTCGCGGCCTTTTCGCGTCCGGGGGACGGATCGTTCGGGCACCCGTCGACGGGTCGCGGCCGAGCGGTCGCGGCCGGTCGGGAAATGCGCCGGGCCGGACGGAATTACTCCGGCTGTTCCACCGGCAGCTCGTAGATGATCTCCCAGCGGGAATCCGGAATCACCAGATCCGCGGTCTCCACCGGTCGGCCGGAGTCGTCCAGATACGTCCGCTCGACCAGCATCACGGGATCGCCCGCGCCGATCCCCAGCAGATTCGCCTGCTCCGGCGTCGCCCGCCCGGGACGCGGCCGTTCCTCGGCGCGCACCACCCGGACCCCGATCGAGGCCATCCGCTCCACCACTCCCCGCCCGCTCAGCGGCCCCAAGTCCGGCAGCAGGATGGGAGTTCCGTCGGTGATCGCCATCGGCTCCCAGGACTCGGCGAGTTGGACCGGCTTGTGCTCCAGCATGAACTCGTAGCGGGTGTGGACCGTCAACTCGCCCGGCTCGATGCCCAGTCGGCGCGCGACCGCGGGCGGCGGCTCCACCCGGGCCTCGCTGTGCGCGTCCCAACTCCCGTTCGGCACAGCGGAGGCGGGGAAACGCGTCGACCGTCCGGGCGCGCCGCATCGGACGCCGCTCCACCGGCTCGCGCAGATACGTCCCCGAACCCGCCCGGCCCTCCAACAGGCCTTCGGCGATGAGGACTTCCTGCGCCCGCTGGAGCACGTTGGCGCCCACGCCGTAGTTCACGGCCAGCTGCGCACGGGACGGCAGCCGCTCGCCGATCGCCCACTCGCCGTCCGCCACCCGGCGGCGCAGGTGGTCCGCGATGCGGAGGTACGGCGGGTCCTGTGAGGGCATCTGGCATCTCCCGGCGGAAGGCGAGACCTGCCGGATTGCGGCAGGACGGGTGATTCAGCTTGACAATCTAATGCATCAGGTGGAATCTAATGGCTTAGATTCACTTTGCGTGATCGGCCGACTTCGGGGGAGAGGGCGTGGCGTGCGAACCACCAGGGTGTTCGACCTTGCCTCCAGGCTCGCCGCCGCCACCGGAGCCGAAGCCCGGATCCGCCGCCTCCCCGGCGGCGGCCACCGGATCGAAGCCACCCTCCCCGGAAACCCGGACGCCGAGGTCCACCTGGTGCTCCTCGACGTCCTCACCGAGGCCGACCGCTACGGCCATCGCCACACCGCCCGGTCCCACACCGTCTGGGCCGAACTCGACCCGCCACAGGAGCCGCCGTGAAGGGCCAGCAGTCCGGATACGCCGTCAGCATCGAAGGCATCACCGAATCGGCCTCGTTCCTCTCCCTCGCCGACGCGCTCGCCTCGCTCTGGGGCACCCTCCGGACGCTTCCGCTCGGTTGGACGCAGTACGAGGCCTACCGCTACTTCTTCGGGCCGGGCGCCGCGCAGCGCACCGAGAGCTTCCTGCTCCGGGACGGCCACCTGCTGCTGAGCTTCGTCCTGCTCGGCCAGACCCGGCTGATCCGGGTGGTCCCCACCGCCGCGGGTCCGCTGCAAGTCGCCCCGAGGCGCCTGGAGTTGCTCAACACCCCGGCCGTCATGGCGCTCTGCCTGCGCACGTCGGCGGCGTAGCCCGCCCGGAGGCGCACCTCGCCCGTGGATCGGTCCGAAGCCCGGTCCGCCCGGCGATTCCCGACGGAGCGTCAGGCGGACTCGGGGTCCGGGAAGGTGGGGAGGGTGAGGAAGGTGACGCGCCGGGCGGCGCCCTCGCCGGTGGTGCGGATGCGCAGGCGCTGGCCGGGGCGGAGGAGCCGCAGGCCGCCGGCGTCGAAGGCCGGGGCGTCGAAGGGGACGGGAGTGCCGTCGTCGAGCAGGACCGAGCCGGAGCGGGTCGTGGGGTCGAAGGTGAACGCGGTGGCCTGCATGGGAAGCAGCATAGAGCTTCGGAGCAGGGCGCCGGTGGCCGGGCCGAGGCCGAGTCGGAGGGCGTCGGCCAGGTCCTCGGGGGTGTCGACGTCGCGCCGGACGGACGGCACGTCGGGGAGCCGGAGTTCGGCCGCCCCGCCGGCCGCGTGGCGTCGCCGGGAGCCGGGCCCGAAGGCCGGCCGCAGCGGGACGCCGGGCGGGCCGGCCAGCAGGACGGTCCCGGTGCCGGGGGTGTCCGCGAGGAAGGCCCGGCCGTGCGGGAGCGCGGCGGCGAGGACGCGGGCGAGCTCGGCGGGCCGCAGCGCCGGCAGGTCCGCGGAGAGGGTGGCGACGGGGGAGTGCGGGTGCAGCCGGTGCGCCGCGCCACTGCCGTGCGAGAGCGCCGGGTTGAGCCCGTCGCCGGGTTCGTCGTCGAGGACGGTCGCCCCCAGCGCGCGCAGCGCACCGGTGGCGCGCGGATCCCGTCCCACCACCAACACCCGTTCGACCGTCGGGCAGGCGAGCGCCGCGGCGACGGTGTCGAGCGCGAAGGCGAGGGCCAGCCGGGGCCGTAGCGCACCCAGCGCGGCGAGCCGGCTCTTGGCCTCGGCCAGCGGCTTGACCGGGACGACCAGGGTCCAGCCGAGCCGCGGAGCCGCACCGTCCGGGCCCGGCCCCGGGGCGGACGGGCGGACGGTGGCTGGGCGTACGGTGTCCTCTGTCATCGGCGTCATTGTGACGTCGGCCGGGGAGGCCTGGCCAGCGGTTCCGGGGTGTTCGGGCCGTCGGCGGGGCACTGGTCGGCCGGTGGCGGTGGTGGCTGCTCGACACGGACTTCCCTCGCGGGTGAGACTGGTCGGCGCCTCGGAGCCGCTGCCCGGCCCCCGGCGAGGGAGAGAGAGACCAGCGGCACCGCCCGGGCGGGACGCCGCGCGAAAGAGGAGGAGCTGGGGTGGCCCGCCGCTCTAACGCCAGGTTCGGAAACGCCGACTACGGGATCTGGTACCGCCTGGCGGCAGCGCTCGTTAAGCCGGTGACGAACGCCTTGGCGACAACGGACTGGCGAGGCTGGGAGCACCTGCCCGAGAAGGGCGGGTTCATCGCCGTGGTGAACCACAACTCGGTGATCGACCCGGTGTTCTACGGGCACTGGCAGTACAACTCGGGCCGCCCGCCCCGGATACTCGGCAAGTCCTCGCTGTTCCAAGTGCCGTTCATCGGATTCATGCTGCGCAAGACCGGCCAGATCCCGGTGTTCCGGGATTCCACCGACGCCGCCGACGCGTTCCGGGCCGCGATCGACGCGGTCAAGGGCGGCCAGTGCGTGCAGTTCTACCCGGAGGGCACGCTCACCCGGGATCCGGACATGTGGCCGATGACCGGCAAGAGCGGCGCCGCCCGGGTCGCGCTGATGACGGGCGCGCCCGTGATCCCGGTCGCGCACTGGGGCGCGCAGGAGATCATCCCGCCGTACGGGAAGGGCGGAAAGGGCAAGTACCACCTGTTCCCGCGGCACAAGGTGACGGTCGCGGCCGGTCCGGCGGTGGACCTGAGCAAGTACCAGGGCCAGGAGATCACCGCCCAGGTGCTGCGCGACGCCACCGACGACATCATGGCGGCGATCACCGCCGTGCTGGAGGGAATCCGCGGCGAGCAGGCCCCTGCCGAGCGCTACGACATGCGCAAGGCCGCCAAGGACCGTGCCACGGCTGCCGAGGCCAAGCGTGAGCGCGCCGCCGAGGAGGGTGGCCGGTGACTCGCTGCGCCGTGATGGGGACGGGCTCCTGGGGCACCGCCTTCGCGATGATCCTGGCCGACGCCGGCTGCGAGGTGACCCTGTGGGGCCGCCGGCAGGAACTCGCCGACGCCATCAACAAGGAGCACGTCAACCGGGACTACCTGCCGGGTCTGACGCTTCCCCGGTCGATCCGGGCGACCACCGACGCAGCCGCCGCACTGGCCGGCGCCGACTTCGCGGTGCTGTCGGTGCCGTCCCAGACGCTGCGCGACAACCTCGCGCACTGGGCGCCGATGCTGGCCCCGGACACCGTGCTGGTCAGCCTGATGAAGGGCATCGAACTCGGCACCGCGAAGCGGATGAGCGAGGTGATCGCGGAGGTCGCGCAGGTCGGCCCCGAGCGCGTCGTGGTGGTGTCCGGCCCCAACCTGGCCGGCGAGATCGCCAACCGGCAGCCCGCCGCCACGGTGGTCGCCTGCACCGACGAGGACGTCGCCAAGCGCTTCCAGAAGGCCTGCCACACCCCGTACTTCCGCCCGTACACCAACACCGACGTGGTGGGCTGCGAGCTCGGCGGCGCGGTGAAGAACGTGATCGGCCTGGCGGTCGGCATGGCCAACGGCATGGGCCTGGGCGACAACACCAAGGCCACCCTGATCACCCGCGGGCTGGCCGAGACCACCCGGCTGGGCCTGCGCCTCGGCGCCGACGCGCACACCTTCGCGGGCCTGGCGGGCATGGGCGACCTGGTGGCGACCTGCTCCTCGCCGCTGTCCCGGAACAACACCTTCGGCACCAACCTGGGCCGCGGCATGACGGTCGCCGAGACCATCGCGGCGACCAGCCAGACCGCGGAGGGCGTGAAGTCCTGCGAGTCGGTGCTCGACCTGGCCCGGCGCAACGGCGTGGAGATGCCGATCGTCGAAGCCGTGGTCGACGTGGTGCACAACGGCCGGCCGACCCAGGAAGTGCTGAAGGGGCTGATGGCCCGTTCGGCCAAGCCGGAACGCCGGTGACCGGAATCGGACGGTAGTCTCAAAGCCGATATGAGCATCGAACAGACCTCCCCGAACCAGTCGGCCAAGCCGCGCGTCGCGATCGTCTTCGGCGGCCGGAGCTCCGAGCACGGCGTGTCCGTGGTCACCGCCGCCAGCGTGCTGCGCTCGATCGACCGCAGCAAGTACGAGGTGCTGCCGATCGGCATCACCCACGAGGGCCGCTGGGCCCTGGTCGGCGACGAACCCGCCCGGATGGCGATCACCGACGGCCGGATGCCCGACGTCGACCAGGTGGCCGAGTCCGCCGAGGGCCAGGTCGCGCTGCCGCTCGCGCCCGGCAACCGCGACGTGGTCTGGACCGAGCCCGGAGCCGCCCCCAAGGTGCTCGGCGAGGTCGACGTGGTGCTGCCGCTGCTGCACGGCCCCTGGGGCGAGGACGGCACCCTGCAGGGCCTGCTGGAGCTCTCCGGGGTGCCGTACGTCGGCTCCGGCGTGCTGGCCAGCTCGGTCGGCATGGACAAGGAGTTCACCAAGCGGATCATCGAGTCGCTCGGCCTGTACGCGGGCGAGTACACGGTGGTCAAGCCGCGCGAGTGGCAGTCCGAGACCGGCCGGGCCGCCGCCCGCGAGCGGATCGCCGGGCTCGGCCTGCCGCTGTTCGTCAAGCCCTGCCGGGCCGGCTCCTCGATCGGCATCACCAAGGTCAAGGACCTCGCCGACCTGGACGCCGCGATCGACGAGGCCCGCCGCCACGACCCGAAGGTGATCGTGGAGAAGGGCGTCGAGGGCCGCGAGATCGAGTGCGGCGTGCTGGAGTTCGAGGACGGCCCGCGCGCCTCGGTGCCCGCCGAGGTGCTGGTCGACGCCGACTTCGAGTTCTACGACTTCGAGGCCAAGTACATCGACTCCTCCGAGGTCGAGATCCCGGCGAAGCTCACCGACGCGGAGCGCACCGAACTCCAGCGGCAGGCCGTCGAGGTGTTCGAGGGCCTCGGCTGCGAGGGCCTGGCCCGGGTCGACTTCTTCCTGCTGAACGACGGCCGGTGGATGGTCAACGAGATCAACACCATGCCCGGCTTCACGCCGATCTCCGCCTACCCCAAGATGTGGGAGGCCACCGGCGTGCCCTACGCCGAGCTGATCGACCGCCTGCTGGCCGCCGCGCTGCGCCGCTCCACGGGCCTGCGCTAGGAGTTGCCGTCCAGGCAGTCCGAGTCGGCCGTCCCGTCGATCCGCGGGACGGCCGCCCGGATGGCGGGCGAGAACGACGAGAGCGGGTCCGCGTAGTTCGGGTACGCGCCCGCCGGGACGTGCACCTCGACGTACGCGAGGCGCAGCCCGGTGGCGAAGAAGTACCCGCCCCTCCCGTCCTCGCTCATGCCCCAGCCGACCTCGTCGACGCACGGGCCCTTGCGCAGGGTGTCGTTCAGGTAGTCGGGCCGGTCCCCGCCGCAGGTCAGCACCGTGCGCGGGGAGGACGCCCAGGCCGCCGTGTACGGCGAGGCGGGCGACGGGTCCTTGCGCGGGTGGCCGAGCACCTCGCCGGGCAGCTTCGCGTCCAGGGTCCGGCAGTACTGCGCGGCCTGGGCGCTCGGCGTCGGCGGGGCGACGTCGGGTTCGCCGCTCCAGGAAGCGACCAGCCCCGCCGTCAGGGCGAGCAGCGCGGCGGGGGGCGCGAGCCAGCGCACCGGCGAGGGCAGGCGGTTCAGGAGGTCGCGGAGAGGCACCCGTCGATGGTAAGCGCCCCTACAGGCGAACCACCGGACAGGTCAGGGTGCGCGTGATGCCCTCCACCTGCTGCACCCTCGCCACCACCAGGCGGCCCAACTCGTCGATCGACTCCGCCTCGGCGCGGACGATCACGTCGTACGGACCGGTCACATCCTCGGCGGTGAGCACTCCGGGGATCTTGGCAATGGACTCGGCGACCGCGGTGGCCTTGCCCACCTCGGTCTGGATCAGGATGTACGCCTGCACCACGGTGGACCTCCAGGCGGCTGGGTAAGGGGAGTTGCTGACCGGCAGTCTGATCACCACGCTACCGCGCGACAGCGGCACAGGGGAGACCTTCGCACCCTCGGAGGGCGTACGCTGCCGCGCGGGGGGCGCACCCCAGACGGATCACGTGAAGGACTCGGGAGGACGGGCTGATGCAGGGGACCGTGGGCGAGCTCGGCGAGTTCGGGCTCATCCGGGAGCTGACCGCACGGCTGCCGATGACGCCGGCGGTGGAACTCGGGCCCGGTGACGACGCGGCGGTGGTCAAGGCCCCCGACGGCCGGGTGGTGGCCACCACCGACGTGCTCATCGAGGGCCGGCACTTCCGCCGCGACTGGTCCACCGCGTACGACGTGGGCCGCAAGTGCGCCGCGCAGAACCTCGCCGACATCGCCGCGATGGGCGCCGTCCCCACCGCCCTGCTGCTCGGCCTGGTCGCCCCCGCCGACCTGCCCACCACCTGGGCCACCGAACTGATGGACGGCCTGCGCGACGAGTGCCAGGTGGCCGGGGCCACCGTGGTCGGCGGCGACGTGGTCCGCGGCGACGCCATCACGCTGGCCATCACCGCCCTCGGCGACCTGCAGGGCCGCCGCCCCGTGGTCCGCTCCGGCGCCCAGGTCGGCGACGTGGTAGCCGTCACCGGCTGGCTCGGCTGGTCCGCCGCCGGGCTGACCGTCCTCCAGCGCGGCTTCCGCTCCCCGCGGGCCTTCGTCGAGGCGCACCGCCGCCCCGAACCGCCGTACCACGCCGGCCCCGCCGCCAGCGACCTCGGCGCCACCGCCATGGTCGACGTCTCCGACGGGCTGGTCGCCGACCTCGGCCACGTCGCCCGGGCCAGCGGCGTGGACATCGACCTGCGGGCCGCCGACTTCGACGTCCCCGCGCAGATGGCCGACATCGGCCAGGCCGTCGGCGTCGACCCGCTGGTGTGGGTGCTGTCCGGCGGCGAGGACCACGCGATCGTCGCGACCTTCCCCAAGAGCGTCGGACTCCCGGCCCGCTGGCGGCAGATCGGCGAAGTGGTCCGCCCCGCCCGGGCCGGCCGCGGGGGCGTGGTCACGGTCGACGGCGCCCCCTGGGACCGCACCGCGGGATGGGACCACTTCGCCGAGCAGTAGCCCGCCCGCCGTTACCCCTCGGTACGGTCTCCAACGCGTAGGGTGGCGACTGTCGGGCGGACCGGCGGCGTCGGCGGTCCGGTCTCCACCTACGCGAGGGTCCCGTGCCCTCGGGAGCAGGAGAGCACAGCCACCATGCGCATCGGCGTTCTCACCAGCGGCGGCGACTGCCCCGGACTCAACGCGGTGATCCGCTCCGTCGTGCACCGCGGCACCGACGTGCACGGCGACGAGATCATCGGCATCGAGGACGGCTTCCTCGGCCTGATCGAGAGCCGCGCCCGCCCGATCTCGCACGACGACGTCACCGGCCTGCTCACCCTCGGCGGCACCATCCTCGGCTCCGCCCGGGTGCAGCGCGAGAAGATCCGCTGGGCGGTCGAGAACTCCGCCGAACTCGCCGCCCGGCTCGGCATCGACGCCCTGATCGCGATCGGCGGCGAAGGCACCCTGACCGCCGCCAAACTCTTCAGCGACGCCGGGCTGCCGGTGGTCGGCGTCCCCAAGACCATCGACAACGACATCGAAGCCACCGACGCCACCTTCGGCTTCGACACTGCCGTGCACGTCGCCACCGAGGCCATCGACCGCCTCAAGACCACCGCCGAGTCCCACCAGCGCGTCATGGTCGTCGAGCTGATGGGCCGCCACACCGGCTGGATCACCCTCACCGCGGGCATGGCCGGCGGCGCGCACGGCATCCTCGTCCCCGAGAAGCCCTTCGACATCGAGGCCGTCGCCCGGATGATCGAGGACCGCTTCCGGCGCGGCAAGAAGTTCGCCATCATCGCCGTCGCCGAAGGCGCGCAGCCGCTGCCCGGCACCCTGCGCTTCGAACACGGCGAGGTCGACCGGTTCGGCCACCAGACCTTCGGCGGCATCGGCACCCGGCTCGCCCTCGAACTGGAGAACCTGCTCGGCAAGGAGGCCCGGCCGGTCATCCTCGGCCACACCCAGCGCGGCGGCACCCCGACCGCGCTCGACCGCGTCCTCGCCACCCGCTTCGGCTGGCACGCCGTCGAAGCCGTCCACCAGGGCGCCTTCGGACACTTCACCGCCCTGCGCCACACCGAGATCCACCTCACCCCGATCGCCGACGGCGTCGTCCGCCTCAAGACCGTCCCGCCGGACCGCTGGATCGAATCCGAGGCCGTGCTCTGACGCGTTTCCCCCGGTCGGTAGGTTGGGGCACATGACCACCAACACCGCCCCGCCCCGGGTGCTCACCGTCGCCGGCTCCGACAGCGGCGGCGGTGCCGGGATCCAGGCCGACCTCAAGGCGATGCTCGCCCTCGGCGTCCACGGCATGAGCGTCATCACCGCCGTCACCGCGCAGAACTCGCTCGGCGTCCAGGGCTACTGGGAACTGCCCGCCGAAGCCGTCCGCGCCCAGTACCGCAGCGTCGTCGACGACATCGGCGTCCAGGCGATCAAGACCGGCATGCTGGCCTCGATCGAACTCGTCGAAACCGTCTCCGCGCTCCTCGCCGACGCCCCCGCCCCCGTGGTCGTCGACCCCGTCGGAGTCTCCAAGCACGGCGACGCGCTGCTCGCCGCGGAGGCTGTCACCACCGTCCGCGAGCGGCTCCTGCCGGTCGCCACGCTGGTCACCCCCAACCTGCACGAGGTGACCCAACTCACCGGGCTGGAGGTCACCGACGAGAGCCGGATGCTCGACGCCGCGAAGGCGCTGCGCGACCTCGGGCCCCGCTGGGCGCTCATCAAGGGCGGCCACCTCGAAGGCGAAGCCGCCGATCTCCTCCTCGGCCCCACCGGCGAGACCCACTGGTACCGGGCCCCCCGCCACGACAACCGCCACACCCACGGCACCGGCTGCACCCTCGCCAGCGCGATCGCCGCGCAACTCGCCAAGGGGGATTCGATGCCGGTCGCGGTCGCCCACGCCAAGGCCTATGTGACGGGCGCCATCGAGCACGGCTTCGCACTGGGTTCCGGCATCGGGCCGGTGGACCACTTCTGGCAGGCGAGAGGATAGCTCAGGGGCCCGGGGAACGGCGGGGCCGTGTCTGCGGGTGATCAACGGGGCGCGAAGAGGTTCCGTCGTTTCGGGTCCCCGTCCTGAGGCCCGCCGCAGCCATGGCCAACCGCTGTCTCCGACCGCCGGCAACAGGACCGCGCCGTTCCCCGAGCCCCTGGTTTCGCAGCCTGAAGCAGAAAAAGCGAAAGCCGACCATGATCCCCGAAGGGACATGGTCGGCTTTCACCAAGCAAGAAGGTGACCGGCGTACCGGTCTGCGCGTCAGCGCGAGACCTTACCGGCCTTGATGCACGAGGTGCAGACGTTGAGCCGCTTCGGCGTGCGCCCAACCACAGCGCGCACCGTCTGAATGTTGGGGTTCCAACGACGGGGGGTACGGCGGTGCGAGTGGGAGATGCTGTTGCCGAAGCCCGGGCCCTTGCCGCAGACGTCGCAGTTGGCAGCCACAGGAGTCACTCCAAGACTTCAGATCAGGAACTTGAACAGCCCGGAGTGTTCCAGGCAACCGGGAGAGCATACAACGGTGACTCCCGCTCAACGAAACTACCACGATTGCCGGGGTGATCGTTCCCGCGACCTGCAGCGGAGGGTGCCGCCGGTGGCGTCGCAGGGGCCGATAACCTGCCAGCATCGCCCTCGCCACCGCGTCCCGTCGCGTTCTCGTGGCGTTCACCCGGAGGAGATTTGGTGCTGGACACCCTCGACGCCGCGGCCGTCCGCACTTGGTGCCGGCTCGCGCTGGCAGCCCTCGGCCAGGCCCGCGAGGAGATCGACGCACTGAACGTCTACCCGGTTCCGGACGGCGACACCGGCACCAACCTGTATCTGACCGTGGAGTCCGCCGCCGAGGCGCTGGACGCGCTGTTCGCCGAGGAGGAGCCGCCCGCGCTGGCCGCCGCGGCGACCGCCGCGGCCCGCGGGGCGCTGATCGGGGCGCGGGGCAATTCCGGCGTGATCCTGGCGCAGTGGCTGCGCGGCCTCGCCGAGGTGCTGTCGGGGGGCGGGGAGCTGGGGGAGGCCCTCGACAACGGCGCGCGGTCCGCCTACCTGGCCGTCGCGGAGCCGGTCGAGGGCACCCTGCTGACCGTCGCCGCGGCCGCCGCCGGCGCCGCGAAGGCCGCGCAGGGCCTGACCGGTCAGGCCCGGGAGGCGTACCGGGCGGCCCGGCAGGCGCTGCTGCTCACCCCGGACCAGTTGACGGTGCTCGCGGAGGCGGGCGTGGTGGACGCCGGCGGCCGGGGGCTGGTCGCGGTGCTGGGGGCGCTGGTGGACGCGGTGTCCGGGCAGCAGCCGATGGGGCCGGTCGCGCTGCGGCGCGAGGTGGACCCCGTGGTGGTGGCCGGCTGCGAGGGCCATGAGCGTCCGCCGGGCCCGGGCCACCCCGCGTTCGAGGTGATCTACCTGCTGGAGGCCGAGGACGGGCAGCTGCCGCGGCTGCGCGAGCGGCTGGGGCGGCTCGGCGACTCGCTGGTGATCGGCGGCGGCGACGGCCTGTGGAACGTCCACGTGCACGTGGACGACGCGGGCGCGGCCGTGGAGGCGGGTGTCGAGGCGGGCCGGCCGTACCGGATCCGGATCACGCACTTCGCCGAGGCGGCGGCCCGCTCCGGCGAGCGCGAGGAGACCGTCTCGCACGGCCGGGCCGTGCTCAGCGTGGTGACCGGCAGCGGACTGGCCCAGCTGTGCGAGCAGGCCGGCTCGGTGGTGCTGGCCGCCGATCCGGACCGGGCCCCGGCGAGCGCCGAACTGGTCGCGGCCGTGCACCGCTGCGCGGCCCGCGAGGTGATCCTGCTGCTCAACGACCCCGAACTGCGGGCCGCCGCCGGCGCCGCCGCCGACCAGCTGCGCGAGGAGGGCGTGCGGATCGCCGTGCTGCCGACCCGGTCGCCGGTGCAGGGCCTGGCCGCGCTGGCCGTGCACGACGCCGGCCGCCGCTTCGACGAGGACGTGGTCGCCATGACCTCCGCCGCCGGCGCCACCCGGTACGCCGAGCTCGCCGTCGCCGAGGGCGAGTCCTGGACGATGGCCGGCGTCTGCCAGGCGGGCGACGTGCTCGGTCTGATCGACGGCGATGTCGCGGTGATCGGCCACGACCTCACCGAGACGGCGCTCACCGTGCTGGACCGGATGATCGCGGCGTCCGGCGAACTCGTCACCCTGGTGCTCGGCGACGACTCTCCCGCCGAGCTCGCCGACCGGCTGATCGCGCACGCCAGGCGCACCCGTCCCGAGGTCGACACCGTCGCCTACCAGGGCGGCCAGGAGGCCGCGCCGCTGCTGATCGGCGTCGAGTGAGCCGTGACGTCGGTCCGGTGGTGTGAAATGGGACCCGATGGGCGCTCTCGATGAACCACTGAAGGACCTGGTCGGCGACCGCACCGCGAAGGTGCTGGCCGACTCCCTCAAGCTGCGCACGGTCGGCGACCTGCTGCACCACTATCCGCGCCGGTACGTCGAGCGCGGCCAACTCACCAGCCTGGACGAGCTGGAGGTGGACGAGCACGTCACCGTGCTGGCCCGGATCGAGAAGGTCACGCTGATCCCGTTCCGCGGCCGCAAGGGCGACCGGCTGGAAGTGGTGGTCACCGACGGCCGGTCCCGGCTGTCCCTGGTGTTCTTCAACCAGGGCTGGCGGCAGAAGGACCTCAAGCCCGGCCAGCAGGGCCTGTTCGCCGGCAAGGTCGGCATGTTCAACCGGACGCGCCAACTCGCCTCGCCCGACTACCAGTTGATCGACGACGAAGAGGGCTCGTCGGCGGTGAAGCAGTTCGCCGGCCGGCTCATCCCGGTCTACCCGGCGAGCGCCCAGCTGCCCAGCTGGAAGCTCTCGCTCTGCGTCGAGCTGGCCCTCACCAAGCACCTGGGGGACGTCGGCGAGCCGCTGCCCGCCGACCTGCGCGCCGAGCACGACCTGATCCCGCTGCCCGAGGCGCTCGAACTGATCCACCGCCCGCGGAACCAGGTGGAGAAGGAACGCGCCCAGAACCGGCTGCGCTGGGACGAGGCGTTCGTCCTCCAGGTCGCGCTCGCCCAGCGCCGGGCCGCCGACTCCGCGCTGCCCGCCGTCCCGCGCCGCGCCGTCCCCGGCGGCGTGCTGGACGCCTTCGACGCCCGGCTGCCGTTCACGCTGACGGACGGCCAGCAGAAGGTGTGCGCCGAGATCTTCGCCGACCTCGCCACCGAACACCCCATGCACCGGCTGCTGCAGGGCGAGGTCGGCTCCGGCAAGACCCTGGTCGCGCTGCGCGCCATGCTCGCCGTGGTCGACGCCGGCGGCCAGGCCGTGCTGCTCGCGCCCACCGAGGTGCTCGCCCAGCAGCACCACCGCTCCATCGTCGAGATGATGGGCGACCTCGCCGAGGCCGGCATGATCGGCGGCTCCGAGATCGGCACCCGGGTCGCCCTGCTCACCGGCTCGATGGGCGCCGCCGCCCGCCGCGGCGCGATGCTCGACATGGCCTCCGGCAAGGCCGGCATCACCATCGGCACGCACGCCCTGATCGAGGACAAGGTGCAGTTCGCCGACCTCGGCCTGGTGGTGGTCGACGAACAGCACCGGTTCGGCGTCGAGCAGCGCGACGCGCTGCGCGCCAAGGGCGAACAGCCCCCGCACCTGCTGGTGATGACCGCCACCCCGATCCCGCGCACCGTCGCGATGACGGTCTTCGGCGACCTGGAGACCTCCGTCCTCGACCAGCTGCCGTCCGGCCGCTCCCCGATCTCCACCCACGTCGTCCCCGCCCTGGAGAAGCCCAACTTCCTCACCCGCGCCTGGGAGCGCGTCCGCGAGGAGGTCGGCAAGGGCCACCAGGCGTACGTGGTCTGCCCGCGGATCGGCGACGAGGACGAGCAGCCGAAGGGCAGGAAGAAGCGCACGGAGGACCCGGAGGAGGTCGACGCGGGCGGCGGCGCGGACAGCGAGGAGCGGCGGCCCCCGCTCGCCGTCGTGGAGACCGCGGACAAGCTCGCCAAGGGCCCGCTCGCCGGACTGCGGGTGGAGATCCTGCACGGCCGGCTCGCCCCGGAGGCCAAGGACGACGTGATGCGCCGCTTCGCCGCCGGCGAGGTCGACGTGCTGGTCGCCACCACCGTCATCGAGGTCGGCGTCAACGTCCCCAACTCCACCGTCATGGTGATCATGGACGCGGACCGGTTCGGCGTCTCCCAGCTCCACCAGCTGCGCGGCCGGGTCGGTCGGGGCTCCGCCGCCGGCCTGTGCCTGCTGGTCAGCGACATGCCCGCGGCCAGCGCCGCCCGTGCCCGGCTCGACGCGGTGGCCGGCACCCTGGACGGCTTCGCGCTCTCCCGGATCGACCTCGAACAGCGCCGCGAGGGCGACGTGCTCGGCCAGGCGCAGTCCGGCGTGAAGTCCTCGCTCAAGGTGCTCTCCGTCCTCGACGACGAGGACGTCATCGCCACCGCCCGCGCCGAGGCCACCAGGCTGGTCGCCGTCGACCCCGAACTCGCCGCCCACCCCGAACTGCGCACCGCCCTGGAGAGCCTGCTCGACGAGGACCGCGCGGAGTACCTGGAGAAGGGCTGAACGGGCCGTTCGAGCAGGACCGATTGTCAGTGCCCCGGGAGAGAATGGAGTTGTTCGGGGCGCACTCCAAGTGGCGTCCCCGGCGCGAGACTTGGGGGTCATTGCATGGCATTCCGTCACCTCAACGAGCTCCCGCTCGGCGACAAGGTCTTCCGGATCGAGGTCGCCAGCGAAGACGACCGCGAAGTCACCCTCACCCTGACCGGCTGGCGCGAGGGCAACTCCGCCAACCCGGTCGCCTCCGGCAAGCTCCGCCTCCCGGTGGAGGACGTCGCCTCGCTGCGCATCGCGCTCAACCGCGCCCTGCGCGCGCTGGCGATCGTCGCCGACGTCTCCGAGCCCATCCCCGACCGCGACGTGCTGCGCGAGCTCTACCCCGGCCACGGCGCCCCCTGGGTGCCGCAGCACGAGGAGGAGCTGGTCCGGCGCTTCCACGACGGCGACACCATCGCCCGGATCGCCGCCCGCTACGGCCGCACGCCCGACTCCGTCCGCACCAAGCTGCGCGAGCTCGGCCACGACCCGCGCCGCCCGGAGTACTGCCCGCCGGACGGCTGCCTGTCCTGGTCCCGGTACGCGTCGCCGACCCTGCTGGGCGCGGCCTCCAATGAGTGACCGTCTGCGCTGAGACACCAGGGCGCGAGGGGCTGCTCCGATCTGCCGTGCACTTTTTGTCGGCTATGGTCGGGCGCGCAGTTCCTCGCGCCCCTGCCTGTTCCCACCCGCAAAGGACAACTCCATGCCCCGCGTCATCGCCGGTGTTGCCGGAGGCCGCCCGCTCGCCGCCCCGCCCGGCCGGAACACCCGTCCCACCTCCGACAAGGCGCGGGAGGCGATGTTCTCCACCGTCGAGTCGCTGTTCGGGCCGATCGCCGGGGCGCGGATGCTGGACCTGTTCGCGGGCAGCGGCGCGGTCGGGCTGGAGGCGCTGTCCCGGGGCGCGGCGCACGCGCTGCTGGTGGAGGCGGACGCGAGCGCGGTGAAGACGGTGCGGGAGAACGTCCGGACGCTGGGGCTGCCGGGCGCGGAGGTGCGGGCGGACAAGGCGGAGAAGGTGATCGCGGGCGCCCCGCCGGCCGAGCCGTACGACCTGGTCTTCCTGGACCCGCCGTACGCGGTTGAGGACGAGGTGCTGCGGGAGATGCTGGTCACACTCCGTTCCGGGGGCTGGCTGTCCGAGCATGTTCTCGTCACCGTGGAACGCAGCACCCGAGGGGGCGAGTTCGGCTGGCCGGACGGCTTCGAAGGGCTGCGCTCGCGCCGGTACGGCGAGGGCACGCTCTGGTACGGTCGCGCCGCTACCGGGGCTGACCAAGACTCGTAGCAGAACATCCCGCCCCACAAGGGAGCACACCCATGCGCCGCGCCGTCTGTCCGGGGTCCTTCGACCCCATCACCAACGGACACCTCGACATCATCGAGCGGGCCTCGAAGCTGTACGACGTGGTGCACGTGGCGGTGGCGGTGAACCGCAGCAAGCAGGGGATGTTCTCGGTCGACGAGCGGATCGCCCTGATCGAGGAGACCACCGCCCACCTGGACAACATCCAGGTGGAGTCGCACAGCGGCCTGCTGGTGGACTACTGCACGGCGCGCGGCATCCCGGCGATCATCAAGGGCCTGCGCGCGGTCAGCGACTTCGACTACGAGCTGCAGATGGCGCAGATGAACCACGGCCTGAGCGGCGTGGAGACGCTGTTCGTGCCGACCTCGCCGACGTACAGCTTCCTGTCCTCCAGCCTGGTCAAGGAAGTGGCCTCGCTGGGCGGCGACGTCTCCCACCTGCTGCCGGGAGTCGTGCACGCGCGACTGGTCGAGCGGATCGCCGAACGCCGCAAGTGACGGAGGCGTTGTGAGCGGCGGGGTGGGTGGCCGTACAGTCTGTACTCCCGGCCCCGGGACCGCGGTTCGCGGCCTCGTGGCACTGCCTCCGCCGCACCTCGGCGGCACACGGAAAGACTGAAGACACCCGTGGACGTGCAGCAGAAACTCGACGAGATCATCGCCGTGGTCGAGAAGGCCAAGGCAATGCCGATGTCGTCCTCCTGCGTGGTGAACCGTGCCGAACTGACCGGCCTGCTGCGCGAGCTGCGCGACACGATGCCCGCCGAACTCGCCCAGGCGCAGTCGGTGGTGGCGGACCATCAGCAGATGGTGGCCGACGCCCAGGCGCAGGCCGACCAGATCATCCGCGGCGCGCACGACGAGCGCGGCTCGCTGATCTCCGACACCGAGGTGGTGCGCAAGGCGCAGGCCGAGGCGGACCGGATCCTCGCCGAGGCCCGCACCGAGGAGCACACCAAGCGCGCCGAGGCGGACGACTACGTCGACTCCAAGCTCGCCAACTTCGAGGTGGTGCTCACCAAGACGCTCGGCGCGGTCGGCCGCGGCCGGCAGAAGCTGCGCGGCGAGGCCGGGGTGTACCAGCCGGAGGGCGAGGGCCCCGAGGACGGCGAGGAGTTCCAGCCGCAGCGGGTCAGCCTCAGCCCGGAGGCCGACGAGTACGTCGATGTGAAGCTCGCCACCCTGGAGGCGGTGCTCTCGGCGACCCTGGAGGCGGTCGGCAAGGGCCGGGACAAGCTGCTCGGCAAGGCCCCGATCGACGAGCTGGGCGCCTACCTGGCCGCCGCCGACGAGGTCCAGCAGCTCCGGAACCGCGCCGAGGCGGTGGCGGCCGGCTTCGCCGACGCCGACGGCGAGCAGTCCTGGTACGCGGACGTCCCGCAGCAGCAGACCTGGCCGGAGCAGACCCCGGCCGCGGCGGGCTGGCAGAACCCCGCCGAGGACCAGTACGGCCAGCCGCAGGCCCCGCAGTACGCCGAGGCGTACGGCGGCGGCTACGACCCGGCGGCGGCCCCGCAGGCCGACCCGTACGGGCAGCCCTACGGCTACCAGCAGCCGGTCGACCCGGCGTACTACCAGCAGCAGCAGTACCAGCAGCCGGGCTACGACCAGTGGGGCAACCCGCTGCCCGTCGACCCGAACGGCTACCCGCCGCAGCCGCAGCAACTGCCCCAGTTGCCCCAGCAGCAGCAGGCCGGGCTGGACGAGACCAGCTTCTTCGACACCAGCATGATCGACATGACCCGGCTGCGGGAGCTCGGCGGCCGGTGAACGGGCGAGTTGGGTTCGGCCCGGACTCTCGGGTAGTCTGACCACTCCGGCCTGCTCGTGCCGGGTTCGCCGCGTGCCCGCGTCCGGGCCGCGCACCGCAGGAACCTACAGTCCGCGTCACGCAGGAATGCGTGCGCCACCAGGAAGTCAGGAAGCCTTGAACCGCCTCGACCACCGCGACCCGCTCGTGTTCGACACGCATGAGCTCGGCCGTCGCCCCGGCTCGCTGCGCAAGGTGTCCCGCACCCTGGAGGCCCCCGCGGAGCTGGGCGTCGCGGATGTGATCGGCGTCCCCGAGAAGAGCGAGATCAAGCTGGAGCTCCGCCTGGAGTCCGTGGTCGAGGGCGTGCTGGTCACCGGCACCGCCGAGGCCCACGTGACCGGCGAGTGCTCCCGCTGCCTGGAGCCCCTGGAGGACGACCTGGAGGTCGACTTCCAGGAGCTGTACTACTACCCGGAGTCCGAGGAGCGTCACCGCGCGATCGCGGGAGACGACTTCGACGAGGAGTCCGAGGACGAGACTTACCGTCTGGAGGGCGACCTGTTCGACCTCCAGCCGGTGCTGCGTGACGCGGTGGTGCTCGCACTGCCGCTGCAGCCGGTGTGCCAGGACGACTGCCTGGGTCTGTGCTCCGAGTGCGGGGCCCGCCTGAGCGACGACCCGTCGCACCACCACGATGCCGCCGACCCCCGGTGGGCGGCTCTGCAGGGACTCTCCGCCGCCCCCGGCGACGAGGGTGACGAGGAATAAGACACAGCGGTACCCGTGAGGGTCTCGCCGTAGAACCAGGAGATTTACCGTGGCTGTTCCGAAGCGGAAGATGTCGCGCAGCAACACGCGTCACCGGCGTTCCAACTGGAAGGCCGTCGTGCCCGCGCTCGTCGCGTGCGACCGCTGCCACGAGCCGAAGCTCGCGCACATCGCGTGCCCGAGCTGCGGCACGTACAACCGTCGCCAGGTCCTCTCGGTCTGATCGGCGGGGTGCACGGATCGATGTCGGACGGCAGCAATTCCTCTCGCAAGCCGAACCCCGGGACCAACGGGGGTAAGGGCGGCGGGCCGGCTTCGACCGAATACGACGTCCTGGAAGGGCGCCTCGGGTATCCACTTGAGCGCGCCCTTCTGGTACGTGCCCTGACCCACCGCTCGTACGCGTACGAGAACGGCGGGCTGCCCACCAACGAGCGCCTGGAGTTCCTCGGCGACTCGGTGCTGGGCCTGGTGGTGACCGACACCCTCTACCGCCTCCACCCGGAGGTCGCCGAGGGGACGCTCGCCAAACTCCGCGCCGCGGTGGTCAACTCCCGCGCGCTCGCCGAGGTCGGCCGCGGCCTGGACCTCGGAGCCTTCATCCGGCTCGGCAAGGGTGAGGAAGGGACCGGCGGCCGCGACAAGTCGTCGATCCTCGCCGACACCGTCGAGGCCGTGATCGGCGCCATCTACCTCGACAAGGGCCTCGACTCGGCGACGGACTTCGTCCACCAGCTGTTCGACCCGCTGATCGCGGAATCCGCGCTGCTCGGCGCCGGACTCGACTGGAAGACCAGCCTCCAGGAACTCACCGCCGCCGTCGGCATCGGTGTTCCCGAGTACGTGGTCACCGAGTCCGGACCGGACCACGAGAAGACCTTCACCGCCGCCGCCCGGGTGGCCGGCCAGGACTACGGCTCCGGGAGCGGACGCTCCAAGAAGGAAGCCGAGCAGAAGGCCGCCGAATCCGCCTGGCGCGCCATCAAGGCGAAGCAGGACGGCAGCGCCGAGGGCGACCAGCCGACCGCGACCGCCTGACCGCCGTGCCCGAACTCCCCGAGGTCGAAGTCGTCCGCCGCGGTCTGGCCCGCTGGGCCGCCGGACGGACCGTCAGCGACGTCGAGGTGCTCCACCCGCGCGCCGTCCGCCGACAGGCCGGCGGCGCCGAGGAGTTCACCGCACTGCTGCGCGGCCGCACGCTCGGCGATCCGCAGCGCCGCGGCAAGTACCTGTGGGTGCCGCTCGGCGACGGCCTGTCGATGATCGGCCACCTCGGCATGAGCGGCCAACTGCTCGTCCAGGAAGCCGACATGGCCGACTCGGTGCACCTGCGGGCGCGGCTCCGGTTCGCCGACGGCGGCACCGAACTGCGCTTCGTCGACCAGCGCACCTTCGGCGGCCTCGCCGTCGAGGAGACCGAGCCGGACGACCCCGAGTCCACTCCGCTCTCGCTCGCCCACATCGCCCGCGACCCGCTCGACGCGCGCTTCGACGAGGCCGCGTTCGCCACCGCGCTGAAGGCCAAGCGCACCACTGTGAAGCGGGCCCTGCTCGACCAGACGCTGATCAGCGGCGTCGGCAACATCTACGCCGACGAGGCGCTGTGGCGCAGCCGCCTGCACTACGACCGCCCCACCGCCACCCTGACCCGCCCCGCCGCGCTCGAACTGCTCGGCCACGCCCGGGACGTGATGACGGCGGCGCTGGCCGTCGGCGGGACGAGCTTCGACTCGCTGTACGTCAACGTCAACGGCGAGAGCGGCTACTTCTCCCGCGACCTGGACGCCTACGGCCGCGAGGGCGAGCCCTGCCGCCGCTGCGGGACGGCGATGCGCCGCGACGCCTGGATGAACCGCTCCAGCCACTACTGCCCGAAGTGCCAGCGCCGCCCCCGCTGACCCGTCAGTGGGCGGCCTTCGCCTTCTTCTCCTCCTCGGCGGCCGCCTGGATCGCCCCGCCGTCCTCGCCGAAGTAGGCGACGCCGACGGCGCTCACCACCGCGAGGACGAAGCCGAGCACGGCCAGCCAGGCCAGGCCCGGGCGGGAGGAGTCGCCGAGCCACAGGACGCCGACCGCGCCCGGGACGACGGTCTCGCCGACCACCAGCGCGGCGGTCGCGCCGTTGACGGAGCCGACCTGGAGGGCGACGGTGTGCAGGTACATGCCGCCGATGCCGGCGATCAGGATGGCGTACAGCGCCGGGTCGGAGAGCAGCGCGGTGATCGAGAACGGCTCGATGCCGTCCAGGATGCGCACCCCGATGCCCAGCGCGCCGAAGCCGAGACCGGACAGCAGACCGGCCACGATCGCCCCGCTGGAGCCGAGCCGGCGGACGATCAGCGAGCCGCCGGCGATCAGCACCACGGAGCCGATCAGCAGCGCCCAGTGGAACTCCCGGGCGGCGTGGTGGCCGCCCTCCGGGCCGGCGGCGACGGCGAGCAGTACCAGGGCACTGCACAGGACGCCGATGGACAGCCACTCCAGCTGACGGAGCCTCAGCCCGAGCAGCTTGACCGACAGCACCGCGGTGATCACCAGGTTCGCGCTGATGATGGTCTGCGACAGGAACAGCGGCAGCAGCCGCGCGGCCAGCGCGCCCAGCCCGAAACCGATGAAGTCCAGCACCGTGCCGAGGATGAACTCCCAGGTGACGGCGGCCTTCGCGGTGGAGGCGAGGCTCGGCCCGCCGTGCTCGGTGACGGTGCCGTCGGCCGCCTCCTGCCGGGCCGAACGCCGGGCGCCGACGGCTTGCAGCACCGACCCGGTGCCGTAACAGACGGACGCGGCGACGGCGGTGACGAGGCCGAGGATCACGCTGGGGTCTCCTGTCGCGGGAGGGAAGATCGTCACCACTATGCCTGCTCGCCGCCCGGACGCGGTGGGTCGGGGCCCAACTCCGGCCGGTCGGCGGGGGTTCTCGGGGGCCGGCTCGTCCCCGGGTAGGGGGGAGACTCGGGGTCGGACCGTCCCCGGGTAGGGCGTGGATCCGGGGACGCGACAGGTACGGTCTGAGTATGAGAACTGTGCTTCGCCGCTCCCGAGCCACCGGGCCGGCCGCCGTGCTGGCAGCTCTGCTCGGCCTGCTGATGGTCCTCGGACTGTCCGTGCCCGCCCAGGCGGCCGGGTTGAACGACGCTGCCGACTCGCTGAAGAAGAGCCAGGTCTACGTCGACCCGGCGATGACCGGCCGGTTCTCCAACGACCAGGCCGAGGCGCTGGCGAAGAAGCTGAAGAAGGCCGACAAGCCGATCTTCGTCGCGGTGCTGCCGGACAGCCAGGCCTACGCCCCGAAGAACCTGATGAACGACCTGCGCACCAAGGTCGGCATCGTCGGCGTCTACGCGGTGTGGCGGGGCAACGGGTTCGACGCCCGCGCCGACGCCAAGGCCCTGTCGAAGGACTCCGCGACCAAGCTCGCCGGCGCGTCCTTCCGCTCGAACAACGGCGACATCAACGCCACCGTCAACGAGTTCGTCGACCAGGCCGTCAAGCAGACCAAGGGCGACGGCCCGCAGCACAGCACCTCCGCGGCCTGGATCGTCGTGCCCGTGGCGCTGCTGGCGCTGGCCGGCGGCGGCGTGTTCCTGCTGTTCCGCCGCGCCAAGAAGCGCAAGCAGGAGAAGGCCCGGGCCGAACTCGCCCAGCTGCGCACCGTGGTGGACGAGGACATCACCGCGTTCGGCGAGGAGCTCGACCGGCTCGACTTCAACCCCGGCGCCCCCGGCGCGGACGACACCCAGCGCGCCGACTACACCCGGGCGTTGGACTCCTACGACCGCGCCAAGCGGACCATGGACGAGGCCACCAAGCCCGACGACGTCCGCCCGGTCACCGAGGCGCTGGAGGACGGCCGGTTCGCGCTGGCCACGCTGGCCGCCCGCCGCGAGGGCCGGCCGGTGCCCGAGCGCCGCGTCCCGTGCTTCTTCGACCCGCGGCACGGACCCTCCACCACCGACGTCCAGTGGGCGCCGGCCGGCGGCGCGCCGCGCTCCGTCCCCGCCTGCGCCGACGACACGGCCCGCCTGGCCGTCGGCCAGGATCCGTACATCCGCACCGTGGAGACCGAGCACGGCCACCAGCCGTACTGGAACGCCGGCCCGGCCTACAGCCCCTGGGCGGGCGGCTACTTCGGCGGCGGCATGCTCCCCGGCCTGCTGGTCGGCACCATGCTCGGCTCGATGATCTCCAGCCCCGGCTACGCCTACGCGGGCGGCCACGGCGACTACGGCCAGGGCGGTGGCGCCGACTACACCGGCGGCGCGGACGCCGGCGAGTACTCGGGTGCGGCGTTCAACTCCGCCGACTTCTCCGGGGCCGACTTCGGCGGCGGTGACTTCGGCGGCGGAGGCGGCTTCGGCGACTTCGGCGGTGGCGACTTCGGTGGCGGGGACTTCGGCGACTGACGTCCGATCACCCACCGCCCCGGCCCCCGGTCCCTTCGCGGACCGGGGGCCGCTGTCATGCCGGGGCGGGAGAGGGGGCTTCGGCGGCCCCCGCGGCGACCGGCTCGGCGGGCTCCCGGCGGCCCAGGACCAGCAGGGTCAGCGCGCAGGACGCCACCTGCCAGGCGGCGCCGAAGCCCAGCACCGGGGCCGCGCCGACCCGGTCCGCGAGCGGCCCCGCCAGCGCCAGCCCGACCGGGCCGAACGCGAACGCGCCGAGCGTCCCGTACGCGCTGACCCGGCCCAGCGCCTCCGGCGGGACGTGCCGCTGCGTCAGGGTGGCGAACAGGGTGCCGCAGACGATCGAGGTGACCCCCGCGCCGACCGCGGCGACCGCCACCAGCGGCAGCGGCCAACCCAGCGCCAGCGCACCCGAGGGCAGCGCCCAGCCCACCGTCACCGCGACCGCCGTCCGCAGCGGCCGGGCCGGCCGGCGGCCGAGCAGCAGCAGCCCGCCGAGCACCGCGCCGACCCCGTACGCGCCCATCACCAGGCCCCAGCCGCCCGCCCCGCCGAGGCGCTCGTCCGCCACCACCGGGCCGAGGACCAGGAACGGCGCCCACACCAGCAGGTTGAACAGGCAGGCCTGCAGCGCGCTCACCCACTGCCACCGCCGGGAGCTGAACTCGCTCCAGCCCGCCCGCAGCTCGGCGAACAGGGACTCCTCGGCGGCGGCCTCCGACACGGCGGGCGGCAGCCGGAGCAGGGCCAGCGCCACGCCGCCGACCGCGTACGAGACGGCGTCGACCAGCAGCACCCAGCCGGGGCCCGCGACGGCGGTCAGCACACCCGCGAGGGCCGGGCCGGCCACCGCGGCGCCGTTCCGGGCGATCCCCAACAGGGCGTTCGCGTCCGCGAGTTCACCGGTCGGGACGAGCCGTGGCAGCAGCGCGTCCAGGGCCGGCATGAACACCGCCTCGGCCAGCCCCCAGAACGCCATCAGTACGGCCAGCGCCCAGATCCGGCCGTGCGCGGTGAACATCAGCACCGCCGTCGCCGCCTGGGTCGCGCAGCGCAGCCCGTCCGAGCCGAGCATCACCCGGCGCGGGCCCAGCCGGTCCGCGGCCGCACCGCCGAGCACCAGCAGCAGCACGATCGGCAGGATCCGCGCGGTCATCACCACGCCGACCCCGGAGCCGCCGCCCCCGCCGTCCAGCACCGCGAAGGTGACCGCCACCGAGGCCATCGAGGATCCGAACAGGGAGACGGCGAAGCCGATGAAGAAGAGGCGGAACTCCCGCCCGCGCAGGACGGCGAGCCGCCGTGAGGTCAGCACCATGACCGGCAGACTGCCCCGCCGCCGAGGCGCCCGGCAAGGGCTTCCGGTGAAAAAGTTGAGCGTCTTGGCATCAATATTTCGAGGGGTCGGATCGGCCGCAGTAAACGCAGCATTTACCGCAGTGGAGCCGAGTGTTGACGATTCATCGGGTGGGCGATTTACTGCGGATGTGACACCTGTGGAGTTCGCCGTCGCGGCCGAGCACTACCTGGCGGAGGCCCGACTGTCGGAGGGCTCCCGGCGGGTCTACCGGATCGCCCTGCACACCTGGGCCTGGCTGCTGGTCGGACGCACCCCGCCGGTCGGCGCCGAGCGGCGGCGGGCCGCGCCGCCGGTGCTGCCGCTCGCCCTGCTGGACGGGCCGGACGCGCCCCGGCGGGTGGCCGAGGCGTTCGCCGCCCGCGCCGAGGCGGTCGGCGCGCGCACCGCCAACCGCGAGCTGTCCGCGCTGCGGGCCGCCGCCCGCTGGTGGTGCGCGCGGGGCTGGCTGGCCGCCGACCCCGCCGAGGGCCTGCGCCCGCTGCCCGCCGCCGCGCCCGAACCCGCGCTCACCGACGCCCAGGTGCGGGCCGTGCTGGCGCTGCGGGCGCCACTGCGCGAGAAGGTCCTGTGGCACCTGGTGCGGGAGAGCGGCGCACCGATCGAACGGCTGCTGGCGCTGGACGTGGACCGGCTCGACCCGGCCGACCGGCAGGCCCGGCCCGTCGCCGGCGAGCGCCCGCTGCGCTGGCGCGGCGGCGCCGCCCGACTGCTGCCGCTGCTGATCGCCGGACGCAGCGCCGGTCCGCTCTTCCTCACCGACCGGCGCGCCCCGGCCGGCACCTTGGAGCGCGACCGCTGCCCGCTCACCGGCCGGGCCCGGCTCTCCTACCGCCGGGCCGCCGAGCTGTTCACCGCCGCCACCGCCCCGCTGGACCCGGCCGGCCGCGGCTGGACGCTGCACCGGCTGGCGGAGCCCCGCCGCTGACCCCTTCGTCATGCCGCGGTACAGCGGCGATGCCGATGGCGTGAATGCGGACGGGCCGGTGGGGAGGCACGGTGGAAGGGGCGTGAAGTCCGTTCCGTGCGCCCCTCAAGTGCCCGACTATGGTCGACGCATGCAAGGTCACGACAGTCACCGTTCCGTCCGCGCCACCATCTGGGTGCGTGGGCGCGTCCAGCAGGTGGGGTTCCGCTGGTGGACCAGGGCCAGGGCCCTGGAGATCGGGCTGACGGGCTACACGAGCAATCTCGGTGACGGCCGTGTCCAGGTGGTCGCCGAGGGGTCGCGGGAGGACTGCGAACGGCTGCTCGCCGCGCTTCGCGGGCCCGGAACGCCAGGTCGGGTCAGTGGAGTCACGGAAATCTGGAGCGCCGTGGGCGACGGGTACGAGGGCTTCGCGATCCGATGAGAACACCGCGGTTGCCGGTCGGAGGAGAGCCGCCGGCAACTGCCGGTGTCGTGTGGTTGCCATCCGGGCAGACTCGTGGTTGACTCCGCAAGCGTAGTGATCCACTACCCCGGCCGACGGCGTGACGACCCCGCCAAGCAGGTGACAGGGGCGCGGTAGCGTGCGGTGATCGTGTTGACCCGTACCGTCTTTGGTGAGACGCTGGAAACCCGCGCACAGGTCTGAGTTTACCGGCGAGGCTCCGCCGTGTGAGCATGCCACTCACCAGCGGCAGTCCCGTAGTGCCCAGCCAGCACGTCCGGCGCGCAGGCGCGTGCGTATCCCTTCCCCCAAGACCCACACCGTACACGGTTCGGTCACTCAGCGTGGAGGACCATACATCATGGCAAAGGCGCTTCTCGGGTACGTCGGCGGCCCCGACCCGCGAATGCTCTCCGAGATGCGACGGCTTCAGCAGCGCGTCCAGGACCTGGAGAACGAGCTCGTGAAGCTCCAGGCCGAGAACGACTCGCTGATCGCTGTCGCTGACGAGCACTCGTTGCTCAACAGCATCGACCTGGACCAGCGCGAGCCGGCCCTCACCTGATCGACACGGTCCATCCGATCGCTCGTGGTCCTCACGATCGACGCTGTGACGCACTGAGCGTCCCCGACAAGGGGATGGCAGCCTGCAAGGGACGTCCGAGGCGGACGTCCCTTCGTCGTGTCCGCGGTCTTCTTCTGCCGCAACATGCCCCGCTCGCGGCGTGGCCAAACCCCCACCTGAGGGCTGCCGGGCAGCCCGGCCGGATACAGTCGCCAGCGGTGGGCCTCCGTGCGGGACGGCCCCCGCGGGCGGCGATCACGGACGGCGATCACGGCAGGGCGAGGAGGACGGGCGGGTGCACCTGAAGAGCCTGACCCTGCGCGGGTTCAAGTCCTTCGCCTCGGCGACCACGCTGCGCTTCGAACCCGGCATCACCTGCGTGGTCGGCCCCAACGGCTCCGGCAAGTCCAACGTGGTCGACGCACTGTCCTGGGTGATGGGCGAACAGGGCGCCAAGTCGCTGCGCGGCGGCAAGATGGAGGACGTGATCTTCGCGGGGACCAGCGGACGCCCCCCGCTCGGCCGCGCCGAGGTCAGCCTCACCATCGACAACACCGACGGCGCGCTGCCCATCGACTACACCGAAGTCACCATCACCCGGACGATGTTCCGCAACGGCGGCAGCGAGTACGCGCTCAACGGCACCGTCTGCCGGCTCCTGGACATCCAGGAACTGCTCTCCGACTCCGGCATCGGCCGCGAGATGCACGTGATCGTCGGCCAGGGCCAGCTCGACTCCGTGCTGCACGCCGACCCGATGGGCCGGCGCGCCTTCATCGAGGAGGCGGCCGGCGTCCTCAAGCACCGCAAGCGCAAGGAGAAGGCGCTGCGGAAGATCGACGCGATGCAGGCCAACCTGAACCGCGTCCAGGACCTGGTCGCCGAACTGCGCCGCCAGCTCGGCCCGTTGGGGCGGCAGGCGAAGATCGCCCGGCGGGCCGCCGGCATCCAGGCCGAGCTGCGCGACGCCCGGCTGCGGCTGCTCGCCGACGACCTGCTCACCCTGCGCAAGGCCGTCGAGGCGGAAGTCGCCGACGAGTTGGCGCTGAAACTGCGCCGCACCACCGTCGAACAGCAACTCGCCGCCGCCGTCCAGCGCGAAGCCGTCCTGGAGGCCCAGGTCGAACAGCTCGGCCCGGCCCTGGAGGCCGCCCGGCAGACCTGGTACCGGCTGTCCGCGCTCGCCGAACGCACCCGCGGCACCATCGGACTGGCCGAAGCCCGGGTCCGGGCCGCCACCACCGCCGGGCAGCTGGAGGAACGGCGCGGCCGCGACCCCGAGGACCTGGAACGCGAGGCCGCCCGGGTCCGCGAGGAGGAAGCCGCCCTCGAAGCCGCCCTGGAGCAGGCCCAGGACGCGCTCGCCGAAACCGTCGAGGAGCGCACCGAACTCGAACGCGCCCTCGCCGCCGAGGAGTTGCGAATCAGAGCGGCCGCCCGGGCGATCGCCGACCGGCGCGAGGGCCTGGCCCGGCTGCAGGGTCACGCCGCCGCCGCCCGCTCCCGCGCCGCCGCCGCCGAAGCCGAGGCCGAACGGCTCGCCACCGCCCGCGACGAAGCCCTGCTGCGCGCCGAGGCCGCCCAGGCCGAACACCGGGAACTCCTCGAACGCAGCGAACGGACCGAAGCCGGCGACGAGGAGGCCGAGAGCCGCCACGACCTGGCCCGCGCCGCCCTCGCCGACGCCGAACGGGCCGCCGGCGCCGCCCGCGAGGCGCTCGCCGGGGCCGAGAAGGAACGCGCCGCGCTCACCGCCCGGCACGACACCCTCGCCCTCGCCCTGCGCCGCAAGGACGGCAGCGCCGCCCTGCTCGGCCGGCCCGGCGTACTCGGACCCGCCGCCGAACTGCTGCACGTCGAACCCGGATTCGAACTCGCCGTCGCCGCCGCACTGGGCGCCGCCGCCGACGCCGTCGCGGTCGAGGACGTGGCCACCGCCGCCGCGGCCCTCGCCCGGCTGCGCGCCGAGGACGGCGGCCGGGCCGCGCTGCTGATCGCCGCCCCGGATCCGGGCGCGGGCGAAGGCCCGCCCGAAGGAGCCCGCCCGGCAGGGGAGTTGATCGACGGCCCGATGGCCGCCGCCGCCCGGCGGCTGCTGCGCCGCACCGCCGTGGTGGAAGACCTGGACACCGCACAGCAGTTGATCGACCGTCACCCGCAGTGGACGGCCGTCACCCCGGACGGCGACCTGCTCTCCGCCGCCCTCGCGCACGGCGGCTCGGCCGGCGCCCCCAGCCAGCTGGAGACCCGGGCCGCGGTCGCCGAAGCCGCCCGCGGCATCGAAGAACTCGACACCCGCTGCGAGGAGTTGACCCACCGGCTCGCCGAGGCGCAGCAGCACCGTCGCGAGCTCGCCGCCGAGGTCGACGAGTCGGCCGCGCAGCGCCGACAGGGCGAGAGGCGGCGCGCCGAACTCGCCGGAGCGCTCGGCCGTTCGGGCGGCGCGGCGCGCGCCGCCGCCGGTGAGGCCGAACGCACCGCCACCGCCGCCGCCAAGGCCGAGAGCGGCCTCGCCGAGGCCCGGACCGCCGCCGACGAGCTCGCCGAACGCCTCGCCACCGCCGAGGAGTCGGCCGACAACGGCGAGGACGAACCCGACAGCGCCGAACGCGACCGGCTGGCCGCCTCCGGGACGGCCGCCCGGCAGACCGAGATGGAAGCCCGGCTCGCCGTCCGCACCCACGAGGAACGGGTCCGCGGACTCGCCGGCCGCGCCGACCAGTTGGACCGCGCCGCCCGCACCGAACGCGAAGCCCGGGCCCGCGCCGCCGAACGCCGCGCCCGCGCCCGCCGGGAAGCCGCCGTCGCCGGAGCCGTCGCCACCGCCGCCCGCCGACTGCTCGGCCGGATCGAGGAGACCCTCGCCACCGCCGAGGCCGAACGCGCCGCCGTCGAGGCCGACCGGGCCACCCGTGAGAGCGAACTCCGCCAGTTCCGCGAACACGGCCGCGAACTCCAGGCCGAACTCGACCGGCTGGTCGACGCCGGGCACCGCGACGAGGTGCTGCGCGCCGAGAAACGGCTCCGGATCGAGCAGTTGGAAGCCAAGGCGCTGGAGGAGTTCGGCATCGAGGGCGCCGAACTGCTCGCCGACTACGGCCCCGACCGGCCCGTCCCCGCGCCGCCGGCCGAGGACGGCCAGGAACCGGGGGAGCCCCGGCCGTACGTCCGGGCGGAGCTGGAGAAGCGGCTCAAGGCCGCCGAACGCGCCTACCAGCAGCTCGGCAAGGTCAACCCGCTCGCGCTGGAGGAGTTCGCCGCACTGGAGGCCCGCCACCAGTTCCTCGGCGAACAGCTCGACGACCTGCGCAAGAGCCGCCGCGACCTGCTCGACATCGTCCGCGACGTCGACGTCCGGGTCGAGCAGCTGTTCACCGCCGCCTACCAGGACACCGCCGCCCAGTTCGAAGGCGTCTTCGCCCGGCTGTTCCCCGGCGGCGAGGGCCGACTCGTCCTCACCGACCCGGAGAACATGCTCACCACCGGCGTCGAGGTCGAGGCCCGCCCGCCCGGAAAGAAGGTCAAGCGGCTCTCGCTGCTCTCCGGCGGCGAACGCTCGCTGACCGCCGTGGCGCTGCTGGTGGCGATCTTCAAGGCGCGGCCCAGCCCGTTCTACGTCATGGACGAGGTCGAGGCCGCGCTCGACGAGACCAATCTGCGCAGACTGATCGCGATCATGGAAGAACTGCGGGAGAGTTCCCAGTTGATCGTCATCACCCACCAGAAGCTCACCATGGAATCCGCCGACGCCCTGTACGGCGTGACCATGAAGGGCGACGGCATCTCCCAGGTGATCAGCCAGCGCCTGCGGATGCCCGAGAAAGGCACGGCAGCACAGGACGGAAAGGCTGGAGCCCGCACAACCCGGGCCGGCGCAGGCGCTAAGTGATACTGGACGGGTTATGGAATACGTGATCCTTGCCGTTGTCATCGCGGTGGTCGCCATCGGCGCGATCACCGGACTCGTCGTTTCCGGCAGACGACGCAAAGAGCTGGACCGGCCGAGCCAGACCCCGACGATCACCGCGCCGCCCGCGGCCGACCGGCCGAGCGCGCCCACCAAGCCGACCGAGGGGGCCGCCGAGCCCACCGCGCCGCCGGCCACCGCCGCTCCCGAGGCCGAGGCCCCCGAGACCGAGGCTCCCGAGACCGTCGAGGCGGGGGCCGCCGGAGTCGGGGCCGCCGAGGCGCCGGCGGCCGAGCAGCCCGTCGAGGAAGTGCGGATCGAGGAGGCGGAGGCCGCCCCCGCGATCGAGGTCCCCGAACCCACCGCCGGACGCCTGGTGCGGCTGCGCTCGCGGCTCTCCCGCTCGCAGTCCACGCTCGGCAAGGGCCTGCTCACCCTGCTCTCCCGCGACCGCCTCGACGAGGACACCTGGGAGGAGATCGAGGAGACCCTCCTCACCGCCGACGTCGGCGTCGGCGCCACCCAGGAACTCGTCGACAACCTGCGCACCCGGGTCAAGGTGCTCGGCACCCGCACCCCCGACGAGCTCCGCGGGCTGCTCCGCGAAGAGCTGATCAAGCTGATCGGCCCCGAGCTGGACCGCACCGTCCACTCCGTCAAGACCGACGGCGGCCCCGCCGTGGTCCTGGTGGTCGGCGTCAACGGCGTCGGCAAGACCACCACCACCGGCAAGCTCGCCCGCGTCCTCGTCGCCGACGGCCGCAAGGTCGTGCTCGGCGCCGCCGACACCTTCCGTGCCGCCGCCGCCGACCAGCTCCAGACCTGGGGCGAGCGGGTCGGCGCGCACACCGTCCGCGGCCCCGAGGGCGGCGACCCGGCCTCCGTCGCGTTCGACGCGGTCAAGCAGGGCATCACCGACGGCGTCGACACCGTCCTGGTGGACACCGCCGGCCGCCTGCACACCAAGACCGGCCTGATGGACGAACTCGGCAAGGTCAAGCGGGTCGTCGAGAAGCACGGCCCGGTCGACGAGGTCCTGCTCGTCCTCGACGCCACCACCGGCCAGAACGGCCTGGTGCAGGCCCGGGTGTTCGCCGAGGTCGTCGACATCACCGGCATCGTGCTCACCAAGCTCGACGGCACCGCGAAGGGCGGCATCGTGATCTCGGTGCAGCGCGAACTCGGCGTGCCCGTCAAGCTGATCGGCCTCGGCGAAGGCGCGGACGACCTCGCGCCGTTCGAGCCGGGGGCGTTCGTGGACGCGCTGCTGGGCTAGCCGCCGCCCTGTTCCCCCAGCAAGGTCCGTTCCGGGAGAAGTCACCCCGGGACGGACCTTGCTCCATGTGCGGGGGCGCGCGCCCCGGGGTTCTCACCCGGCGAGGGAGGTCTCCCGGTCGCGGGTGCGGTGGCAGGCGTAGGCGAGGGTGCCCAGCAGGAGGCGGGCCTCCGGGGGGTGGTTGTCCGCGGTGGGGCGGCGCAGCCAGCGCATCGGGCCCAGGGCGCCGAGGGAGACCGGCGGGGCGGCCAGGTAGGAGCCGAGGCCGTGGCAGGCGAGGTCGAGCGAGGCGTCGTCCCAGCCCATCCGGTAGAGCAGGTCGGGGAGGTGCTCGGCGGTGCGCGGGGCGACGAAGAACAGCAGGCGGCCGGTGGGGGAGGCGAGGACGGGGCCGACCTGGGTGCCCATGCGCTCCAGCCGGACCAGGGCCTGCAGGCCGGGCTGGGCCGGAACGTCCAGGACGTCGAACTGGTGGCCGGTGGGGAGCAGCAGCGGTGCGTCCGCCGGACATCGCGCGGCGAGCTCCTCGGCACTGGCGCCGGGGGCGATCGGCGGGCCGACCTGCCGGTGCAGGTTGGGGGCGGCGCAGAGCGGGACGGCGCATTCGCAGCGGAGCGAGGTGTGCGGTGGTGGGCTTCCGGCGGCGAGCGTCCAACCCCAGCGCTCGGAGTACTCGGTGGCGGTCTGGAACGGGGTGGGTCGGGTGCGGCGACGACCGCCGACGAGTCGCAGGGTGCCGAACAGCTTGTCCATGCCTCCCCCAACAGGTTCCGGTCGCCGGTGGTTACGGGACGGTGACGGTGCGTCGCCCGGGGGGCGTGTGGCGCGTGGTGCGCCGGAGGCGCGCGCGGACCGGCGCACACCGATTCGAGTGGCACGGGCGAGCAGGAACCTTGCACCCGCGCTCCGGATGCCGGATCGTCGTTGCCGCACGCGTGCCTCCGTCGGGATTCCGGGCATGTGCCGGGGTCATGCCGAGCTGACCGGGCTGACACACAGTGAAGCGCGGCTCTGCGCCCGGTAGTTCACTCGTGGGGGTGGCGAATGGTGGCGTTTCCCGGACGTTGCTCCCTCGGATGGCGGAGGGACGCTACGTTCTGGATACGGAATGCAGCCGGCCGGTCACAGCGGTCTGCGAAATGACGAGTCGTCAAGGCGAGCGGGAGCCCCGGGTCGGGGCGGGATGGGGACGGTCCCATGGGTGAGAAGCAGCCGAACGAGAAGCTGGGCTCCTGGTTCACGCGCAGTGGTTGGTCGAAGGGCGAGCTGGCGCGCCAGGTGAACCGCCGGGCGCGGCAGATCGGCGCGCACCACGTCTCCACGGACACCTCGCGGGTGCGCCGATGGCTGGACGGCGAGCAGCCACGCGAGCCGATCCCGAAGATCATGTCGGAGCTGTTCTCCGAGCGCTTCGGCTCGGTGGTGTCGATCGAGGACCTCGGCCTGCGCACCGCCGTCCCGGTGACCACCGTCGGCAGCGGAGTGGACCTGCCGTGGAGCCCGCAGCAGACGGTGCAGGCGATCAGCGAGTACTCGCGCAGCGACCTGATGCTCAACCGCCGCGGCTTCCTGGGCACCTCACTGGCGCTGACGGCCGGCGCGGCGCTGATCGAGCCGATGCAGCGCTGGCTGACGCCGGGTCCGAACGGCGAGCCCACCCCGATCCTGGCGGCGGCCAACGGCGGCGAGCAGTTCTCCGGGCGGCTGTCCGAGCCGGAGATGCAGCTGCTGGAGCAGACCACCGAGATGTTCCGGAAGTGGGACGCCCAGAACGGCGGCGGCCTGCGCCGCAAGGCCGTGGTGGGCCAGCTCCACGAGGTCACCGACCTGCTGCAGGAGACCTACCCCGAGACCACCACCAAGCGGCTGTTCCGGCTCACCGCCGAACTCGCCCACCTGGCGGGCTTCATGTCGTACGACGTGGGCATGCACCCGAGCGCGCAGAAGTACTACGTGCTGGCGCTGCACGCCGCCAAGGAGGCCGGGGACCGGCCGTTCGGCGCGCACGTCCTGACCGACATGTGCCGGCAGATGATCCACCTGAACCGCGGCGAGGACGCGCTGGAGCTGATCCACCTGGCCCAGTACGGCAGCCGGGACACCGCCAGCAGCCGCCAGCAGTCGCTGCTGTACGCGATGGAGGCCCGCGCGTACGCCACCATCGGCGAGGTCAACCGCTGCGCCCGGGCGATCCGGCTCTCGGAGGACACCTTCAGTGACATCAACTCCGGCGAGGAGACGCCGACCTGGCTGAAGTTCTTCTCGACGGCCGAGCTCAACGCGGAGAACGGGCACTCCTACCGCGACCTGGCGTACACCTCGGACCGGACGGCCGCGATGGCCAAGGCCGCCGAGCCGATGATCACCAAGGCGGTCGACCTGTTCCGGAAGGACGGCGACCACGTCCGCACCTACGCGTTCAACCTGGTCGGCATGGCCTCGGTGCGGCTGCTGCAGCGCGAGCCGGAGGAGGCCGCGGAGTACTGCGAGGCGGCGGTGGACATCGCCCGCAAGGTGCGTTCCGAGCGGCTGAACACCCGGGTCCGCAAGACCTCCGAGGCGGCCACCCGGGACTTCCGCGGCGTGCCCGGCGTGGACCGGCTCGCCGAGCGGGTGGTCCAGGACATCCCGGAGTTCGTCTCGGTGGTCTGACGGCCCGTCGCTCGTGGTTCACGCGCCCGTAACGGGCGCGTCGACCACGTCACTGCGGTGAAACACCGGGTCGCATCGGCGGAAACCCGGCTTCGGCACGCTCCTCCCAAGGCCGACATGTCAGGACGGGCACACGTCCCGGCATGGAGCGGCCTCCACAGCGGAGGAGATGCCGATGCCGGACGGATTCAGCGCGGGCGACACCGCCTTCGTGTTCATCAGTGCGGCCCTGGTCATGGTGATGACCCCGGGCCTGGCCTTCTTCTACGGGGGCATGGTCAGGGTCCGGAGCACCCTCAACATGCTCGCCATGAGTTTCGTCTCGCTGGCGATCGTCAGCGTGCTCTGGGTGCTCTACGGGTACTCGCTGGCCTTCGGGCCGGACGCCGGGGCCGGCCTGATCGGCAACCTCGACTTCGTCGGCCTGCGCGGCATCGGCCTGAACTCGCTCAGCGGCAGCATCCCGGTCACCGCGTTCGTCGCGTTCCAGCTGATGTTCGCGATCATCACCCCGGCGCTGATCAGCGGCGCGATCGCGGACCGGGCCAGGTTCGCGTCCTGGAGCCTGTTCGTGGCGCTCTGGGTGACGATCGTCTACTTCCCGGTCGCGCACTGGGTGTTCTTCTTCGACGGCGGGCACGGCGGCTGGCTCGGCGACCGCAACGGCGTGATCGACTTCGCCGGCGGCACCGCCGTGCACATCAACGCCGGTGCGGCGGGACTGGCCCTGGCGCTGGTGCTGGGCCGGCGGATCGGGTTCCGCCGGGACCCGATGCGCCCGCACAGCCTGCCGCTGGTGATGCTCGGCTCCGGCCTGCTGTGGTTCGGCTGGTTCGGCTTCAACGCGGGCTCGGCGCTGGCCGCCAACGGCGTCGCCGGGATGGCGTTCCTGAACACCCAGGTCGCCACGGGCGCCGCGATGCTCGGCTGGCTGGCGTACGAGCGGCTGCGGCACGGCGCCTTCACCACCCTCGGCGCGGCGTCCGGCGCGGTCGCCGGGCTGGTCGCCGTCACCCCCGCCTGCGGCTCGGTGTCGCCGCTCGGCGCGATCGCGATCGGCCTGGTCGCGGGCGCGGTGTGCGCCGCCGCGATCAGCCTCAAGTACCGTTTCGGGCTGGACGATTCGCTCGACGTGGTGGGCGTCCACCTGGTCGGCGGGGTGATCGGCTCGCTGCTGATCGGCCTGTTCGCCACCGGCCACGTCGGCCAGAGCGCGGCCGGGCTGTTCTACGGCGGCGGCTTCGGGCAGCTCGGCCGGCAGGTGCTCGGCGTGGCCGCCGTGCTGGCGTACTCGTTCGTGCTCTCCTGGCTGCTGGGCACCGCGATCCAGCGGACCGTCGGCTTCCGGGTCACCGAGGACGTCGAGCTGTCCGGCATCGACCAGGCCGAACACGCCGAGTCCGCCTACGACTTCACCGCCGTCGGGGCCGGCCAGGCCCGCACCGCCCCCAGTTCCACCACTGCCACCTCCGAGAAGACCGAGGTCGACGCCCGATGAAGCTCATCACCGCCGTCATCAAGCCGCACCGCCTGGACGAGGTCAAGGACGCCCTGCAGGCGTTCGGGGTGCACGGGCTGACCGTCACCGAGGCCAGCGGGTACGGCCGGCAGCGCGGCCACACCGAGGTCTACCGGGGCGCCGAGTACACCGTCGACCTGGTGCCCAAGGTCCGGGTGGACATACTCGTCGAGGACGAGGACGCCGAGCAGGTGATCGAGGTGGTGGTCCGGGCCGCCCGCACCGGGAAGATCGGCGACGGCAAGGTCTGGTCGGTTCCGGTGGAGACCGTGGTGCGCGTCCGGACCGGCGAACGCGGCCCCGACGCGCTCTGACCGTGACGACCGACCCCGGAGACCGCGGCCACCTCGCCGCCCGCGCCCGGCTGTTGGCGGACCCCGACCCCGCCCGCACCGGTCGCGGGCGGCGCACTGCGCTCGCCCGGCTCACCGACGACTGGCTGACCGGGCTGTACCGGGCGGCCGGCGCGCCCGCCGGCACCGCCCTGGTCGCGGTCGGCGGCTACGGCCGCGGCGCACTCTCCCCGCGCAGCGACCTGGACGTGCTGCTGCTGCACGACGGCCCGCTCGCCCCCGAGGTCGCCGAGCGGATCTGGTACCCCGTCTGGGACAGCGGCGTCGCCCTCGACCACGCCGTCCGCACCCCCGACGGGGCCCGCAGGGTCGCCGCCGCGGACCTCCGGGCCGGCCTCGGCCTGCTGGACGCCCGCCACCTGGCCGGCGACGCCCGGCTGACCGCCGACCTGCGCACCCGGGTGCTCGCCGACTGGCGCGCCGCCGCCCCCGACCGGCTGCCCGAACTGCGCGCCCTCGGCCGGGCCCGGGCCGAACGCCACGGCGAACTGTCCTTCCTGCTGGAACCCGACCTGAAGGAGGCCCGCGGCGGCCTGCGCGACCTGGTCGCGCTCGACGCGGTCGCCGCCAGCTGGCTCGCCGACGCCCCCCGCGACGGCCTGGACACCGCCGCCACCACCCTCGCCGACGTCCGCGACGCCCTGCACCTGACCACCGGCCGGGCCACCGACCGGCTCACCCTGCAGGACCAGGACCAGGTCGCCGAACGGCTCGGCCTGCCCGACGCCGACACCCTGCTGCGCCAGGTCTACCGGGCCGCCCGCACCGTCGCCTACGCCTCCGACGTCACCTGGCGGGCCGTCGACCGGGTGCTCGCGGCCCGCACCCGCCGCGGCCGCCCGTTCCGGATCACCCGGCGAGCCGCGCCCGCCGAACGCCGCCCGCTGGCCGAGGGCGTGGTCGAACAGGACGGCGAGGCGGTGCTCGCCCGGGCCGCCCGGCCCGCCGCCGACCCGGTGCTGCCGCTGCGCGCCGCCGCCGCGGCCGCCCAGGCCGGGCTGCCCGTCGGCCACGCCACGGTGCGCCGACTGGCCGCCGAGACCGGGCCGCTGCCGGTGCCCTGGCCCGACGAGGCCCGGGACCGGCTGGTCGGACTGCTCGGCGCCGGCGAGGCCTGCCTGCCGGTGTGGGAGGCGCTGGACGCCGAGGGGCTGATCGGCCGGCTGCTGCCCGACTGGGAGCAGGTCCGCTGCCGCCCGCAGCGCAACGCCGTGCACCGGTGGACCGTCGACCGGCACCTGATCGAGACCGCGGTGCGGGCCGCCGCGCTGACCCGGCGCACCGCCCGCCCCGACCTGCTGCTGGTCGCCGCCCTGCTGCACGACCTCGGCAAGGGCCGGCCCGGCGACCACTCGGAGACCGGCGAGCTGATCGTCCGCGAGCTGGCCGTCCGGATGGGCTTCGACAAACCCGACACCGACTCCCTGGCGCTGCTGGTGCGCCACCACCTGACGCTGGTGGACACCGCCACCCGCCGCGACCCCGACGACCCGGCCACCGCCGACCTGATCGCCGGGATCGTCGGCAACCGGACCCACCTGGAACTGCTGCACGCGCTCACCGAGGCCGACGCCACCGCGACCGGTCCCGCCGCCTGGTCCGCCTGGCGGGCCGAACTGGTCGACCAGCTGGTCGCCCGCACCGCCGCCCGGCTGACCGGCTCGCCGCCGGCTGCCGGCGACGGC
The DNA here is from genome assembly GCF_002803145.1 of Kitasatospora sp. CB02891. Taxonomy (NCBI): domain Bacteria; kingdom Bacillati; phylum Actinomycetota; class Actinomycetes; order Kitasatosporales; family Streptomycetaceae; genus Kitasatospora; species Kitasatospora sp. CB02891. The sequence goes on along the minus strand of NZ_NNBO01000024.1, from coordinate 47,860 downwards.
CCGGGCACCGATGGTCCGACGGTGGAGCAGGAGCGCCTCGCGGTGGAGGCGGCCCGCACCGGCGGCCCCGCGCTGGCGCTGCGCGCCGAGCTCGCGGCCGACGGCACCGAGTCCGTCGGCGTCGAGCTCACCCTCGCCGTCCCCGACCGCCCCGGCCTGCTCGGCACCGTGGCCGGCGTGCTGGCCCTGCACCGCCTCACCGTCCGCAAGGCCGGCCTGCGCGAACTCGACCCGGTCGGCACCGGCCCCGTCCTGCTGCTCGGCTGGACGGTGGCCGCCGAGTACGGCGACGTCCCCGAGGCGGCCCGGCTGCGGGCCGACCTGCGCCGTGCCCTGGACGGCTCGCTCGACGTGACCCGCAGACTCGCCGAGCGCGACGCCGCCGCCCCGCGCCGGCCCGGCATCCGCACCCCGCCGCCGGTGGTCGCCGTCGCCCCCGGCACCGCGTCCCGTTCGGCGACCGTGCTGGAGGTGCGCGCCCACGACGCCCCCGGCCTGCTGCACCGGATCGGACGCGCCCTGGACACCGCCGGCGTACGGGTCCGCACGGCGCACGTGTCCACCCTCGGCGCGGAGGTCGTGGACGCGTTCTACCTGACCGCCGAGGACGGCCGACCGCTGACGCCGGAGCGCGCGCAGCAGGTGGCACGGGTCGTGCGGGACGCCCTGGGGACCGGCTGACGACCCGTTCACGCAGGGGCGCAGACCGTCCACCGGGCGTACGGCTACCCTTGGGGGCGACGACAGTACCCGTACTCGATGCCGCAAGGGACCCGCGACCGACGTGTTCGACACTCTCTCCGACCGCCTCGCAGCGACGTTCAAGAACCTCCGGGGCAAGGGCCGTCTCAGCGAGGCGGACATCGACGCCACCGCGCGCGAGATCCGGATCGCCCTGCTGGAGGCGGACGTCGCGCTCCCCGTGGTCCGCGCCTTCATCAAGCAGGTCAAGGACCGCGCCCTCGGCTCCGAGGTCTCCGGCGCGCTGAACCCCGCCCAGCAGATCATCAAGATCGTCAACGAGGAGCTCATCGGCATCCTCGGTGGCGAGACCCGCCGCCTCCGGTACGCCAAGACCGGCCCGACGGTGATCATGCTGGCCGGCCTCCAGGGTGCCGGTAAGACCACCCTGGCCGGAAAGCTCGGCCACTGGCTGAAGGCCCAGAAGCACACCCCGCTGCTGGTCGCCTGCGACCTCCAGCGCCCCAACGCCGTCACCCAGCTCGGCGTCGTCGCGGAGCGGGCCGGCGTCGCGTTCTACGGCCCGCAGCCGGGCAACGGCGTCGGCGACCCGGTGCAGGTCGCCCGCGACTCCATCGAGTACGCCAAGCAGAAGCAGTACGACGTGGTCATCGTCGACACTGCCGGCCGCCTCGGCATCGACGCCGAGCTGATGCAGCAGGCCGCGGACATCCGCGCCGCGGTCAACCCGGACGAGGTCCTGTTCGTGGTCGACGCCATGGTCGGCCAGGACGCGGTCACCACCGCGCAGGCCTTCCTCGAAGGCGTCGACTTCACCGGCGTGGTGCTCTCCAAGCTCGACGGCGACGCCCGCGGCGGCGCCGCGCTCTCGGTCGCGCACGTCACCGGCCGCCAGATCATGTTCGCCTCCAACGGCGAGAAGGTCGACGACTTCGACGCCTTCCACCCCGACCGGATGGCCTCGCGCATCCTCGGCATGGGCGACGTCCTCTCGCTGATCGAGAAGGCCGAGCAGACCTTCTCGCAGGCCGAGGCCGAGAAGATGGCCGCCAAGCTGCAGGGCGGCGGCAAGGAGTTCACGCTCGACGACTTCCTGTCGCAGCTGGAGCAGGTCCAGAAGATGGGCTCGATCTCCAAGCTGCTCGGCATGCTCCCCGGCATGGGCCAGATCCGGGACCAGATCAACAACATCGACGACAAGGACGTCAACCGCGTCGGCGCGATCATCAAGTCGATGACCCCGGCCGAGCGCACCGACCCGAAGCTGATCAACGGCTCGCGCCGCCTGCGCATCGCCAAGGGTGCCGGCGTCCAGGTCGGCGAGGTCTCCAGCCTGGTCGAGCGGTTCTTCGACGCCCGCAAGATGATGTCCGCGATGGCCTCCGGCAAGGGAATCCCCGGCATGCCCGGCATCCCCGGCATGGGTGGCGGCGGCAAGCGCTCCGGCAAGAAGGCCCCCGTGGCCAAGGGCAAGCGCAAGAGCGGCAACCCGCTCAAGCGGGCCCAGGAGGAGGCGGCCGCGGCCGAGCGCAAGGCGCTCGGGCCGGGCCAGGGCGGCGGCAACGCGTTCGGCCTCCCGCCGGGCAAGGGTCCGTCGGACTTCGAGCTCCCCAAGGAGTTCAAGGACCTGCTGTAAGGCGGGTTCGACTGCGAAGCCGCAGGGGCGCGGGGAGACCCGCGCCCCTGCGGCTTCGCACTCGCACGGGTTTCGCACCCGTCGGCCCTCGCCCCTGTTCGTGCTCGTCCTGCGCCATGATGGCTGGCATGCGCGTAACGATCCGAGCCCCCCGCCCCGATGACGTCGTCCCCTACGCCGAGGCGGTGCGGCGTTCCGCCGAGCACATCGGGCGGTGGAATCCGGTGGAGCCGGACGGGTTGCCGGACCTGTTGAGCCGTCAGGGGGTGGGGCTGCGGACGTTCCTGATCCTCGACCGGGAGAGCGGCGGGCTGGTCGGCAAGTGCAATGTGGCGAACATCGTGATGGCCCGGTTCCGCAACGGCGTGCTGGGCTACGACTCGTACGTGCCGTTCGACGGGACGGGTCGGATGTCGGAGGGCATGCGGCTGGTGGTGGAGCGGTGCTTCCTGTCGGCCGAGCAGGGCGGGCTGGGGCTGCACCGGTTGGAGATCAACGTGCAGCCGGACAACGAGCGTTCGGTGGCGATGGCGCGCCGGCTGGGCTTCCGGCACGAGGGGTTCACGCCGCGGATGCTGTTCCTGCAGGACGCGTGGCGCGATCACGAGCGGTTCGCGCTGACGGCGGAGGAGTGGCCGACGCCCGTGCGCTGACGGGCGTCGGCGTTGCGCACCGACCGGCGGCCGGAACGTCCGTATTGTCCGACGGGTGAGCAACCCCGTGCCGCCGCGTCAGACCCCCGACCAGCCCTGGCGGTCCGAGGGGGCGCCGCCGCCCGCGCCGCCGAAGAAGAAGATGCCGGGCGGCTGGACGGGCCTGATCCTCACCGCGCTGGTGGTGTTCCTGCTGTCCGACCTGCTGCTGAGCTTCTTCGGCGGCGGCGGGTCGACCACGATCTCGTACACCGAGTTCAGCAAGCAGCTCAACAGCGACAACATCACCAAGATCTACTCCAAGGGCGACTCCATCGAGGGCAACCTGCGGAACAAGCAGCCCAAGCCGGACGGCGGCAAGGGCGACTACACCGAATTCACCACCCAGCGCCCGGCGTTCGCCACCGACCCGCTCTGGGCGACCCTGCAGTCGCACAACGTCGAGGTGACCGCCCGCCCGGTGGTGCAGCAGCGCAGTTTCCTGGCCAACCTGCTGATCTCGCTCGCCCCGATGCTGCTGCTGATCGCGGTCTGGGTGTTCCTGGCCCGCCGGATGGCCGGCGGCCTGGGCGGCGGCGCGCTCGGCCGCAAGGCCCCGCCGAAGCCGGTGGACACCAGCCAGGGCCGGCGCACCACCTTCCGGGACGTGGCCGGCATCGACGAGGTGGAGGCCGAGCTCAGCGAGGTCGTCGACTTCCTGAAGAACCCGCAGGCCTACCGCCGGCTGGGCGCGAAGATGCCGCGCGGCGTCCTGCTGTCCGGCCCGCCCGGCACCGGCAAGACGCTGCTCGCCCGCGCGGTCGCCGGGGAGGCGGACGTCCCGTTCTTCTCCGCCTCGGCGTCCGAGTTCATCGAGATGATCGTCGGCGTCGGCGCCAGCCGGGTCCGCGACCTGTTCGCCGAGGCCCGCAAGGTCGCCCCCGCGATCATCTTCATCGACGAGATCGACACCATCGGCCGCCAGCGCGGCGGCGGTGGCGGCATGGGCGGCCACGACGAACGCGAGCAGACGCTCAACCAGATCCTCACCGAGATGGACGGCTTCACCGGCTCCGAGGGCGTGATCGTGATCGCCGCGACCAACCGGGCCGAGATCCTCGACCCCGCCCTGCTGCGCCCCGGCCGCTTCGACCGGCGGATCACCGTCAGCCCGCCCGACCGGGCCGGCCGCGAGCAGATCCTGCGGATCCACACCCGCGAAGTCCCGCTGGTGGAGGGCACCGACCTGGACGTCGTCGCCCGCACCACCCCCGGCATGACCGGCGCCGACCTGGCGAACCTGGTCAACGAGGCCGCGCTGCTGGCGGTCAAGCGCCAGCAGGACGCGGTCGACCAGGAGAACCTGTCCGAGGCCCTGGAGAAGGTCCAACTCGGCGCGGTGCGGCCGCTGGTGATGCCGCAGCAGGAACGCGAGCGCACCGCGTACCACGAGTCCGGGCACGCCCTGCTCGGCATGCTCCAGCCCGGCGCCGACCCCGTCCGCAAGGTCACCATCGTGCCGCGCGGCCGCGCCCTCGGCGTCACCCTCTCCACCCCCGACACCGACCGCTACTCCTACACCGAGCCCTACCTGCGCGGCCGGATCATCGGCGCGCTCGGCGGCATGGCCGCCGAGCAGGTGGTGTACGGGGTGGTCACCACCGGCGCCGAGAGCGACCTCGAACAGCTCACCACCATCGCCCGGTCGATGGCCGGCCGCTGGGGCATGAGCAGCCTGGTCGGCCGGGTCACCGCCATCCCCAACGACAGCCAGGCCCCGTACGGCCTGTCCGCCGCCCCCACCACCCTGGACGCGGTCGACGAGGAGGCCCGCCGGATCGTCGCCGAATGCTGGGAGGAGGCGATCGTCCTGCTCAACCGGCACCGCCACCGCCTCGACGCCCTCGCCACCGCCCTCCTGGAGGCCGAGACCCTGGACGAGGAGGCCGCGTACGCCGCCGCCGGGCTCAGTCGCGAGTAGCGTCCGCCGGCCGGACGCCCGCCACCCAGCGGAACTCGTCCACCATCCGCACCGAGCCGTCCGGGCGCAGGAACGGATGCAGCGCCTCCGCCAGCTCCTTCGCCACCAGCGCCGCTCCGGCCTGCTGCTCGGCCCGGTCGAACAGGCCGGTGGCCAGCAGCCCGCGGACCGCCGAGTCCACCTCGGCGTACGCGAACGGGCAGACCACCCGGCCGGCGGCGGACGGGCGCAGGCCGGCGGCGACCAGCAACGACTCCGGCGTCCCTGCGGCAGGTTCCTCCGCGGGGGCGTGCCGGCGCGCCACCTCCAGCACCGCGGTGCTCTCGCAGCGCTCCGCCGGGCCCCGGACCGCCAGCACCAGCAGCCCGCCGGGGAGCGTGCGCTGCGCCGACCAGGCGACCAGCGCGGGCGTCGGCGGCTGCTCGAAGACCGTCACCAGGGAGTGCGCCGGCCGGGGGACGGAGTGCGCCGAACGGGCGAGGCTCCCACCGGGCGCCACCTGCAGCCCGCGGGCCGCCGCCAGCTCCCGCAGCTCGTCGTCCCGCTCCACCCCCGCGACCTGCGCGCCGCGCCCCCGGGCGAGCAGCAGCGCCAGGCCCGACCGGCACCCCACCCCGAGCAGGCTGGTCGCCGCGCCGACCTCCAGCCGCCGGTAAACGTCCTGGTAGAGGGGGACGAGCATGCGCTCCTGGATCTCCGCCCAGTCCCGCGCCCGACCGCGCCGCTCCGCCGGACCGTCCGCCCGGACCCGGTCCACGGTGCTGCCGGTCACCTGCGCTGAAGCCATCGCGGCCTCCCAATCGGTCCACATCGGTCCTCGGAATCGGCTGCCCGTGCCGCAGCCCGGCACCCCCCGGCCCCTCTCAGCGAACAGCGGGTCGCCGCCGTCGTCCAGAGGGGTGCGAGCAGGTGTCCGTGCGCTGCGGGTGTGCGCCCCGGGGTGTGCGCGGGCGCGCCCCCGCCCCGTCCACGGGCCGCAGTGGGGAAAACGGATTCACGGTACGGCCGTCACGCCCCGTACCATTCGGCCCATGGCTAAGGCACCCGTTCTCACCCCCCAGGCGGAAGACTTCCCCCGCTGGTACCAGGACCTCATCAACAAGGCAGAGCTGGCCGACAACGGTCCGGTGCGGGGCACCATGGTCATCCGACCGTACGGCTACGGCCTGTGGGAGCGGATGCAGCAGGAGATGGACGCCCGGATCAAGAAGGCCGGCGCCCAGAACGCGTACTTCCCGATGTTCATCCCGCAGTCCTACCTGACCAAGGAAGCCGAGCACGTGGAGGGCTTCGCCCCCGAGCTCGCGGTGGTCACCCACGGCGGCGGCAAGGAGCTCGAGGAGCCGGTGGTCGTCCGGCCCACCTCCGAGACGATCATCAACGAGTACTTCTCCAAGTGGGTGCAGAGCCACCGCGACCTGCCGCTGCTGATCAACCAGTGGGCCAACGTCGTCCGTTGGGAGCTCCGCCCGCGCGTCTTCCTGCGCACCACCGAGTTCCTCTGGCAGGAGGGCCACACCGCCCACGCCACCTACGAGGACGCCCGCGACTACGCCTCGCGGATCCACACGGACGTCTACGGCGACTTCATGACCAACGTGCTCGGCATCGACGTGGTGCTCGGTCGCAAGACCGCCCGCGAGCGGTTCGCCGGCGCCATCAACACCCTCACGCTCGAAGGCATGATGCGTGACGGCAAGGCCCTGCAGATGGGCACCAGCCACGAGCTGGGCCAGAACTTCGCCAAGGCCTTCAACACCACCTACCAGCTCCAGGGCGCCGAGCGCGAGTTCGTCTGGCAGACCTCCTGGGGCGTCTCGACCCGCATGGTCGGCGGCCTGATCATGTCCCACGGCGACGACAACGGCCTGCGGGTTCCGCCGCGGCTGGCCGCCGTCCAGGTCGTGGTCCTGGCCATCAAGGGCGAGGACGCGGTGCTGGCCAAGGTCCGCGAGATCGGCGCCCAGCTGGAGGCCGCGGGCGTCCGGGTGGTCGTCGACGACCGCACCGACACCCCGTTCGGCCGCCGCGCCGTCGACTGGGAGCTCAAGGGCGTTCCGCTGCGCATCGAGGTCGGCCCGCGCGACCTGGAGGCCGGTACCGCGATGCTGGCCCGCCGGATCGCCGGCGGCAAGGCGCCCGTCCAGGTCGACTCCCTGGCCGCGATCGTCCCCGGCATCCTGGAGGAGGACCAGGCGCAGCTGCTGCGCGAGTCCCGCGAGCGCCGCGAGGCCCGCACCGTGGACGTCAAGACCATCGACGAGGCCGTCGAGGCCGCCGCCACCGGCTGGGGCCGGATCTCCTGGGCCGACCTCGGCCCGGAGGGCGAGGCGAAGTTGGCCGAGCAGGGCGTGTCGGTGCGCTGCCTGATCGCCGCGGACGGCACCGTGCCGGCCGCCGACGACCAGGAGGGCAACCTCGCCCTGGTCGCCCGCGCGTACTGATCCGACCACCGCGAGCGTCCCCGGGCCGCCGGCCCGGGGACCGTGTGCGGAGCGTGATCAACGCGATGAGCTGCGGAGTGGCCGGCCGGGCCCCGGAACGGTCCGGGTGGATCCCGAACCCCGGTTCGCATACTGGTAGTTGAGACTACTGCTCAGTCAACTCCCCGGAGTACCTGACAAGCGGTACGGTATACGGCCCGTGGCCCTGTCAATTTTCGGACAGGTTGCGGGCCGTCCGCCGTGGGGATGTTGGGCTCCGCGACGGGTGCCGAGAGCCTGGCGAGAGCGTCGGGCCCAAACGTGCAGGGGGTTGGTCTTGCGTCAGTTCGGAACCGCGCAATTCGCGTGCGGAAGTGCATTCCTGAGAGTTCGCTGGGAATTCCCGAACCCCGGGGTCCGGCGGAACATCGGCTCTCTCCCCATCGTTGGTACAGCGTGAGCACGACACAGCCCCTCGTCCTTGCGGCCGAACTGGCCGCCGCCTGGAGCGACATCCAGGCCCACCACCGGGACCTGCCCGACCTCGCGTCGCCCGAGGCGCTGATCGGCGAGTCCTCGTCGGCCTGCGGCACCCGCCTCAACTTCGAGCGCCTGCTGCACGAGGCCGCGCACGGCCTGGCCGCCGCCCGGGAGATCCGCGACACGTCGCGGGCCGGGCGCTACCACAACCGCCGCTTCCTGCTGCTCGCCTCCGAGCTGGGCCTGGCCCACCCGGTCGAGCCGCACGCCAGCAGCGGCTTCTCCCAGGTGACGATGGGGCACGAGACCCGCGAACGCTACGCCGAGACCATCGAGCGTCTCGACCGCGCGCTCGGGGCGCACCAGCTCGCCGTCGCCGGCGAGGGCAACCACCGCGCTTTCCGCGGACCGGCCGCCCGGCACGGTTCCTCGGGCGGCGGCGTGCGGGTCAAGGCGGTGTGCGGCTGCGGTCGCAACGTCCGCGTCGTCCCGTCGGTGCTGGCGCAGGCCTCGATCGTCTGCGGCGCCTGCCAGCAGCCGTTCAAGATCGCTTGACAGCCGTTGCCGTCGAAGAACGCTTGATCCGGACCGCGGGCGGGGGTGCCCGCGGACCGGCCGTGAGTCGACCGGCCCCTTCGGGGGACGGTCGACACAACTTTTTCCGGACCTTTTCCGCTTCTGCGAGGCTGCCGCGGTGCGCGACTGCCCTGCTGCGCGGTGGTCCTGCTGTGTGGTTCGGCGGTTCTGTCGGGCCGCTCGGTGGTCCTGCGGTGCCGCTCGGTGGTCCTGTCGGGCCGCTCGGTGGTCCTGTCGGGCGGTGCCGGGCGGTGTCGGGGCGACCTCTGCGATGTGGCAGAATGGACAGCTGAGTACTCGGCAGCCATTGCAGGACCCTCTCTCCCAACGGCTGGCGTGTCCCTTGAACGGCACCTCGCGCCGCAGCCCCACGCGGCGGAGCGCTGCTCACCCACGTCAAAACTCAGGAGAACCACACCCGTGGCTGTCAAGATCAAGCTGAAGCGTCTGGGCAAGATCCGCTCCCCGCACTACCGCATCGTCGTCGCCGACTCGCGCACCAAGCGTGACGGCCGCGCGATCGAGGAGATCGGCATCTACCAGCCGACCTACAACCCCTCGAAGATCGAGGTCGACGGCGACCGCGCCCAGTACTGGCTGTCCGTCGGCGCCCAGCCGACCGAGCCGGTGCTCGCCATCCTCAAGCTGACCGGCGACTGGCAGAAGTTCAAGGGCCTGCCGGCTCCGGAGCCGCTGAAGGTCGCGGAGCCCAAGGTCGAGGACTTCTCGCACCTGTTCGCCAAGGCCGTCGCCGGCTTCGAGGACGCCACCACCGGTGTCGCCATCACCCCGAAGGCCAAGAAGTCGGACAAGGCTGACGAGGCCGAGGCCGCTTCCACCGAGGCCTGAGCATGATCGAGGAAGCCCTCGACCACCTGGTGAAGGGCATCGTCGAGCACCCCGACGAGGTGCAGGTCCGCTCGCGGAACCTGCGCCGCGGTCACACCATCGAGGTGCGGGTGCACCCCGACGACCTCGGCAAGGTGATCGGCCGGGGCGGCCGTACGGCGCGCGCACTGCGCACCGTGGTCGGCGCCCTCGGCGGTCGCAATGTCCGGGTCGACCTGGTCGATGTGGACAGCATTCGCTGACCTCCACGATCGACCGGCAACGTCAATCGACAGGTCGACCTCCGGGTTTCCGGACCGGCCGGGACGCATCCGTCCCGGCCGGTCCTTCCCGTTTTCCGGGCCCGTTCGTCTTTCACTACCGCACCACCTCGCTTTCAGCACCCACCACCTCGCTCGCCTCACCCAGGCTCATCTCAGGAGAACGATCACCGTGCAGCTCGTCGTCGGCAAGATCGGCCGCGCCCACGGCATCCGAGGGGACGTCAGTGTCGAGGTCCGCACCGACGAGCCGGAGCTGCGGCTCGGCCCCGGCGCGGTCCTCCTCACCGACCCGGCCGGCATCGGACCGCTGACCGTCGAGTCCGGCAAGGTGCACAGCGGACGCCTGCTGCTGCGCTTCGCCGGAGTCAAGGACCGCACCGCCGCCGAGGCGCTGCGCGGCACCTTCCTGATCGCCGAGGTCGACCCGGAGGAGACCCCCGACGACCCCGACGAGTACTACGACCACCAGCTGATCGGCCTGGACGTCGTCCTCACCGACGGCACCCTGATCGGCGAACTCACCGAGGTGGTCCACCTCCCGTACCAGGACCTGCTCACCGTCCTGCGCCCCGACGGCACCGAGGTGCTCATCCCGTTCGTCGAGCAGATCGTCCCCACCATCGACCTGGACGAGCAGCGCGCCGTGATCACCCCGCCGCCCGGCCTGATCGACCCCGCCGACGCGGTGGTCGTCTCGTCGCGCGAGGACGCGGGCGATGCGGATGGCGCGGGCGATGCGGACGACGCGGATGACGTGGATGACGCGGGCGAGTCCGAGGGCTCCGAGGGCGCTGGCGACTCCGGCTCCGATGCTTCCGGCTCTGATGCCTCCGATTCCGACTCCGATGACTCTGCCGGATCCGGCGGCTGCGGCGGCTCGACCGGGGGTGCGGCGTGACCGACATGCGGATCGACGTCGTCACGATCTTTCCCGAGTACCTGGAGCCGTTGAACGTCTCGCTGGTCGGCAAGGCGCGGGCCCGCGGTCAGCTCGACGTGCACCTGCACGACCTGCGGCAGTGGACCACCGACATCCACCGCACCGTGGACGACACCCCCTACGGCGGTGGGCCCGGCATGGTGATGAAGCCCGAACCGTGGGGTGCGGCGCTGGACGCCGTCCTCGCGGCCGGCCCCGAGGGCGAGGTGCCGACCCTGGTGGTGCCCACCCCCAGCGGTCGACCGTTCACCCAGGAACTCGCCCAGGACCTGGCCTCCCGCAACTGGCTGGCCTTCGCACCCGCCCGGTACGAGGGCATCGACCGCCGGGTCATCGAGGAAGCCGCCACCCGGATGCCCGTGGTCGAGGCCTCCATCGGCGACTACGTCCTGGCCGGCGGCGAGGTCGCCGTCCTGGTGATGGTCGAGGCGATCGCCCGACTGCTGCCCGGCGTGCTCGGCAACGCCGAGTCGCACCGGGACGACTCCTTCGCCCCCGGCGCCATGGCCGACCTGCTGGAAGGGCCGGTGTACACCAAGCCCGCCGAGTGGCGCGGCCGTGAGGTGCCGGAGATCCTGCTCAGCGGCCACCACGGGAAGATCGCCCAGTGGCGGCGCGAGCAGGCCTTCGCCCGCACCCTCGCCAACCGACCCGACCTGGTGGCCCGTTGGCAGCGCGACGCGTTCACCAAGAAGGAACGCGAGGCGCTCAGCGTCCTCGGTCTGGCCTGGGACGACGCTGCCGGCCGATTTCGGTCTGCGGTAGAGCCTGTGGAAGAATAGGCGACTGCTGTCTGTCGCCCGACTCCCTCCGTGGGGGTCAGTGGACCGGTGCCCCCGCCACGGGGGGTTCATCGTCAGCCGAAGCGACCCGCAGTACCACCCAGTTGAGACGAATTTCCGTGGGCGGCCCGTGGCGCCTGCGATGGAGAGCAACGATGAGCAACAAGCTCGCTGCTGTCGACGCGGCCTCGCTGCGTACCGACATCCCCGCCTTCCGCCCCGGCGACACCCTGAAGGTGCACGTCCGAGTCATCGAAGGCAACCGCTCGCGCGTCCAGGTCTTCCAGGGCGTCGTCATCCGTCGTCACGGCGCCGGCGTCGGTGAGACCTTCACCGTCCGCAAGGTCAGCTTCAACGTCGGTGTCGAGCGCACCTTCCCGGTGCACACCCCGGTCGTCGAGAAGATCGAGGTCGTGACCCGCGGTGCGGTCCGCCGCGCCAAGCTGTACTACCTGCGTGACCTCCGCGGCAAGGCCGCGAAGATCAAGGAGAAGCGCGACGCGTGATCGCGCAGGCTCGACGGGGGAAGGCCCTCCGACCGGTTTAGACCGGGAGGATAGGCTCACCCCCGATGAGCACGCACGAGCCACCGACGGACCGCGACGGCAGTCCCGCACCCACGGGTGCGGACACGCCGACGCGGTCCGTTGTCGTTTCCGGTACCGGGAAAGCGGTCGGCACCGAGACCCGCCCCGAGGGCGGTACCGGGAGCGTTGACCGGTCCGCTGCCCCGGACGCAGGGGGCGATGACGGGGCGACGGCCGATCCGGACGCCGCGGAGGATTCCGGCGGCACCGAGAGTGCCGAGAGCGCGGCGGACGGCGAGGGCGGGGAGGGCACCGAGGGCGCGGCGGACGGCGGCGGGCGGCGGTGGTCGCGGGACCTGCTGTGGATCGGCGCGGTGTGTGTGGTCGCACTGCTGCTGGTGAACGCCTTCGTGGCGCGGCCCTTCGCGGTGCCGTCCGGCTCCATGGAAGGGACGTTGCGCCCGGGCGACCGGGTTCTGGTCAACCAGCTCGCCTACGCCTTCGACGGGCGCCCGCAGCGGGGCGATGTGGTGGTCTTCGACGGCATCGGCTCCTTCCTGCCCTACCGGGACGAACCGTCCGGGGTGAAGCGGCTGCTGACCGAGGCCGGACTGGCCCCGGCCGGCGACACGGTCTACGTGAAGCGGGTGATCGGGGTGGGAGGCGACCGGATCACCTGCTGCGGCTCCGACGGCCGCCTGCGAGTCAACGGGGTGCCGCTGGACGAGAGCGCCTATCTGCTCCCCGGCGACGCACCGTCGGCGGTGCCGTTCGACATCGTGGTTCCCGCCGGCAAGTTGTGGGTGATGGGCGACCACCGCAGTGCGTCCCGCGACTCCCGGGATCACCTCGGTGAGCCCGGCGGCGGCACCGTGCCCGTGAAGCGGGTGATCGGACGCGCCGACTGGCTGCTGTTCCCCCTCGGCCGGACGACCTCGCTCGACCGGCCGGCGGCATTCGCCGCGATCGAGGGGACCGGTGGCCATGGGGAGCCGCGGTAGACCCCGGGCCGGCACCGACGGACCGGCCCACCCCGAGAGCCCACCTCCCGGTTCGCACCTCGACCCGCCGGAATCCGTGTACCTGCCAGGTCCTGCTCCTGCACCCGTTCCCGAGGGCTTCGACGGAGCTGGTGGTGGCACCGAGGCCATCGGGGTCGACGGCCGCGAATGGCCCGATGGCGCTGAGGCCGGCGGAGCCGCCGGCGCCGCGAGCGGAACCGGGAGAGCTGGCAGAAATCGGGGAGCCGGGGGAGCTGACAGGAGCGGGGGAACCGACCTGCTGCGGGGGAGCGAGGAGGCCGTGGAGGCCGCCGCAGATGGCGGGAACGGGGCGGTGGACAGTCGTCGGCCGGTCCGGGGCCGCGCCGAGCGGCGGCGCACCGCCAAGCGGGTCGCGCGCCGTGGGCGTCGCTCCTTTCTGCGCGAGTTGCCGGTGATCGTGCTGGTGGCGCTGGTCATCGCCGTGGTGTTGAAGACCTTCCTGGTCCAGGTGTTCGTCATTCCCTCCGGTTCGATGGAGCCGACCCTGCAGGTCGGCGACCGGGTCGTGGTCGACAAGCTCACCCCGTGGTTCGGCTCGGAGCCGGAGCGCGGCGAGGTGGTGGTCTTCAAGGACCCGGGCGGCTGGTTGGAGAACCACCGCACGTCGTCCACGGACGGGTCGGTGCTGCACGACGTGAAATCGATGTTCTCCGCGGCGGGACTCCTTCCTTCGGATGACGAGCGGGACTTGATCAAGCGGGTGATCGGTGTCGCCGGCGACACCGTGGAGTGCTGTGACGCCCAGGGCCGGCTGAGCGTGAACGGCACCCCGGTGGACGAGCCGTACGTCGCGCCCGGCAACGTGCCCTCACGGATCACCTTCAAGGTGACGGTTCCTCAGGGGCGGCTGTGGGTGATGGGGGACCACCGCGACCTGTCCGCGGACTCCCGCTACCACATGGGCAATCCCGGCTCCGGGACCGTCCCGGTGGCGAACGTGGTCGGTCGTGCGTTCGTGGTCGCATGGCCGCTCTCCCACTTCGGTCAACTGGGTGTTCCTGATTCACTCTCCTCTCTGCCGGTGCAAGTGGCAGGATCATCGGCCGTTGGACCGATTCCTGCGGAACCCCCGCTCGTTATGGGTGTGTTGGGCGTCCTCCCGGCTGTTGTTCGGCGGTGGAGAGCGCCCTGGCGGGCCGGGCCGATGGCTGACTGACGTTCCGGTCGGCGCGTGGAAACACGGGCTTGCCGACCGGGAGTGATAGAGAAGTGCTGAAGTGCTCGGTTCCGGCCTGGTGTCGGGCGTGCCCGGGTAGGGCAAGCCAGAGGCGGGTTTTCGATCGATCGCAGAGTGTGGTGCCCGCTGTGCGGCACTGGTGAGCGCGGACGCGCAGGCGTCCGCACAGCAGGGAGGAGATGTCGTGGGGGATCTGGTGATCGGTGCCCGCTCAGGTGCTCCGGAGCCCGACGGGGAGCCTTCGGGCAACGCCGACGGGCGACACGCGGAGGACGGTGACGCCCTGCGGGCGTCCGATTCCGACGCTGCGGAGGAGAGCGATTCGGAGGCGTCGGCCGGGGCCAAGAAGGCTCCCAAGCAGCGTTCCTTCTGGAAGGAGCTGCCGATCCTGGTCGGCATCGCCCTGATCCTGGCGTTGGTGATCAAGACCTTCTTCGTCCAGGCGTTCTCGATTCCGTCGGGTTCGATGGAGAACACGCTCCAGGTCGGCGACCGCGTGCTGGTCGACAAGCTCACCCCGTGGTTCGGCTCGGAGCCGGAGCGCGGCGAGGTGGTGGTCTTCAAGGACCCAGGCGGCTGGCTGAACGACGAGCCCGCCCAGCGCAGCAACAACGCCTTCGTGCGCGGCGTCCAGGACGTCTTCAGCTTCATCGGGCTGATGCCGTCCAGCGACGAGAAGGACCTGATCAAGCGCGTCATCGCGGTCGGCGGCGACACCGTCGAGTGCCAGGGCTCCGGACCGGTCAAGGTGAACGGCATCGCACTCGACGAGCCGTACATCTTCCCGGGCAACACCCCGTGCGGGGAGAAGCCGTTCGGTCCGGTGAAGGTGCCGGACGGCCGGATCTGGGTGATGGGCGACCACCGCGCCAACTCCCTGGACTCCCGTTTCCACATGGACCAGCCGGGCGGCGGCACCGTCCCGGTCGGGAACGTCGTCGGCCGCGCCTTCGTGGTGGCCTGGCCGATCGGCGACTGGGCGACGCTGCCCGTTCCCGACACCTTCGACCAGAAGGGTCTGGCGGCCGGCGGGCCGCTCGCCCCGACGCTGGCCGGTGCAGCCCTGGCCGTCCCCGCCGTGTGGTGGGTGCGCAAGCGCCGTCGCTGACCGGTCCCGGACCGTCCGCGACTGACTCTTGCGCGGGCCGTGGTACTCGTGAGTAGTCTGCTCGCACGTGCCACGGCCCGCAGTGCTGTCCAGACCAGGACGGCCACTCCCGGGCAGGCAGCGAGCGCTCGCCCGGAGCGCGTGAGCGCCAGGAGAGGGCGAAGCCGATGACCAGCGTCGCGGAGCGGACACCGCCCACCGAGGCCAGACCCGTCCGCCGTCGGAGCTCGGTGTCGATCGTGCAGAGCCTGGTGATCGCGATCGGCTTCGTGATGCTCGTCGGGGGCTTCGCGATGCTCGCCATCCAGTACCGGCCCTACAAGATCCCCACCGGGTCGATGAGCCCCACCCTGGAGATCGGCGACACCGTCCTGGCCCACACCGCTGACGGGACGTCGGTCGGACGCGGCGACATCGTGGTCTTCCAGGACCCGGATTGGGGCAACGCCACCCTGGTCAAGCGCGTGGCCGCGGTCGGTGGCGACACCGTCACCGGCGACCGCGAGGGACGGATCACCGTGAACGGTCACCAGGTGGACGAGCCCTACCTGGCGAAGACACCGGTGCCCACCACCGTGTTCTCGGTGACGGTGCCCGAGGGGCGGCTGTTCCTGCTCGGTGACTTCCGCGGGAACTCGATGGACTCGCGCAGCCATCTGGACGTGGCCTTCGGTTCCGTTCCGGCCTCCGGAGTGAAGGCGCGGGTCGAGGCGGTGATCCTGCCGCTGTCCCGGGCAGGGCTGGAGGGGCGCACCGCGGCCTTCGACGAACTGGGTGCGCCGCGTGCGCACCAGGCGGGTGCCCTGCTGCCCGCCGGCTGGACGGCGATCGACGGGGCAGCCCTGATCGTGCTCGCCTCGGCGGCGGGCTGGGCGGTCTCGCTGGGCCGCAAGCTGGGGGGACGGCGGAAGGCCTGAACCGGGCGCCGGTGGCACCCCGGGGCCGGCCCGGAAACGTGCGCAGAACCTCAGGACGGAGCTGAACCAGGTGGTGGCCGAGCGGCGCAGAGCCGTCCGCGTGCTGTTGGTGGACCCGGACGGGCGTGTCCTGCTGCTGCACGGAACCGATCCGGCCACGCCGGGCGTCGACTGGTGGATCACCCCGGGCGGCGGCATCGAGCCCGGCGAGAGCCCGGCCGAGGCAGCCCGGCGCGAACTGGGCGAGGAGATCGGGCTGACCGAGGTGGAGTGGGGACCGCTGGTTGCGTACGGCACGGTGGAGTTCTCCTTCCGGGGCAGGGACTACGAGCAGGAGCAGTGGTTCCACCTGGCCCGCACCGGCCGGGGCGAGGTGGCACTGCGGCAGAGCGGGGCGGACGAGCACGCGCTGCTGCTCGCCGTCCGCTGGTGGACGGTGGGGGAGTTGAGGACCACCGAGGAGACCGTGTATCCGCGCGGACTGGCCGCGCTGGTGGAGCAGGTTCTGACGGAAGGGCCGCCAGAACCGCCAGTACGGCTCTGAGCACTGGCCCAGTGGTCCACAATGGGGTGGACGTGACGAGTGAGGGGACGCTTGGAATGAGTGCCGAAGACCTCGAGAAGTACGAGACCGAGATGGAGCTCAAGCTCTACCGGGAGTACCGGGATGTCGTCGGCCTGTTCAAGTACGTGATCGAGACCGAGCGGCGTTTCTATCTGACGAACGACTACGACCTGCAGGTGCATTCGGTGCAGGGCGAGGTCTTCTTCGAAGTGGCGATGGCGGATGCGTGGGTCTGGGACATGTACCGACCGGCCCGGTTTGTTCGGAAGGTCCGCGTGCTGACTTTCAAGGACGTGAATATCGAGGAGTTGGCCAAGAGCGATCTTGAGCTGCCCTCGGACGACTCCGCGTTCGGGAACTGACCGCTCTGCGACTGAACGGCCGGCCCAGGAGCGCCCCGGGCCCGACTGCCCGGGGTGGGCGAGGAACGGCGCGGCCGACCGCGCCCTTCCCCCCGAGCGACCGCACCTTGAGGAGCTGCGGCGACGCCCGGGTCACCGAGACTGGTCGCCGAGATCGCCGATTGTCCAGCGCATTTTTGAGTTTGTCGCTCGAACGAGCGAGCTAAGTTATCCACAGGCCCGAGTTATCCACAGGCCTGACGATTTCGCTGGTCCACTTCCCGGCTGTGACGGCAACCTTCCGGCCGGAGGTGATTGCCGTGCAGAATCCCAACAAGTTTTCCACCAACGGCCTCGGACGCTACGGCGAGGAGGTCGCCGCCCGCCGGCTCACGGAGTGCGGGCTGTGCATCCTGGAGCGCAACTGGCGCTGCGCCGAGGGTGAGCTCGACATCGTCGCCCTGGACGGGGACACCCTCGCGGTGTGCGAGGTGAAGACCAGGTCCGAGCGGGGCTTCCAGCAGCCGTCCGAGGCGATCGACCAGACCAAGGCCGACCGACTGCGCCACCTCGCCGAACGGTGGCTCGCCGAACGCTGGCCGGAGCACTTCTCCCGGCTGGTGCTGGCCGCCGCCGAGCGGGTCGACGACGGCGAGCCCCTGGGTGAAGCCGCAGCCGGCGGACCGGCGCCCCCGCCGCCAGGGGGAGTGCGCATCGACCTGGTCGCCGTGGTCAACCCGCTCAGGGGCGCCGCCGCGGTCGAGCACCTGCGCGGGGCGGTGTGAGATGGCCTTCGCCCGTACCTGCTCGGTCGCCCTGGTCGGGGTGGACGGTGTCGTGGTCGAGGTGCAGGCCGACCTCGAACCCGGACTCGCGGCCTTCAGCCTGGTGGGCCTCGCCGACAAGGCCCTCCTCGAAGCCCGCGACCGGGTCCGCGCAGCCGTCTCCAACAGCGGCGAGAAGTGGCCGCTGCGCAAACTCACCGTGGGCCTCACCCCGGCCTCCGTACCCAAGAGCGGCAGCGGGTACGACCTGGCCGTGGCCTGCGCCGTACTGGCAGCCGCCGAACGGCTCGACCCCGCGTCGATCGACGGCCTGCTGATCATCGGCGAGCTCGGACTGGACGGCCGGGTACGTCCAGTGCGCGGTGTCCTGCCCGCAGTACTCGCTGCGGCGGACGCCGGCTACCGCCAGATCGTGGTCGCCGAACAGACGGCTGCCGAAGCCGAATTGGTGCCAGGCGTCTCCGTCCTCGGCGTACGAAGCCTGCGCCAACTCATCGCCATCCTCACCAACGCCCCCGTCCCCGACGAGCCGCTCGACCCCTCCACCGGCCGTCCCGACTCCTCGTTCGCCGGACTCCTCCTCCCGGGGCTCGGCGTCCGGGACGTCACCTCGGAGCAGGCGTGCCGACCCGACCTCGCCGACGTTGCCGGACAGCACGAAGCCCGGCAAGCCCTGGAGATCGCCGCCGCGGGCGGCCACCACCTGTACCTGAAAGGGCCGCCCGGAGCTGGCAAGACCATGCTGGCGGAACGGCTCCCCGCCCTGCTCCCACCACTCACACAGGCCGAAGCCCTCGAAGTGACCGCGATCCACTCCGTGGCAGGCCTACTCCCACCCGACCGCCCGCTGATCGACACCCCGCCCTACTGCGCACCGCACCACTCGACCACCATGCCCGCCATCGTGGGCGGCGGGACGGGTCTGCCCCGACCTGGCGCCGTCTCCCTCGCTCATCGCGGCGTGCTCTTCCTCGACGAGGCACCCGAATTCTCGGTCCGGGTCCTCGACGCCCTGCGCCAACCCCTGGAATCGGGGGAGGTGATGATCGCCAGAGCCGCGGGCTCGATGCGGCTGCCCGCCCGCTTCCTGCTCTGTCTGGCCGCCAACCCCTGCCCCTGCGGCCGCTATTCGTTGAGAGGAGAAGGCTGCGAATGCACACCCGTCATGGTCAACCGCTATCAGGCGCGCCTGTCCGGGCCGCTGCTCGACAGAGTGGACCTCCAAGTTCAGGTGGCCGGAGTCAGCAGGGCCGAGCTGATGCAACAAGGCGGAAAAGCGGAGAGCACGGCCACGGTCGCCGAACGCGTGAGGCAGGCCCGCGAGCGCGCCGCCGCTCGCCTCGCCGACACCCCGTGGCGGACGAACGCCGAAGTGCCAGGGCACGAACTGCGCACGCGCTGGCAACTCGCACCCGGCTCGCTCACCGACGCCGAGCGTGACCTCGACCGAGGTCTGCTCACCGCACGAGGCCTGGACCGAGTCCTCCGCGTCGCTTGGACGGTCGCCGACCTCGCGTGCCGGCCTCGTCCCACCCGTACCGACATCCAGACCGCGCTCACCCTCCGCACCGGAGTCCAACGCGTCACCCGACCGACCGACCGCCGACCCGACATGTACTACGACGCGGACGCCGACCTAGGTGCCGAGCTTTGACCACCCATCACCTGGCGGGCAGCTGGCAGTGGCGGTCAGCAGCGCCGGCCACTTCACAGGCCGCCGGGCCGCAGCGTTGCTCCCGTACCCACCCATTCCATCCACCCGCCCGTTGGCCAAACGGCCGCAGGAGGAGCATTCCGTGACCGCAGCAGTTCCAGCACCCCGGCAGGACATCGATCGCGCGACAACAACGTCAGCGATGCTCATGCCGCCACTCGGCAGCCCGGTTCGCGACAGCGACACCACTCACCCGCACGGCCCGGCCCGCCCCGGGCGAGCCCAGCCCGGCAGGCTTCACCTGGTGGGTGAGCCCAGCCTGGCGGGCCCACCCGACAACCCTTGCCCGCCCCGCCCGCCCGACGACCGCCCGCCCGACGACCACCCGCTCGACGGCAGCCCGCCCGACGGCAGCCACGACGGTTTGCGCCACCTGATTCGGGGAGCCGGCCCGCCGGGCACCCACCGGCCGAATCCGGACAGGGCAGACCCAGGCCTGTCAGCGTCGGATACGGCGGGCAGCACCAGTCGTGCCGTGCACGCCGCCGTAACGAGTCGGCACTGCACGGCCGAACCGGTCGCCGCAGGTCATGCCACTCGTGTGGGGGTGGTGCGGGGCGATCACCGGCTCATCCGCCCCACCCGGTGGGCCGGACCAGCGGCCACGCCGGACCCGCCCGAGCCCGAGCGGGTGGCCCGGGCGGCACTCACCAGGCTGATCGAACCGGGTGACGCAGCCATCGGCCGGGCGATCCAGCGGCTCGGTGTGGTCGGCCTGGTGCAGGGCTTCTACAACGGAGCATCCCCGGGCCGGCTGGGGCTCGGAGCAGACCGGATCACCGCCTACCAGGAGAGGTTGCGAAAGTTCAACCCGGCCACCGACCTTGAACGAATCGCCAAGCTCGGTGGGAAGTTCATCATTCCGGGCGACACCGACTGGCCCTCGCAGCTGGACGACCTCGGCGACAGTCGCCCGGTCGGACTGTGGATCCGAGGCCGGCCGGGGCCGCGGCTGCCGTCGCTGCGCCTGCTCGCGCTGAGATCGGTCGCCATCGTCGGATCCCGGGCCTGCACCGCATACGGGCGGCACATCGCCGGTCAACTCGGCTCGGAACTGGCCGAGCGTGGCTGGGTGGTGGTCTCCGGCGCCGCGTACGGCGTCGACACGGCCGCCCATCTGGGCGCGCTGGCCGTCAACGGGATGACGATCGCGGTCCTGGCCAACGGGGTTGACATCTGCTATCCGCGAGGGAACGAGGCGCTGATCCACCGGATCGGGGGCGACGGGCTGTTGGTGAGCGAGCTGGCGCTCGGGATGAACCCGACCAGGTTCAGGTTCGTGCTGCGCAACCGAGTGATAGCGGCGCTCACCCGAGGCACCGTCGTGGTCGAGGCCGCGCCGCGCAGCGGCGCGCTCAGTACCGCTCGACGCGCCATGGATCTGAATCGGCACACGATGGGCGTCCCCGGCCAGGTGACGTCCGAACTCTCGGCAGGAGTTCACGCGTTGATCAGGAGCGGTGCCGCGACTCTGGTCACCACCGGCGCCGAGGTGGGCGAGCTGATCGGCTCCGTCGGTGGCGACCTGGCGCCGGAGCGAGTCGGACCGATCCTGCCCCGTGACGCGCTCGCACCGCCCGTGGCCCGCGTCCTGGAGGCGGTCCCGGCCAGCGCGGACGGTGCGCCGGTGCAGCGACTCGCCCAGTACGCCGCGCTCTCCCCGCAGGAGACCGTGCACCACCTGCACGAGCTGAGCTCGCTGGGCTTCGTCGAACGGCAGGGCGCGCACTGGAGGCTGGTGCGACGCAAGTGATCGGATCTGCGCAACAGCGGACACGGAAGGTCGACCGAACGGAGCATCCCGTCAACAGGAAGGAACCCCAGGTGAGTTGAGAGCGGCGCCGAGACGGTTGAGCTCGGGTGGGCGATATCGGTGAGTGGGTGTGACGCAAGGATTCCGACGTGTCAGGAGAGGTCTGCGCTGGTCGGCGGCCTGGTGGAGGCAGGGCGCCCGGCAGCCGGTCGGGGTCCGCGCCGCGACGCGCCGGGGGAGCCCAGCACTGCCACCGGATCGAGCGACGCCCGAGTGGCGGTAGCACTGTGCAGCGACTTGGTCACGCTACGCTCCCTTATGGCGTCCCTATCAGCACATGACTCGGCAGAACGGCGCAGACCAACGCATGGCCACTCACATTCCCGGACACAGGGTGACCGGTGACGGTCGGTCCCCGGACGGGCCGGGGGCCGAGATCCGCAACGCCGCGGAGTTGCGGGCCAGGTCCTCGGGAGTCGTGGGGATGACGAGGTCGGGCACCCCCCCGACCGCGACCCCACAGTCCCAGGCCCGTCCCACCTCGCCCTCGCCCCTTCCCCGCCCCCCCGTCCCGCAGGGGCCGTCGGACCGGCAGTCCTCGGCGCGCCCCTCCGTTGAACGCCCAGGCCAGCTGCTGCCCTGCCCACAGGCAGTGCCGTCGAGGGCCGCGGCCCAGCCGCGGCCGCGCGGCGACGAGACCGGCGGCCCCCCGGACGAGCCGGGGCCGTTCGGTGGTCGGCAGGCCGATCGGTCAGACACCGGCGAGCCGGACACCGACCGGCCGGACGGCGGCAGGCCAAGCGGCGATCGGTTCGGCGAAGGCCAGGCCGGCGGTGGGCCGCAGCCCGGGGAGAGCACGGCCGAGGTGCCGTCGGCCGAGGCAGCCTCCGCCGACGCATCGCCTGCGGGCGGCCGACCGGTGCGCGGCCAGTCGAGGCGCGGTGCCCGGTCGAAGGCCAAGCCGGGGGAGCCGCCGGTGCGGAGCTCGCAGGTTCGCCGGCAGGCGAGCGGCCCGGAGGCGGAACGTTCCCTGAAGGCGGGAACCCCGACATCGGCGTCCGCATCGGGCCCGGAGCAGGGCGCGTCGCAGCCTCGGCCGCAGCCCCAGCCCCAGCCGCCGGGTGGGCAGCAGCCGGCCGGGTCGCCGGTCGCGTTGCCCGGGCCGGCCTCGGGGCCGCCGTCGGTGTCGTCCAGGTCGTTCGCGTCCGAGACGTCCGAGGGAGAGGAAGGTCCGGCGGGAGTGGGTCGCAGCCCGGGGGCGTCTGCAGGTGCGACGGTGCCCGCGCCGGCGGTGGCGGCCTCGGCGGGGGGCGTCGGGCTGGGCGGCGCGGGTGTGGCGGAGGAACCGGCAGCGAGCCAGGGGAAGGGAGGTGCGCGAGGCAGCGCGAAGAGCGGGGACCAGTCGGCGCTTCAGGCGCTGTGGCGTTCGTACAAGGAGAAGGGTGACCAGGGGCTGCGCGACCAGTTGATCCTGCATTACTCGCCGCTGGTGAAGTACGTCGCGGGTCGGGTCGGGGTCGGGCTGCCGGCCAACGTGGAGCAGGCGGACTTCGTGTCCTCGGGGGTCTTCGGGCTGATCGATGCGATCGAGAAGTTCGACATCGACCGGGCGATCAAGTTCGAGACGTATGCGATCAGTCGGATTCGCGGCGCGATCATCGACGAACTGCGGGCGCTGGACTGGATCCCGCGGTCGGTGCGGCAGAAGGCGAAGGCGGTCGAGCGGGCCTACGCCACCTTGGAGGCACGGCTGCGGCGGACGCCGCACGACCCCGAGGTGGCGGCGGAGATGGGCATCGCGCTGGACGAGTTGCACACCATCTTCAGTCAGCTGTCGCTGGCCAACGTGGTGGCGCTCGACGAACTGCTGCACTCGGCGGGCGAGGGCGGTGACCGGCTGACCCTGATGGAGACGCTGCCGGACAACGGCGCCGACAACCCGGTCGAGATCGCCGAGGACCGCGAGCTGCGCCGTCTGCTGGCCTCGGCGGTCAACACGCTGCCCGAACGGGAGAAGACGGTGGTGACGCTCTACTACTACGAGGGCCTGACGCTCGCCGAGATCGGCCAGGTGCTCGGGGTGACCGAGAGCCGGGTCAGCCAGATCCACACCAAGTCGGTGCTGCAACTGCGGGCGAAGATGTCCGACGCCCGCTGAGCCAGGACGGCAGCGGCGCGAGAGCGGCGCGACGGCAGTACGACCGCAGCGCGGCGGTGATGGCGGAGCGACGGCTCCTGGGCCGACGGATCGGCGGGTGTGCGGTATGCGCCCCCGTCGGCCGTTGGCGTCCGTAGAGTTGGTGCGTGCCGAAAATCCGGGCGGCCACGGTGGCCGAGCATCGACAGTTGCAGCAGGCAGCGCTGCTGGACGCCGCGCGCGTCCTGTTGGCGGAGGGCGGCAGGGAGGCGCTGAACTTCGGCGCCCTCGCTGCGCGTGCGGGGCTGGCCAGGTCCTCGGTGTACGAGTACTTCCGGTCCAAGTCCGAGCTGGTGGAAGCGCTCTGCGCGGTGGACCTCCCGCTGTGGGCCGCCGAGATCGAGGCCGGCATGGCGGCCTGCGACGGTGCGGTCGAGCGGATCGAGGCGTACGTCCGGGGGCAGGTGGCGCTGGCCACCGACCCGGTGCACCGCGCGCTGGTGGCCGTCGCCGAGTTCGAACTCGACGACGCCGCGCGGGCACGGATCAGAGCCGCGCACACCGGCCTGACCGCCATGGTGGTGCGCACCCTGGAAGAACTCGGCCATGCCAGGCCGGGCGTCGCGGCCGCTCTGCTGCAGGGCGTGGTGGAGGCCGCGGTCCGCCAGATCGAGCGGGCCCGGGAGACCGCCGACGCCTCGGAGATCGCCGATGCCTCGGTGCGGTTCGCCCTGGACGGCCTCAGGCCGGGCAGTGCAGACGGTGCGGGCACAGGCGCCTCGGACGTCGGCGGCACTGCCCCGGCCGGGACGGGTTGCGGCTCGGGCTCGGGCGGAAGCTGATCCGGCGTCAGGGCGAGTCGAGCGGGAGCAGGCGGGCCCGGCCGGTGCCGAGCAGGGCGAGCGGGTCGAGGTAGCGGGCGCCGCGGAGCAGGCCCCAGTGCAGGCAGTCGACGGGGCAGTGCCCGGAGTCGGCGGTCAGTTCGCCGATCCGGTCGCCCGCCGATACCGCCGTGCCGACGGGGACGGACCCGGCCACCGGGAGGTAGGTGGTCCGCAGCGGGGGAGTGCCCGAGCCGGTGTGGGTGATCACCACGACGGGGCGCCCGGCCACCTGCCCGGAGAACGTCACCACGCCGGGCGCGGCCGCGCGCACCGCCGTCCCGGGCGCGGCCGCCAGGTCCACGCCGCGGTGCCCGGCCGCCCAGCGCGCCGGAGGCGGATCGAAGCGCCGCACCAGTGCGGACCGGTCACCCACCGGCCACACCCGCCCGGACCCCGGCCCCACCACCTCGGGCCCCGCGGCAGAGAACCCCGCCGCGACCACCCCCGCCGCCGGACCGCCCGAACCACCCCCGCCGCCGACCACGGTGACGAGCCCCAGCAGCACTGCCCCCACTCGGCAGAACACGCCCCACCACCGCACGCCAACCTCCCTCGGTCCTCGGCGCCCCAACACGGCGAAACCGGCACAGCACCGGCACCCGGCACAAACCACGACAAGCCCGCTCGGCGGGTGTGGCCCCACCATGGAGGTCGCAGCGCCGGTGTCGCCCGTCGATTCCGGAAGCTGTGGACAGACCGGGGGCTGTGGACAACTGCCGTCCCCCGCAGGGGTGAACGGTGGGCGGCGGCCCGCCCGTAGCGGTGCTGAACAGGGCAGCGGGACCGCACGGAGTCGCCCGTCGCTCGGGGCTTCCCGTACACTTCACACGCGACCCGGTCTGCCGGGTCGACTTCGCACGCCCCGCCACCGACGGCCCGCCCCCTTCCGGGAACGGTCGCCGGTGCGAGTGCCGCTCGGTCCGCCGAGCCTGCCGAGGCCGCAAGCCCCGTGCAGGCCGAGCGGCTTGGCACGTCGGGGCGTCAGGCGTGGCGGTCACCCGACCGACACGGACAACCGAGAGTCCCGGCACCCCGCAGAGCGCACCTGCCTCGCGGCGAGCCGGGCAACACAGAGGAGCACGGCACATGGCCGTCGTCACGATGCGGGAGCTGCTGGAGAGCGGCGTCCACTTCGGTCACCAGACCCGTCGTTGGAACCCGAAGATGAAGCGTTTCATCTTCACGGAGCGCAACGGCATCTACATCATCGACCTCCTGCAGTCGCTGAACTACATCGACCGCGCCTTCGAGTTCGTCAAGGAGACCGTTGCCCACGGCGGCAGCGTCCTCTTCGTCGGCACCAAGAAGCAGGCCCAGGAGGCCATCGCCGAGCAGGCGACCCGCGTGGGCATGCCGTACGTCAACCAGCGCTGGCTGGGCGGCATGCTGACCAACTTCTCGACCGTTTACAAGCGTCTGCAGCGCCTCAAGGAGCTCGGCGAGATCGACTTCACGGATGTGGCCGGCTCGGGCCTCACCAAGAAGGAGCTCCTGGTCCTCCAGCGCGAGTACGACAAGCTGGAGAAGACCCTCGGCGGTATCCGCGACATGCAGCGCGTTCCCAGCGCTGTCTGGATCGTGGACACCAAGAAGGAGCACATCGCGGTCGGCGAGGCCCGGAAGCTCAACATCCCGGTCGTCGCCATCCTCGACACCAACTGTGACCCGGACGAGGTCGACTACAAGATCCCGGGCAACGACGACGCGATCCGCTCCGTCACCCTGCTGACCCGTGTGATCGCCGACGCCGTCGCCGAGGGCCTGAAGTCCCGCGCCGGTGTCGCCAAGGGCGACGCGAAGGCCGAGCCGGGCGCCGACCAGCCGCTGGCCGCCTGGGAGAAGGAGATCCTCGAGGGCGAGAAGGCCGCCGAGGCCCCCGCCGCCGAGGCTGCTGTCGAGGCCCCGGCCGAGGCTGCTGCGGAGGCTCCGGCCGCCGAGGCCGAGCAGGCCTGACGTACCACCAGGGCGAGGGGCACCGG
Organism: Kitasatospora sp. CB02891; assembly: GCF_002803145.1. Lineage (NCBI taxonomy): Bacteria > Bacillati > Actinomycetota > Actinomycetes > Kitasatosporales > Streptomycetaceae > Kitasatospora > Kitasatospora sp. CB02891. Next base: position 21,666 of record NZ_NNBO01000024.1, on the reverse strand, counting down.
CCGGGCTGAGCCGGTGGGTGCCCCTCTCTCCCGTGCCGGGGACCCGAACCCTGGGCCCCGGCACTTTCCCACGCAGACACGCGAGACGTGAGAAGAGATCACACGATGGCGAACTTCACCGCCGCGGACGTCAAGAAGCTCCGTGAGCTCACCGGCGCCGGCATGATGGACTGCAAGAAGGCTCTGGACGAGGCCGAGGGCGACGTTCAGAAGGCCGTCGAGCTCCTGCGCATCAAGGGCCAGAAGGGCGTTGCCAAGCGCGAGGGCCGCGACGCCTCCAACGGCGCCGTCGCCGCGCTGATCGCCGAGGACAAGAAGTCCGGCGTCCTGGTCGAGCTGAACTGCGAGACCGACTTCGTCGCCAAGGGTGGCAAGTTCGTCGAGGTCGCCGACGCGATCGCCGCGCACGTTGCCGCCACCTCCCCGGCCGACCTGGAGGCCGCGCTGGCTTCCGAGATCAACCCGGGCCAGACCGTCCAGCAGTTCGTGGACGAGGCCAACGCGACCCTGGGCGAGAAGATCGTCTTCCGTCGCTTCGCGCAGTTCGACAACGACGGCTTCGTCGGCGTCTACATGCACAAGTCGGACCCGGACCTGCCGCCGACCATCGGTGTCCTCGTCGAGCTCGACCAGGAGAACGCCGAGACCGCCAAGGACGTCGCGCAGCACATCGCCGCCTTCGCGCCGAAGTACCTCTCCCGCGAGGAGATCCCGGCCGAGGAGCTCGAGAACGAGCGCCGCGTCGCCGAGGCCACCGCTCGCGAGGAGGGCAAGCCCGAGGCTGCCCTGCCGAAGATCGTCGAGGGTCGGGTCACCGGCTTCGTCAAGGAGAACGCCGTCCTGGAGCAGGCGTTCGCCAAGGACAACAAGAAGTCCGTCGCCAAGGTCCTCGACGAGGCCGGCGTCACCCTCAAGCGTTTCGTTCGCTTCCGCGTCGGCGCCTGAGACCGTTCCGCGCAGCTCCTCCCGCCAAGTCGGGCCCCGGGCCGGACATAAGGTAGGAGAGCGCCCGTCCGCAAGGACGGAGGAACGCGCCGACCGAGCCCTCCAGTACCCCGTGAGGGCGGCGTCGGCACCATGAACGAAGAGGAGGCCATTGCCGTGCAGGAGACCGTACCGGTTCCCGCGGCAGTGGCCTCCTCTCGTATGCACGGCACCGGGCCCGCACGTCCGGCGCCGTGAGTAGCACTTGCAGATCTGCTGACCAGCAGGCGGAGAAGGGAAAGTCCATGCAGGAGACGCAGGAGACCGCACCGGACGGCACCCGCCGCCGGGTACTGCTCAAGCTGTCCGGCGAGGCGTTCGCCGGCGGAGGCGGCCTCGGCGTCGACCCGGACGTGGTGCACGCCATCGCCCGTGAGATCGCCACGGTGGTGCGCGCGGGTACGGAGGTCGCCATCGTCATCGGCGGCGGCAACTTCTTCCGCGGCGCCGAGCTGCAGCAGCGCGGCATGGACCGGGCCCGCTCCGACTACATGGGCATGCTGGGCACCGTGATGAACTGCCTCGCGCTCCAGGACTTCCTGATCAAGGAGGGCATGGAGACCCGCGTGCAGACCGCGATCACCATGGGCCAGGTCGCCGAGCCGTACCTGCCGCTGCGCGCCATCCGGCACCTGGAGAAGGGCCGCGTGGTGATCTTCGGCGCGGGTATGGGCATGCCCTACTTCTCCACCGACACCACTGCCGTGCAGCGGGCGCTGGAGATCCACGCCGATGTCCTGCTGATGGGCAAGAACGGCGTCGACGGGGTCTACGACTCCGACCCGCGCACCAACCCCGCCGCGGTCCGGTTCGACTCGCTGGACTACACCGAGGTGATCTCCCGCGACCTCAAGGTCGCCGACCTGACCGCGATCACCCTGTGCAAGGACAACCGCCTGCCGATCCTGGTCTTCGAGCTGCTCGCCGAAGGCAATATCGCCCGCGCGGTCAAGGGTGAGAAGATCGGCACACTCATCAGCGAGGACTCCGTCCAGGCCTAGCCGCCGGGGCGCCGAGTAGCAACAGCCGTCCGGGGCACCGGTACGGAACAACAGCAGATGAACCGGACAGGGAGCACACAGTGATTGACGAGACCCTCCTCGAGGCCGAGGAAAAGATGGAGAAGGCCGTCGGGGTCGCCAAGGACGACCTCGCCGCCATCCGTACCGGCCGTGCACACCCGGCGATGTTCGCCAAGATCGTCGCGGAGTACTACGGCGCCCTGACGCCGATCAACCAGCTGGCCTCGTTCTCCGTTCCGGAGCCGCGGATGGCCATGGTCACCCCGTTCGACAAGACCGCGCTGAAGGCCATCGAGACCGCGATCCGCGACTCGGACCTGGGCGTCAACCCGTCGAACGACGGCTCCGTCATCCGGGTGGTGCTGCCGCAGCTCACCGAGGAGCGCCGCCGCGAGTACATCAAGCAGGCCCGCGGCAAGGGCGAGGACGCCAAGGTCTCGGTCCGCTCCGTCCGCCGCAAGGCCAAGGACGCGATCGACAAGCTGGTCAAGGACAAGGAGATCGGCGAGGACGACGGCCGCCGCGGCGAGAAGGAGCTCGACGACCTGACCGCCAAGTTCGTGGCGCAGATCGACGAGCTGCTGAAGCACAAGGAAGCCGAGCTGCTGGAGGTCTGACCCCAGACCCCGCGCGTACGCCCCGGACCGGCGGCCCCTCCGCCCGGCCCGGGGCGCGGCTCGACCCGGGCCGGCGCCACACGGGTCACTCGCGCGGCGGCCTCCGGTATGGCGAGGGGGCGGCGCGGCACAGACTCAGTTCATGCCCCCCGCCCAGGAGACCTCCGTGGCCCAGACCGACCAGCAGCCCCGCAAGCCGCGCGGCGGCCGCAACCTGCCCGCCGCGATAGGTGTGGGAGTCGGCCTCGGGGCGGTGATCGCGGCCTCGCTGTTCGTGGTCAAGGCGGTCTTCATGGTGGTGGTGGCCGCCGCCGTCGCCGTCGGCATCTGGGAGCTCACCAGCCGGCTCGCCGAGCGCAAGGACATCCACGTCCCGCAGATCCCGCTGCTGGTCGGCGGCGTCGGCATGGTGGTGGCGGGCTACTTCGAGGGCGGTCAGTGGGCGGCCGCGATCCTGGCGCTCACCGGGCTGGCGATGATGGTCGCCCGGATGGCCACGCCGCCGGAGAACTTCCTGCGCGACATAACGGCCGGCGTGTTCACCGCCTTCTACGTGCCGTTCCTGGCGACCTTCGTCGCGCTGATCCTCTCCGCCGACGGCGGCGCCTGGCGGATCCTGCTGTTCCTGGTCGTGACGATCTGCTCGGACACCGGCGCGTACGCCGTCGGCTACAAGTTCGGCCGCACCAAGCTCGCCCCGACCATCAGCCCGGGCAAGACCCGGGAGGGTCTGGCGGGCGGCATCGGCCTGTCGATGATCGCCGGCGCGCTGCTGATGCACTTCGTGATCGACGGCGGCTCCTGGTGGCAGGGCCTGATCCTGGGCGGCTGCGCGGCCGTCACCGCGACCCTCGGCGACCTCGCCGAGTCCATGATCAAGCGTGACCTCGGCATCAAGGACATGGGCACCCTGCTCCCCGGCCACGGCGGCATCATGGACCGCCTCGACTCGCTGCTCCCGACCGCCCCGGTGGTCTGGCTGCTGCTCACGGTCTTCGTCGGCAGCTGAGGCCCCGTCATGCCACGGCCCCCGGCGACGGGGGCCGTTTTTCGGTTGAGGCCGCCGTTCCCGCCCGGTACCGTCCGCGGTGACGGGGGGTGCGATGGGCAGGCGGCGGTACGTGGCGCGCGGTGTTCCGGGCGGCTACCGGATCTGGGACAACCGGGCGCAGCGGTGGTGGGGCGACCTGTACGAGCTGTGCCCGGACGAGCTGGTGGCGGGTCTGAACGCCCGGGTCGACCACGCGACGCTGACGGCGCTGCTCAAGCGGCACCGGGCGGCCAGGCGGTAGCGACGGGGCAGCGTCCGCGGTCTGCGACACTGGACGGACCATGCCTAAGCCCGGAGAACTGACCTTTGTCGCGCCGCGCGGCGCCAAGCCCCCGCGACACCTTGCCGACCTCAGCCCTGCCGAGCGCAAGGAGGCCGTCGCCGAGCTGGGCGAACAGCCGTTCCGCGCGAAGCAGCTGTCGAACCACTACTTCGGCCGGATGTCGAACGACCCGGAGAGCTGGACGGACATTCCGGCTGCCAGCCGGGGCAAGCTGACCGAGGCGCTGCTGCCCGAGCTGATGTCGGTGGTGCGGCACGTGTCGTGCGACGACGACGAGACCCGCAAGACGCTGTGGAAGCTCTTCGACGGGACGCTGGTCGAGTCGGTGCTGATGCGGTACCCGGACCGGGTGACGATGTGCATCAGCTCGCAGGCCGGCTGCGGCATGAACTGCCCGTTCTGTGCGACCGGCCAGGCCGGGCTGACCCGGAACCTGTCGACCGCGGAGATCGTCGAGCAGATCGCCGCCGGCATGCGCGACCTGAAGTCCGGGTCGGTGGCCGGTGGCGAGGCGCGGCTGTCCAACGTGGTGTTCATGGGCATGGGCGAGCCGCTGGCGAACTACAACCGGGTGCTGTCGGCGATCCGCCGCCTCACCGACCCGGCGCCGGACGGCTTCGGGCTCTCCCAGCGCGGCATCACGGTGTCCACGGTGGGCCTGGTCCCGGCCATGCACCGGTTCGCCGACGAGGGCCTGAGCTGCCGCCTGGCGCTGTCGCTGCACGCCCCGGACGACGAGCTGCGTGACGAGCTGGTGCCGGTGAACACCCGGTGGAAGGTCGCCGAGGTGCTGGACGCGGCGTGGAACTACGCGGAGAAGTCCGGCCGCCGGGTGTCGATCGAGTACGCGCTGATCAAGGACATCAACGACCAGGCGTGGCGGGCGGACCTGCTCGGTCGGCTGATCAAGAACCAGCGGGTGCACGTGAACCTGATCCCGCTCAACCCGACGCCGGGTTCGAAGTGGACGGCCTCCCGTCCGGAGGACGAGCGGGAGTTCGTCCGCCGGCTGCAGGCGCACGGCGTGCCCACCACCGTCCGCGACACCCGCGGTCAGGAGATCGACGGCGCCTGCGGTCAGCTGGCCGCGGCGGGCTGAGACCCCAGCAGCACGAACGCCCCGGTGGTTCCCCGTGACGGGAGGACCACCGGGGCGTTCCGCGTCCGTGGGCGCTACCGCAGCGGGCAGAGCGCCAGGGTGAGCCCGCCGGTGACCAGCAGGACGGTGCCGGCGGCGAGGGCGCGCAGGGCGAGGGTGCCGGTGAGCAGGCCGGCCGGGGTGCCGAGGCGGTCCAGGACGGCGAGGGTGTCGCGGCGGTCGCCGCGCAGTTCCAGCAGCCGGGAGGCCAGGGCGGCGACGGCGCAGGCCAGGATCAGCAGGCCCTCGACCAGCAGGAGCGCGGGGACGTCGGTGTCGTGGCGGGACCACTCGCGGCCGGCCACCAGCAGCAGGGCGGCGACGCCGGTGAGCACGGCCAGCGGCGTGCCGAGACGGGGCGCCTGGGCGGTGAGCGCGCGGCCGGCCAGCAGCCGCAGCGGGGAGGGCCGGCGGATCACCGTCAGCCGCCCGGCGAGGGCGAGCAGCGGGCCGGTCCACAGGGCGAGCGCGAGGGCGGCGAGGGTCCAGCCGACCAGCAGGGCGGGGCTGGTGGCGGGCAGGCCGCCGGGCAGGTCGAGGGTGCGTTCCGCGTCGGTGGCGCCGGGCCGCAGTCCGTACAGTTCGAGGCCGATCCCGGCGAGCAGCAGGGGAGCGGGCAGGGCGAGCCGTCGCGCGCTCCAGCCGGGCCGGGCGGGTTCGGCGGGTCGGCCGGGCAGGGTGTCGGGGAAGCGGACGGCGCAGGCCGCGGCGACGCCGGCGACCAGCGTGGGGACGGCGAGCAGGGTGACGGGCGCGGCGACGGGCAGCGGGATGCCCATGCCGATGTCGGCGGCGAGCGAGGGCCCGGCGATGTCGTTGCGCAGCACCAGGAACAGCAGCAGGGTGAGTCCGGAGCCGAGGGCGCAGGCGAGTGCGATCTCGCCGGCGATCAGCAGCCGGATCCGGCCGGGTCCGACGCCGGCGGCGGCGAGGCCGGTGATCCGCTCGGGGTGCTGGGCGGGGACGGCGCGGGCGGCGACGGCGGCGAACCAGGCGACGGCGGCCAGCGGGGGCAGGCACCACAGCAGCCGGTCGGGGCCGCCGGTGGGTTCGGCGAGGGCCCGGCCGAGGGCGCGCAGCAGGAAGGCGGCGACCACGGCGGCGGCGCCGGCGGTGAGCAGCCAGCGGGCCAGGTCGAGGGCGCGGTAGCCGCGGGCGAGTCCGAGGTAGTACACGTCGGCCCTCTCAGTGCCCGGCGGGGACGGCGGCGGGCTCGGCCGTGATCCGGCCGTCGACCAGGTGGACGGTGCGGTCGGCGTAGCGGGCGAGTTCCGGGTCGTGGGTGGCGAGGACCAGCGTCAGGTGGTGGGAGCGGGCGGCGCTGGCCAGTATCCGCAGGACCTGTTCGCGGGCGTCGCGGTGCAGCGGCGCGGTGGGGTCGTCGGCGAAGACCACGGGCGGTTCGGGGGCGAGGGCGCGGGCGACGGCGATCCGCTGGCGGCGGTCCTGGGGGAGGTCGGCGGGCCGGAGCTTGGCGCAGTCGGCGACGTCGAGGCGGTCGAGCCATTCGGTGGCGGCGCGGTGGGCGGCGCGGTGGCCGGCGCCGGCCAGCAGCAGCGGCAGGGCGACGTTCTCACGGGCCGTCAGTTCCGGGACCAGGTGCGGTTCGGAGCCGACCCAGCCGAAGCGTTCGCGGCGCAGCCGTTCGCGTCCGGCCCGGCCGAGGGTGTGCACGGGGGAGCTGTGGAACCAGACCTCGCCCTCGTCGACCGGGAGTTGGGCGGACAGGCAGCCGAGCAGGGTGGACTTGCCGGAGCCGCGCGGGCCGGTGACGGCGAGCATCTCGCCCTCACGGACGCGGAGGGAGACGCCGCGCAGCGCGGGGGTGCCGTGGTGCGACTTGACGATGCCTCGGGCCCAGAGCACGTCGTTGTCGGGCGGGGCCGCTGACATGTGATCCATCCAGGTGCCGACGGGGATATGACAGTCGTCAGATTAGAACGATCGGACGGCCGTGCGGGTGCGCCGCACTGACCCGAACGGGGAGGAATCGCCGCGAAAGCGGCGTGTTGGCCGCAGATTCGTTCCCGGGTACGCCGAAGGGCGGTCCCGACGGTGAGGAGTCGGGACCGCCCTTCGGTGGAGGGTGGGGCAGAAAGCTCAGCTGATCAGATCTTCGCCCACGCGTCGGTCAGGCTGGTCCGCAGGATCTGCTCGATCTCGTCGAAGGTCGACTGGTCGGAGATCAGCGGCGGGGCCAGCTGGATGACCGGGTCGCCACGGTCGTCGGCGCGGCAGTACAGGCCGTTGTCGAACAGGGCCTTCGACAGGAAGCCGTAGAGGACGCGCTCGACCTCTTCGTCGTTGAACGACTCCTTGGTGACCTTGTCCTTCACGAGCTCGATGCCGTAGAAGTAGCCGTTGCCGCGTACGTCGCCGACGATCGGCAGGTCGCGCAGCTTGTTCAGGGTGCCCAGGAACGCCGACTCGTTGTCGAGGACGTGCTGGTTCAGGCCCTCGCGCTCGAAGATGTCGAGGTTGGCCAGCGCCACCGCGGAGGAGACCGGGTGGCCACCGAAGGTGTAGCCGTGCAGGAAGGTGTTGTCACCCTTGTAGAACGGCTCGGCCAGGCGGTCCGAGATGATGGTGGCGCCGATCGGGGAGTAGCCCGAGGTCATGCCCTTGGCGCAGGTGATCATGTCGGGCTGGTAGCCGAACTTGTCGGCGCCGAACATGGTGCCCAGGCGGCCGAAGGCGCAGATGACCTCGTCCGAGACCAGCAGCACGTCGTGGCGGTCGCAGATCTCGCGCAGGCGCTGGAAGTACCCGGGCGGCGGCGGGAAGCAGCCACCGGCGTTCTGCACCGGCTCGACGAAGACGGCGGCGACGGTCTCGGGGCCCTCGAAGAGGATGGCCTGCTCGATCTCGTCGGCGGCCCAGCGGCCGTAGGCCTCCGGGTCGACGGTGCCGTCGGGGGCCGTCAGGAACGACGGGGCGCGGTAGATGTTGGTGTTCGGGGCCTTGTGGGTGCCCGGCACCAGCGGCTCGAACGGGGCCTTCAGGCCCGGCAGGCCGGTGATCGACAGGGCGCCCTGCGGGGTGCCGTGGTAGGCGACCGCGCGGGAGATGACCTTGTACTTGGTCGGCTTGCCGGTCAGCTTGAAGTACTGCTTGGCGAGCTTCCACGCGGTCTCGACGGCCTCGCCGCCACCGGTGGAGAAGAAGACCTTGTTCAGGTCGCCCGGGGCGTAGTTGGCCAGGCGCTCGGCCAGCTCGACGGCCTTCGGGTGGGCGTAGCTCCACACCGGGAAGAAGGCGAGCTCCTTGGCCTGCTTGGCAGCGGCCTCGGCCAGCTCCTCGCGGCCGTGGCCGGCCTGGACGACGAACAGGCCGGCGAGCCCGTCGAGGTACTTGCGCCCCTTGTCGTCCCAGACGTAGGTGCCTTCGCCCTTGACGATCGTCGGCACGGGGGAGTTCTCGTACGACGACATGCGGGTGAAGTGCATCCACAGGTGGTCGTAGGCGGTCTTGGAAAGGTCCTTCTGCGCCGGCTCGGCTGTCATCGGGTGCCCCAGGTGTAGGTCTGTTTCCGGAGCTTCAGGTAAACGAAGCTCTCGGTGCTCCGCACGCCGGGAAGCGCGCGGATGCGCTTGTTGATCAGTTCGAGGAGGTGCTCGTCGTCCTCGCACACCAGCTCTGCGAGCAGGTCGAACGAGCCCGCGGTGCAGACCACGTAGTCGACCTCGTCGAACGCGGCCAGCGCGTCCGCGACCGGTTCGATGTCGCCCTCGACGCGGATGCCCACCATCGCCTGGCGGGTGAAGCCGACGGTGAGGGGATCGGTCACGGCGACGATCTGCATCACGCCCTGGTCGAGCAGCTTCTGGACGCGCTGCCGAACAGCCGCCTCGGACAGGCCGACGGCCTTGCCGATGGCGGCGTACGGACGGCGCCCGTCCTCCTGGAGTTGCTCGATGATCGCCTTGGAGGCGGCGTCGAGGGGAACGCTGGCGTTCCGGTCACGGTTGGCCACGCCGCCACTGTGCCCGACGGGCGAAGGAATCGCAAGCGGTGGTTCTGCTGATTTCGTCGTGCATTCGATGATCAAGAACGGAATGCGTGGCGCTCCGGGCGGGGCTATGTCGATTACGGCAGTGTCGGAGGTAGTCTGGCGACGTACACGCGCGAGCCTGCACGCCGCCGATCGTGGCTTGTCGCTGACATGCTGTGTTCGCCCCGGCCCGGAGTAATCTGGCGCGCGGGGATGCAACGAGGCAGGCCCAGACCGAGGAGAGACCCGTGAGCGAGCTTCGTACGCTGCGCAACTACATCAACGGTGAGTTCGTCGATGCGGCGGACGGCCGCACCCTCGACATCGTCGACCCGACCACGGGCGAGGTGTACGCGACCTCCCCGCTGTCCGGTGCTTCCGACGTGGACGCCGCGATGGCCGCCGCAGCCGCCGCCTTCCCGATCTGGCGCGACTCGACCCCGTCCACCCGGCAGAAGCTGCTGCTGAAGATCGCCGACGCGGTCGAGGCCCGGGCCGACGAGATCGTCGACGCCGAGGTCCGCAACACCGGCAAGCCGCGCGCGCTGACCCTCTCCGAGGAGATCGGCCCGATGGTCGACCAGCTGCGCTTCTTCGCCGGCGCCGCCCGCCTGCTGGAGGGCAAGGCCGCGGGCGAGTACATGGACGGGATGACCTCGATCGTCCGCCGTGAGCCGGTCGGCGTCTGCGCGCAGGTCGCGCCGTGGAACTACCCGATGATGATGGCCGTGTGGAAGTTCGCCCCGGCGATCGCCGCGGGCAACGCCGTGGTGCTCAAGCCGTCCGACACCACCCCCGCCTCCACCGTGCTGCTGGCCGAGATCATCGGCGGCGTGCTGAACGAGATGGAGCTGCCGGCCGGCATCTTCAACGTGATCTGCGGCGACCGCGAGACCGGCCGCCTGATGGTCGAGCACCGCACCCCGGCGATGGCCTCCATCACCGGCTCGGTCCGGGCCGGCATGCAGGTCGCCGAGTCCGCCGCGAAGGACGTCAAGCGGGTCCACCTGGAGCTCGGCGGCAAGGCCCCCGTGGTGGTCTTCCAGGACGCCGACATCGCCGAGGCCGTCGAGGGCATCTCGGTCGCCGGCTACTTCAACGCCGGCCAGGACTGCACCGCCGCCACCCGCGTGCTGGTGCACGAGTCGATCCACGACGCGTTCGTCGAGGCGCTCGCCAAGGCCGCCAAGGACATCAAGACCGGTGGCGTGGACGACGAGGACGTGCTCTACGGCCCGCTCAACAACGCCAACCAGCTGAAGCAGGTCACCGGCTTCATCGAGCGCCTGCCCGCGCACGCCAAGGTCGAGGCCGGCGGCCACCGGGTCGGCGAGGTCGGCTACTTCTACGCCCCGACCGTGGTCTCCGGCCTGAACCAGGACGACGAGATCATCCAGAACGAGGTCTTCGGCCCGGTCATCACCGTGCAGAAGTTCACCGACGAGGAGCAGGCCGTCGACTACGCGAACGGCGTCGAGTTCGCCCTCGCCTCCTCGGTCTGGACCAAGGACCACGCCCGCGCGATGCGGATGTCCCGCCGCCTGGACTTCGGCGCGGTGTGGATCAACACCCACATCCCGCTGGTCGCGGAGATGCCGCACGGCGGCTTCAAGAAGTCCGGCTACGGCAAGGACCTGTCCTCGTACGGGTTCGAGGACTACACCCGGATCAAGCACGTCATGACCGCGATCTGACGCGGTAGCGGAACAGGCAGGGGCGCGAGGAACTGAGCCGTCGGCCGTCGCTCTGCGGAGTGCACGGTCGGGCGCGCAGTTCCGTCGCGCCCCTGGTTTTTCACCCTGTCAGGGCGGCGCGACGCTCCTGTGACAGCATGAAGCTGCCCAGCCGTCGGACGGCTCCCTAACCTGGGGGCATGAGCACTCCCACCGCTGACTCGGTCGCCGGGCAGGCCGTCAAGGCCGCCGACCGCGCGCACGTCTTCCACTCGTGGTCCGCCCAGGCACTGATCGACCCCCTCGCGGTGGCCGGCGCCGAGGGCTCCTACTTCTGGGACTACGACGGCAACCGCTACCTGGACTTCTCCTCGCAGCTGGTGAACACCAACATCGGCCACCAGCACCCGAAGGTGGTCGCGGCGATCCAGGCGAAGGCCGCCCAGCTGTGCACCATCGCCCCGGGCTTCGCCGAGGAGTCGCGCAGCGAGGCCGCCCGGCTGATCGCCGAGCGCACCCCCGGCGACCTGGACAAGATCTTCTTCACCAACGGCGGCGCCGAGGCGAACGAGAACGCGATCCGGATGGCCCGGCTGCACACCGGCCGGCACAAGGTGCTCTCCACCTACCGCTCGTACCACGGCGCCACCGCCAACGCGATCACCCTGACCGGCGACCCGCGGCGCTGGGCGAACGAGACCGGCGTCTCCGGCATCGTGCACTTCTGGGGCCCGTACGCCTACCGTTCGAACTTCCACGCCGAGAACGAGGCCCAGGAGTGCGAGCGCGCGCTCGCCCACCTGGAGCAGACCCTCGCGTTCGAGGGCCCCGGGACCGTCGCGGCGATCATCCTGGAGACCGTGGTCGGCACCGCCGGCATCCTGGTGCCGCCGGCCGGCTACCTGGCGGGCGTCCGCGAGATCTGCGACAAGTACGGCATCGTCTTCATCCTGGACGAGGTGATGGCCGGGTTCGGCCGCACCGGCGAGTGGTTCGCCGCCGACCACTGGGGCATCACCCCCGACCTGCTGACCTTCGCCAAGGGCGTCAACTCCGGCTACCTGCCGCTCGGTGGCGTGGCCATCTCCGGCGCGATCGCCGAGACCTTCGCGCAGAAGGCGTTCCCCGGCGGCCTCACCTACTCCGGCCACCCGCTGGCCTGCGCCTCCGCCGTGGCCACCATCAACACGATGGCCGAGGAGGGCATCGTGGAGAACGCCAAGCACATCGGCGAGAACGTGCTCGGCCCCGGCCTGCGCGAGCTGGCGGAGCGCCACCCCTCGATCGGCGAGGTCCGCGGCCTCGGCGTGTTCTGGGCGCTCGACCTGGTGAAGAACCGCGAGACCCGCGAGCCGCTGGTGCCCTACAACGCGGCCGGCGCCGACAACGCGCCGATGGCGCAGCTCGCCGCGGCCTGCAAGCAGCGCGGCCTGTGGCCGTTCACCAACATGAACCGGTTCCACGTCGTCCCGCCGTGCAACATCAGCGAGGAGGACGCCAAGACCGGCCTCGCCGTCCTGGACGAGGTGCTCACCCTCACCGACGCGCACACGGTCTGACGAGACACCAGGCGGAAGGCCCCGGGCGATCGCCCGGGGCCTTCCGCGCTGCGGTCGCCGGCACGTCGACACCGTCACCGCAGCGTCGGCCGCCTCGGGCCGCGCCGACGCCGTCAGCGGCGCACCGCGTCCAGTGCCAGCAGGGCCACGTGCAGGGAGAGGCAGGACTCCACCTGGTCGAGGTCGACGCCGAGGATGCGCTCGACCTTGTGCAGGCGGTCGTAGAAGGACGGGCGGGACAGGTGGGCGGCGTCCGCGGCCGCGGACTTGTTGCGGCCCTGCTCCAGATAGATCCGCAGCATCTGCACCAACTGGCCGCCGTGCTCGGCGTCGTGGGCCAGCAGCGGACCGAGTTCGCGCTCCACGTAGGTCTGCAGGCGCTCGTCGTCGCGCAGCAGGTGGAGCAGGCCGCGCAGGCGGACGTCGGGCAGGCGGTAGTACGCGGCGCGGCTGCCCGGGGCGTCGTGCAGGGCGGCGTCGGCGACCTGGGTGGCCTCCAGCAGGGCGCGGCGGGCGTCGCGGACCGAGCCCACCGAGGAGCCGACCGCTATCACCGGCTCGGCCGCCGCGCCGTCCCGGCCCGCCTCCGCGGACAGCCGGCGCAGCGCCGCGGCGAACGCCTCCAGCGAGGTGTGCTCGTCCTGCTGCGAGCCGAGCGCGATCAGCACGCCCACGCCCTCGTCGTCCAGCGCGCCGACCAGCGCGGACAGCCGGGCGGAGCGGATCGCGGTGGCCGCCAGCTCGGTGAAGTCGCGCAGCCGGGCCTGCGCCTCCAGGGCGGCGGGCAGCGGGCCCTGACGCTGCCTCAGCACCACGCCGACCAGCCGGCGGCCCTCCAGCGGGACGCCCAGCGCCTGGGCGCGCAGCGACACCTCGGAGACGGTGAGCGCGTGGGTGAGGATGCCCGACAGCAGGGTGCGGTGGGTCTGCCGCTCCAACGACTCGCGGTCGCGCACCACCAGCCGGTTCAGCGCGAGGGTGGCCGCGCCGCGCTCCAGCAGCATCGCGTGCGGGTGCGGCACGTCCGGGGGGAGCGGCGCCGGCTCGTCGACCAGCACCAGCCGGCCCCAGTCCTGGCCGCGCGCGCCGACCGTGGTCACCAGCCAGCCCGAGCGCGGGTCGTAGCCGGTGCGGCCCGGCGGGTTGACGCCGCGCGAGCGGTGCTCCCAGTTCTCCAGCAGCTCGTGCTCGCCGCGGCCCGCCGTGGCGTGCGCCAGCACCTGGTGGGCGAGGTTCTCCAGCACCACCGGCGCGCCCGCCATCCGGCCGACCTGCCGGACCACCTCGGCGGGCTCCGCGCCCTCGGTGGCCAGCTCGTTGAACACCTGGTGCACGGCCTCGGACACCCGCAGCTGCTCCAGCTGCGCGTTCACCACCAGCGCGTGCACCGCCTCGGTGACGGCGACGAACTTCAGCTCCCGGCGCAGCACCACCAGCGGCAGGTTGTGCCGCTCGGCGGCCGCCACCAGGGCCCGGGGCAGCGAGTCGAAGTAGCGCCGGCCGAACTCGATCACCAGCCCGGCCACCCCGACCTCGGCCAGCTCCCGCACGTAGCGGGCCAGGCCGTCCCGGTCCTCCGGAAGCGCGATGCCCGTGGACAGCACCAGCTCGCCGCCGTGCAGCAGCCCTGCCAGGTCCGGCAGCTCGCTGACGTGCACCCAGCGCACCGGCCGCTCCAACGCGGAGGCTCCGGCCACCACCTGGGGCAGGCCGCGCCGCATCACGTCGAGATCGAGCACGCGGGCGACGGTGGGCAGCATCGCGGACACCTCCAGGGGGTTTCAGGGTGTCAAGTGAATCATGCTCGGGCGCGACGCCCTGTCGCCCAGGGCGGAGCCTTGCAGCCTGTAAGACCGCCCGCCGGGGCCGTTGCTGAGTGACGCTTGCCTCCGACCCCCGAACCGAGGCATCGTCGGCCGGGTCGAGTAGGCAATGGAGGCAACTCATGGACCTGACCAGCTTCAACGACGGCGCGCAGTACCTCGCGGGCCGTCTGACCCGGGGCTCGGGCGGCGAGCCGTTCAACGTGGTCAACCCCGCCGACGGCAGCACCGTCCAGCAGGTCGAGCTCGCCACCACCGCCGACGTCGACGCCGCGGTCGCCGCGGCCCGCGGCGCGCTCCCCGAGTGGTCCGGCGCCACCCCGGGCGCCCGCTCCGAGGCGCTGAACCGCCTGGCCGGCATCCTCGCCGAGCGGGCCGGACAGTTCGCCCGGGTGGAGACCGCGCAGACCGGCAAGCCGATCAAGCTGTCCACCGAGTTCGACGTCCCCGGCACCATCGACAACACCGCGTTCTTCGCCGGCGCCGCCCGCAACCTCGAAGGCAAGGCCGCCGGCGAGTACAGCGGCGACCACACCTCGTACGTGCGCCGCGAGGCGGTCGGCGTGATCGGCAGCATCGCGCCGTGGAACTACCCGCTGCAGATGGCCGCCTGGAAGATCCTCCCGGCGATCGCGGCCGGCAACACCATCGTCCTGAAGCCCGCCGAGATCACCCCGCTCACCTCGCTGATGTTCGCCCGGGCCTGCACCGACGCCGGCATCCCCGACGGCGTCGTCAACGTGATCACCGGCGCCGGACGCACCGCCGGCGAGCACCTGATCGGCCACCCCGACGTCGCCATGGTGTCCTTCACCGGCTCCACCGCCGTCGGCAAGCGGGTCGCCGAGATCGCCACCGCCACCGTCAAGCGCACCCACCTCGAACTCGGCGGCAAGGCCCCGTTCGTGGTCTTCGACGACGCCGACCTGGACGCCGCCGTGCACGGCGCCGTCGCCGGCTCGCTGATCAACAGCGGCCAGGACTGCACCGCCGCCACCCGCGCCTACGTCCAGCGCCCGCTGTACGACGCCTTCGTGGCCGGCGTCGCCGAGCTGTACGCCGCGATCCGCCTCGGCGACCCGATGAACCCGCAGACCGACCTGGGCCCGCTGGTCTCCTTCACCCACCGCGACCGCGTCGCCGGCTTCGTCGAGCGCGCCCGCTCCTACGCCACCGTGGTCACCGGCGGCCCCGCCGACGGCAAGGGCCACGACGGCACCGACCTGTCGCTCGGCGCTTACTACCGCCCCACCCTGATCACCGGCGCCACCCAGGACAGCGAGGTCGTCCAGGGCGAGATCTTCGGCCCCGTGCTCGTCGTGCTGCCCTTCGACAGCGACGAGGAGGGCCTGCGGCTCGCCAACGACACCCCCTACGGCCTGGCCGCCTCGGCCTGGACCCGCGACATCCACCGCTCGCTGCGCGCCACCCGCGAGATCGCCGCCGGCTGCGTCTGGGTCAACGACCACATCCCGATCATCAGCGAGATGCCGCACGGCGGGTACAAGGCCTCCGGCTACGGCAAGGACATGTCGCAGTACTCGCTCGACGAGTACACCCAGGTCAAGCACGTCATGTTCGACACCACCGCGGTCGCCCGCAAGGACTGGCACCGCACCATCTTCGGCGACCGCTGACCGGTCCTCGGGCCCACCGGGGTCCGCGATCCGTGTAAGAGACCGCCGGTACCCCGCTCTCCCGGATGACAACGCCCACCGCGTGTCATCCGGGAGAGACGAGGAACCGCACGTGAGCACCACCCGCCACCCCAGCGCCCTGCACTGGCTGGCCGCCGCCGCCCCCGACCCCGACAGCTGCCGCCGCCGCTGGGAGCGCACCGGCCTCGCCCTGCTGCCCGCCGGCCGCCGCTGGGACGTACTGCACGCCCCGGGCCCGCTCGGCCGCCCCGCCGCCGCGCTGCTCGACCGGCCCGGCGGCGGACCCGTCCTGGAGGACCCGGCCGACGACACCGTCGGCTTCCTCGTCCCCGTCGGCACCGCCGACCACTGGGTCGGCACCGGCATCCGCCGCTCCGGCGACGGCACCTGGATCGCCGTCCCGCACCCCGACCGCCCCGGCCGCGGCCCGCACTGGCTGATCCCCCCGCACCGCAGCGGACGCCTCGTCGACCCCGCCGCCCTCGCGCTGGCCCTGCACGACACCGCCGCGCACCTGCGCTGCCCGCGCTTCCCCCGCTGAGCGGACCACACTGTCCCCATGGACACCAGCACTGCCGACCCCGGGCCACCCGCCCGGGACCAGCACACCGACCGCACCCGCCTGCTCGCCGACGCCCAGCCGTACTGCCTGCAGCACGCCCTCGCGCTGGCCGGGGCCGACGCACTCCGCCTGCACGGCCTGCCCGTCCACCGCCACGGCGCCGACCTGCTGCTGGTCTGCGCCGACGGCCCGCCGCTCGCCGACCTCGCCACCGGACTCGCCGAGACCCTGCGCGCCGCCGGCCACCGCACCGCGGACAGCACCGGCACCGCCCGCCGCCACCAACTCGCCGTCACCGCCGGCCGCACCGCCGGCCTCGGGCTCCCGGACCCGGCCCGCCCGGCGCTCCGCGTCGAACTGCGGCGCGAACCGCTGCGCCACCCGCCCGTGCTGCCCGACGGCGCCCCGCTCCCCGTCGCCGCCCTGGACGACGCCGCCGCGCTCGCCGTCCTCACCCTCTGCGAACGCGCCCTGCCCGCCGACCTGTTCGCCCTGCACGCCGTCACCGCCCGCCTGCGCGAGGGCCAACTCCTCGCCCTGGCCGGCGCGTTCGACGAGGAGTTCACCGCAGGGACGCTCGCCGACCGGCTGGAGAGCGCCGCCGCGCTGCTCCCGTCCGGCGCCGCCGACACCCGGCAGTGGGCCGAGCACTGGGCCCAGGACCTGCGGCTCGATCTGCTGGAGACCACCGAACTCGCCGACGGCCTGCACGACCCCTACCTGGACGCCGCGGAGAGCGCCGAGGAAGCCCCCGACGCCGCGCCCGACGACCTGTAAGGGTGAATCGCGCTTCCCCGTCAGGGTGCTCGTTGAGCGGGCCGGATGCGCGGAGCAGACTGGAGAACGAGCGCGGGACATCCGTGGACAGTCGGAGGCAGAGACCCTTGAGCAAGCACATCACCCACTGGATCGGCGGCCAGTCCGTCGCCACCGCCGGAACCGCGCCCCGCCGCGGCGACATCTTCGACCCGGCCACCGGCCAGACCACCGGCCAGGTCGACTTCGCCGAGATCGCCGAGGTCGACCAGGCGGTCGCCGCCGCCGCCCAGGCCTTCGCCTCCTGGCGCAAGGCGTCCATCGCCAAGCGCACCCAGGTGCTGTTCAACTTCCGCGAGCTGTTCAACGCCCGCAAGGACGAGCTCGCCGCGATCATCGTCGCCGAGCACGGCAAGGTGCACTCCGACGCCCTCGGCGAGCTCGCCCGCGGCCAGGAAGTCGTCGAGTACGCCTGCGGCATCCCGCAGCTGATCAAGGGCGGCTTCACCGAGCAGGCCTCCACCGGCGTCGACGTCTACTCGATCCGTCAGCCGCTCGGCCCGGTCGCCATCATCTCGCCGTTCAACTTCCCGGCCATGGTGCCGATGTGGTTCTTCCCGATCGCCATCGCGGCCGGCAACACGGTCGTCCTGAAGCCCTCCGAGAAGGACCCGTCCGCCGCCAACTTCATCGCCGAACTGTGGAAGGAAGCCGGCCTCCCCGACGGCGTCTTCAACGTCGTGCACGGCGACAAGGTCGCGGTCGACCGCCTGCTGGAGCACCCCGACATCAAGTCCGTCTCCTTCGTCGGCTCCACCCCGATCGCCCGCTACGTGTACGAGACCGGCACCCGCTACGGCAAGCGCGTGCAGGCCCTCGGCGGCGCCAAGAACCACATGCTGGTGCTCCCCGACGCCGACCTCGACCTGGCCGCCGACGCCGCCATCAACGCCGGCTTCGGCGCGGCCGGCGAGCGCTGCATGGCCGTCTCCGTGCTGGTCGCCGTCGACCCGATCGGCGACGAGCTGGTCGCCAAGATCAAGGAGCGGATGGCCACCCTCAAGGTCGGCCCCGGCTGCAACGGCGACTCCGAGATGGGCCCGCTGGTCACCGGCCAGCACCGCGACAAGGTCACCTCCTACGTCGAGTCCGGTGTCGCGGACGGCGCCGAACTCGCCGTCGACGGCCGCAAGCACGCCATCGCCGGCGAGGACGCCTCCGGCGCCCCCACCACCGACGGCTTCTGGCTCGGCCCCACCCTGTTCGACCACGTCAAGCCGGGCATGTCCGTCTACAACGACGAGATCTTCGGCCCGATCCTGTCGGTCGTCCGGGTCCCCTCCTACGACGAGGGCCTGGAACTGATCAACGACAACCCGTACGGCAACGGCACCGCCATCTTCACCAACGACGGCGGCGCGGCCCGGCGCTTCCAGAACGAGGTCGAGGTCGGCATGGTCGGCATCAACGTGCCGATCCCCGTCCCCGTCGCCTACTACTCCTTCGGCGGCTGGAAGGCCTCGCTGTTCGGCGACAGCCACGCCTACGGCGCCGACGGCGTCCAGTTCTTCACCCGCGGCAAGGCCGTCACCCAGCGCTGGCTCGACCCCTCGCACGGCGGCATCAACCTCGGGTTCCCGACCAACAGCTGAGGCTGTCGAGCCCGGCCCCGGGACACGACACGGACAGCCGGCCCCCTGCCAGGGGGCCGGCCGTCCGGCGTTCCCGCTCCGCGGGGGCGCCGCACTACTCCGCGCCGTTGTTCCTCACCTGACGGCGCACCGTCGCCCGCACCGCCCGCGACACCACCGGTCCGAGGCCGTCCACCACCTCCACCAGCAGCCCCAACTGGTCCAGCGCGCCGAACGCCCCCGCCGCCCCCGCCGGGTCCACACCCTCGTACAGCTCCAGACCCACGAACCCGGCCGTCACCGCCTGCGCCAACCCCGCCAGGTCGAGGAACTCCGCCAGCGGATGCCCGGCGAACAGCCGGCCGAGGACGGCCTCGATCTCCGCCGTCCACAGCCGCAGCGCCTCCGCCGACACGTCCGCGAGCTGCGGGTACCCCGTCGCCCCCGCCAGGAACTGACCCAGCAGCGCGACGTTCCCCTCCGCCCGCTCCCGCGCGTGCAGCTCCTGGCCCACCGTCAGCAGCTCGCGCAGCGACCGCACCTCCGCGAACCGCTCGCGGTACCGCTCCAACCGCAGCCCCGTCTCGCGCAGCGCCGCCGCCGCGAGCAGCCCCTCCACCGTCTTGAAGTGGTAGAACACCAGCGCCTGATTGGCCCCGATCTCCCCGGCGATGCTCCGCGCCGACACCCCCGAGATCCCCTGCCGCTTGAGCGCACTGATCGCCGCATCCATCAACCGCTCACGTGTGTCGCCCATGCGCCGCAGCGTAGTCGCCGCCCGCTGCCCGCCGTCCCGACCCATCCGCTACATCCGGAAGCGCTCGCGCAGCGGACGCACATGACGCGGGATCCCCTCCGCCCCCACCCGCGGGTACTCCGCCGTGAACCACCCCTGGTACCCCAGCACCAGCCCCACCACCGGATTGCTCACCCGCACCCGGATCCGGAACCGCCCCGCCTCGTCGTCGAACCACTCGTGCAACTCCGCCCGCCCCGTCAGCAGCTCCGGCACCACCGGCGCCCCGACCAACGACGCCACCCGCTGCGCCCCCGAGGAGATCACCAGCCCGCCGCGCGCCGTCACCCCCAGCCGCAGGTCCACCGCCAACTGCTGGTGCGTCCCCAGATAGTCGAGCACCGTCCCCGGCCGGCCCTGCGCCGCCACCATCGTCGCGTCGAACCGCCGCGGCCGGGCGAACTGGAACGTCCGCACGAACGTCACCGTCTCCCGTCCGAACCCGTCCCGGTACGCGTAATTGGCGATCGTGAACGGTATGTCCCGCCCCTGCTCCGGAAACAGGACGTTGCGGCGCGCCCCCACCCGGAGAAACGGCACCAGCAGCCGCGACCCGCGCTCGATCCGATCCATCCGTCCCGTTCCGACACAGGCGATCCCGTCCGCACTGGAGAAGCCGAACCGGCGCTGCAACTCCGGGTGCAGACGCTCGAAGTCCGCGCCGAGCGCCGCATGGAAGATCGAACGGCTCGGAGCCGCGGCGGCGGGGGAGCCGGCCGGGTCGGTGACGGCAACTGTGACGGTCATGACTGCTCCAGGGTGATCGCGCCCAGGTTCCCGCTGGGTCGGCGTGGGGAGAGGTGCTTCCGGCTCGGAGAGGGAGCGGGGCGGTCGGACGGCGGGGCGAGCGCGGCCAGCAGACGGGGCGCGCGGGCGGCAGCCCGGCCGCGAGCACCCGGGCGCGGACGACGACGGCAGCGGCGGGCAGCAGGAGTGACCGGGCAGGGCGGGACGAGCGCCGAGAACACCAGCACCACGCCCGCCGTGAGCACACCCGCGACGGCCTGCCCCGTGACCGCCGCGTCCAGCACTCCCGCCAGCGCCGCAGCTCCCGCCCGGACCGCCACCTCGGCCAGCCCGTGCACCAATGCCCGCTCCGGCGGGATCCCACGCTCCGCCCACAGCCGCAGCCGGTCGAACGACCAGGCCGTCAGCCACCCCACGAACGGCCGCACCAGAAAGCGGTCCAGCTGCGCACCGCCGCGCCAACGCCAGCTGCGGTAGTCGTAGCCGGTGACGAAGGTGACGCGGGACGCCGCGCCGTCCGCCGACGTCCGGTCAGTCGCCGGGTCCTCGGAACGGCTGGGCAGGTAGCGCCAGTACCCCGCCCCCTCCTGCAGCGGGGACCAGCCCGAGTCGGACGCGAAGCGCAACGCACTCACCCGCTGCCCGTCGGCTCGCCGCCGCTCGGCTGTGGTGACCCCGCTTCCCGTCAGTGCCGGCCCCTTTGACAGCCCCAGCAGGTACCGGAACCCGACTGGCTCCGACTCCTCCTTCTCCTGTGCACCGGGCTCGGGTGGGTGCTCGCTCGGCGAGTCCAGGTAGTCGATGCGGCTGAATCGGGCGTCCCAGCGCTGGTGGTGCCACGGCCGCTGGGTGAGCTCCCAGAGCGTGTCCGGATCCGTGCGGATCGACAGCTCCACATAGATCGGTTTGGTCGGGCGTCGCCCCTGACCAGGCATGGATGTCCCCCTGTCGCGAGATTTGAGCGATCGCTCAACGCTTGGCGCGGTCATCATGGCAGAGGTTTGAGCGACCGCTCAAGAGTCGATGCTGCGGGGTGGCGGTGGATCGCCGGCAGGAGGTGTTTGCACCTGGGGCGGATCCGGCGTAGTGTTCACTGGTCGCTCGGCAGGGAGCACCGGACACGCATCTGTGTGGACGGTCCCGGGGCGGCCAATCCTCAAGAACCACCCAGTTGATCCGTGCCGGGTCGCGTCCTTTTCGCGCCTCCGTTCGTATTTGCTGTGCGCGTTTTCGGAGATTGCGGCGGATTCGCTTTTCGGAGCGGGGATCGGCTAGAGTTTGAAACGTCGGACGGGCCGTCAGGTCGGGAAGACGAACAGTAAGTCGGATTGAAACTCCGGAAAACGGAGCGGAAAACATCTGATAAGCTGGAAAC
>NZ_NNBO01000023.1:0-101119 GCF_002803145.1 Kitasatospora sp. CB02891 | reverse complement strand
GTCCGCCCGGCGCCCGTGCCGGCGCCGACTGCCGACGGCACGGCGGCGGCCCCGGGCGGACGGCCGGTGGCGGCCGCGTCCGCGATGCCCCGGCAGGAGGTGCACCCGGAGGCCCGGACCGAGCGGGTGCGGCGTCCGGTCCGGGACGGCGACACGGTGCGCGAGCGTCGGCCCGCCGCCCCCGCCGGGCGGGAGCGCACCCCGCTGCCCGGCCGCGACCGCACTCCCCCGCCCGGGCGTCCCGCGGGCCCCGCCCGGCCGACGGCCCGTCAGCGGCTGATGCGCCAGCGGTTGGTGGTGTTCGTCACCGTCACGCTCGGTGTGGCGCTGGCCATCGCGATCGCGCAGGGCTGCGAGAACCGCTCCACCCACGGCCTTCCGCAGCCGACCGTGACCGCCCCGGTGAAGCCGACCACGGGCGCGACGCTGTCGGTGGACAGCCTGAACACGGTCGGCCACAGCGGCTCCGGCCTCGGCCCGGCACTCGGCAGCCCGCCCGCCGCGGACTGGCCCAACCGCAGCTACCCGGACCCGGCCGGCGGCCCGGCGATCCAGCTCCACGACGGCCGCTCGACCGACGCGGGCGCGCCCGTCACGCTGTCCGCGGTGCTGCCCGCCCGCTTCCGGGACGCCCCGGCGGCACTGGTGGTGCTGCGCCGGGTGGAGGGCGCCGTCCCCGTCGACCTGGTGCAGCTGTACGGCTTCACCGGCGACGCCCCGGTGCTGATCGCCGGCCGGGCGTCGACCGCGAACCCGGAGGCGGGAGCGGTGTGGCGGGTGGAGAACGGCGCGCTGATCCGCGAGGAGCGGGTGGACCGCACCGGCGCGGTCTCCTCGACCCGCTACACCGTCCGCCCGGACGGCGGCCTGGAGGAGTCCTGGCCGGGCTCGGGCGTGTCCGGGAACTGAGGGATCCGGCCCTGGCTCAACTGCCGGTGACGGTCTGTCAGTGCCCGGCGGGAGCATGTGCCGCATGATGTGGACGACCGACGCGATGCATGTCGCGTACTGCCAGTATTTCCTGTACGGCCCGGAGCTGCCGGACGGCTGGGACGCGCACGCGCTGGCCCGGCTCTTCCACGGCAACGGGGTGGCGGCCGGGTGCCCGGACCACCTGACGGTGCTGTGCGGAACCCACACCGGCCTGATCCGGCTCGGCGTGGAGCGCGCGGCCGAGCGGCCCGCGGAGCCCGGGCCGGAGTGGGAGAGCGCGGTGGAACTCTCCCTGTACAGCAGCGGCGAGCTGCACCTGCGCGCCTGGGACGGGGTGGACATCGCCGACGCCGGCAACCTGGCGCACGCGGGCCGCGGCTGGTACCGGGTCCGGGTGCAGACCCGGGGCCGCGACCGCGGCCGGGAGACCGACACCGCCGCCCGCGCCGTCGAGGAGCACCGCCTGACGATCTGGCCCGCTCCCCCGTCCCCCGATCTGGTGCTGCGCGTCGGCGACCTGACGGGCCGTCGCCACCACGACCCGCGCCGGCCGGCCCCCCGGCCGATATCGCCCCCGGCGGCGCGTCGGGCGGCCTGACCTGCGGGCCTGCGGCCGGTGGCCGCGGATAATGGTCCGCAGTGCACGGCGAGCCGGGAGGTACGGAGCAATGACGCTGGTGACAGGGCAGCGCGTCACGCTGGCAACGGATCTGACGCTGGGTGAGGCCTTCGGAGACGGGGAGGCGGCGGTCGGATTCCTGCTGCTGGGAGCGGGCGCGGAGGGCACCGTCGAGCAGGTGGTCGAGGTGCCGCCGTCCGAGGAGGTCCGCGAGTACCAGCGGCTGCGGGCGCTGTTCGACGACTACGGGCACACCATGCCCGAGGAGAGCCGCAAGGCGCTGGAGGGGCAGATCGCGTCCCTGGAGCCGCACTGGGAGGCGTACGGCGAACGCGGGCCGCAGTCCTCCGTCCGGGTCCGGTTCGACAACGGGTACGTGCTGGACGCGGCGGACGAGACGGTGCTGACGGCGCTCTGAGGGTGTTCCGGGGCCGCCCCGCTCAGAAGCGGTCGGGGCCGGACCACTCGTACCAGTCGTTGCCCAGCGGGGTGTAGTGGCTGTGCGCGGGCGCGCCGGACGGGAAGTACGCGTAGCCGTGGTGGGCGAACATGCCGCTGCCGGCGATGGCGAACTTGACGCCGTTGTCGGCGAGTTCGGCCTCGGTGAGGCGGTAGCCGGCGACCCACTCCGGGGCGGCCTGACCGGTGGTCAGGGCGTGTTCGGCCCAGTCGGTGAGTGTCGGGCGGGCGAGCGCGAAGCGGGCCTCGGCCGGGTCGTACTGCGTGACCGTCAGCACGGTGGCGGCGACCAGCAGCGGAGCCACGGCCCAGCGCCACCGGCCGGCCGGGCCACCGGCGGGACCGGCCGCTCGCTGCTGCCAGAGCAACCAGGCGAACGGCAGGCCGATCAGGGTCAGCACGCCGACGCCGAGCAGCCCGTAGTCCTGGCCCGGGACACTCAGCCCCAGCACGACGGCCGCGCAGCCCAGCGCGATGCCCAGCAGTGCGCTGGTGCCGGGGCGGCGCGGCCGGGTGAGCGGCCAGGACACCGTCGCGCCGACCACCACCACGGCGATCAGCAGCAGCGGGAACCCCAAGGTGAGCAGGAGCAGGGAGGTCGCCTCCACGGGCATCGCCACGAGCATCTCGCCCAGGCCGCCGGCCAGGGTCAGCCAGCTGTGCAGTGCGCCGTCCGGCAGGGCCACGACGGCCGTCAGCAGGGCCGCCACCACCAGCGGGCCTCGGTGGCCGGGGGACTTCAGGCGGCGGAGCGCGACGGCGCCGTTGGTGATCATGGCGCCATGTCTACCGCAGAACGGTCCGGTGCGGAACCGGTTTGCGACGGCCGGACTCAGCCGTGGTTCACCGCGTAGAACGCGATCGCGGCGGCGGCCCCGACGTTGAGCGAGTCGATGCCGTGCGCCATCGGGATGCGCACCCGCTGGTCGGCGGCGGCGAGCGCCTTCGGGGTGAGGCCGTCGCCCTCGGCGCCCAGCATCAGGGCCGCCCGGGGCAGCAGGTGGGACTTGGCGACGGTGAAGTCCTCGGCGCCCGACGGGGTGAGGGCGAGGAGTTCGAACCCGGCCGCGCGGACGGCGGCCAGCGAGTCCGGCCACGGGTCGAGGCGGGCGTACGGGACGGAGAACACCGCGCCCATGGACGTCTTGACGGCCCGCCGGTACAGCGGGTCGGCGCAGTCCGGGGAGAGCAGCACGGCGTCCATGCCGAGAGCGGCCGCGGAGCGGAAGATCGCCCCGAGATTGGTGTGGTCGACCAGGCCCTCCAGCACGGCCACCCGGCGTGCGCCGTCGAGGACTTCGGCGGCCGTCGGGAGGGGCTTGCGCTCCATCGACGCGAGGGCGCCGCGGTGCACGTGGTAGCCGGTGACCTGCTCCGCGAGCGCCGGCTCCACCAGGTGCACGGGCGCTTCGGTCTCGGCGATCACGTCGCCCATCACGCCCAGCCACTTCGCGGTGAGCAGCATCGACCGCATCCGGAAGCCCGCCGCGAGGGCGCGGCGGATCACCTTCTCGCCCTCCGCGATGAAGAGGCCTTCGGCCGGTTCGCGCCGACGCCGCAGTTCGACGTCGGTGAGGTCGGTGTAGTCGCTCAGCCGGGGATCGGCGGCGTCGGTGACGGTGATGGGCTCGGACATTGGACGATTTTCGCACGTGGGGGGAGTCGCGAGGTCGGGCCCTACGGCGGGGCCCGGAACTCCGGCACGCACTGAGCCCCCGTGACCGACCGCAGCCCCGGCCTCGCCGTTCCCCGAGCCCCTGTCGGGGCTCCCTTGATCCCTCGGCCGCTAGCCCAGGATGTTCACCACGTCGCCGATGACGATCACCGCCGGCGGCTTGATGCCCTCCGTGAGGATGGTCTCGCCGATGGTGGCGAGCGTCGCGTCGATGCGGCGCTGGGCGCTGGTGGTGCCCTCCTGGACGACGGCGACGGGGGTGTCGCCGGGGCGGCCGTGGGCGATGAGCTCCGCGGCGATGGTGGCGATCTTGTCGACGGCCATCAGCAGGACCAGGGTGCCGGTCATGCCGGCGACCGCCTGCCAGTTGGTGAGGGAGCGGTCGCCGGGGCCGACGTGGCCGGAGATGACGGTGAACTCGTGGGTGAGGCCGCGGTGGGTGACGGGGATGCCGGCGGCGGCCGGGACGCTGATCGAGGAGG
The DNA here is from genome assembly GCF_002803145.1 of Kitasatospora sp. CB02891. Lineage (NCBI taxonomy): Bacteria > Bacillati > Actinomycetota > Actinomycetes > Kitasatosporales > Streptomycetaceae > Kitasatospora > Kitasatospora sp. CB02891. Next base: position 96,951 of record NZ_NNBO01000023.1, on the reverse strand, counting down.
AGATGCCGGGGACGACGGTGACCGGCACGCCCGCGTCCAGGCAGGCGAGCAGTTCCTCGCCGCCGCGGCCGAAGACGTACGGGTCGCCGCCCTTGAGGCGGACCACGAACTTGCCGGCCTTGGCGTGGTCGATCAGGGTCTGGTTGATCGCCTCCTGGGCCATGTACCGGCCGTAGGGGATCTTCGAGGCGTCGATCACCTCGACGTGCGGCGGGAGTTCGGCGAGCAGTTCGCGCGGGGCGAGCCGGTCGGCGACCACCACGTCGGCGTCGGCGAGCAGCCGGCGGCCGCGCACCGTGATCAGGTCGGGGTCGCCGGGGCCGCCGCCGACCAGGGCGACGCCCGCGCCACGGGCCCGGTACTGGCGGGCGGCGAGGGAGCCGTCGCGCAGGCCGGCGACGATGGAGTCGCGGAGGGCGGCCGAGTGCCGGGGGTCGCCGGTGAGCACGGCGACGGTCGCACCGGCGTCGTGGCCGGAGGCGGGCGTCCAGGCGGTGGCGGCGGCGGCGTCGTCGCTGCGGGAGCAGAACACCCGCAGGCGTTCGGCCTCGGCGGAGACCGCGGTGTTGACGTCCGGGTCGTCGGTGGCGACCAGCACGTACCAGGTGTCGGCCAGGTCGCCGTCCGCGTACGGACGCTGGTGCCAGGTCAGTTCACCCGCGTCGGCCATCGCGGAGACGGCGGGCGTGGTGGCCGGAGATATCAGGTGCAGGTCGGCGCCGGCGGCGATCAGCGCGGGCAGTCGGCGCTGGGCGACCTGGCCGCCGCCGATCACCACGACGCGGCGGCCGGCCAGCAGCAGCCCGACGGGGTACGGGGTGAGGCCCTGGGTGGACGGGTGCGGGTGCGGCGCGGTCATCGGGAGCAGCTCCTGGGTGGGCGGCGGTGCGGGGAGCGCCGTAGCCGGCCCGCCCTCGGGCCGGCTACGGGACGTCGGGCGGGCCGCCCCCGCCTTCGGCAGCGGGGACGGGCCGGACGCCGGTGGATCAGGCCTTCTCGGTGACTCCGGCGGAGTCGAAGGTGGCTACATCGTGCATCGCCCGGGCGGCGCTCTGCACCAGCGGCAGGGCGAGCAGGGCACCGGTGCCCTCGCCGAGCCGCAGGTCCAGGTCGATCAGCGGGCGCAGGCCGAGCCTGGCGAGCGCGGCCTGGTGGCCCGGCTCGGCGGAACGGTGACCGGCGATGCAGGCGGCCAGCACCTCCGGCGCGATGGCCTTGGCGACCAGCGCGGCCGAGCCGGCGATCACGCCGTCCAGGATCACCGGGATGCGCAGCGAGGCCGCGCCGAGCAGGAAGCCGGCGATCGCGGCGTGCTCCAGCCCGCCGACGGCGGCGAGCACGCCGATCGGGTCGGCCGGGTCCGGCTTGTGCAGCTCCAGGGCCTGCCGGATCACCTCGACCTTGCGGGCGTGGGTGGTGTCGTCGATGCCGGTGCCGCGACCGGTCACCTCGGCCGGGTCGGTGTCGGTGAACACCGAGATCAGCGCGGCGGAGGCGGTGGTGTTGGCGATGCCCATGTCGCCGGTGATCAGCACCTTGTTGCCGGCCGCGACCAGGTCGCGGGCGGTCTCGATGCCGACCTCGATGGCGCGGATCGCCTCGTCCCGGCTCATCGCCGGGCCTTGCGTCATGTCGTCGGTGCCGGGCTTGACCTTGCGCGGCAGCAGGCCGGTGGTGCGGCCCTGCTGGATGGCGTCCGGCAGTTCGGCGGCCACGCCGACGTCCACCACGCACACCTCGGTGCCGATCTGCGCGGCGAACGCGTTGACCACCGCTCCCCCGGCCAGGAAGTTCCCGACCATCTGCGCGGTGACCTCCTGCGGCCACGGCGTCACGCCCTGGGCGTGCACCCCGTGGTCGCCGGCGAAGACCGCCACGCAGCCCGGCTCCGGGATCGGCGGCGGGCACTTGCGGGCCAGACCGGACAGCTGCGCCGCGATGATCTCCAGCACGCCGAGCGAGCCGGCGGGCTTGGTCATCCGCTTCTGCCGGTCCCACGCCTCGCCGAGCGCCTTGGCGTCCAGCGGGCGGATGCCGCGCAGCGTGTCGGACAGCAGGTCGTGCGGCTCCTCGCCGGGCAGCGCGCGGTTGCCGTACTGCTCCTCGTGCACCACCCAGGACAGCGGGCGCTTCTTCGCCCAGCCCTGCTGCTCCAGCTCCGGCTCGTCCGGGAACGCGTCCACGAAGCCGACGCACAGGTAGGCGACGACCTCCAGGTGCTCGGGCAGGCCGAGCTCGCGGACCAGCTCCTCGTCGTCGAAGAAGCTCACCCAGCCGACGCCCAGCCCCTCGGCGCGGGCGGCCAGCCACAGGTTCTCCACCGCGAGGGCCGCCGAGTACGGGGCCATCTGCGGCTGGGTGTGCCGGCCCAGCGTGTGCCGGCCGCCGCGGGTGCGGTCGGCCGTCACCACGATGTTGACCGGAGTCTCGAGGATCGCCTCGATCTTGATTTCCTTGAACTGCTTCGCCCGGCCCTTGGGCAGCGAGTCCGCGAACGCCTCGCGCTGACGCTCCGCCAGCTCGTGCATCTTCCGGCGGGTCTTCGCGGACCGGATCACCACGAAGTCCCACGGCTGCGAGTAGCCGACGCTCGGCGCGGTGTGCGCCGCCTCCAGCACCCGGATCAGCACCTCGTGCGGAATCGGGTCCGGCCGGAAGCCGTTGCGGATGTCCCGCCGCTCCCGGATCACCTGGTGCACGGCGTCCCGCCCGGCCTCGTCGTACCCGGGCGCGGCGGGGCCGCGGTCCTCCTCGGGGGCGTCGGGGGCGTCGAGGGTGTCGGGCGTCTCGGTGGCGACGGCTTCGGTGTCGGCGTCCGCTTCGGCCGTGGGCTCGGCTGCGTCGACCTCGGCCTCCGCCTCGGCCACGGCCTCGGTCGGCTCGGCGGGTTCACCGGCGGCCTCGGGCTCGGCAGGCTCTGCGGCCTCGACGGGCTGCGGCGTGGCCTCCGGCTCGACGGGGGCTTCGGCGACGGCCTCGGCGGCGGGCTCCGTGGTCGCGGCGGCTTCGGCGGTCGGCTCGGCGGCGGCAGGCTCCGGCGTCTCGACGGCGGTCGCGGCCGGGGTCTCGGCCTCCGCTGCCTGGCCGGGCTCGGCGGCCTTCGCTTCCTCGACGACCTCGGCGGCCTCGGTGACGTCAGCAGGCTCGACGACGTCGGCAGGCTCGGCGGCCTCGGCAGCGGGCTGCGGCTCGGCGACGGTCTGCGGCTCCAGGATCGGCAGCCCGGCGGGCGCGGCGAGGAACGCCGAGATGCGGCGGTGCGCACCCCGACCGGCCGACTTCGTGGCCTGCGCGGGGATCGGCTGTGCCGCGGCCGCGCCCTCGGGCGTCTCCGCCTCGGCCGCCTGCGGCGCGGACTGCTCGGCAGGCTGCTCGGCGGGCTGCTCGACGGTCGGGGCCGCCGGCTGCTCGGCCGACGGAACGTCAACGGCGGCAGCGTTCTCGGCCTGCGGCACCGACGGCGCGTCGGCCGCCTCGGCGACAACCGGCTCGACCGCCACCGGCTCGACCGCGACGGGTTCCTCGGCCTTGGCTTCGGGCTCGGGCTCGGCGACGGCGGGCGTCTCCGCCGCAGCTGCGGCGGGCTCGACCGGCGCTTCGGTGACGGGCGCCTCGGCAGCCGGCGGGTCCGCCGGAGCCGGCTCGGCGACGGGTGCGTCGGCGGCGGGTGTCTCGGCCACCGGCTCGGCCGCGGCGGGCTCGGCCACCACGGGCTGCTCCGCTGCCGGAGCCTCGGCGACCGGGGCCTCAGCGGCGGGCGCGGGCGCGGCGGGCGCGACCGGCTCCACGAAGACGGGCGTCAGGCCGGCGGCGGGCGCGGCGACCACGACGGCCTCCGGCTCCACGGGGGCCTCGCCGGCGGCGGGCGCCGACTCGGCCGCCACGGGAGCGACCGCGATCGGCTCGGCGGCCACCGGTTCGACGGCGATCGGCTGCGCGGCGGCGGCCTCCGGCTCCGCAGCAGGCGCGGCGGGCGCGTCTTCGACAGTCGCTGCGGGCGCGGCCGCCTCGGCGACGGCCGCGGCTGCGGCGGCCTCCACCACCTGCGGCTGCACCGGCGCGGGCACCGGCACGGCCTGCACAGCGGTCGGCGCCGCCTGGACCTGCGGGGCCGGCGCGGCCTGCGGCTGCACCGGCTGCGACTGCTGCACCGTTTCGGCGGTGACGATCGGCACCCCGAACGCGGGCGTGCCGCCGGGGGTGGACGGGCCGCGGTCGGCCAGCGAGCGGACCGGGACGTGACCGGTCATCAGCGACGGGTCCGGGATCGGCGGCCCGGCGTGCAGCGGTCGGCGCTGCTGGGGGGGCGTCAGGAGCGGCGCGGCGGCGGGCTGCGCCTGCGGGCCGCCGACGGCCGGGGCGCTCTCCGCCGCCGGCGCGGCGACCGGAGTCGCGGCGGGCGCCTCGACGGCCTGCTCGGCCGCCGGCTCCGTGGTCAGCACGGGCGGGGCGAGCGGCGGCCAGGACGGCGCGACGGGGGTGCCGGGCGGCTGCTCGGCGGCCTGCTCGGCGTCACCGGCGGCAGCAGCGTCGGCGTCGGCCGGCTCCGCGGCCTCGACGGTGCCGTGCACGGCGTCGCCCCAGGCGGTCTGCGGGGCGGGCATCAGCAGCACGTCGTCGTCCTCGTCGCCGTCGGGCTGGTCGAGGAAGGTGTACGCGGGCCGCTGTTCGCCGTGCCATCCGGCTGCGGCAGGCGGAAGGGGCGCGCCGAGGTGGTGCTCCGGGACGGGTCCGCCGGGCCCGGTTCCGGGCGCGAGGGGACCGGCGTGGGGGGCGTGGCCGCCGTCGGTCATGTCAATGCTCCTTCCAGGCCGCTTGCGCGTCCTCGGCGGGTGTCCCGGAGGGTCCCGCCCACTTCGCCGGGGCGGAGCCGCACCGACCCGTCCCGTACTCCATCGGTCGTCACCCTCAGGGGTGGCGTGCCATCAGAAACAACGACAGCCCCGGGCAACCGGCACGACGGCGCGGCCGCTTTCGGACCCTCACGGCATTCTTTCGGGCGGGTGCGCACCACGTCGAATGCCCGCGAAGCGGACTGTTCGGGTTGCAGCGCGTCAAATCGGTGGTATTCATGCCGAATCGGACACGGTGCTGCCGTGACGGATTGCGCCCCGGGGAAACCCTACCGGCCGCGGCCGGACCGTTCTCGAAACCGTGTCCGGATGCGACGGGGATCACCGTACCGTCGAGGTCTGACGGTCAGTCGTGTGCGGTCCGCGGGCAGCGGGGTGCGGCCGCCCGTGGTCGCGGGGGTGAAGTCCGTCCCGCGGTCAGTCCTGCGGTTCGCCCCAGATCAGCAGCGTGTAGTCGCCGCGCCCGAAGGAGGGTCCGGCGCCGCCGGCCGGCTCGGCGCGCAGGGGGGCGGACTGGAGCAGCAGGCCGTCGGTGCGGTAGCCGGCGGTGTCGAGGATCTGCCGGGTCTCGCCGGCTTCGGCGAGGCTGCGGGCGACGGCGACGACGCGTTCGGGTTTGCGGGCGACGACGGCGCGGACCATGGCGGGGCCGCCGTGTTCGACGGCGACGGCGTCGGGCTCGGGGAGGGCGCCGAGGACGTCGGGTCCGGTGCCGGTGGCGGTCTCGATCTCGACGCCGGCCTTGCGGGCGTTGGCGGTGATCCGGACGCAGTCGGCGGGTTCGGCCTCGACGGCGACGACGGCGGCGCCGAACCGGGCGGCCTCGACGGCGAGGGCGCCGTCACCGGCCCCGACGGTCCACAGCAGGTCGCCGGGGGTGGGCGCGAGGCGGGCGAGCGCCAGCGCGCGGACGTGCGGGGGCAGTGCGCGGGGGCGCCTGGTGTCGGCGTCCGCGCCGGCGTACGCCCGGTTGGGGAGTGCCCAGCCGCGCTGCGGTCCGGGATGGTCGAGGGGTTTGCCGGCCAGCCAGCCGGCGGCGGCCTCGGCGGGCGGGACGTTGCCGATCACCAGGACGACGGAGGGGTCGCGCCAGTCGTGGTCGGGGACGCGTTCGGAGGTGAGGACGGTGACGTCCTCCTCGGGGGTGCCGAGGGCTTCGCAGACCACGAAGGTGCGGGGCACCCCGCGGAGCATCAGGGCGAGTTCGCTGGGTCCGGCGTCGGCGGTGGTGAGGACGGCGACCTTGGGATGGGCGCGGCAGACGTTGGCGGCGCGGCGCAGTCGCCCGCCGTGCGCGGAGACCACCTGGGCGTCCTCCCAGGGCATGCCGGCCCGGGCGAAGGCGGCGGCCACCGAGGAGACGGCGGGCAGCACTTCGAGTTCGAGGCCGTACTCGGGGCTGCGCAGGGTGCGGACGACGCCGAAGAAGCCGGGGTCGCCCTCGGCGACGACGACGGCGGTGCCGCGGTGGTCGGCGAGGCGGCGGGCGGCGGCCCGCAGGTCGGCGAGGCCGATGCGTTCGGCGCGTTCCGGGACGGGGAGGGCGGCGAGCTGGTAGCCCGCTCCGGCGACCAGGGTGGCTGCGGCGAGTGCGCCGGCGGCTGCCTGGGTCAGTGGTGTGCCGTCCCACCCGATGACCGTGATCCGGTCAGCCATCTGCGGCTGTTCTCCCTATGCCGTGTTCCACCCCTGGTGGAAGCCGATCGTGTTCGTCGGCGTTCCCTCGGCAGAGGCTACCGCCTGGCGGGGGTGGTGCGGAGCAGTGGCGCGCGCCCGGGGCGCGTTCAGTGGCGCAGCGCGTGGGGCTGGTCGGCGGGATGCGCGGGTTCGGGCGGGTCGAGGTCCTCGGGGAGCAGGCTCCACACGATCAGGTCGGTGTGTTCCTCCGGCCCGGGTCCCCATTCACCGCCGCGGACTATCGCGGCGTTGCGCAGCACGCCTTCGCTGATCGCGCCGGTCTTCTGGGCGACCTGCTGGGCGGCGGTGTTGCCGGCGGCGGTGCGCAGTTCGAGTCGCTGGAAGCCGCGGTCCTCGAACAGCCACTGGGCGGTGCCGAGGACGGCTTCGGGGGCGTAGCCCTCGCCGCGGGCCCAGGGGGCGGTCACGAAGCGGATCTCGGTGGCGCGCAGGCGCCAGTCGGTGCGGTCGAGTTCGAGGAGTCCGACCAGGCGCTGGGTGAGGTGTTCGGTGACCGCGAAAACGATTCCGCGCCCGAGGGCGCGGCGCTCCGGCGCCTGACGGCCGATCAGGTCCTCGGCGTCGGCCCGGGTGAAGGGCCGGGGGTGTCCGGTCCAGGTCTGGACGAGTTCGTCGGAGAGCATCGCGGTCAGGCCGGGGGCGTCCTGCTCCTCAAGGGCGCGCAGCAGCAGCCGGTCGGTGCTGATGGCTGTCTCGGGGAAGTTCGCAACCATTGCCGTCTCTCCTCGCCGGGTCGTGGACACACCGTACGCCCGCCCTTGATCGGGCGTGTCAGCGTACCTGTTCCGTCTCTCACGGCTCGTCAGCGCGGTGCCCCCGGCGGGGAGGCCGGGGGCACCGTGGGGGCTGAGCGTGATTCGGGGTGCGGCTCAGAACGCGGGGATGACGGCACCCTGGAAGTTGTCGTCGATGTACTTCTTGACGGCGTCGGAGTGCAGCAGCTCGGCGAGCTTCTTGACCCGCGGGTCGCTCTCGTGGCCCTTCTTGACGGCCAGGATGTTGGCGTACGGGTTGCCCTGGGCCTTCTCGATCGCCAGCGCGTCGCTCGCGGGCTTGAGGCCGGCACCGAGCGCGTAGTTGCCGTTGATCACGGAGGCGTCGACGTCGTCCAGCGAGCGCGGCAGCTGGGCGGCCTCCAGCTCCTTGATCTTCAGGTGCTTGGGGTTGGAGGCGATGTCGTCGGCGGTGGCGGCGGTGCCGGCGCCGTCCTTGAGGGTGATGAGGTTGTTGTCGGCCAGCAGCTTGAGGGCGCGGGCCTCGTTGGTGGCGTCGCTGGGGACGGAGACCTGGGCGCCGTCCTTGAGGTCGGCGAGGTTCTTGACCTTCTTGGAGTAGACGCCGAGCGGCTCCAGGTGGACGGTCTCGACGGAGACCAGGTCGGTGCCGTTCTTCTTGTTGAAGTCGTCGAGGTACGGCTGGTGCTGGAAGAAGTTCGCGTCCGCGGATCCGTCCTGGACCGAGGTGTTGGGGGTCACGTAGTCGCTGACCTCCTTGACGTCCAGCTTGAGGCCGGCCTGGGACGCCAGGTTGTCCTGCACGAACTTGAGGATCTGCGCGTGCGGGGTGGCGCTGGCGGCGACCACGAGGGGCTTGTTCGGGTCGGCCGCGGCGCCGGAGTCGGAGCTGCCGCTGGAGCAGGCGGTGACGCCGACGACGAGCCCGGCGGCGGTGGCGGTCAGGACGGTGGTCTTCAGAAACTTACGCACGAAAAGTGCCTTTCTGCGGGTGCGAACGGCCCTGGTGGGCCGGGGACCGCTCCTGGTGGGGAGCGGTGGTCAGTGGGAGGAGACGAGGTCCTCGTCGACCGCCTCGGCGGTCTGCTCGGCGCGCGGCGCGGCCTTCGCCGTCTTCCTCGGGCGGAAGAGGCTCAGCGGGCTGCGGTAGTCGCCGCGGCGGGAGAGCCGGCGGGCGGTCAGGTCGCCGAGCAGTTGCAGCACGGTGACGATGATCACGAGTTCGGCGACGATGACCCACATGAAGGCGGTCTCGAAGCGCTGGTAGCCGTAGCGGACGGCGAGGTCGCCGAGTCCGCCGCCGCCGACCACGCCGGCCATGGTGGAGTAGCCGATCAGCGCGATCAGCGTGGTGGTGACGGCGGAGACCAGCGAGGGCAGGCTCTCCGGCAGCAGGGTCTTGCGGACGATGGTGCCGGTGCCGGCGCCCATCGCCTTGAGCGCCTCGATCAGGCCGCCGTCGACCTCGCGCAGCGCGGTCTCCACCAGCCGGGCGAAGAACGGGATGGCGCCGATGGCGAGCGGGACGGTGGCGGCCTGCCAGCCGAGCGAGGTGCCGGTGAACAGCTTGGTGAACGGGATCACCGCGACGATCAGGATGATGAACGGGATGGAGCGTCCGACGTTGACGATCACCCCGAGCACCCGGTTGACGGCGGCGTTCTGCAGCAGGCCGCCCTTGTCGGTGAGCACCAGCAGCAGCCCGAGCGGCAGGCCGATCACCAGGGTGGCGAGGCCGGCGACGCCGACCATGCCGAGGGTCTCCCAGGTGGCGGGCCACATCAGTTCCTGCATCCGTTCCCAGGTCATGCGGCCACTCCGTTCGACAGGTCGAGGACGTCCACCTGGAGTCCCTGTTGGCGCAGGTAGCCGATCGGCACCACGTTGTCGGTGTGGCTGCCGGGCAGTTCGACCCGCATCCGGCCGACCAGGCGGCCGGCGATGGTCTCCACGGCGGCGCCGAGGATGTTGATGTCGATCTGGTAGGTGCGGGCCAGCTGGGAGACGAACGGCTGGGCGGGCGCGTCCCCCTGGAAGGTGATCTCCAGGACAGTGCGGTCGGCCTGCCCGGAGCCGAAGTCGCCGAGCGGGAACAGGTCGCGGGCGATCCGCGAGTGGCCGTCCGCGAGCAGGTCGGTGAGCCGGCCGCTCTCCACGACCCGGCCGCCGCGCATCAGCGCCGCGGAGTCGCAGACCGACTTGATGACGTCCATCTCGTGGGTGATCAGCAGCACGGTGAGGCCGAGTTGCTGGTTGAGGTCGCGCAGCAGCTGCAGGATCGAGCGGGTGGTCTCCGGGTCGAGGGCGCTGGTGGCCTCGTCGGAGAGCAGCACCTTGGGGTCGCCGGCCAGGGCGCGGGCGATGCCGACGCGCTGCTTCTGGCCGCCGGACAGCTGGCCGGGGTAGCTGCCGGCCTTGTCGGCGAGGCCGACCAGGTCGAGCAGTTCGGCGGCCTTGCGGCGGCGGTCGTGCCGGTCCAGGCCGATGATCTCCAGCGGCAGTTCGACGTTCTGCTGCACGGTGCGCGAGGAGAGCAGGTTGAAGTGCTGGAAGACCATGCCGATCCGCCGCCGGGCCTCGCGCAGTTCGCGGCCGGCCCGCTGCTCGCTGCCGGACAGCGCGGTCAGTTCGACGCCGTCGACGGTGACGGTGCCGGAGGTGGGGCGCTCCAGCAGGTTGACGCACCGGATCAGGGTGGACTTGCCGGCGCCGCTGGTGCCGACGACCCCGAACACTTCGCCCTCCTGCACGTGCAGGTCGACGCTGTCCAGCGCCAGGACGTCGCGGCCCCGGGAACGGTAGACCTTGGTCAGGTCCTTGGTGGTGATCACAGCTGCTTCCGTTTGTTCGTCGGCGGACGACCGTGCGGGCATCCGCGCCAATGCGGGGAACGGCACCTGGTGCCGGGAGGAAGATCGAGGGGCTGGCGTCGTGTCGGTCACGGCCGCCGGCCGACCGGGTCGCGCGGGGCGCGGCCTCGACGGGTCATCGGGCGGACGGGACGTCAGCGGGGGCTGGGCAGAGCTCTCAGCGACAACACATTCGACGGCGCATGCTTCGCTCACCTGCCGGCGTCGCGCCGGTGGGGATGCATGTCGTCGTCGTGGTCATGGAACCCAGTAAATCAGACATTTGGTGAACGTCCCAATGCCCAGGACGCACTGTCCGTTATGTGGACACGACCCTTGCGGGACAAGCACTGCGGCACCCGACCCGTGTCCGGGCCGGGTGCCGCAGGGGTGGTTCAGGCCGCCAGCGAGGCCTCGCCGGGCTTGGCCAGGGTGACGATCGACAGCCGGCGGGAGACCTCGCGCACGTCGGTCTCGTGGTAGCCGAGGCTGCGGTACAGCCGCAGGTTGCCGAGGCTGCGGTGGCCGGTGAACAGCTCGAAACGGGTGGCGCCGTCCTCGGCGAGCTTCGCCTCCAGCGCGGTCAGCAGGCGGCGGCCCAGGCCGTGCCGCTGCATCCGCGGGTGCACCACCAGGCGGCCGATCTGGCCGACGCCGGCCTCGTCCACCCAGCCGCGCACCGCGCCGACCACCTCGTCGCCCAGGCGGGCCACCAGGGAGCGGTGCTCGGCGAGTTCGGCCTGGAGGCTCTCCAGGCTCTGGGTCAGCGGTTCGAGCGTCCAGTCGCTGTACAGCTCCGCCTCGCTCTGGTAGCCGAGGTACTGGAGCTTGAGGATCTGCTCCGCTTCATCCGGTCGTGCCGCTGCGATGATCACACTCATGCCCATGGATGGGGCCTCCATCGTCAATCGCCCGGCGCACGCGAGTGAGGGTCTGGCACCGGCCTTGTCCGAGGTGTGCCCGGACGGGGATCGGCCCGGCCCGGGAAAAGCGCGACGCGTCCCACCGGACGGTGGTCCGAGAGGCCGGAACCGACGCGCTCACGGTCAGTATCCGGGCGGTCGGGCGACCGTCAAGAGAGACGTTCGCCACCGCTCTACCCAGGCGACCACTCTTCTCAACCTCCCGGACGCCGACGTGGCGAGCGTCACGCCCGCACCGCCCGGACCACCCGTCAACCGCTCGGACGGATGTTCTGGTTCACCCGGAACAGGTTCCCCGGGTCGTAGCGGTCCTTCAGCGCCACCAGCCGCTCGTACTTCGCCAGCCCGTACGCCTCCACCACCCGGCCCTGCCCCTCCAGGCCCATCAGGTTCACGTACGCCCCGCCCGAGGAGAACGGCCGCATCGCCTCCAGGCACTGCCGCACCCACGCCACCTGCGGCTCCGCCGGGCCGGTCGTCCAGCGGCCCACCGCGCTCAGCAGGTACGGGGCCTGCCGGTAGGTGTATGCGCTGTCCTCCGCGCCCACCCGGGCCACCGCGCCGCCCAGGAACGCCAGTTGCGCGTGGGCGTCCGGCGAGGGCAGCGCGGCCACCTGCTCCGCCAGCCGGTCGATCGCCGCGCCGTCCAGCACCGACAGGAACTCCGACCGGCCGAACACCCCCGCCCCCGGCCCCCGGCCGGTGTCCAGCATCTGCTGCCACAGCGTGTACGGGCGGGTCTGCACGGTGTCCGCGACCACGCCCGGCAGCGCGCGCAGCGGCGCCACCACCTCCCGGCCGCGGTCCGCCCGGCCGGCCCAGCACAGGCCGATCCGCACCGCCGGCCCGGCCGGCAGCTCCGGCACCCCGCGCGGACGGCCGAACTCGCACGCCACCGTCAGCCCGTCCGGGGCCTGCGCCATGAAGTCCCGCACCGCCGCCACCGTCGCCGCCAGCGCCTCCCTGGGCAGGTACAGCGCCCCGCACAGCACGTGCGGGCCCACCCGGTGCAGCCGGTACGTGAACGAGGTGACCACCCCGAAGTTCCCGCCGCCGCCGCGCAGCCCCGCGAACAGCTCCGGGTGCGAGGCCGCGCTCGCCGTCAGCAGCCGGCCCTCGGCGGTCACCACGTCCGCCTCCACCAGGTTGTCGCAGGTCAGGCCGTACGTCCGGGTCAGCCAGCCGATGCCGCCGCCGAGCGTGGTCCCGGCGATGCCCGCCGCCGAGTACGGCGCGCCGGGCGTGGCCAGCCCGAACGCCTGCGTCTCGTGGTCGAACCCGCCCCAGGTCGCCCCCGGCTGCGCCCGGGCGGTCCGGCGCTCCGGGTCCACCCGCACCCCGGTGAGGCCGGACAGGTCGATCAGCATCGCGCCCTCGCCCGTCCCCAGCCCCGCCACGCTGTGCCCCGCGCCGCGGACCGCCACCGGCAGGCCGTGCTCCCGGGCCACCGCGACGGCCTGCAGCACGTCCGCGACGCCGGTGCACCGTGCGATCACGTCGGGCCGGCGGTCCACCGCCGCGTTCCACACCCCCCGCGCCCGGTCGTACTCCTCGTCCCCGGGCACCACGATCTGCCCCCGGAACCCCTCGGCAAGCGCCACGGCTGCGTCGGCCATGGACTCAGCCTAGGGCCGCCCCGCCCGGCCCGCTCCGGCGTGGACCGGCCACCGGGTGACGCACGCCGCCCGCGGTCCCGCCGCGGGACCCGCGCGGAACCGGTGATCCGTACACGGTCTTCGCCGGGAATCCCGGCCTGCCGCGGGGTGGGGGCGGCACCGCGTCAGCGCGTCCGGCGCCGCTCCCGGCCGGTGGCCTTCGACACCGGGCCCCACATCCACGCGGCCCCGGCGAGGGTGACCAGTAGGCCCAGCACGGCCAGGCCGATGGTCCAGCCCAGCCGGTCCAGGGCCGCGGCGACCAGCCCCGCCAGCCCCTCGCCGCCGGGGTTCTCCCCCGGAGCCGGCGCCTCACCGGCCATCAGCAGGCCGGACACCGCGCCGCGCGCCGACCAGGTCGTCATGGTCCCCCCTCCACGTCCCGAGGAGCCCGCGAGGTGCTCAGCCGATCCAGGCCTGCTGGACGGCCAGGTCCTGCTTGATCTCGCCGAGCTGCACGGCGACCGCCGAGGGCGCGGTGCCGCCGCGGCCGTTGCGGGAGGCGATCGCGCCGTGGACGGAGAGGACGCTGCGGACGGCCGGGGTCAGGTGGGAGGAGATGGCGGCGAACTGCTCGTCCGTCAGGTCGGACAGCTCGATGCCCTCGGCCTCGCAGACCTTGACGCAGGCGCCGGCCACCTCGTGGGCGACGCGGAACGGCACGCCCTGCTTGACCAGCCACTCGGCGATGTCGGTGGCCAGCGAGAAGCCGGCCGGGGCGAGCTCCTCGAGGCGCTCGCGGTGCACGGTGAGGGTGGCGATCATGCCGGTGAAGGCGGGGAGCAGGACCTCGAGGGTGTCGCAGGAGTCGAAGACCGGCTCCTTGTCCTCCTGGAGGTCGCGGTTGTACGCGAGCGGGAGCGCCTTCAGGGTGGCGAGCAGGCCGGTCAGGTTGCCGATCAGGCGGCCGGACTTGCCGCGGGCGAGCTCCGCGATGTCGGGGTTCTTCTTCTGCGGCATGATCGACGACCCGGTGGAGAAGGCGTCGTGCAGCGTGATGAAGCCGAACTCCTTGGTGTTCCAGATGATGATCTCCTCCGCGATCCGCGAGAGGTTGATGCCGATCATCGCGGTGACGAAGGCGAACTCGGCGACGAAGTCGCGCGAGGCGGTGCCGTCGATGGAGTTGCCCACCGAGCCGCGCTCGAAGCCGAGTTCGGCGGCGACGGCCTGCGGGTCGAGGCCCAGCGAGGAGCCGGCCAGCGCGCCCGAACCGTACGGGGAGACGGCGGTGCGGGTGTCCCACTGGCGCAGCCGCTCGGCGTCCCGGCCCAGCGACTGGACGTGGGCGAGCACGTGGTGGGCGAACAGCACGGGCTGGGCGTGCTGGAGGTGGGTGCGGCCGGGCATCGCGGTGGTCGGGTGCGCCTCGGCGAGGCCGACCAGGGCGTGCTGGAGGTCGAGGATCAGCGCGCCGATGGTCCTGGCGTGGTCGCGCAGGTACATCCGGAACAGCGTGGCGATCTGGTCGTTGCGCGAGCGGCCGGCCCGCAGCTTGCCGCCGAGGTCGGCGCCGAGGCGCTCCAGCAGGCCGCGCTCCAGGGCGGTGTGCACGTCCTCGTCGGCGACGGTGCCGACGAACGCGCCGGACTCGACGTCGGTGAGCAGCTGGTCCAGCCCGGCCAGCATGCCGGTGAGCTCGTCCTCGCTGAGCAGGCCCGCCTTGTGCAGGACCCGGGCGTGGGCCTTGGAGCCGGCGATGTCGTAGGGGGCGAGCCGCCAGTCGAAGTGGACGGAGGCGGAGAGCTTGGCGAGGGCCTCGGAGGGGCCGTCGGCGAAGCGCGCGCCCCAGAGGCGGACGTCTGCGGGCTGGTCGGCGGTCATCGCGTGGGCTCCTTCAAGTGCTGTGGCGGTGCCCCGGCCGCGCGGTGCGGCCGGGGCGGGTACTGCCGGGGGATCAGGCCAGGTCGCGGCGGGCGGCGATCTTCGAGGACATGCCGAAGATCTCGATGAAGCCCTTGGACATGGACTGGTCGAAGGTGTCGCCGGTGTCGTAGGTGGCGAGGTTGAAGTCGTACAGCGACTGGTCCGACTTGCGGCCGTTGACGACGGCGCGGCCGCCGTGCAGGACCATCCGGATCTCGCCGGAGACGGTCTGGTTGGCCTCGTTGACGAAGCCGTCCAGGGCGCGCTTGAGCGGGGAGAACCACAGGCCGTCGTAGACCAGCTCGGCCCAGCGCTGCTCGACCTGCCGCTTGTAGCGGGCGAGCTCGCGCTCGACGGTGACGTTCTCCAGGGCCTGGTGGGCGGTGATCAGGGCGATCGCGCCGGGGGCCTCGTAGATCTCGCGGGACTTGATGCCGACCAGGCGGTCCTCGACCATGTCGAGGCGGCCGATGCCCTGGGCGCCGGCCCGCTTGTTCAGCTCCTCGATGGCCTGCAGGACGGAGACCTTGCGGCCGTCGACGGCGACCGGGACGCCGGCGTCGAAGGTGATGACGACCTCGTCGGCCTCGCGCGGGGCGGCCGGGTTCTGGGTGTACTCGTAGACGTCCTCGATCGGGGCGTTCCAGATGTCTTCCAGGAAGCCGGTCTCGACGGCGCGGCCGAAGACGTTCTGGTCGATCGAGTACGGGTTCTTCTTGGTGGTGACGATCGGGAGGTTCTTGGCCTCGGCGAAGGCGATCGCCTTGTCGCGGGTCATCGCGTAGTCGCGGACCGGGGCGATGCACTTCAGGTTCGGGGCCAGCGACTGGATGCCGACCTCGAAGCGGACCTGGTCGTTGCCCTTGCCGGTGCAGCCGTGCGCGACGGTGGTGGCGCCGTGCTTCTGCGCGGCGGCGACCAGGTGCTTGACGATCACCGGGCGGGACAGCGCGGAGACCAGCGGGTACTGGCCCTGGTAGAGGGCGTTGGCCTTGAGGGCCGGCAGGCAGTACTCGTTGGCGAACTCGTCGCGGGCGTCGGCGACCTCGGCCTCGACGGCGCCGCAGTCGAGGGCGCGCTGGCGGATGACCTCCAGGTCCTCGCCGCCCTGGCCGACGTCGACCGCGACGGCGATGACCTCGGCGCCGGTCTCCTCGGCGATCCAGCCGATGCAGACGGACGTGTCCAGACCGCCCGAGTAGGCGAGTACGACGCGCTCAGTCACGGCTTTCTCCTTCAGTACAGGTTTCATGCGGCGTTAGGCATAAGTATGCACGAGTGCGTATGCATTGCCAAACCGGTGGCACTCAGTGGGACGGGAAGGGGGTGGAGGGCTACTGCGACTTGGCCTGGGCGAGCTGCATCAGGTGGTCCGCGAGCGCCTGCCCGCCGGCCGCGTCACGGCTGATCAGCAGCACGGTGTCGTCGCCGGCGATGGTGCCGATGATCTCGAACACCTCGGCGGTGTCGATCGCGGAGGCCAGGAACTGGGCGGCGCCGGGCGGGGTGCGCAGCACGACCAGGTTGCCGGAGGCGGTCGCGGAGACCATCAGCTCGCCCGCCAGCCGGGCCATCTTGGCCTCGCTGGCGGACTCGCCCATGGGGGCGCGCGGGGTGCGGTCGCCGCCCTCGGCCGGGACGGCGTAGATGAGCGCGCCGTCCCGGTTGCGGATCTTCACCGCACCGAGTTCGTCCAGGTCCCGGGAGAGGGTGGCCTGGGTGACCACGAGTCCGTCGTCGGCGAGCAGCTTGGCCAGCTGGCTCTGGGAACGGACGGGTTGACGGGTCAGCAGGTCCACGATCCGGCGGTGGCGTGCGGCGCGGGTCTGCGGGACCTGCGGCGTGGGGCCTGCCGTGGGCGACTCGGGGCGGGGTTCGGTCATAACTGAAGATTCTCCTGAAAGACGCTCAGCTGTTCGCGCCGGGGGCGGTTTCGCGGACCGTTCGGAGGATCGAGGGCAGCGCGGCGAGGAAGCGGTCGGCCTGTTCCTCGGTGAGGATCAGCGGCGGAACCAGCCGGACGGCGTCCGGAACGGCCGCGTTGACCAGGAAGCCGGCGTCCTGCGCGGCGGCCTGGACCTGGCCGGCGACGGGCTGCGTCAGCACGATGCCCAGCAGCAGGCCCTTGCCGCGCACCTGCGCGACCAGCGGGTCGCCGATCGCCTCGATGCCGTGGCGCAGGCGCTCGCCGAGCTTGGCGGCGTGCTCCAGCAGGCCCTGCTCCTCGATGGTGCGCAGCACGGCGAGGCCGGCGGCGGCGACCACGGGGTTGCCGCCGAAGGTGGTGCCGTGCTGGCCGGGGGCGAGCAGTTCGGCGGTGTCGCCGAAGGCGAGCACGGCGCCGATCGGCAGGCCGCCGCCGAGTCCCTTGGCGAGGGTGACGACGTCCGGGTCGGCGCCGTCCTCGGCCTGGTGGGCGTACCAGTGGCCGGTGCGGCCGATGCCGGTCTGGATCTCGTCCAGGACCAGCAGCGTGCCGGTGGCGCGGGTGATCTCCCGGGCGGCCCGCAGGTAGCCCTCGGGCAGCGGGACGGCGCCGTTCTCGCCCTGGACGGGCTCCAGGAAGACGGCGGCGGTGTCGGTGGTGACGGCCTGCCGCAGGGCCTCGACGTCGCCGAGCGGGACGTGCGTGACGTCGCCGGGGAGCGGCTTGAACGGGTCCTGCTTGGCGGGCTGGGCGGTCAGCGCGAGGGCGCCCATGGTGCGGCCGTGGAAGGCGCCCTGGACGGAGACCAGGTGGGTGCGGCCGGTCAGCCGGGAGATCTTGAAGGCGGCCTCGTTGGCCTCGGCGCCGGAGTTGCAGAAGAACACCCGGGCCGGACGGCCGGCCAACTCGACGAGCTTCTCGGCGAGTTGGATGGTCGGCTCGGCCATGAACAGGTTGGAGACGTGGCCGAGGGTGGCGATCTGCCCGGTGACGGCCTCGACGATCGCGGGGTGCGCGGTGCCGAGCGCGTTGACGGCGATGCCGGCGACCAGGTCGAGGTACTCGTTGCCGTCGGCGTCCCACAGCAGGGCGCCCTCGCCGCGCACCAGCGGGATCCGCGGGGTGCCGTAGTTGTGCATCAGGGTGTGCTGGTACCGCGCGGTGATGGCCGCGTTGCCGGTCGGTTCGTCGCTCATGCCAGGCCCCCCAGGACGGTGGTCTCGTCGTCGGGCACGACCATGGTGCCGATGCCCTCGTCGGTGAAGATCTCCAGCAGCAGGCTGTGCTGGACCCGGCCGTCGAGCACCCGGGCGGTGCCGACGCCGGAGCGGACGGCGCGCAGGCAGCCCTCCATCTTGGGGAGCATGCCGCTGGCCAGGGTCGGCAGCATCTCCTCCAGTTCGGAGGCGCCGAGCTGGCTGATCACGTCGTCGGAGTTCGGCCAGTCCTTGTAGAGGCCCTCGACGTCGGTGAGCACGACCAGCATCTCGGCGCCGAGCGCGACCGCCATCGCGGCGGCGGCGGTGTCGGCGTTGATGTTGTAGATGTGGCCGTCGGCGCCGCGGGCGATCGAGGAGATCACCGGGATCCGGCCGTCGGCGATCAGCGCCTTGACCGCGCCGGCCTCGATGTTGACGATGTCGCCGACCAGGCCGATGTCGACCTGCTCGCCGTCGACCACGGCGTAGCGCTTGACGGCGGTCATGGTGTGGGCGTCCTCGCCGGTCATGCCGACGGCGAACGGGCCGTGCGCGTTGAGCAGGCCGACGAGTTCGCGCTGGACCTGCCCGGCGAGCACCATCCGGACCACGTCCATGGTCTCGGGGGTGGTGACGCGCAGGCCGGCGGTGAACGAGGACTCCAGGCCGAGCCTGTCGAGCTGGGCGCTGATCTGCGGGCCGCCGCCGTGCACCACGACGGGGTGCAGTCCGGCGTAGCGGAGGAAGACCACGTCCTGGGCGAAGGCGGCCTTCAGGTCCTCGTCGACCATGGCGTTGCCGCCGAACTTGATGACGACGGTCTTGCCGTGGAAGCGCTCCAGCCAGGGCAGCGCCTCGATCAGGGTGCGGGCCTTGGGCAGGGCGGCGTTGCTGCGGGCCTGTTCGCCCTTGGGTGCGATCTGCATGGCGTGTGTCGATTCCCCCGGGTCAGCTGGAGTAGGCGCTGTTCTCGTGGACGTAGTCGGCGGTCAGGTCGTTGGTCCAGATGCTGGCGTCGGCCCGGCCGGCCTTCAGGTCCGCGGTGATGACGACCTCGCGGCCCTTCATCGAGACCAGCTCGCGGTCCTCGCCGACGCCGCCGTTCCGGCACACCCAGACGCCGTTGATGGCGACGTCCAGCTGGTCCGGGTCGAAGGCGGCGGAGGTGGTGCCGATCGCGGACAGCACCCGGCCCCAGTTGGGGTCCTCGCCGTGGATGGCGCACTTGAGCAGGTTGCTGCGGGAGATGGTGCGGGCGACGTCGACGGCCTCGTCCTCGGTGGCGGCGTTCACGACGTCGATCCGGATGTCCTTGGACGCGCCCTCGGCGTCGCCGATCAGCCGGCGGGCCAGGTCGGCGCAGACGGCGCGCACGGCCTCGGCGAACTCGGCCTGCTCCGGGGCGACCTCGGAGGCTCCGGAGGCGAGCAGCAGCACCGTGTCGTTGGTGGACATGCAGCCGTCGGAGTCGACCCGGTCGAAGGTGGTGCGGGTGGCGTCGCGCAGCGCGGCGTCCAGCTGCGGGGCCTCGACCACGGCGTCGGTGGTGACCACGACCAGCATGGTGGCCAGGCCCGGGGCGAGCATGCCCGCGCCCTTGGCCATGCCGCCGACCGTCCAGCCGGCCGGGCTGGTGACCTGCGCGGTCTTGTGCACGGTGTCGGTGGTCTTGATGGCGATCGCGGCGGCCTCGCCGCCGGTGCTGCTGAGCGCCTCGGCGGCCTGCTCGATGCCGGGCAGCAGCTTGTCCATCGGCAGCCGGACGCCGATCAGGCCGGTGGAGCAGACCGCGACCTCGACCGCGCCGACGCCGAGCTCGGCGGCGACCTTCTCGGCGGTGGCGTGGGTGTCCTGGAAGCCCTCCGGGCCGGTGCAGGCGTTCGCGCCACCGGAGTTGAGGACGACGGCGGCCAGCTCGCCGTCCTTCAGCACCTGCCGGGACCACTTGACCGGCGCGGCGTGCACCCGGTTGGAGGTGAACACGCCGGCCGCGGCGTGCAGCGGGCCGTCGTTGACGACCAGCGCCAGGTCCGAGGTGCCGGACGCCTTGAGGCCGGCGGTGACGCCCGCCGCGCGGAAGCCCTTCGCCGCGGTGACGCCGAGGTTCTGAGTGTCCGTCATGGTGCGACTCCGTTCAGCGGGAGGCCGAGCTCCTCGGGGAGGCCGAGGGCGATGTTCATGCTCTGCACCGCGCCGCCGGCGGTGCCCTTCACCAGGTTGTCGATCGCGCTGATCGCGATGATCCGCCCGGCGTGCTCGTCCAGCACCACCTGCAGCACGGCCGCGTTCGACCCGTAGACGGACGAGGTGTGCGGCCACTGGCCCTCGGGGAGCAGGTGGACGAACGGCTCGTCGCCGTACGCCTCCTGGTACGCGGCTCGGAGCTTCTCGGCCGTGGCGCCGGGCTTCGCCTTGGCGGAGCAGGTGGCGAGGATGCCGCGCGGCATCGGCGCGAGCGTCGGGGTGAAGGAGACGGTGACCGGTTCGCCCGCGAGCGGGGTCAGGTTCTGCGCCATCTCCGGAGTGTGCCGGTGGCCGCCGCCGACGCCGTACGGGCTCATCGAGCCCATCACCTCGCTGCCCAGCAGGTGCGACTTGGCGGCCTTGCCCGCGCCGGAGGTGCCGGACGCGGCGGTGATCACGGCCTCCGGCTCGGCCAGGCCCGCGGCGAACATCGGGAACATCGCGAGCGTCACGGCCGTCGGGTAGCAGCCCGGCACCGCGATCCGCTTGCTGCCCTTCAACGCGTCACGGTGGCCCGGCAGTTCGGGCAGGCCGTAGGGCCAGGTGCCGGCGTGCGGGGAGCCGTAGAACTGCTCCCAGTCGGCCGCCGACCTCAGCCGGTGGTCGGCGCCGAGGTCCACCACCAGGACGTCCTCGCCGAGTTGGGCGGCGAGCTCGGCGGACTGGCCGTGCGGCAGGCCGAGGAACACGATGTCGTGCCCCGCCAGCGTCTGCGGGTTCGTCGGCTCCAGCACCCGGTCGGCCAGCCCGATCAGGTGCGGCTGCAGCGCACCGAAACGCTGCCCCGCGTTGGAGCCGCCGGTCAGCGCCCCGATCTCCACCTCCGGATGCCCTTGCAGCAGGCGCAGCACCTCGCCGCCCGCATACCCGCTCGCTCCGGCGACGGCAACTCGCAATACCATGGCATTCCTTCCTGAAGGCCCAGCATGAATATACGCACCGCAGCAAAATCATGCAAGATTGCTCCTGGCTGCCCACCGTCATTTCCGGGCCCGAGGGCGTGTCTGACAATTCCCGTCGGATCAGCGCGCGTCTCCCCCGGCCCCAGGCCGTCCGCGTCCCCGACTGCGCGGCGGGGCGGCTGCGGGAGCTCGCGGTGCTCGACGTCGAGCCGGGGGCCGGACGCGTGGTCGCGTCCTCGTCCACTGTGTACGCAGCGTCACAGCCGCGAGGCGGCCGCTCACCGGCCCGGAGGTTGGGCGAGCGAGCACTTCAAGCCTGTACGAGGCCCTGACCTGCGGTGACACCCAGGGCATTCAGGGAGATCGAGCCGGCGTCAACGCAAAGCGCAGGCGCTCACCGTACTCGGCGCGGGGCCGCCGGGAGGTGAGCAGCCGAACGCTTGGCCGCATCACGCGCACGGAACCCGAAGCTGATGAGGACCACGCGCTCTCCGGCGCCGAGGGGAGTCCTTCCGTGCGGGGTGATCGCCCCATCGAAGACAACGCACTCGCCCGCTGCGAGGTCGCACGCGCGGTAGCCGTCAGCGCCGATGAAGACGGTGGTGCTCACAGCGGGAGCTGCGGCGGGACGCTCGTGCTTGAGACACAGGATCAGATTGGCCTCACCGAACCCGAACTCGTCCACGTGGAAGTCGAGGAACTGCCCCTCCTCCAGATAGGCGATGTAGACGCCGTTGTGCGGCTGCTCCACCTCCAGGCCGGTGGACTCCGCGACGACTGCGGCGAGATCCACTCGCCCTGCGAAGCGGTTCGCGGCGTCGCCCACGGCCGCGTTCCACTTGCCGTTGTGGAGGCGTCCGTCGGCGGTCAGGGCCTCCTCGGCCTCCTGCGCCATAGCGGTGATCGACTCGACCGGGAACGGCTGGTCGCGCAGGTGGCGCGGGTGTACCCGCTGATGCACGGTCAGCCCGCGCACGGCGCTCCGGATGGCCGGGAAGTCTTCTGCCCACCGGTCCGGGGCCCGGGCCGTGGTGTTGGACTGGAGCCATGAAGTCCACCGGCCGCTCCACTGGCGGGGCACGGCGTTGTCCGCCCCCGGCGCGGCGGCTTGCTCGATCAACTGTTCCACCTGCGAGAGTGCTGCCCGTGTGGACCCGATCAGCTCGGTGTCCCCCTTGGCGATCCGCAGACGCAGCGCTTCCCGGAGGTGGGCCTCGGCGCCGACGAGGTCACCGCGCTCCATCAGATACTTGCCGGTGTGCTGGAGCGCGAAGTCCACCAAATCCGGGTGTTGGCTCCGCGCGGTGCCCAGGGCGCTGCGGTAGAGCGCATCCGCGGTCCGCATGTCACCGGCGTAGCGGTGGGCGTCGCCGAGGTTGAGCCCGGTGGCGACGACCGCTCGGGTGTTGCCGCTCGCTGCGGCCAAGTCGAGCGACTGCCGCAGGAACGTGAGGGCCTCCTCGTGGTGACCCAGGCACATCTGACCGACGCCGATCCATCTGGTCAGGACCCGGACACGGGCCGGGTCGGCCCCTTCGGGCAAGGCCCTTAGATCTTCGCGGAGTTGGCCAACCGCAGTCGTCAACTTGCCCCGGTCGGTCGGGATCATCCGCAGGCCGGCGTCTTGTGTGATGAGGTGCTGGAGCACCGGACCCTCCTCGTTCGATTCTGCTCGGGGTGGCACTACAGCTGGTCGGTCTGCCGACGCAGGTCGGCCAGCAGCTCCAGTCCGTGCGGGGTGAAGTTCTCACTCAGGAGTTCGAGTTCGCGCATGAGGTAGCGGACGGCGGGAAGGCCCTCATCGCAGGCGGCCTGGAAGCACGTGCGCTCGTTGGCGGTCAGGTCGTCGCGGTCCAGCTCGGTGCGGCGGAACCTCAGCAACTGGTTGTAGACACCGGTCGCGTGGAAGGCCCGGTCCACCTCCCAGAACTGGTTGCGCGCGACGCCCTGACCCGCTCGCCACTTGATCTCGATCTTCGGGGACTCCTTGGACGAGTACCCGTCGGCGAAGACCTGGTGCTGAAGGACGTGGAAGCTGATCGACTGGTGCGTTCCCTCGTGGAGCAGGTTCTCGGCCAAGAAGCGGGGAGACGGCTCCGGGCTGACCGTGTTCGGCGGGATGTGGTGTCGGGCCTTGTCGGAGAACACGACGATGTACGGGAGCGCCGGGTCACTGGAACTGGTCAGCGAAGAAGCGCGGACTCCGGGCTTGAGCCCGACCCACAGCAGCCCACGAACGAACTCGCGCACGCGGGCGAATCCCTCGGGGTGGACCAGCGACAGGCGGTCCAGCGCCTCGGACAGCGCTGCGCGGCGGGCGTCGGTGTGCTCGACGATCTCGTAGTCCGTCAGGTTGATCTCGTTGGCGATCTCGCCGGGAAGCCGGGCCTCGAACCAGTCGAAGGCCGCGCCGGCCACGGTCACGTTCTCGCTGCGCAGGGAACGGGCGTGCTGCGCGTAGGGGGTACCGGACTTGATGAGGTGTTCCATCAAGGCGAAGGGCAGAGCGCTCTCCGCGCCCTCCTCGCGCAGGCGGAGCAGTTCCGGGTCCTTCCGGCCGAGGTCGAAGAAGGAGCCGGCCGGGACGCTGGTGGCGATGGTGGTGTTCACTGCGGACTCTCCTTGCTTGGGACTGTGTGACGATGCCGCGCGGCGGGCCGACCCGGGCGGTCATCCGAGCCGACCCGCCATGCCGTCAACTACTCGGCATCAGTGTGGAGTTGCTGTCAGACCTCGGTGGCCACCGGCGCGAAGTCGCCGTCCGGCACCGAGTGGTCCAGGCGCCGCGTCAGGTTGCTGACCTGGGTGCTGTCGGACATGGTTGTGCTCCCTCCATTGGTACTGCTGCGAGTTGGTGCACCTCCCCGAGGTTCGGGGAGGAATCTGCGAAACCGCTGGCGGGCTCACCGCTTGGCTTTCGGCAGGTGCCGCCATTGCCGTGCCAGTCGGGCGGGAACCCCTGGCCTGTCGGTGCAATCAGTGAACAGCCAGTCACGCTCCGGAGGTACGGTGTGGGCACACCGATCCCGTTCAACCCGTTCAAGATCGCAATTAGGGGCGACAGTTGACGGACAACAAGGCACCGAACGAGGCACTGGCCCGGGCCATCGCGGAGTCCGGATGCACGTACCAGGCACTGGCGACGACAGTGCGCGCAGTCGCTTCCGAGGCGGGGGAGCACTTGGCCACAGCTCCATCAGCCATCGCCCACTGGGTGGCCGGCGGCACTCCCACGGGGCGCACCCCGCGGTACCTCGCCGAGGCCCTTACCCGGAAGACGCGCCGCAAGGTGACCGTGGCGGAGATCGGGCCAGGGTCGGAAGCGATCGGGGAGGCTATGGGCGCCGACCCACTGGCCACCGCCGCCGACCTCGGGCGAGCCGTGACGCAGTCCCGCCGAGACTTCCTCGCCAGTGCGTTCGCCACTGCCGCTGTGGCACTGCCGCTGACCTACGATCACCAGGCGGTCGCCGCCACCCTGCGAGCAGGGAGGGCCGGTGGCCGGGTGGGCGTCGGCGAGGTGGCCACCGTCCGGCACATCACCGGCGTGTTCACTGCCGCTGACGAGCGTCTTGGCGGTGGGCACGGGCTGAGTGCCGTGACCACTTACCTGACCGACACGGTGGTGCCGATGCTCCAGGCCGTGTATCCCTCCGAGGCGATTCGCCGGGACGCCTATGGCGTGGCGGCCGAACTGTCGTACCTCGCCGCGTGGAAGTACCACGATCTGGGCCGGGAGGGCGCCGCGCAGCGGTACTACCTTCTCGGCTACCAACTCGCCTGCGAGAGCGATCCGACCGGACACGGAGCCTGGATGATGCGCGCCCTCGCCCATCAGGCTCTCAACCTCAAGCAACCGGAGTTCTGCGCCGAACTGGCGGAGGAGTCCCTGCGGCGAGCGCGTGGAAAGGTGGACCCGCAGACCGAGGCCCTGTTGCTGATCACGAGCGCCAGGGCGTACGGAGCTGTGGGGAACGGACAGAAGGCCGCAGCGGCGCTACTGGCGGCCGAGGACGCCATGCTTGACACCACGGCTCCGCCGGCGTCTTTCACGGCCGCCACCGGGCCGGTAGCGGCGACCGTCGCTTCTCACACCGCCAAAACCCTGGCCGAGCTGAAAGACCACCGGGCGGCCGAACGCCACCACCGCGCCGCTCTCGCCGGTCGTGACCCCGAGGCGTTCCGGCGCATTCACGCCCTGACGCTCGGGAACCTGGCGCGGTCCGTCGCTGCCCAACGCCGCCACGACGAGGCTGTGGGGATTTGGGGTCGGTCCCTGGATTTCATGGACGGAGTCGTCTCGGACCGGCACAAGAAGGATCTTCACAAAGTCCGTACCACAATGACCGGTTGGGCCCGACGCGGGATCCCGGGCGCCGCGGACCTGGGGCAGCGCGCTGCCGAACTCGTCCGAGTCTGACCCCCCGCCTGTCCAGCCCCGTTGGCAGATCCTCGTCGGGGCCTGCTACGCGGTCCGCCACGCCCCCGTACGCCGATCGACTGCCGACCGTGGACCGACGGGCTCACCCGGTTCTGGTCGCGTGACCGCTGGGCCGTCCCGCACCACCGCACCGCGAAGTAGAACCCCCCTCGCCCCGTCCGGGACCGGCCCGGGCGGGGCACTCTCGGCCCTGCCGTAGAACCGCTGGTTCCCTGCGGGAACGGAGGAGGTGCCGCAGGAGGACGACCTGGAGGGGCGCCTCGCCCCCACCGACGGCACTCGCTCCTGGGCAGACGCCGACCTCGCCACGGTGACCGGAACCTCCTCCGGCGATCCGACCTGGCTGCAGCTCCAGGCCGCCCTCAACCGGGCCCGGGGCGTTCGGACGACCTGACGCCGCGCCGGTCGATTCGCATCCCCGTCGAGGACCT
Organism: Kitasatospora sp. CB02891; assembly: GCF_002803145.1. Lineage (NCBI taxonomy): Bacteria > Bacillati > Actinomycetota > Actinomycetes > Kitasatosporales > Streptomycetaceae > Kitasatospora > Kitasatospora sp. CB02891. The sequence goes on along the minus strand of NZ_NNBO01000023.1, from coordinate 71,229 downwards.
GGACGCGCGGCGCCGACCGGCTCGGTGTCGGGGCGGTGGCCGCGCCGCGAGGTGTGATGGCAGGGCGGTGGCGGCCGCAGGCCGTACGGGTGCGGCCCGATGGTTGGTCGGCCCGGGTGGCGGGTCGCAGTGCATAGGATCGCCGACATGGCGCTGCGACCCGCTCATGTGATCATCAAGGCTCTCGACCCGGTGGCGGTCGGCCGGTTCTGGGCGCAGGCGCTCGGCTGGACCGCCCACCATCCGGGCGTGACCACGTACGTCGCCCCGCCCGGCGAGCTGGTCTGGCCGGACCCGGTCGCCATCGGCCTCGACCTGGTGCCCGTCCCGGAGGGCAAGGGCCCGGCCAAGAACCGCATGCACCTCGACCTCGCCAGCACCTCCCCCGCCCATCAGGCTGAACTGGCCGCCCACCTGCTGGCGCTCGGCGCGACGCCCGTCGACCTCGGTCAGGGCGAGGTGCCGTGGACGGTGCTCGCCGACCCCGAGGGCAACGAGTTCTGCGTGCTGGAGCCCCGTGAGATCTATCGGGACACCGGCCCGGTCGCCGCGATCGTGGTGGACTGCGCCGACCCGCGGGGGATGGCCCGCTTCTGGGGTGAGGCGATCGGCTGGACGGTCCACGAGGTCGCCGACGGCCAGGCGACCCTGCGCTCCCCCGCCGGTACCGGCCCCTACCTGGAGTTCCTCCGCTCCACCGACGCCCGCACCGCTCCCGACCGCCTCCACCTCGACCTGCTGCCCCACCCCGGCGACGACCAGTCCACGGAGGTCGCCCGCCTCCGGGCCCTTGGCGCGACCGACCTCGACGTCGGCCAGGGCGACGTGCCGTGGACGGTGCTCGCCGACCCCGAGGGCAACGAGTTCTGCGTGCTCGCCCCGCACTGACGCCGGTCCGTCAGGACGGCGCGTCCGTCCTGCGCCCTCACCTGACGTCGTCACACCCCGCCGCTACCGTGCCGCCATGACCGAACTCGCCGTGCTGGCCCGCCTGTCGGCCGACTCGCAGCGCCCCGTCGAACAGCTCGTCCGCCACCCCCGGCTCCCGCTGGTGGCGGGTACCGCGGCGAAGAGCCGGCTGGTCCGGGTCTGGGACTGCGGCGGCGGGCGGCTGCGCGAGCTCGCGCCCGTCGACCTGGGGCCGGCCCGGGAGCCGGACCCCGCCGAGTGGTGGCGGTCCGAGACGGCTCCGCCGGTGGCGTGGCACCCGGAGCGGCCGCTGCTGGTCGTCGCCGACGGCAGCACCCTGACCCGGTGGACGCCGGACGGCCCGTCGGCGCCCGAGCAGGTCTCGGCCGCCTACCTCCACCTGGCGTTCAGCCCGGACGGCCGCACCCTGTGGGCGAAGCCGTCCGGCGATTCCTCGGACGCGCTCGACCTCGCCACCGGCAGCGCCGTCCCGGCCCCCTACTGGGACACCGGTGTCGCCGTCCACCCGTCCGGCGAGCTGGTCGCCACCCTGGTCAGCGACCAGTCCGCCACCTTCTGCCTGTTCGCCCGACCCGGAGCCGAACCCCCGGCGGCGATGCGGCAGTTGCGGCACGCGCTGGTCCTGGCCGCCGACGGCTACGGCGCTCCGCTGTTCAGCGCCGACGGCCGGCACCTCGCCGTCCGCGGCAACGCCTACGTCGACTCGTTGGACGTCTTCGCGTTCCCTTCGCTGCGGAGGGTCCTGACGAGGACGCTCGCCGAGGACGACGCGCAGCGGTGGCCGGACGAGAACCTCGCCTGGGGCGTCCGACCCGGTGTCCTGTGGATCGGCGCCCCGACCGGCTCACTGCTCGAACTCGACGTCGAGACGCAGGAGACCGTCGAGCACCCGTCCCCGGCCGGTGCCCCGATCTCCGCGCTGACCGCCACCGCGAGCGGCGACCTGCTGGTCGCCCACGCGGACGGCGCACTCGCCCTGCTGGCGGTGCGGCCGACCGCGTCCGCCCCGGAGGTGGCCGATGGCGTCGCGGTCTTCCTCGCGGGGACCGAGGAGTTGCCGCCGAACGCCGAGTACGAGGAGGACCTGGTGGTCACCGACGGCACGGACACCTGAGGTCCGGGCGCCGACGGCCGACCCGGGCCGTGTCGCTCACGCTGCTGCGAAGCCGGCCGACACCACCCCCTGGAGTGCTCCCATGAGAGCGGAGGGTGAGGTCGGCAGCTCCGTTCCCGGGGCGTCCGCCGCCGAGGAGGCGCGCGGCTCCCCCAGCCGGCTGACCGCGCTGTCCGACGGCGTCTACGCGATCGCGCTGACGCTGCTGGTCCTGAACATCTCCGTGCCGGCCGGACTGGAGCATTCACAATTCGTGCACGCGCTCCGGGACGTGTGGCCCCGCCTGGGCACGTACGGCCTGAGTTTCGCCGTCATCGCCTCGCTGTGGCGGGACCACCGGCGGATCTTCCAGTTCGTCGCACGGGTCGACGACGCGTCCGTCCTGCTGACACTCGCGGGTCTCGGCGCGGTGGCGCTGCTCCCGTTCCCGACGACGCTGCTGTCCGACTACGGGGGCCGCGAGCCGCAGGCGGTGACGTTCTACGCCGCCACGATCGCCGCGGCCAACCTGCTGTACCTGCTGCTGTTCGTCAGGATCCTGCGGCACGCCCGGCTGTGCTCCCGCCCGGTCCACCGACGGGTGGCTCAAGGCGTGGCGATGGACCACGCCGGGACGATCCTGATCGCCGCGGCGACCGCAGCGGTCGCCTGGACCGTCTCGCCCACTGCCGGGCTCTACCTGTGGCTCGCCGCCCTTCCGTGCGGCATCGCGGCCCGCAGAATGCGACGGAGGGGCGGTCAGGAATCCGGCTGAGTGATCGTCAGGCCCCAGTGCACATCGGGGGCCGAGGTCTCCACGCCGACGCTGAGCGAGGAGATCCGGTCGACCGGTACCACGGCCGAGCCGCGGCCGATGGTGTCGGCCGGGCAGGCCACGGTGAACTCGACCGGGGTGGTGCCGCCGCCGAAGCTGACGTGCACCTCGCCCGCGCCGCTGCTGCCGCCCTGGCAGCCGACCGTGACGGTGACGGGCGGGCCGGACATGTTGAGGCCGGCGCCGACCGCGCCGCCGTTGCCGATCCAGTCCGGAATCCAGATGAACCCGTCCGGTCCGGGGTGCGGCAGGATCTCCCCCGTCCCGGGCGTTCCGTGCTCGGGTTCCCCGCCCTGCCCGGCCATCGCCGGCCCCGCCGCCACCACGACGGCCGCCGCCGCGGCCACCCAGGCGAAAGTCGCGCGCCTCATCTGTTTCTCCCCTCCGTCACCACCGGGCCCGGAAGTCCCGACGTGCCCGAAGAGTCTCATCCGGCACTGACAGCACTCACTTGAGTACGGGTACTCAGGTCACCGGTTCGGGGCCCCGCCGGTTCCGGGTGCCCGCGCGGATGCCGGCGGGCGCGGTAGTGACGGCCGACAGCGCCCTGCGGGCGGGGATCCGGTCACCGAGCAGCTCGGCGAAGTCCTCGGACGTCATGCCGAACTGCCGGGCGTCCTGCCAACCTGCCGGACCGCCCCCGTGCCGGTTCACCGGTGCTCGCGCTGTTCGCCCGGCCGCCGGTCGGTTTGACGTGCCGTCAGGCCGACCCGGCTCCGGATCCAAGGCACGGTGGTGACCGGCGGCCAGGTGCGTCGGGTCAGTCGTGCGGGACGATGGCGACCGGCGACTTGGCGTGGTGGCTGACGGCGTGGGCGACCCGGCCCAGGCGGTGGCGACGGCGGCCGACCACCACCAGGGCGGCGCCGGCGGAGGCGTCCACCACCGCCCCGGCACCGCTGCCGATCCGGCTGTCCTCGACCACCGTGACCTGCGGGTACTTGGCCCGCCACCCGCCGAGCCCCTGGGTGAGCAGCTCCGCCTCAAGGATGCGGAACTGCTCGGCCTCGGTCTCCGGCGCCACCCAGCCCGCGTAGCCCCAGACCGGGGGCGGAGTCCAGCCGTGAACCACGCGCAGCACCGCGCCGCGGGCCTCGGCCGCGCGGAAGGCGAAATCGACGACGGCGTCCGCCGGGGCGCGGGTGTCGATCCCGACGACCACCTCGCCGGGGGCCTCGCCCGGCTGCGGCTGCGCGGCCCGCACCAGCACAACCGGCACCTCGCAGCGCGCCGCGACGTCGAGGCCGATCGACCCCACCAGCAGGCCCTCGAAGCGGCCCAGGCCCAGCGAGCCGACGGCGAGCAGCTCCGCGTCGGCCGCGGCGGCGGCCAGGTCGGCGGCGGGCTCGCCGCCGGTCAGCAGGCCGGTGTGCAGCTCCAGCCCCGGATGGGCCTCGCGCACCTGCTGCGCGGTGTCGGCCAGCATGCGCTCCGCCAGGGTGCGCACGGACGCCGACCGGCTGGGATCGGCGTGCAGGTCGTCCTCCCAGGTCCAGGCGTGGACGAGGCGCAGGGCGAGGCCGCGGCGCAGCGCCTCGTCGGCGGCCCAGTGCGCTGCGGCGGTGCTCTCGGCCGAACCGTCGGTGCCGGCCAGAACGAACGTGCCCATGGCGGTGTCCCTGCTCTCCGTTGCTCGGGGCGGCCCCGGGTGCGGTCGCCGGGGGCCTGCAGCCATCCTGGCCGGGGCGCGCTCTCCGGGTCGAGGGCCTGCCCGGCCCATGGTCCGGGCCCATGGTCCCGGCCGGTCGGGACAACCGGTGCGGGCCGTCCGGCGGGGCCGTCCCGGACGGGCGACGGCCTGCGGGACCTTCGGAACCGGCCGGAGACTTCCGACCTCTGTCCGGACGGCCGGGGCCGCGGCGACGCTGTTGGGAGCACGAGGCCGGGCGAACCGCCGCCCGGACCATCCGCACCCCTGGAGGTCCACCCATGTGCGATTCCGTCGTGGCCGGCGTCGACGGCTCGGCCGAGAGCGCCGCAGCGGCCCGCTGGGCGGCGGCCGACGCGCTCCGGCGCGGCGTCGCCCTCCGGCTGGTGACCGTGGTGTCACCGTCGGGCAGCGCCTTCGGGCACCGTGAACCGGCCGGGCACCGGCTGCCGGAGTTCGCGACGACGCTCCGGGCCGAGCTCGTGCACGCCCTGCCGGGGCTGGACGTCTCGTGCGAGGCGATTCCCGGTGAGCCGTGGTCCGTGCTGGCCGCCGCCGGTGAGAAGCAGTGGCTGCTGGTGCTCGGTTCCCGGGGATCGGGCCGGCTCGCCGGGCGGCTCCTCGGTTCCGTCGCGCTGCGCACGGCCGCGGAGGCGCGGTGCCCGGTCGTCCTGGTGCCGGAAGGCGCCGCGGACCCGGACGGCTCCGGCGAGGTCGTGGTCGGAGCGAGCGGCGAGCGGCCGTCCGGCGCCGTCCTCGGGTTCGCCTTCGAGGAGGCCGCCCGGCGCGGGGCCGTACTGCGGGCCCTGGAGGGCGGGGCCGAACCGCACGGGCCGCTGCGGACCGACGCCCCGATCGGTCCGGCGGAGGTCCGGCGGTCGCTGGTGGAGGCGAGGACGGTCCGCTTGCAGGACGCGCTGGCCCCCTGGCAGGAGAAGTTCCCCGAGGTGCGCACGGTGGCGGAGGTGACCGGCTGGGGCGCGTCCCGGGCACTGCTGGAGGCGTCGCGCGGCGCGGCCCTGGTGGTCCTGGGCCGGCGCGCCCCCGCGCATCCGCTGGCCGCGCCGCACCTGGGACACCTGGCACACGCGGTCGTCCACCACGCCCACGGCCCGGTGGCGGTCGTCCCGCACGACGCGGCGCAGGGCCGGTGACCAGCGGCCCGGAGCTGCCGGGGGCCTTCAGCCCGCCGCGAATGCCCCGCTCGACCCCGGTCGACGGCGGGCCCGGGCGGTGTGAGGGGCATGTGCCGCACCGACATCCACGCCGCCCGCGGCGACCGGCCGGTGCAGCCGGCGACCTGCGCGCCTGAACCGCACCGCGCAACCCGACAACCCATCGATCGGAAGGACAACGGCATGAACGGGACCGGCAGCACGGCGGAGCGGCGCATCGTGGTGGGCGTGGACGGCTCGGAGTCGTCCCGGTCCGCGCTGCGCTGGGCCGTACGCCAGGCGGCTCTGACGGGTGCCACCGTGGAAGCGGTGATCACCTGGGAGTATCCGGCCGTCCACGGCTGGGAAATGCCGCTGAGCGACGCGGACTTCAGCACGGCGGCCGAGCAGACGCTCGCCCAGGTCGTCGAGGAGGAGGGCGGCCCGGCCCACCCGGTCGAGATCGGCCGCCGGGTGGAACGCGGCAACGCGGCCCGCGTCCTGCTGGACGCCGCCGAGGGCGCCGAACTCCTGGTCATCGGCAGCCGCGGCCACGGGGGCTTCACCGGAGCGTTGCTCGGCTCGGTCGGCCAGCACTGCGTCCACCACGCCACCTGCCCGGTCGTCGTCGTCCGGGACACCGCGCACCAGGACACCGCCCACGACGCCGCGCACCAGGACACCGCCCACGCCGAGCACGCCGATGTGCCGGCCGCCGGTCGGTGACCCGCACCCCTGGCCGACAGGAGTTCCAGCCGATGCACCGGACCCTCACCCGGCCGGACCCGGTGCGTCCGGCTGCCGAGCAGCAGGACGCCGCCGCCGGGATGCCCGCCCGCCAGGCCGCCACGCAGGACGCCGCCCAGGTGCTCGCCCGCCTGGACAGCACCCGCGCCGGGCTGTCCGGCGCGGAGGCCGGGCGGCGGCTCGCCGCCGTCGGCCCCAACGCGGTCCGCACCCACCGGGTGCGGGCCCTGGCGGTGCTCGGCCGCCAGCTGCGCAGCGCCCTGCTGCTCCTGCTGCTGGCCGCCGCGGTGGTGTCGTTCTTCTTCGGCGAGCGCACCGACGCGGTGATCATCGGCGTGATCCTGCTGCTGAGCGTCGCCCTCGGTTTCGCCAACGAGTACCGGGCCGAGCGGGCCGCACAGGCCCTGCACTCGCAGGTGCGGCGCACCGCCGTGGTGCTGCGCGACGGCCACGAGCAGGAGGTGGACGTCACCGGCCTGGTCCCCGGCGACGTGGTGCGGCTGGCCCTCGGCCGGATCGTGCCCGCCGACGTGCGGGTGCTGGAGCGCACCGGCCTCCAGTGCGACGAGAGCATCCTCACCGGCGAATCCGCCCCGGTGGACAAGGACCTGGCAGCGGTGGACGGCGAACCGGAGCTGGCGGAACTGTCGTGCTGCGCGCTGATGGGCACGGTGGTGCACGCGGGCAGCGGCACCGGGGTGGTCGTCGCCACCGGCGGGCGCGCCGAGTTCGGCCGGATCGCGCTCGGTCTCGGGGACCGGCAGCCGGAGACCGCGTTCCAGGTCGGCCTGCGCCGATTCTCGGTGCTGCTGCTCCAGGTCGCCGCCGTCCTCACCACCGGCATCTTCGTGATCAACACGGTGCTGCACCGGCCGCTGCTGGACGCGCTGTTGTTCTCGCTGGCCATCGCCGTCGGGATCACCCCGCAGCTGCTGCCCGCCGTGGTCAGCACCAGCCTGGCAGCGGGCTCCCGCCGCCTCGCCCGCCGCAAGGTCCTGGTCAAGCGCCTGGTGTGCATCGAGGACCTCGGCGACATGGACATCCTGGTGACCGACAAGACCGGCACCCTCACCGAGGGCCGGATCACCTTCGAGAGCGCCCTCGACCCCGCCGGCGCCGCCGGGGAGGACGTGCTGCTGCTCGGGCTGCTCGCCACCGAAGGGGACCTGGACGGCGACCACCTGGGCGACAACCCCCTGGACACCGCTCTCTGGCAGGCCCCCGGTGCCGCCGGGTTGACGGCCGGACACCTGCGGCTGGCCGGCCTTCCGTTCGACCACGAGCGTCAGCTCTCCTCCGCCCTCCTCCAGCGGCCCGACGGTACCCGGGTGCTCGTCACCAAGGGCGCGCCGGAGGCCGTGCTGGCCCGCTGTGCCGCCGTCCCCGCCGACGCCGCCCCCGTACTGGCCGGCCTCTTCGCCGCCGGCCACCGGGTCGTCGCGGTGGCGGCCAAGGACGCCGGCGGCCTCGACGCGATCGCGGTGCCGGACGAGAGCGGGCTGGAGCTGGCCGGGTTCCTGGTCTTCCGCGACCCGCCCAAACAGGGCGCCGCCGAGTCCCTGCGCCGGCTCGCCGACCTCGGGATCACCGTCAAGATCTGCACCGGCGACAATCCGGTGGTGGCCGAGAAGGTGTGCGCCGACCTCGGGCTGCCCGCCGGGACCACCCTCACCGGCCGGGAGGTGTCCGCGATGAGCGACGGGCAACTGGCCGACGCCGCCGCCGGGGCCACCGTCTTCGCCCGGGTCTCCCCGGACGACAAGGCCCGCGTCGTGCGCGCCCTGCGCGGCAGCGGCCGGGCCGTGGGCTTCCTCGGCGACGGCGTCAACGACGCGCTGGCCCTGCACGCCGCCGACATCGGCGTCTCCGTGGACAGCGCCACCGACGTGGCCAAGGACGCCGCCGACGCCGTCCTGCTGGAGAAGGACCTCGGCGTGCTCGCCGAGGGCGTCGCCGAGGGCCGACGGATCTTCGCCAACACGATCAAGTACGTGCTGATGGGCACCTCCAGCAACTTCGGCAACATGTTCAGCGCTGCCGGCGCCTCCCTGGTGCTGCCGTTCCTGCCGATGCTGCCCTCGCAGATCCTGCTCAACAACCTCCTCTACGACACCGGCCAGCTCACCATCCCCACCGACCGGGTCGACGACGAACAGCTGCACGCACCCTCGCACTGGGACATCGCCTTCATCCGCCGCTTCATGCTGTGCTTCGGCCCGGTCAGCTCGCTCTTCGACTTCCTCACCTTCTGGGTGATGCTCGGCGTCTTCCACGCCGGGCCCGAACTGTTCCGCTCCGGCTGGTTCGTGGAGTCCCTCGCCACCCAGGCCCTGGTGATCTTCGCCATCCGCACCCACCGGATCCCGTTCCTGCGCAGCCGCCCGAGCATCCCGCTGCTGGCCGCGTCGCTCGGCGTGGTGGCCCTGGGCGTCGCGCTCCCGTTCTCGCCCGTGGCCGCGACACTGGGATTCACGGCTCTCCCGCCCGCCTTCTTCCTCGCCCTGGTGACGATGGTCGTCGTCTACCTCGTGCTGATCGAGGGGGTCAAGCGGTGGTTCTTCTCCCGCCCCGCCACCGCGGAGGTCCCGCGCGCACCCCGCCTCCGGCAGCAGGCCCACCGCATCCACCGCAGGGCCGGCCACTTCGGCCACCCCGGTCCGCTGACCTGATCCGGGACGTCCGCCCGGGCCGGGACGCGCCGAGGACGGCGGCCGGCGCGCAGGCGGGCGAGCACGACGGCGGCGGCCGCATCGAGGTCCACCGGTGTTCGGCCCCGCCGGGGAGGTGACCACCGTTCGACCGGGCGGGCGCCCGCCCGACGCGCCGTCAGGCGTCGGCGTCCGTCGAGGCCCGGACGACCAGTTGCGGGGCGAAGCGCTCCACGCTCTCCGCCCGCTCCCTGGAAGGGGCCTGAAGCAGCGTCAGGGTGCGTTCGGCCATCGCAGTGAGCGGGTGGCGGATGGAGGTGATCGGCGGGTCGAGGAGTTCGAGTATCTCGGTGTCGTCGAAGCCGGTGACGGCGATCTCCCCGGGCACCGACACGGCCGAGCGCTGCAGGGTGGAGACCAGGCCGACGGCGAGGACGTCCGCCCCGCAGACGACGGCGTCGATCTCGTTGCGCTGCGCGGCGATCCGTCGTGCGGCGGTGCGGCCGGCGTCGGTGGTGAAGCTGGGGAGCAGGACGGTGGCGGCGCCGGTGCCGCGGGCCCCGGTGAAGGCGGCGAGGCGTTCCGCGCCGGAGGAGGACGCCTGGTCGGCGGCGACCAGCGCGATCCGGTGGCGGCCGAGGGTGTCGAGGTGGTCGAGGAGCAGGCGCATCGCGGCGGCGTTGTCGAGGGTGACGGCGACCGTCCCGGAGCCGCTCGCCCAGCGGTCGAACAGGACCAGGGGCGCCCGTTTGGCGGCGGCCCGGACGGCGGGGCCGGAGGCGGCGGCGGAGACCGGGACCACGACCAGCCCGTCGACCCGTCCGCCGAGCAGGGTCTCGATCTGTTCGGCCTCGATCTCCACCGAGTTCGCGGCGTCGGAGACGACCAACTGTCCGCCGGCGGCGCGGACCTGCTGGGCGATGGCGTCGGCGAGTTGGACGAAGTAGGGGTTGGCGAGGGAGGGGACGACCACGCCGATGGTGCCGGTGGTGCCGGTGCGCAGCGCCCTCGCGGAGTGGTTGGTGCGGTAGCCCAGTTCGCGGGCGGCGTCCTCGACGCGGCGGGCGAGTTCGGGGTCGACGTTGCGCGGGGTGCCGGCCAGGACGCGTGAGGCGGTCGCGCGGGAGACGCCGGCGGCGGCGGCGACGTCGAGGAGTCGGGGCGCTGTCACGTGGGGGGTCCTCCCCGGTCGGGAACGGTGCCAGAAGGCGTTGTCGTAAGCGGTGTCGGTTGCGGCGCCGAGGCGGGTCCGGTGTCGAAACGGTGTCGGCGCGGTCTCGGATCGGACGGCCGCAGGCCGGGATGTCCGAGCTGGCGGAATGCGCAGCACGAGGGTACTTGACGGTCGGCGAGGGCTGGGCCAGAGTGTGGGAAATCGATCTCCCAAGGAGCTCCCAAGGAGCGCAGATGTCGTCCATCACCGTCGTCGGTTCGGTCAACCGAGATCTTGTGCTGACCGTTCAGGACCTGCCGCGACCTGGCGAGACCGTGCTTGCGGAGCGCTTCGTGGAAGGCGTCGGCGGCAAGGGCGCCAACCAGGCCGTGGCAGCCGCCCGGCTCGGTTCCCGGGTCCGGCTGGTGGCCCGGGTCGGGGCGGACGCGGAGACGATCCTGCGGGCGCTGGCCGCCGAGGGCGTGGACGTCACCGCGGTGCTCCCGGCCGCGGACGCCAGCACCGGGATCGCCTCGGTGGTCGTCGACCGGGCGGGCGAGAACACCATCGTGGTCAACCCGGGCGCGAACGCGGCGCTCACCGTCGCCGACCTGCCCGAGCAGTTGTCGGGTGCGGGCGAGGTGTTGCTGGTGCAGCACGAGATCGCCCCCGACGTGGTCGCCGCCGCCGTGCTGCGGGCCCGGGAGCAGGGCGGCACGGTCGTCCTCAACCCGGCGCCGGCCCGGCCGGTCGCGTCCGACGTGCTGGCGGCGGTCGACGTCCTGGTCCCCAATCTCGGCGAACTCGCCACCCTGCTCGACGTCGCACGCCCGACCGGCCCGGACGGCGCGCGCGACCTGCTGGAGAAGGCCGAACTGCCGTGCGGGGCCGTCGTGGTGACGCTCGGCGCGGACGGAGCGCTGGTCAAGCAGCCGGGCCGCCCGGCCGTCCACCTGCCCGCACCGGTGGTGGACGCCGTCGACACCGTCGGCGCCGGCGACACCTTCTGCGGTGCGCTCGCCGACTCCCTCGCCCGCGGCGGCGACCTGCTCTCCGCCGCCGAACGCGCCGTCCGGGCAGCCTCGTTGGCCGTCACCGGGCTCGGCGCCCAGTCCTCCATGCCGACCGCGGCGCAGCTCGACTCCCCTGCCGTCGAAGGCTCCTGACCACCCGCAGCACCAACTCCCGCACCGTTTTAAGTTCTTGGCGGAACGGGACTCAACTCGCCTTTCGTCAGCGGTTCCTGACGACCAGTCGGCTCCCCCGCACCCCCAGTTCAACGGAGAACACCCATGCGCAGCCTCAAACTCGGACTGTTCGAGAACGCCCAGACCAACGCGAGCGGCACCGCCACCTGGCGCCACCCCGAAAGCCGCCGCCACCTGTTCGACACCCTCGGCTACTGGCGCGAGGTCGCGCAGCTCTGCGAGGACGCCAAGCTGGACTTCCTGTTCCTGGCGGACGCCTGGGGCTGGTCGGAGATCAACGGGGTGCGCCCGCCGATCGCCACCGAGGAGACCCTCGACCTGCCGCGCCTGGACCCGTTCGTGATCGCCTCGGCGCTGCTCGCCTCGACCACCGACCTGGGCCTGGTGGTGACCGGTTCGGTGCTGGTGGAGCCGCCGTACGCGTTCGCCCGCCGCCTGGCCACCCTGGACCAGCTGTCCGGCGGCCGACTGGGCTGGAACATCGTCACCACCGGCACCGCCGACACCGCCGTGAAGGCGTTCGGGATGGACATGGTGGCGCACGACGACCGGTACGCGATGGCCGAGGACTTCCTCGACCTGGTCTACAAGTACTGGGAGGGGTCCTGGGAGCCGGACGCCCTGGAGAAGGACAAGGCCGGCCGGTTCGCCGACCCGGCGAAGGTGCACCTGGTCGAGCACGAGGGCCCGTACTTCCGCTCGCACGGCTACGGCAACACGGCCCGGTCCCCGCAGGGCACTCCGGTGCTGTTCCAGGCCGGCGCGTCCCCGGCGGGCCGCCGGGTCGGCGGCCGGCACGGCGAGTGCATGTTCGTCGGCAGCGGCAGCGTCGCGCAGCTGGCGGGCCACACCAAGGCGATCCGCGAGGAGGCGGTGAAGGCCGGCCGCGCCGCCGACCAGGTCAAGATCATGTCGGCGTTCTCCTGCGTGGTCGGCGCGACCACCCAGGACGCCGAGCGCCGCTGGCAGCGGATCCTGGACGCGCAGCGCCCGGAGGTCACCGTGGCCTCGTACGCGATGTTCACCGGCCTGGACCTGTCCTCGTACGCGCCGGACACCCCGATGAGCGCGCTGTCCACCGAGATGTCGCAGACCCAGGTCGCCCGGTTCGCGGACAAGACCGTCGGCGACGTGCTCGCCGACTGGCACACCCACGGCGTCGGCGCCCGCCCGGTGGTCGGCACCGCCGAGGAGATCGCCGACGAGATCTGCGCGCTCGCCGAGGGCGCGGACCTGGACGGCTTCCTGCTCTCGCCGCCCGTGCAGCCGCACTCCACCGTCGAGTTCGTCGAGTCGGTGCTGCCGATCCTGCGCGAGCGCGGCGTGTTCCGCGGCGAGTACGAGGACGGCGAGTCGCTGCGCGAGCGCCTGACCGGCGCCGACGACCGGGCGCTGCCGGCCAGCCACCCGGCCGCCCGGTACCGCCACTGATCCCACCCCACCCACGCCATTCGCGACGAGAGGACGGCGACGGCCATGGCCATTCCCGCCCACCACCCCACGACCGCCGAGGACTTGAGCGCGGACGCGCTGCGCCGGGCCTTCGGGGCGTACCCCACCGGCGTGGTCGCGATCGGCGCGCTGCGCGAGGGCGCACCGGACGGGTTCGCCGCGAGCTCGTTCGTGTCGATCTCGCTGGAGCCGCCGATGATCGCGGTCAGCGTGGCCCGCACCTCGACCACCTGGCCGCGCCTCGCCGACCGGCCGGTGCTGGGGCTGAGCGTGCTCAGCCACGGCCAGGGCTCGCTCTGCCGGCGGCTGGCCTCACGGGCGGGCGACCGCTTCGAGGGCGCCGACTGGCAGGCGACGGCGGACGGCGCGGTGCTGATCGAGGGCGCCGCGCTGTGGCTGACCGCCCGGGTCGGCGCGGTGTACGACGGCGGCGACCACGAGATCGTCCTGATGGAGCTGCTCACCACCGAGCTGTTCCCCGGCGTGGAGCCGCTGGTGTTCCACACCAGCCAGTTCCGCGAGCTGTCCCCCCATGCCTGACACCTCGCCGACCTGCCTGTCCGGCACCGTCGTCCACGGTGCCGGACGGGGCCGGGGGCTGGGCTTCCCCACCGCCAACATCTCCCCCGACCCCGGTTCGGACGTTCCGCGACCGGCCGTCTACAGCGGCTGGTTGACCCGCCCGGCCACCGGCGCCGTGCACCGCGCGACGATCAGCATCGGCACCAACCCCACCTTCGAGGACGGCCCGCGGATCCACACCGAGGTGTACTGCCACGACACCTCCGACGACCTGTACGGCGAACGCGTCTCGCTCTGGTTCGTCGCCCGGATCCGGGACACCGTCAGGTTCGCCTCGGTGGACGAGCTGCTGCTCGCCGCCCGGGCGGACGTCCGCCACTCGGAGGCGCTGCTGGACTCCGCGCACGGCCGCGACGTCCTGGCCGCCGCCTCGCACTGACGCACCGCCATCCCCCGCCCTCCACAAGCCCGGTCGGCCCCGCTCTCCCGCTTCCCCCTGCGGGGCCGACCGACCCTCCCCCCACGGCACGCACCCCCACCCCACACCCACGTCCGCGCCCAACGCCCGCGTGCCCGGCCGGCCCCGCCCCCGCTTCCCCCGACGCGGGGCCGGCCGCTCCCTCCCCGCCTCGCTCCCCGTCCCCTCCCCCTCCCTTCCTGTACGGCACGCACCCCCACCCCACACCCACGTCCGCGCCCAACGCCCGCGTGCCCGGCCGGCCCTGCCCCCCCCAGTTCTCCCCACGGGGCCGGCCGCTCCCTCCCCGCCTCGCTCCGAACGAACAAAGGTGTGAGTAATGAGCGCATTCCACTGGCTGAACGAGCAGTTCAGCTTCCTCGGGCTCCCCGTCTACTGGTCCGACTTCCTGGGCAACATCCTGGCGCTCGCCACCGTCTGGCTGGCCCTGCGCCGCTCGCTGGTGGCCTGGCCGGTGCAGATCCTCGGCTCGGTCTTCCTGCTGATCGCCAGCCTGAACGTGCACCTCGGCGGCAACGCCGCCCGGCAGGTCGTGATCATCGTTTCGGCCACCTGGGGCTGGGCCACCTGGAAGCGCAGCCGCGAGCAGGAAGGCGCCATCAACGTCCGCTGGGCGACCGGGAGCGAACGCGCCCTGCTGGTCGGCGCGATGGTGTTCGGCACCGCCGCGTTCGGCGGTCTGCTCAAGTGGACCGACGCCTCGTTCTACCCGGGCGCGCCGTGGTGGATGGTCCTCGCCGACGCCTGGATCTTCATCGGTTCGATCCTCGCCATGTACAGCCAGGCCCGCCGCTACATCGAGTTCTGGTTCGTCTGGCTGGCCGTCGACCTGGTCGGCGTGCCGCTGGCCATCCACTCCGAGCTGTACTTCTCGGGCATCGTCTACGGCATCTTCTTCGTCATGGTGCTGATGGGCATCCGCGACTGGGCCTCCCGCAGCAAGCCCCAGGACATCGCCTCCCCGCTGGAGCCCGCCGTCCAGGTCGAGAGCCGCGACGAGGCCGGCCGCCACTGACCGCACGCCCCCGCCCGTTGCAGGCCGGCTCCCACCCCCACGGGAGCCGGCCTGCAACGCGTGGCTCCGACGCGGCGTCAGGACGCCCGGAGCGCCGCGTAGACGGCCGCGATCAGGCGGTGGTTCTCCGGGCCCGCGCCGTAGCGGGACGGGAGGCCGAAGCGGCGGCGGGTGTAGGCGTAGGCCAGGCCGCTGCCGGGGTCGGCGAAGCCCAGGGAGCCGGTGGCCCCGCTGTGGCCGAACGCGTCCGGGCCCAACGGGGGGAACAGGGCGGTGAGTTCCTCGAAGCCGAGGCCGAAGACGTCCTCGTTCCCGGTGATCACGTCGGTGCCGTGGAACTGCGGGCGGGCGAACTCGACGATGGTCTCCGGCTTCAGCAGCGCGGCCCGGCCGGCCACCTCCCCGATCGCCGCCGCGTACATGGCCGCCACGCCGCGGGCGGTGCCGACGCCGCCGGCCGAGGTCGGCCCGAGGGCCCGCACGGTGCGGTTGTTGGCGAACTCCACCAGGTCGGTCGGGGTGGGCCCGTTCCGGTTGCCGGCGACGGCGAGGATGCTGGTGGGGTCGACCGTCCTGGCCGCGAGCCGCTCGGCCTGCTCCGGCGTCGGCCGCAGCGGCAGCGTCTCGGCCCGACGGGCCTCCAACTCCTCGGGCAGGCCGAGGTAGAAGTCCAGCCCGTACGGGGCGCGGACCCGCTCCTCGAAGATCTCCTGGATCGAACGCCCCGTCACCCGCCGCACAACCTCGCCGGTGAGCGCGCCGATCACGAACGCGTGATAGCCGTACGCCGATCCCGGCTCCCAGAAGGGCCGTTGACCCGCCAACCGGGCAGCGATCACCCGGTCGTCGGCCAGCTCCTCGTCAGTGAAGCCGCCGTCCGCCCCCGGCACGCCCGAGCGGTGCGCGAGCAGCTCGCGCAGCGTCAGCCGCTCCTTGCCGTGCACGCCGAACTCCGGCCAGTACGAAGACACTTCGCGGTCCAGGTCGAGCACGCCGTCCTGCACCAGCAGCGCCGCGACCAGGTGCGTCGCGCCCTTCGTGATCGAGAACACGCTCATCAGGGTGTCCGCGTCCGTCCCGCCGCCGGCCCACAGGTCGACCACCCGCTGCCCGCCGACGTGCACCACCAGCTGCGCCTCCGGCGACTCGTGCATCTCGCCCAGCACAGCGGCGAATTCGTCCCGCACGCCCTCGAACCCTGCCGCCACGGTGCCCCGCACCTCATCGACCTGCGCCGCCCCGCCCTGCGCCGCCCCGCCCTGTGTCGCCCCGCCCTGATGGGCCATCGCCGTTCCCCCGACTGTCCGATCCGGCCGTCCGTCGACCGAAGATCCCAACTTTCGTTCCCCCACGAAGATTCCCGGCCCGGACGATCTGCCAGGATCACCACTGTGACCAGCGCCTTCCGCATCGACCGCGTCCTCGCCGACCGCCCCTTCGCCGAGGCCTGCGACCCCGTGCTCGCGGTGCCGGACGAGCGCCGCGGGCTGCTCGCGGTGGCGGGCCGGGCGGTCGGCCCGTGGCCGCAGCCGGTCGCGGTGTACCGCACCGCCGACCTGGCCTGCGTGGCCCTGGCGCGCTGCCGCTTCCCCGTGCACGCGCTGGCCTTCCACCCCGACCTGCCGCTGCTCGCGATCGGCACCGGCAGCTACGACGGCGGCTACTTCTTCGAGGGCGAGCTGCTGCTGCTCGACCTCGAATCCGGCGCCGCCGTCTCGCTGTTCGAGCACTGGTCGGGCCGTCAGGTGCTCGGCCTGGAGTGGCTGGACGGGCGGTCGCTGCGGCTGCTGCTCGCCCCGCCGGACGACTGGCGGGACCGCGCCGCGTGGCAGGAGGGCCACCTGGCCGAGCTGCACCGGGACGACTGGCGCGCCGTCGCCCCGGCGTCCGTCCCGCCCGCGGAGCTGGCGGGGCCGCGCCTCGCCGTCCCGCGACCCGACGGCGCAGCGGCGGCCCGCCTCCTGCTGGACGGCCTGCACAGCGGTCGGGAGCCGCGCGGCCCGATCGGCGCCGTCGAGGAACTCGCCGACGGGCGACTGCTGTTGGCGACGCCCGAGGCGGCGGTGGAGTGCCGCACGCCGTCCGACACCGTCGCCTGGTCGCTCCGGCGGGAGGGCTACGGCGGCGAGTTCGCGGTCGCCGCCGACCGACGGTCGGTCTTCGTCCGGGCCGCCGAGCCGCCGTCGGTCGCCGAACACTCCCTCACCGACGGCTCCCTTCTCGCGCGACGTGAACTCCCGGGCCGTTTCACGCTGGTGGCCTGTGCGGACGGCCCTCCGGCCCTCGTCCCGTTCCGGTACGGCGACCTGCGGATCCGGCGCGGCCGACTGGTGTACACCGCCCCGCACCGCCGTCCCTCGCAGTCCGAGCAGTGGCTGGTGGCGGCCGACCCTTCGCAACTGCCCGCCGAGGACCGGCCGTACCGGCCGTCCGACCGGTACCGCGGCTGCTTTCCGCTGTCCTGGGACCCGGCGCAGACCCACCTGCCCGGCCCGGGCGTCGAACTCCCCGACGGGAGCCTGGTGTACGCGGGCACCGTCCACGACGGCCACGGCCTGCAGCCCGGCGGCTCCTTCGTGGTCCGCCGCGGCCCGGCCGACGGCACGCCGCGCTGGGTGTTCCGCACCGACCGACCGGCCACCGCGCTGGACCTCGACGTCGACCGGGACGCCGTCCATCTGGCGTACGACGATGCCGAGTTGGTGACCCTGTCGGCCACCGACGGCACCGTCCGGCGACGGGGCCCGCTGACCGTCGGCCGGGTCGCGGTGGTCGCGACC
This sequence comes from Kitasatospora sp. CB02891, assembly GCF_002803145.1. NCBI lineage: Bacteria > Bacillati > Actinomycetota > Actinomycetes > Kitasatosporales > Streptomycetaceae > Kitasatospora > Kitasatospora sp. CB02891. The sequence continues at coordinate 53,566 of NZ_NNBO01000023.1, read as the reverse complement.
GCCCTCACCGTCCCCGGCCCCGGCCGCCTGCTGCTCGGCACCACCGACGGCCGCGTCCTCTCCTGCACCACCTGAGGCGGGCGGGCCGCCCCGTGCCATGATCGGGCCATGGCCGAACCGGTGATCCGCCCGCGACACGACGACGATCTGCCCGCCTGTGTCCGGATGCTGGCCGCCGTCCACCGGGTCGACGGGTATCCGGCGGTGTGGTCGGCCGAGACCGAACACTGGTTGACGCCACGGGAGTTGCTCGGCGTATGGGTCGCCGTCGACGGACCGGCCGTGCTCGGCCACGTGGCCCTCACCCGCACCGGCCCCGACCTGGCGGCGGCAGTCGGCCGACCGGCCTCGCAACTCGCCGCCGTGGCACGGCTGTTCGTCGACGTCTCGGCCCGACGGACCGGACTGGCCGGCGCGCTGCTGGCCCGGGCGGTGCAGGCGGCGGCCGCGGACGGGCGCCGGCCGGTGCTGGAGGTCGACTCCGACGCCGCGGGCGCCATCGCGCTGTACGAGCGCACCGGCTGGCGGCGCGTCGGCACCGCCCCGGGAGACTGGCTGACGGCCGCCGGGCAGCCCGCCGTGGTCCACACCTACCTCGGGCCGGTCTGACCCTCCCTCAGCACGCGCCACCGCCCGTGGGACGATACGGAAATCGGTTCGCCTCCCGACGGTCCTTCAGGAGAGACTTCCTGGTCGCGATCGATGCGCCGATCACCGCCGTCCCGAAGCCCAAGGTGCCGCATGACCGTCCCCGCCCCGCCCGACCGTCCCGAGCCCGAAACCGCGGCCGCGGCCCCGGTCGAGTCCGAGCCCGCGGCTCGGCCCGCGTCCGAGCCCGAAGCCACGGCCCGGCCCGAGGCCGCACCCGAGGCCAAGGCCCAGCCCGCGCCCGCGCCGTCGTCAGCGCCCGTGTTCGAGGATGCGCCGGCGCCCGTCAGGAACCCGTGGGCCGCACCGGACCCGAACGCGGTGCCGCCGGCGGCTCCCCCGCCGATGCCGGGGCCGGTTCCCGGCCCGTTCCCGGCCCCCGGGCCGCACCCGAACGGCATGTATTGGGCGCAGTACCCAGTGCCGACCCCGGAGCCGCGCAACGGCGTGGGCATCACGGCCCTGGTGCTCGGGATCGTGGGCGTGGTGCTCTGCCTGCCGCTGTTCCTGTTCTGGCTCTCCTGGCTGCCCGCCCTGCTCGCGGTGTGCTTCGGCGGCGTCGGCCTGAGCCTGGTCCGCAAGCGCCTGGCCACCAACCGGGCGATGGCGCTCACCGGCACCGCTCTCGGCGTCGTGGGCCTGCTGGCCTCCGTCAGCACCGGCGTCCTCCTGATCGCCGACCTGAGCTCCGACATGCGGGAGCACAGCCGCACCGTGCGGCAGCAGGAGCGGGACGACTCCGAGCGGCGGCGCCTGGCGGACGAGCGGTCGAAGAAGGCCGCCGCCGAGCAGGCCGCGCGGGAGGCGGACGAGAAGGCCCGGCGCCTGTCCTTCGGCGGCAGCTACACGTACCCCGACGGCCTGAAGGTCACCATGGCCGCACCGACCCCCGCCTCGCCGCCGAGCCGGAGCAGCGGCGCCACGTTCCCGCCGGACACGACGTACATCCTGGTCCAGGTGACCGTGGTCAACACCGGCTCCGCCGAACTGTCGCTGTACGGCTCGGGCTCGCTCATCGTCAAGGACTCCCGGGGCAGCCTCGCCCGTCCGGTGTTCAGCGGCGACCGGTTCAAGATGCTCCCGCAGACCCTCGGCCCGGGCCAGGAGGCCACCGCGCTGGAGGAGTTCGCCCTGCCGAACGCCTCGGCCGACCCCTTCACGCTCCAGTTCACCCACGGCACCCGGATGGAGCGCAAGGACGTCATCTGGGCCGGCTCGGCACCCCGCTGACCCACCGCACCAACGGAGTTCACCCCGCATGACCGCCGTCTCCGAGCTCGCCGCCCTCGGCGAACCCGTCCTCGCCGTCGCCGACCCCGCCCGCCGGCTGCTCGCCGTGGCGTGCGCCGACCCGTACGGCGAGGCCACGACGCTAGGCCTGTTCGCGACCGGTGACCGCCCCCGACTCCTGCGGCGGATCGACTGCCCGCACCACGTCAACGCGCTGGCGTTCCACCCGAGCAGCCCGCTGCTCGCGGTGGGCGTCGGCGACTACGACGGCGGCTACCACTTCGAGGGCCAACTGCTGCTGGTGAACCTCGACAACGCCGCCGAGCGGGCGATGTTCGCCGAGACCTGGGGCCGCCAGGTACTCGCCGCCCAGTGGCTGGACCGGACCCGACTGCGCCTGCACCTGGCCCCGCACGACGACGACGAGGACGAGGCCGCCCACCACGACGCCCACGTGGTCGTCCTGGAGCACCCCAACTGGACGGCCGCCCTCGGCCGTTCCGTCCCGGACGAACGCCTCCAGGGCCCACGCATCCGCTACCCCCGCCAGGACCACCGCGCCGCCGCCCGCCGGCTGACGGCCCGCCTGCTCGTCCCGCCGGCCCACCGCCACGACTGACCCCGGACCACTGACCGCCGACCGCCCGGGGCGCACCGTCAGCGGCAGAACCCCATGACGGTGTCCTCGAATCCGGGGAACTCTGCGGCCGCGTCCTCGATCACCTCGGCCGCCGGCTGCCGCCGCTCCGGGGCGAACTCCTCGGCGACAGCCGACAGTTCGCCCCGCGGCCGACCCGTCCACCCACCGCGCCGCCCGACCGTGGCGGCCTCGGCCGGGCCGAACCCACCGGCCAGCAGCCACAGGAAGGCCCCCAGGTCACGGGCCACCACCGCGGTCTCACCCTCCGAGCCGAGAAACACCACCGGCTGATCGACGACCGACCGCCCCGGCCGCACCAGCCAGAACGCCGCCCACCCGCCCGAGCCGTCCTGTCCGAACACCCGGAACTCCTCGCCGTCCACCTCCTCGTTGCCCGTCCAGGCCTGCCACCAGAAGGCGGTGTCCTCGGCGGACCGGAACGCCGGGAAGGGCTCGAAGTCGATCCCGTCCCCGCCGTCGTAGTCGAACGGCACGGCCAACGCGGCGGCAAGGGCAGCGGGGAACTGTCGATCATCGGTGTGGTTCACGGGCCGTGAGCCTGGTTCGCGCTTCGGCCGGGGCATCCTCCGCCCGGTCCCCCAAGCCGAGTCCGAAGCGCGCAGCCAACTGCTCGACCCGGTCCGCCACCGGGACGGAGCCGTCCACCGTGACGACGTCCAGCCCGTGCTCCTCCGCCTGGCGGCGGACCTCCGCGTCCCAGAGCGCATCACGACCGAGCCGCAGCGCCAGCATGCCCGCCGGGTCGCCGCCGCCCCAAGTGGCCTGCGCACGGCCTCGATCCGCGTAGCGTGCACGGAGGGCGGCCTCCCGGAACTCCGGAGTGGGCAGCAGGAACACCGCGTGCTCGGGCCGGGCGAGCAACGGTACGAGGTCGCGGGGCAGGATCCCGAAATAGTCCACCAGCACGACCCGATCGCCCGGCCCGGTCCGCAGATCCTCGGCGAGAAAGCCCGCGGTCTCCCCGTACAGGCTCGCCATCGACCGGAACACCTGCTCCGAGGTCCGCCCCTCCCACGTCCCACCCGCCGCCGTCCCCCGCAGCGCGGCCAGGCGCGGATGCCGCTGCGGCGTGCACCGCGCGAGCCAACTGTGCTCCGCACGATCGCCGTTGTAGACCTCGGCCCCGCACCGCTCGGCCAACGCACGCGCCACCGTGCTCTTCCCGGCCCCACAGCCACCGACGATCCAGCGCACGTGGGCGAGCCGGTCGGCGACGTCGTCGTTCTGGCGTTGAGGAATCATGGAGGTCATCGTCCTTGCCGCAGAACGGAATTGACAGTCTCAGGCGCTGCCGGACGTCGACTCGGGGGTCTCCGGACCCGGACGGCAGCACGTTCGGAGCGTCCGACCGGGCCCCGTCGGCGCTTGCCGGATGCGCTTCGTCCGCCCGGCCGAACACTCCGAGCCCCTCTGCGTCAGCGGCCCCTGCCCGACTACCCCGGTGGCATCAGGCGCAGCAGGTCCGCCACCGGCAGTGCCGGGTTCGCGGCAGCCCTCTGGACGGTGACCGGGTCCGAATCCTCAAGCAGGGAACGGAGTTGGTCGAGCGGAAGTGCCGGATGGGAGGCGACGCTGCGGCGGGCTCGGGTGTCGCGGAGGCAGGCGGTGAGGGTGGGGCCGTCGGCGGCGGGGTGGGTGGCGAGGGCGCGCAGGGTCGCGACGTTGTGGTCGGCGCGGACGAGTTCGGCGAGCACGGCGGGGGTGACGCCCGGATTGGCGGCGATTCCGGCGGCGACGGCGCGTCCGTGGCGCCGGTGCATGGCGCGCAACTGCCCCTCGTCCAGGCCGGGGTGGGGTGCGACGGCGGCGGCGACCTTGGCGACCGCGTCGTCGGCGAGCAGGTCGCGGACGGGGGCGGGCAGGTCGCGGTGGAGCGCGGTGACGCGGCGCAGCTCGGGGTCGGCGGCGGTGGCGAGCGCGTCCAGTTCGGCGCGGGTGGCGGCGGCGATCCGTGGCGGCAACTGCCGGACGACGCCGCACACCTGGTCGAGGACGTCCAGCGGGACCTGCGGATTCCGGGTGACACTCCGCCGCACCTCGTCGGACCGGTCGGCGGCCAGTTGCCGGATCAGTTCCTCCCCGATCGCGGCATTGCCCGCCAACTCCTCCCGCGCCCAGCTCTCCGGTCCGCCGGCGAGTGCGGCGTACGCGGACGCGGGAAGGTCGGTGCGCCGGGCGAGTTGGGCCCGCAGGAGCGGTGACGGGGTGTCGAGGTGGCGGAGCACGTCGACGACGGGTGCGGCCGGGTGACCGAGGGCGGCCTGCAGGATCCCGTGCCGGGCGTACTGGTGGCTTCCGTCGCAGGCCGCCCCGCCGGGCAGGGTGCAGTCCCGGTCCGGGCAGTCCGGCGGGTGGACCCACGGGACGGCGTGGCGCGCGCAGACCTCGCAACCAGCCAGCGGCGGACGGTCGTTGATGAGGTCGGCCAGCACGGCGGACGGCGTGCCCTCGTTGAACCCGAGCTCCGCACGGACGTGCTCCGACGGGTGGGCGGCCAGCAGCGCGGCGATCTCCGGATCGGTCGTCGCCCCGGCGAGCGCGATCGGAACGGCGAGATCGGCGTCACCCGCCAGCCGCCGCGACACCTCGGCCGGGAGCACCGGGCAGGCCGCCAACTCCGCGCGCAGTTCCGGCCGTTCGAGCACCGCGTAGGCCCACTCCACGGGCGCGAGTCCGGCCCACAACAAGCCGAGCGCCGCGACGGGCTGCCGCGACGGATCGACCCGCTCGACGGTCAGCAGCCCGCTCGCCACCAGGCCCCTGGCCTCCACGACACCGCGCCCGGCCAACACCTCGACCTGCTGCTCCGTCAGCCCGACCCGCCCGGCCAACTCCATCGACAGCTCCGGCATCGTCACCAACCGGTCCACCGCCTCCACCGGCAGCGCAGGATTCTCGGCCAACCCGGCCCACACATGACGACGCATCCCCGCATCCTTCCCGAACACGTCCCGCCCCACCGCGAATTACGCTCCGCGCCAGGCCAGAGCGGTTCGCCCCACCCGCCACCACCCGGCCGGCGCACCCCCTCGCCCGGTGCCGCCGGGCATCTCCTCACCCGCCGCCGAACGCCCCCGCCTGCCGCGGGATCTCCCGCACGAACACCACCCCGTCCATCAGTCCCAACGCCCCCGGATCGATCCCGAAGTACGTGTGGTCCGCCGGAACCCGCGGCTTCGCCCGGCCCGCCGGCGTCTGCGCCAGCACACGCGGGTCGAGAACGGTGCAGGCCTCGGGGAGCGCGGCGAGGCGCCCCTCGAAGGTCTCGGGGTCGGGGTGATCGTCAGGGGCCCGGTGGCCGAAGGTGGTGGCGACGAAGGCGTAGCTCTCGCCGAGGCGGGTGGCGAGCAGGGAGCCGGTGGTCCACCAGCGCAGCTGGTGGGTGCCGAGCGGGAGCCGGCCGGCCTCGCGTTGGAGGTGGCGGTTGTGGGCGTGGACCAGCGTCGGACCTCGCCGCGCCTCGCGCCGCGTGATCGCTTCCAGGTTGTCGGCCATCATCAGACCCCGGTGCCGCATCAGCGAGTTGAACCGGTCCGGCCCGATGCCCGCCATCGCCGCGTGGTACCGCAGCAGCCCGGTCGCGGTCCGCGCGTCCAGGTGCGCCCGCCAGTACGCCTCGGGGTCCGCCTCGGCCGCGAACTGCGGTTCGTGCGCAGCCAGCAGCACCACCAACTCATCCGCGATCAACCGCAGTTGGACGGCATCGGCCGATCGCCCCACCGACCGCCCGGGATCGAACGCCGCCGCCGGCTCGGTCCATCGGTCCTCCGGCCCGCACAACCGCAGCAACTCGCCCTCCGACGGCAGGAGTTCGACCGGAAGGTGATCTCCCAGGAAGTCCCGCAGCCGGATCAGCGCGGGCCCGGGCGCCGCCGCACCCGCCATCTCCAGCGGTCCGTCCGCACCGTAGAACCGCAGCCGCTCCTCCCCCTCCCCCAATCCGTTGTTGAACTCCCGCATCCATCGCACCAGTTCGCGGTTCCCGGCGAACTCGCCGAAGCCGTGGCCGAACCCCTCCCGCACCACGTCGTCGAGCTCACCGTCCGTCGCGCCGCCCACGTAGGCGTCGACGGCGAGCGCCGCCAGGCAGTCGCTCTCGACCGCGACCGAGCGGTAGCCGTGTTCGGCGACCAGGTGCCGGAACAGCTCGTTGCGGAGGTCGAGGAAGGCCTCGACGCCGTGGGTGGGTTCGCCCAGGGCCAGCACCCGGGTCCGGGGCGGGAGCAGGTCGGTGACGGCGGACGGCGAGAAGGGACGAGCGGCATCCCGGAGTGAGCGCGAGACAGTCATGACTTCCACCGTATCGCTGAAGTGACGGTGTAAGCTTTTCTGCTCTCCACCCGAGAATCGAGCAGAAAAGTCTCAATCATGGCGCTGCGGCCGATCGATCTGGCCCGGGAGCACGGCCTGTCCACCCAGGCGGTGCGCAACTACGAGGAGGCGGGGATCCTGCCGCCCGCCGACCGCTCCCCGCACGGGTACCGGCAGTACGGGGAGCGGCACGCGGCCGCGCTCCGCGCGTTCCTCGCCCTGCTGCCGGGCCACGGCCACCGCGCGGCCGCCGCGATCCTGAGCGCCGTGAACGGCGGGGAGCCGGACGTCGCACTGCGGCTGATCGACGAGAGTCACGCCCTGCTCGCCGAGGACCGCCGCACCCTGGACGCGGTGCGCACCGCCCTGGAGCACCTTCCCTCGCCCCGACCGGCCGTCGCCGGTGCCGAGTTCACCAGCATCGGCCCGGTCGCCCACCGTCTCGGACTGCGCCCGGCCACGCTGCGCGCCTGGGAGCGCGCGGGGCTGGTCACCCCGTCCCGGGACATCCGCACCGGCTACCGGACGTACACCTCGGACCAGGTGCGCGAGCTGCTGATCGCCGAGCAACTGCGGCGCGGTGGCCACGGGTTGGCCCGCACCGCCGAGATCCTGCACCGCCTGCGCACGGCCGGCCACCCGGATGCCGTCCGCCCCACCCTGACCGCCTGGCAGGAGCGCCTCACCGCCCGCGGCCGCGCCCTGCTCTCGGGCGCGGCCGCCCTCCACTCCTACCTCGACCGTCCCGAGGACGCTCAGACCTGACGGTTGGTCACCACGCCGCCGGACATGGTCAGCGGCACCGCCGTGGTGGCGAACTCGTCGGCCGGCGCGGTCAGCGGGTCGAGCGCGAAGGCGGTGAGGTCGGCCCGCAGGCCGGGCGCGATGCGGCCGGTGCGGTCGAACTCGCCCGCGGCGCGGGCCGCGTGGGTGGTGTAGCCCTCCAGCGCCATCAGCGGGGTGAGCGCCTGCTCGGGTCCGACGGGCGGGGTGTCGCTGCCGGCGTGGCGGCGCAGCTGCGCGTAGGCGAGGACGCCGCGCGGGTCGTGGTGGGCGATCGGCCAGTCGGAGCCGAGGGCGAGGGTCGCACCGCTGTCGCGCAGGGTGCGGCAGATCCAGGCGCGTTCGGCGCGCTCGACGCCGAGGCGGGTGGACCAGGCGTCGGTGTGGTCGGCCCGGGTGTACGCGGAGTGGGTGGGCTGCATGGACGCGTGGACGCCCAACTCGGCGAAGCGCAAGGCCTGTTCGTCGCCGAGCGTCTCGATGTGCTCGATCCGGTGCCGGCCCCGGGCGGTGTAGGGCAGGTCGGCGATGGTGTCGAGGACGTGGCGGACGCCCGCGTCGCCGATCGCGTGGGTCGCGGTGCGCACCCCGTACGCGTCCAACTGCCGGACCACGTCGGTGTATTCGGCGGGGTCGAGCCAGAGCGCGGCGGTTCCCTCGCCGTGGCAGTCGGGGCGTTCCAGCCAGGCGGAGCCGCCCTCGACGGTGCCGTCCATGAACAGCTTGACTCCGCCGACCAGCCAGTTGCGGCCGGACTCGCCCTGCAGGTCGGCGAGTCGGCGCAGGTCGGCGGCGCTCGCGCCGGGCATGCACCAGGGGGCGATGCGCAGCCGCAGCGGCAGCGGGCGGTCGGCCTCGATGGCGCGGACCAGGTCGAGGATGTCACCGTCGGCGTCCATCACGTGCGCGCCCGCCAGGCCCCCGGCGGCCATGTCGAGCAGCAACGCGTGCAGCGCGTCCCGGCGTTCGGCGAGCGGGCGGCTGGGCATGACCGAGGCGACCGGGTCCATCGCGGCGAACTCGATCAGGTGGCCGGTGGGGGTCCCGTCGGGGTCGCAGACCACGGTGGCGCGCTGCGCGAAGCGGCGCGCCCCGGTGATGCCGGCGGCGCGCAGGGCGGCGCCGGTGGCGAGCGCGGAGTGGCCGTCGTAGAGGCGGATGAACGCGGGCACGTCGGGGCCGAGCACGTCCTCGATCAGGGCGCGGTGCACGGGCCGGTCGCCGAACACGTTGTGGTCGAGGTTCCAGGCGAGCAGCCAGCCGTCGAGGCGTTCGGCGCGGGCGAGGGCGGCGCGCAGCCCGTCGAGGTCCTGGACGTCGGACAGGTCGACGCCTTCGGAGAGTTCGAGTCCGAACGCGGGGTGGCTGTGCCCGTCGACCAGGCCGGGGACGAGGACGGCGTCGCCGAGGTCGATGGTCTCGGTGCCGGGCCCGGCCCAGTCGCGGGCGTCGGCGGCGTCACCGACGGCGGTGATCAGCCCGTCCTCGACGGCGACGGCGGTGACGGCGGGGTGCGCGGCGTCCAGGGTGTGGACGGTGCGAGCGAGGACGATGGTGTCGGGCGACACGGTGGGCTCCTGGTGGTACGGGGATGTGGTCCGAGTCTGGGTCAGACGGCGCTGTGCACCGGGGAGTCGAGGGTCGGCGGCGCGTCCGCGGTCTGCTCCGGGGCGTGGCCGGCGGGCTCCTCCGACGGCTCGGCGGCGAAGGCCGCGTAGACCTCCGGACGCCGGGCGCGGGTGCGCAGCGCGTACAGCACGCCGACCGCGAAGACGGCGGGGACGATCGCGATCAGCACCCGGTTGACGGCGGGGGACGCGCCGGTGAGCAGCTCGATGTGGTCGACCACCAGCCAGAGCGCGCCGGCCAGCAGCAGCGCGGCGGCGAGGGGGGCGACCACGGTGCGCAGCACGCCCTCGCCGTGGCTGCGGCGACGGAACCAGCAGGGCACGGCGATCGCGGCCAGCAGTTGGAGCGCGACCAGCGAGAGCATGCCGGGCGTGTTCACCCAGAGCAGCAGCTGGGTGTACGGGTCGGCCCCGGCGGCGGCGAACGCGACGACGACGAGCAGTCCGAGGCCGGTCTGGGCGAGGCCGGCGACGTACGGGGAGCGGTGGCGGGGGTGGATCCGGCCGAGCGCCCGGGGCAGCAGGCCCTCCTCGGCGAGGGCGAGTCCGTAGCGGCTGGTGGCGTTGTGGAAGGCGAGCAGCGAGGCCAGGATGCTGGTGACGATCAGCACGTGCATCAGGTCCGCGGCCCAGCCGCCGACGTACTGGTCGATGGCGGTGAAGAACAGCCCGCCCGGATCGGCGGCGGCGGCCGCGACCACCTCGGCGTCGCCGTAGGCCTGGATGACGGTCCACACCACGAAGGCGTAGAACAGGCCGAGGAAGGCGACGGCCAGGTAGGTCGCGCGCGGGACGGTGCGGTCCGGGTTCCGGGCCTCGCGGCGGTAGATGACGGTGGACTCGAAGCCGGTGAACGCGGCGAACGCCAGCGCCAGGACGCCGGGCGTGCCGTTGGTCAGCACGTTCCCGGGGGCGAACGCCTGCAGGCTCAGGCCGTGCGCGCCGCCCTTGAGCAGCACGGCGGCGGCCAGCAGCGCCAGGATGCCGGTCTCGGCGAGCAGCAGGACGCCGAGCACCTTCGCGCCGAAGTCGATCGAGCGGAAGCCGCCGTACCAGATGACGACCAGCCCGAGCAGCGCGGGCAGCAGCCACGGAACGTCGTACCCGGTAAGCGCTTTCACGGTGTCGTGGGTGGCGGTGCCGAGCAGGCCGTACACGCCGATGTTCATGCCGAGGTAGCCGAGCAGGGCGAGCAGGGCGGCGCCGAATCCGGCCGGCCGGCCGAGGCCCCGGGTGATGTAGGCGTAGAAGCCGCCGGCGTTGCGGACGTGTCGGCTCATCGCGGTGAATCCGACCGCGAAGACGGCGAGCGTGACGCCCGCGGCCAGGTAGCCGGCCGGGGCGCCGATGCCGCCGATCAGCAGGGCGAGCGGGGCGACGCCGGCCATCACGGTGAGCGGGGCGGCGGCGGAGACCACGAAGAAGGCGATGTCGGCGGTGCCGAGACTGCCGCTGCGCAGCGTGGGCGCGGCAGTGGGGGATTCGGTCATGGGGGGAGCCCTTCGCGCGGCCGGATGGTGGGGGTCCGGCTCCGGGGACCATAAACCTAAAGGTTGATGGTTTCCGTTGGTTTCGGCACCATAGCCCGGCCGACTACCCTCTGGGAAGACCCGATTTCGCACCCGTCCGCAGCGATTTCCGAGGTCAGGACGGCAGTTGCGCCGGCCGTGACGCACCCGACAAGGAGGGCCCACCGGTGGGACGCCCCAGCAAGGCCCTGCTCGACCGCGAGCGGATCGGCGCGACCGCGCTCGCCCTGGTCGACGAGCAGGGCGACTTCAGCGTCCCGCAGATCGCCCGCCGGCTCGGCGTGCAGACCGCCTCCGTCTACCACCACGTGGACGGCCGCACCGGCATCGTCGAACTCCTGCGCATCCAGGTCTCCTCGGCCATGGACCTCACCGCCCTGGACCTGCGCCCGTGGGACGTCGCCCTGGACGCCTGGGCGCGCTCCTACCGGGCCGCTTTCGCCGCCCACCCGCGCGCCATCCCGCTGCTGACGATCAGTCAGGTCGCCGCGCCCGAGGTGCTGGTCCACTACGAGCGCACGGTCGCCCTGCTGCGCGAGGCCGGCTTCCCGCTGCCCGCGGTGATGCCCCTGCTGACCGCCGTGGAGAACCTGGTGCTGGGCTCGGCGCTCGACCTGGCCGCACCCGCCGCGGTCTGGGACACCGACGCCGACACCCCGCTGCTCGCCGAGGCCATGGCCGCCGCCGGGCCGTCCCGCGCCGACACCGCCTTCGAGCTGGCCCTCGCCGCCCTGCTCACGCAGGCCCGCACGCTGCTCCCCTGACCGCCCGGACGCCCGGCACTTCCCGACGGACCGTCAGATCAATCTGTCCGATCCCTCCAAAACGCGCGGACGTGAATCAGTCCCGTCCGGTACCTGAACTCCCGATCACTGCTTGGCAGAGTGGCCATCACCGACCGACCCGGCCGACCGCCGGGGCGGCATTCGTTGTGCCCTCATCACAAAGGGAGTCCCACCGTGCGCACGGAATCCGACAGCGTCACCGGCGGCGTCACCGACCGCGTCCTGGTCACCGGGCTGGGAGCCACCACCCCGCTCGGCGGCACCGCCCCCGCCACCTGGCAGGCGATGCTGGAGGGTCGGAACGGCATCCGCGCGATCGAACGGGACTGGATGGTCGAACTGCCGATCCGGATCGCCGGGCAGCTCGCCGTCGAACCGTCCGAGGCACTGGACCGCGTGGAGGCCCGACGCCTCGACCGCAGCGAGCAGTTGGCGCTGATCGCGGCCCGCGAGGCGTGGGCGGACGCGGGCCGGCCGGAGGTGGACGGCGAACGGCTGGCGGTGGTGATCGGCACCGGCACCGGCGGCGCGGTGACCATGCTGGACCAGGACGACGTGCTGGAGCGTTCCGGCGTCCGCAAGGTCTCGCCGCACACCGTGCCGATGCTGATGGCGAACGGCCCCGCCGCCTGGGTGTCGATCGACCTCGGCGCCAAGGCCGGCGCCCACACCCCGGTCAGCGCCTGCGCGTCCGGCGCGGAGGCCGTCGCGCTCGGCCTGGACCTGATCCGCCTCGGCCGGGCCGACGTGGTGATCGCGGGCGGCACCGAGGCCTGCCTGCACCCGCTGCCGCTCGCCGGATTCGCCCAGGCCCGCGCGCACTCGCTGCGCAACCACGACCCGGAGCACGCCTCCCGCCCGTTCGACCTGGACCGCGACGGCTTCGTCATCGGCGAGGGCGCGGCCGTCCTGGTCCTGGAACGCGCCTCGCTGCGCCCGGGCCGCCACTCCTACGCGACGCTCGCCGGGGCCGCCGTCACCTCCGACGCCCACCACATCACCGCCGGCCACCCGGACGGCCAGACCCGCGCCGTCCGCCGCGCCCTCGCCGAGGCCGGCGTCACCCCGGAGCGGATCGGCATGGTGCACGCCCACGCCACCTCCACCCCCAAGGGCGACCTCACCGAGGCCGAGACCCTCGCCCGGGTCTTCGGCCCGCACCGCCCCGCCGTCACCGCCACCAAGTCCATGACCGGCCACCTGTTCGGCGCGGCGGGCGCCCTCGCCGCCCTCGCCACCGCCTACTCCCTGCACGACCAGCTCGTCCCCCCGATCCGCAACCTGACCACCCCCGACCCGGCCGCCGACCTCGACCTGGTCACCGCCGCCGCCCGCACCGTCCAAGCCGAAGCCGCCCTCACCAACGCCTTCGGCTTCGGCGGCCACAACGCGAGCCTGGTCTTCACCGAGAGCTGACCGACCGCGGGCAACCGCGGGCCCGGCCTGCGGGAGCCGGCGGCCGCGCATCGCAGGCCACGGCCGTCACCCCGGCACCGCTCCGTCACCGCTCCGGCGCCTCGTCCGCCGCCGAACGCCCCGCCGCCTCCAGCGCCTCCGCCAGCACCGTCAACTCCCCTGCCCGCAGCACCCGTCCGGTCGGCGGGAGCGGGACGTGCAGCGGCGTCAGCCACTCCTCGGGGATCGCGTCCACGCCGTACACGGCACCCGCGAGGGCCCCGGTGACGGCGGCGGTGGTGTCGGTGTCGCCGCCGAGGTCGACGACGGCGCGCAGCGCGTCCGGGAAGCCCCCGGTGGTGCGCACCGCCCAGACTGCGGAGCCCAGGCAGGGCCAGACCGCGCCGTTGCTCTCGGTGGCGAGGGCAGGGTGCCAGTCCTCGGCGAGGACGCGCGCCCAGCGTTCGCGGTGCTCGGCCCGGACGGCGGCCAGCGTCGACGGCAGCGCGGCGAGCGGGTCCTCGCCGTCGAGCGCGCGGCGCAGCAGTTCGTGCAGGATCGCGGTGCCTTCCCAGGCCGCGCCGTCGCCATGGGTGAGGGCCGTGATCCGGCGGGCGGCGTCCATGGTGGCCGCCCGGCCCAGCGGGGCGAACCGGACGGCGGCCGTGACGGCGCGCATCAGGGCGCCGTTTCCGGCGGCCCGGCCCTCGGTCTGGAAGTGGATCTGCGCGGCGAGGTCCCAGGGCAGACCGCTGCCGAGGACGCACTCGGTGAGGATGCCGATGTCCTTGGGGTCGGCGGCGGCCCACGCCCGGAACCGCTCGAAGATCCCCGGCAGGTCGAGGCCGCCCGCGTCGAGCAGTGATTCGCCCAGGTGGACGGCCAGCTGCGTGTCGTCGGTGGCCTCGCCCGGCTCCCAGCCGCCGCCTCCGCACATCGATGCAGCGTACGGAAAGCGCATTCCAGGGGTGTTCGGGAAGCGCTTTCCGAACACTCCCGCGGGACCGAACTCGAACGGTGCGCCCAGTGCGTCGCCGACCGCCGACCCGAGGACCGCCCCGACCACCCTGTCCCGTCGCCGCACGGCGCTCCTCCCGTTCCGCCGCCGTCCGGCGACCCCCGCCCCCTCGGATAGCCTGGGGGCACGATGAACGACTCTTTCACCACCGCCTGGGGCACCTTCGAGCTGGCCCGGTTCCCGGAGAACCCGCGTGAGCAGCTGCGCGCCTGGGACGCCGCCGACGAGTACCTGCTGCGGCACCTGAAGGAGGGGCCGGAGAGCAGCGGCCCCGTCGCGCTGGACGGTGCGGTGGTGGTGCTGGGCGACCGGTGGGGCGCCGTCTCGACGGCGCTCGCGGGGGCGGCCGGCCCGCTGACGGCGATCACCGACTCGCACCTGGCCTCCCGGGCGATCGCCGCGAACCTGGCCCGCAACGGGCTGGACCCGGAGGCGGTGGAGGTCCGCACCACGCAGCAGGAGCCGCCGTCGCGGATCGACGTGCTGCTGGTGCGGGTGCCCAAGAGCCTGGCGCTGCTGGAGGACCAGCTGCACCGCCTGGCGCCCGCACTGCACGAGGGCACGGTGGTGGTCGGCACCGGAATGGTGACCGAGATCCACACCTCCACGCTCCAGCTGTTCGAGCGGATCCTCGGCCCGACCCGCACCTCGCTGGCGGTCCGCAAGGCCCGCCTGATCCACACCACCCCGCAGCCGGCGCTCGACCGCCCGACCAACCCGTGGCCGCTGCGCTACCGGCTCCCCGACGGCATCGGCGTCCTGTCGGGCCGTCAGGTCGCCAACCAGGCGGGCGTGTTCTGCGCGGACCGCCTCGACATCGGCACCCGGTTCTTCCTCCAGCACCTGCCCGACCTGGGCGACGCCCGCCGGGTGGTCGACCTCGGCTGCGGCAACGGCATCGTCGGCACCGCCGCCGCCCTGACCGCCCCGCACGCCGAACTCCTCTTCGTGGACGAGTCGTTCCAGGCGGCGGCCTCCGCCGAGGAGACCTTCCGCACCGCCCTCGGCCCGGACGCCCGCGCCGAGTTCCTGGTCGGCGACGCCCTCGCGGACGTCCCGGACGCCTCGGTGGACGTGGTCCTGCTGAACCCGCCGTTCCACTCCCACCAGGCCACCACGGACGCCATCGCCTGGCGCATGTTCACCGGCGCCCGCCGCGTCCTGCGCCCCGGCGGCGAACTGCGCGTGGTCGGCAACCGCCACCTGGCCTACCACGTCAAGCTCCGCCGCCTCTTCGGCAACTGCCGCACGGTGGCGGGCAGTCCGAAGTTCGCCGTCCTCAGCGCGACCCGCCGCTGACCCGGCCGCGCCGCGAACCAGCCCAGGAGCCGACGACACCACGGGTGAACTGCCCTACGAGAACGGGCAGTCCACCCCCCGCCCGGCTTCGCCGCACCGGCAGTCGCGTGCCCGCGCCGGGGACCGGCCCGAGGTACGGACCGCCGGCAACAGCTGCCGCCCGCACCGACCCGGCGCACCCCGGCGGAGCGGACGCCGGGAGGCCGGGCAGGCCTGACGTGCGGCCCGTCCGAGCAGTGCTCTAGGGTGAGCGCCGTTTCGCCGTGGATCATCGCCGTGGACGCCGCCGCGGCCGAGCACCACCGCTCAGGGAGGGCCCGTCTTGGACGCCGCAGAACCCGCCGCGGGAGCCCCCGCTCCCGCGGCACCGTCGCCGACCTGCTACCGGCACGCCGACCGCGAGTCGTACATCCGCTGCAGCCGCTGCGACCGCAGCGTCTGCCCGGACTGCCGCCGCGACGCGGCCGTCGGCTACCAGTGCGTGGAGTGCGTCAAGTCCGGCCACCAGAGCGTCCGGCAGGCTCGCACCGCGTTCGGCGGACGGATCACCTCCCGGCCGTACGCCACCCTCGTGCTGATCGCGCTGAACATCGCCGCGTACGTGGTCGAGGTGGTCCGACCGGAGACCGTCCAGCAGTTCGGCATGCTCGGCGCGGCGATGCTGCCGGACAACCCGAACAGCGACCCGTACGACATGCCGATGCTGTTCCACCAGGCCGGCGTGGCGCACGGCGAGTGGTACCGGCTGCTCACCGGAACGTTCCTGCACCTGTCGCCGAACTCCGACACCTTCCTCGGCCCGATGGCGGTCGTCCACATCGTGTTCAACATGTACTGGCTGTGGTCGCTCGGCCGGGTCGTCGAGGACCGCCTCGGCGTGCTGCGCTTCCTCGGCCTGTACCTGCTGTCCGCGCTCGGCGGCTCGACGCTGGTCTACCTGATCGCCCCGCAGACCCTGACGGTCGGCGCGTCCGGCGCGATCTTCGGCCTGGCCGGCGGCTACTGGATCCTCAGCCGCCGCCAGGGCTACGACCCGCTCGGCGGCAACCAGATGATGGTCACCCTGCTGGTGTGGATGGTCGTCTCGGGAACCTTCGCCTCCTGGCAGGGCCACCTCGGCGGCATGCTCACCGGCATCGCCGCCGGCGCGGCCATCGCCCACGCCCCACGCGAGCAGCGCGGCCTGGTCCAGGCGGTCCTCCTGTCCGCCGTCCTGCTCCTGCTCGCCACCCTGATATACGCCGCCACCGGCCACCTGGCCGGAAGTTGACGGAGCGTCAGCCGAGCTCCCGCACCGCCTCGCCGAGCAGCGCCGCCGCGTCCTGCAGCCGCTGCTCGGCAACTCCCGCGTATCCCAGCGCGATCGACGGCCGACCGGGGACGAGCCGACCCGGCCCGACCGTCGCCACCCGCACCCCGCGACACAGCGCCGCCTCCGCCACCGCCTGCTCGTCCACGCCGTCCGGCAGGTCCGCACACAGGTGCAACCCGGCCGCGACGCCCCGCAGTTCGGCCCCCGGCAGGTGCCGGCGCAGCGCGGCCACCAGGGCGTCGCGGCGGGCCCGGTAACGGGGGCGGACGGTGCGCAGGTGGCGGTCGTAGCCGCCGCTCTCCAGCAGGGCGGCGAAGGCGAGTTGGTCGATCGCGCCGGTCCCCAGATCGGCGTACAGCTTGGCCTGGGCGAACTCCTCCACCAGGTGGTCCGGCAGGACGGCCCAGCCCAGCCGCAGCCCGGGCGCCAACGTCTTGCTGAGCGAGCCCAGGTACACCGTCCGCTCCGGCGCCAACCCTTGGACGGCGCCCAGCGGTTCACGGTCGTAACGGAACTCGGCGTCGTAGTCGTCCTCGATCACCAGCCCCCCGGCCCGCGCCCAGGCCGCGAGTTCGGTCCGCCGCCGCGCCGACAGCACCACGCCCGTCGGGTACTGGTGCGCCGGGGTGACCAGCACCGCGTCCGCTCCACTGGCCGCCAACTCCCCCACCACCAAACCCTCTTCGTCCACCCGGACGCCGATCGGCCGCACCCCGTGCGCCCGCAGCAGCTCCAGCGCGCCCGGCGAACCCGGGTCCTCCACCGCGATGCGCTGCCGCCCGCCCGCCGCCAGCACCTGCACCAGCAGCGCCAGCCCCTGCCCCACCCCGCTGACCACCGCCACCCGCTCCGGCCGCGCCACCACCGCCCGCACCCGGCCCAGGTACGCCGCCAACTCCCCACGCAGCTGCGGAAGTCCGGCCGGATCCGGATACCCCAGATCGCTGTTCGCCGCCCCCAGCAACGCGCGCCGTACGGCCGCCGCCCACGCCGCCCGCGGAAACGCCCCGAGATCGGGCGTCCCCGGCTTCAGGTCGTACCTCACCTCCACCGGCGCCACCCGCGACACCGGCCCCGGGCCCACCGCCGCCGCCCCGGCCGCGACCCGCGTCCCCGACCCGCGACGCCCCACCAGGTAGCCCTCCGCGGCGAGTTGCTCGTACGCCTCCACCACCACCCCCCGCGAAACCCCCAACTCCGCCGCCAGCACCCGACTCGCCGGCAACCGCTCCCCCACCCCCAACCGCCCGTCCCGCACCGCCGCCCGCAACCCCCACGTCAACCGCCCCGCAAGGCCTCCCGGCCCGTCCCCAAGCTCGATCAGCAACTCCCGCATGGCCTCATCATGGCGAAGCAAAGGCAGGCGAGCGCAACATCAGGGGCCCGTGGGGGCACCTCCCAGCCCCCCTGAACTCGCACCCCCCAGCTTTTGGTCCTCTCCAGCAGCCCGTCAGTGGCCCTGGGATCCGAACCACTTCCCTCCTAGCGTCGCCCTCATGTCCACCACGACCGCCGCACCCGCTCCCGCTCGCGCCGCAGGCACCTTGCAGGCCGCCGCCGCCATGACCCTTCTCGGCTGCTCCACCGGCGTCACTGCCACCTTCTCCTCGTACCCGGTCGCCGCCGGCCAGGCCCTCCGCTACGCGATCGCCGCCGCGGTGCTCCTTCCCCTGGCCCGCCGTCAGAAGAAGCTCTTCACCCGCCTGACAGTCCGCGACGCAGCGCTCCTGCTCGCTCTCGCCGCAACCGGCCTCTTCGCGTTCAACCTGCTGATGATCACCGCGTTGCGGCACACCGACCCGGCCGTGGTCGGCAGCATCGTCGGCTGCACGCCGCTCCTGCTGGGGGTTCTCGGGCCGCTGCTGGCCCGTCGGCGGCCGGCCGTCCGGCTGCTGGTGGCGGCGGGGCTGGTCGTGGTCGGGGCGGCGCTCACTCAGGGTTTCGGCTCGGGGGACGCGGTCGGCCTGGTGTGCGCGGCCGGGACGCTGCTCTGCGAGGCCGCGTTCTCGCTGCTCGCGGTGCCGTTGCTGCCCCGCCTGGGGCCGGTCCGGGTCTCGGCGTACACCACGGCGCTCGCGGTGCCGATGTTCGCCGTGACGGCCGCGGTCGGCCCCACTCCCCTGCGCCTGCCGACCCTCGCCGAGTTGCTGGCCCTGCTGTTCCTGTCGCTGCTGATGACGTGTGTCGCCTTCCTGCTCTGGTACTCGGCGCTGAGCCGTCTCGCCCCGGAGCACGCCGGCCTGTTCGGTGGTCTGATCCCGCTCACGGCCACCCTGTCGGGCGCGGTTCTCACCTCCACCGCCCCCACTCCGCTCCAGTTGGTCGGCGCCACGCTGGTCACCGCCGCCCTCGTCCTCGGTCCGGGCCGCACCGATCCGGCCTGAGGCGGCGGGGCCCCACTCGTCCGGCCGTTGGCCGGTGTCGCGTCGCCGAAGGGTCCGCATAGGGTGGCCGCGATGACACTCGACCGCCGCAGTGTTCTGCGTTCCTCCGCCCGCCTGGCCGCGTTCACCGCCACCGTGGGCCTCACCGCCACGTGCAGCGCCGCCACCGGCGGCGACCGGCGCGGGGACGCCTCCGTCGCGGCCCGCTCGCAGCCCTCCCACCTCGCCGAGCGCCCGGACCCGAACCCGGACCCGGGCACGAATCCGGGCCCGGACCCGGGCTCGGGTCCGTCCCCCGAGGGGTCCGAACCGTCCGCCGGAGAGTCCGCGCCGTCGCAGCCGCCGCTCGCCCCGGACACCCCGCTGGAGGTGGTGACGGGCCCGCACAGCCGCCCGCAGCTCGCCCTGACGTTCCACGGGCAGGGCGACCCGGCGGTCGCGACGGCGCTGCTGACGGCGGCCGAGCAGCGCGGGGCGCGGCTGACCGTGCTGGTGGTGGGCAGTTGGCTGGACGAGCAGCCGCAGATGGCGCGGCGGATCCTCGACGGCGGTCACGAGCTGGGCAATCACACCCAGAACCACCTGGACATATCCGCGATGCGTCCGGACCAGGCGCGCGAGGAGATAGCCCAGTGCGCCCAGCGACTGGAGCGCCTGACCGGGTCGATGGGCCGCTGGTTCCGGCCCTCGGCCGCGCAGTACGCGACGCAGATGGTGAAGGACCAGGCCCAGCAGGTCGGCTACCAGCACATACTCTCGTTCGACATAGATCCGCTGGACTACACCGACCCGGGCGCGGACACCGTCACCAGGCGGGTGCTGAAGTCCGCGGCGGCCGGTTCCGTGGTCGCCCTCCACATGGGCCACCAGGGCACGGTGGCGGCCCTGCCCGCCATCCTCGACGGCCTGGACGCCAAGGGCCTGCACGCGGTGACGGCCTCCGAACTCTGCTCGTAGCAGCCCCCTTCCCGGCCCACCAGCCCCACCCGCCGCCGCTGGCCCCGCCCGCCGCGGCTCTGCCCCAGCGGCCCGCCCGCCGCCGCTCTGCCCCCAGCGGCCCGCCCCCGCCGCTCTGCCCGCAGCAGACCCGCGCCCCCGTTTCCGATCCGCCCTCAACTCCCGGCCCTCGCCCGTGCGATGCTCGACCCCATGCGCTACCTCTTCCTCGGCGCCGGCGCGGTCGGCGGCACCATCGGCGGACGTCTCCACCAGAGCGGCCACGACGTGGTCCTGGTCGCCCGCGGCCCGCACCTCGCGGCGCTGCGCAAGGACGGCCTGCACCTGACCACCCCGGACGGCGCACGGCTGCTGCCCGTCCCGGCGATCGGCGGGCCGGAGGAGATCGACCTCCGGCCGGACGACGTGCTGGTGCTGACGGTGAAGACCCAGCATTCGACCGCGCTGCTCGACCAGTGGGCGCCCCGCCCGGTCGCGGGCGGCGGCACGGCCGGTGAGCGGCTGCCGCTGGTGTGCGCGCAGAACGGCGTGGAGAACGAGCGGCTCGCGCTGCGCCGCTTCGCCCGGGTGTACGGGATGCGCGTCTGGCTGCCGTGCACGCACCTGGAGCCGGGCCGGGTCTCGGCGGCGGGCGCGCCGCGCTCGGGCGTGCTGCACGTGGGCCGCTACCCGCAGGGGACGGACAGCCTGGTGGAGCAGCTCTCGGCCGACCTCACCGCCTCGTTCTTCGACGCGCCGGTGACCGACCGGGTGATGGAGTGGAAGTACGCGAAGCTGCTGAGCAACCTCGGCAACGCGCTGGAGGCGGTCGGCGGCCCGATCGACGGCGAGCTGCGGACGGCGCTGTGGGAGCGCGTCCAGGAGGAGGGCCGGGCGGTGCTGGCGGCCGCGGGGATCGAGTACCCGTCGGCGGAGGAGCAGCGGGCCCGGCGCGGCGACCGGGTGACGCTGATGCCGCTGGCGGGCGTCGAGCGCGGCGGCGGCTCGTCCTGGCAGAGCCTGACCCGCGGCACCGGCGACATCGAGACGGACTGGCTGAACGGCGAGATCGTGCTGCTCGGCCGCCTGCACGACGTGCCGACGCCGCTCAACTCCGCCCTGCAGCAGCTGTCGGGGGCGTTCGCCCGCGAGGGCCGCGCGGCGGGCTCGCTCCCCGAGGCCGACCTCGCCGCCCTGCTCGACCTCCACCACCGCATAACCGACTGACCGTCAGATCATCGGATCGTCCGGCCCGTACGGCCGCAGGCGCAGCGTGCGCGCGTCGGCGGCGCGGATGGCCTCGGCGGAGCCGACCAGGGTCTCCAGGTTGTCGC
The DNA here is from genome assembly GCF_002803145.1 of Kitasatospora sp. CB02891. Taxonomy (NCBI): domain Bacteria; kingdom Bacillati; phylum Actinomycetota; class Actinomycetes; order Kitasatosporales; family Streptomycetaceae; genus Kitasatospora; species Kitasatospora sp. CB02891. The sequence goes on along the minus strand of NZ_NNBO01000023.1, from coordinate 32,313 downwards.
GTTCGGCGTGCAGGAAGCGGCCGTGCAGGGCGTCGAAGCGGCCGCGGGCGGCCTCCACGGTGACGGCGACCATGTAGGCGAGGGAGGCCCAGTCCTTCTTGCCGCGGAACATCGGCAGGTCGGCGGTCATGTCGGTCTCGACGGCGCCGGGGCTGATGTCGAGCACCACGATGCCGTGCGGCGCGACCGAGTCGGCGATGTTGTCGGACAGCCGCAGCAGCGCGCCCTTGGAGGTGGCGTACGCGGTGTAGCGGCCGTCGGGGCGGAGCGCGAAGCCGCTGTTGAGGTTGACGACGCGGCCGCGGCCGCGTTCCACCATGCCGGGCAGGACGTGGCGCAGCAGGTTGTAGGGGCCGCGCAGGTTGGTCTCGACGACCTGCCACCACTGGACGGGGTCGGTCTCCCAGATCGGGGCTTCGGCGCGGTCGATCTGCCCGGCGTTGTTGACCAGCAGGTCGACGGGGCCGAGGTCGCGTTCGACGGCGCGGACGGCTTCGCGGACGGCACCGGGGTTGTTGACGTCGGCGGTGACGGCGACGCCGCGCGCACCGTGGTGGACGCACTCCTTGAGGGTGTCGATCAGCGTCTGCCGGGTGCGGCCGATCAGGGCGACGGCCATGCCTTCGGCGGCGAGGCCGATGGCGATCTCCCGTCCGATGCCCCGCCCGGCGCCGGTGACCAGTCCGACCTGACCGTCGAGTGATCCGGATCCCATCTGCCTGCTCCCTCCTGCGGCTGGACGTTCGCATTCTGGTCCCGGCCGCGGGGCGGGGGCGGGCGCACCCGCCGAGACTCACCCGTTCGGGTGATAGCTGCCGGGACCGGTCCGAGGTGAACGAGCGTTAAGGCAGGTAGTACCGTCGTCCGGGCGGACCGTCCGGCCCCGACCGGGGCGTGGCGGCCGTGACACCACCGGCTGGGTGACCCCCAGCTCCACGTGAAGGGCATCTGAGTGAGTGACATCGCGCGCGTCGGAGTAGTCGGCTGCGGCCTCATGGGGTCGGGCATCGCCGAGGTCTTCGCCCGTTCCGGCCTGGACGTGCTGGTCTCGGAGGCCAGTGGCGAGGCGCTGGAGCTCGGCCGGACCAGGCTGACCAACTCGCTGGAGACCGCTGTTCGGCGCGGCAAGCTGACCGAGGAGCAGCGCGACGAGGCGCTGTCGCGGCTGGCGTTCACCACCGACCTGGCGGACTTCCACGACCGGGACCTGGTGGTCGAGGCGGTCGCGGAGCGCGAGGACATCAAGGTCAAGATCTTCCAGACGCTGGACCAGGTGGTGGCCCGCCGGGACGCGATCCTGGCGTCGAACACCTCCTCGATCCCGATCGTGAAGCTGGCGGCGGCGACCAGCCGCCCGGAGCAGGTCATCGGCCTGCACTTCTTCAACCCGGCGCCGGTGCAGAAGCTGGTCGAGGTCATCCCGACGCTGACCACCTCGGCGGAGACCACCGCCCGGGCCGAGCAGTTCGCCGTCGAGGCGCTCGGCAAGGAGCCGATCCGGGCCCGCGACCGGGCCGGTTTCGTGGTCAACGCGCTGCTGGTGCCGTACCTGCTGTCGGCGGTGCGGATGTTCGAGACGGGCGTGGCGACGGCCGCGGACATCGACAAGGGCATGGAGGCCGGCTGCGCCCACCCGATGGGCCCGCTGCGGCTGTGCGACCTGATCGGCCTGGACACCATCGTGTCGATCGCCGAGTCGATGTACGAGGAGTACAAGGAGCCGCTGTACGCGGCGCCGCCGCTGCTGTCGCGGATGGTGGACGCGGGCCTGCTGGGCCGCAAGTCCGGCCGCGGCTTCTACGACTACACGGCCTGACCCTCCGTCACCGCCCGTCGGCCGTCCCCTGCTTCGCGCGGGGGGCGGCCGGAGGCGTTTCAGGGGGTGGCGTAGCGGGCGATGTCGACGACCCGGCAGCTGACCGGGCCGCCCGGGTCGGCGGTGCCCTGGGCCTGTTCGAGGGCGTCCTGCGCGGGGGCGAGGGTGCTGGCGGCGGCGACGCCCTCGGTGACCTGGCGGCCGGCGCGGTCGAGGAAGGCGACCTGCACCACGTAGTTGCTGGTGGTGGCGGAGTGGTTGGTGATCCTGACGGTGGCGGCGGGCCAGTGCAGTTGGTCGTCGACGCCGCAGGCGGTCAGTTCGACGTCGCCGCTGCCCCGGTCGGAGTCGAACGCCAGGCCGTACCTGTCGGCGGCCGGTGCGCAGCCGCCCGCCGCGAGGACGGCGGCCAGGCAGGCGGCGGTGACGGTCGCTCGGATGCGCATGGCTCCCCCTCGGAAACGGGCGCGGGTCGAGGCCGAGGCTATCGACCGACCGGGGCGCGGCGACCCGATTGTGTCCGAGTTGTAATAACGGTGCGCAGCACGTGTGTTGACGAACGATCGACAACGCCGTGGCGCCCGGCCCCGCACGGAGCGGGAGCCGGGCGCCGCCGCGGGCGGCCGGTCAGCTGTTGATCTGGTACGGGTCGCCGTAGACCTTCCACTTCAGCGGCGGGTTGAGGTCGAAGTTCTTGGCGTTCAGGAACACCCGCTGCTCGGTGTCGACCCGGCTGGTGTCGGCGTGCGCCTCCTCCTGCTTCATGATCACCTTGCGGGCGTCCAGGAAGGCGTTCAGGTAGGTCGCCTCGTCGCCGCCCTGGGCGGGCGTCTTGGCCTTCTTCATGGCGGCCGCGCGGATGCCGCCGAAGGAGTCGGAGCTGTTGCCGGGGCCGTGCATGACGATGGCGTCGTAGTAGACGAACTGGCCGAGCGCCCGCAGCCCGTCCGACTTGGCCTGCTTGACCGACGGGTTGAAGTACACCCGGTCGCGCTCGTCGTTCTGCGCGGTCTGGAAGACGGTGTCCTTGGCGGCGGTCTTCCAGTCGTTGACGAAGGCGGTGCCGAGGCCGGAGTGCGAGTCGCTGCCGTTGACCTTCTTCAGCGCGGGCAGGTACTTCGCCAGCACGTTGCCGGGCTTCAGGTCGGCGTAGTGCTGCACCAGGTCCAGCATGTCGCCGGTGCCGGAGCAGAAGCCGATGATCCCGGCGGTGTAGCCGCGGCCGTCGCCGATGTCCTCGATGTACTTGTACTGGGCCTTCCAGTCGAGCGAGGAGTTCTCCGCCGAGGAGACCAGCTCCATGGCGATCTCCTTCTTGTGGGCGTCGTCCAGGCCGACGGACGCCGCGGCGGCGGTGCCCGTCCCGGCGGCGGCCAGGGTGAGCGGGAGGGCGGCGAACAGGATCGCGAGGGCGGCGCGGGTGGTGCGGTGCTTGGTCTGCATCTGACGCTCCGTCGGCCGGCTGCGGGCATGAGGGTACCCGCAGGAGAGGGTTAGGAAAGTTTCCTAACAGGGATTGAAGCGTCCGCCGCGCAGCCCCGCAAGACGTCCGACCGCATCCGACGGGTACTCGCCAAAAGATGCGGCGAAAAACCGCTGGCCCACCGCTGCCCGGCCCGCCAGGCTGGACCGGATGATGATTCGCGACGCCACCCCCGAGGACTGGCCGGCCATTTGGCCGTTCTTCCACCGCATCGTCCGCGCCGGCGAGACGTTCACCTACCCGGTCGACCTCGCCGCCGACACCGCCCGCGACTGGTGGCTGCTCGCCGCCCCCAACCGCACCGTCGTCGCCGTCGACGAGGACGGCACGGTCCTGGGCACCGCCAAGATGAACAACAACCAGTGGGGCAACGGCGCGCACATCGCCAGTGCCAGTTTCATGGTCGACCCCGACCGCACCGGCCGCGGCACCGGCCGCGCCCTGTGCGAGCACGCCCTCCGATGGGCCCGCCAACAGGGCTTCCACGCCATGCAGTTCAACGCCGTGGTCGCCACCAACGCACCCGCCGTGCACCTGTACGAGTCCCTCGGCTTCCGCGTCCTCGGCACCGTCCCCGAGGGCTTCCGCCACCCCGTGCACGGCCCGGTCGGACTGCACATCATGCACCGCCCGCTGTGACGGCCCCGGCCTCCCGCCGCACCGCCCGGCGGGAGGCCGCCGTCACCGCCAGCGAGAGCGCCGCCAGCACCGCGATCGCCCAACCCGGCTCCAGGAGTTGGGCGAGCGCACCGCCGAGTGCCGCGCCGACGCCCTGCCAGGTGATCCGCCCCGCCGACTCCACGCCCTGCACCTGGCCGCGCTCCGCGTCCGGCGTCAACGCCAGCAGCCGTTCCTGGAGCGGCAGCGTCGCCGCGAACCCCGCCCCGGCCGCACCCGCCGCGCACACCGCCACCACCACCGGCGGATGCAGCGCGAACAGCAGGAACGGCCCCGCCAGCAGCAGCCGCAGCGGATACGCCCAGCGCGCCCGCCCGGCCTCGTCCAGCAGCCGGCCCACCACCAGGTCGCCCAGCAGCAGCCCCGCCGAACCCGCCGCCAGCAGCACGCCCGCCCAGCCCGGCGCGTACGGCAGGAACAGCGCCTCGCAGCCCACCACCAGCCCGTTCGGCACCCACAGGTTCAGCAGCAGCGCCCGCCGCCCGGGCCGGCCCAGCAGCGCCGCGTTGCCCCGCCAGGTCTCCCGCACCCCCGGCCGGCGCGCCGCCCGCACCGAACGCTCCCGCACCGTCGCCGCCACCACGATCGTCGCCGCGGCCGCCAACACCCCGGCGAGGCCGAACACCTGATACGGGCTCAGCACCGCCAGCAGCGCCCCGCCGAGCCCGAACCCGAGCACCGAGGCGCCGCCCGCCGTGATGTTCATCAGCGACCTGGCCGGCGCGTACCCGGAGGCCGGAACGATCTCCGCCAGCAGCCCCATCCGCGCCCCCGTGCCCAGCGACTGGAAGAACCCCACCACCAGCAGCAGCCCGAACCGCGCCGCCAACGGCAGCCCCGGCACGGCCTGCGCCGCCACCGCCGCCAGCGACAGGCCGTGCAGCGCCACCAGCGTCCGCCGCGGCCGGCCGCCGTCCGCGACCGACATCAGCGTCACCGCGCCCGCCACCGCCGCGAACGACGACCCGAACATGCTCAGCGCCGTCAGCAGCGGCGACCCGGTCCGCGCCTGCACCAGCGAACCCAGCGCGAAACCCGACAGCGTCCCTGCCGCCGCCGTCAGCGAGAAACTCGCGTACAACCCGGCGAACTCCCGCTGCCGCAGCAACGCCGAGTAGCCCACCGGACGGGCGGAACCTTCGTCCCCCGCACCCCACACCGTGTCAGAAGTCATGAAAAAAGCCTCCGACGCTGCCGCGGGCGCGTTCGAAGGCTGACCGGTGGACCATAGCAGCACGGCCGCCCGAAGCGTCAACCGTGGCGTCCCGCACACCTTTTCGGGACCGGACCCGCCGTCCGCCGGCGGTCTGGCACAGTGTCCCCCATGCGATCCGTCATCACGCGAACCGCCCTCGGCTGCCTGGCCCTCGGTGTCGCCCTCACCCTCAGCTCGTGCGACTTCCCGGGCGGCTCCAAGAGCGACGCCAAGAAGCCCGCCGCCACCGCGGCCCCCTCCGAGGACGACAACTGGGACCAGGCCGTCGATGCCGAGATCACCATGCTCGGCGCGCTGAAGGACATCGACCCCCACCTGATCGACGACCAGCAGAAGGCCATCGACGCCGCCGCCGAGCTCTGCAAGGAGATCCAGAAGCCCAGCAGCGACAGCGCGGGCCTCGGACAGGCCGCCGTCACGAAGTTCGCCGAACTCAAGAGCGGCCTCACCCCCCAGCAGGGCGACCGGATCGTCACCGCGGTGAAGGCCAACTGCAAGTGACGCCCTGACACGACGGAGCCCCGCCGCCACCCGGACCCGAAGGTCCGGGGCGCGACGGGGCTCCGGTCGTACCGTCAGGCTCCGCGCAGCACCGCGCCGGTGCGCTCCGCGGCCACCGCGACCGCCGACTCGCGGGCCGCCGACGCCTCGTCCGCGGTCAGCGTCCGGTCCGCGGCACGGAAGCGCAGCGTGTACGCCAGCGACTTCCTGCCCGCACCGGCCTGCTCGCCCGTGAACACGTCGAACAGCCGCAGCGACTCCAGCAGTTCGCCCGCGCCCTCGCGCAGCGCCGACTCCACGTCCGCCGCGTGCACGCCCGCGTCCACGATCAGCGCCACGTCCTGCGTCGCCACCGGGTACGACGAGACCGGCGGGCCGGACACCCGGCGGCCGTCCTCGAACACCAGGTCCAGGTCGAGCTCCATCGCGCTGGTGCGCTCCGGCAGGTGCAGCGCCTTGACGACCCGCGGGTGCAGCTCACCGGCGTGACCGACGACGACCTCGCCGACCAGCAGCTCCGCGCAGCGGCCCGGGTGCCACGGCGCGTACTGCGCCTGGCGGACCGTCAGCTCCACGCCCGCGGCCGCGGCGACCGTGCGGGCCGCCTCGATCGCGTCCGCCCAGCCGGACGGCGCGCCCTTGCCCCACCAGCCCGACGGCAGCCGCTCGCCGGTCAGCGCGACGGCGACCCGACGCGGCTGGTCCGGCAGCGCCGCGTTCAGCTCGGCGAGCTGCTCCTCGGTCGGACGGCGGTCCACCGGCAGCCGCGGCGCGACCTTCGGCTCCGCCTTCGGCAGGAACACCGTGCCCGTCTCGAACAGCGCCAGGTCGGTGTTGCCGCGGCCCACGTTGCGGCGCAGCGCGCCCAGCAGACCCGGCAGCAGCGTGGTGCGCAGCGCCGGCTCGGCGTCGTTCAGCGGGTTGACCAGCTTCACGGTGCGCCGGCGCGCGTCGTCCGCGTCCAGGCCGAGACCGTCGAACGCGGCCTCGCCGACGAACGGGTACGCGTTGATCTCCACGTAGCCGGCGCCGGCCAGCGCCACGCCCACCCGGCGGTGGAAGCGCTGCGCCTCGCTCAGGCCGCGGCCCGGCGGGACGACCGGCATCCGGGCGGGGACGTTGTCGTAGCCCTCCAGCCGGACGACCTCCTCGACCAGGTCGTACGGGTCCGTCAGGTCGGGCCGCCAGGACGGCGGCGTGACCTCCAGGACGTCCGCGCCGACGACCGAACAGCCGACCTCCTGCAGGCGGCGGGTGACCGTCTCGCGGCCGTACTCGGCGCCCGCCACCCGGTCCGGCAGGCCGGCGTCGATGGCGATGGTGCGCACCGGGCGCGGGGCGGCGATGTCGGTGACCCCGGCCTCGGCGGTGCCGCCGGCGATCAGCACCAGCAGGTCCACGGCGCGCTGCGCGGCGGCCCGGGCGGCCTCCGGGTCGACGCCGCGCTCGAAGCGCTTGGACGCCTCGGAGGGCAGCTTGTGGCGCTTGGCGGAACGCGCGATCGCGACCGGCTCGAAGTGCGCGGCCTCGACGATGATCTCGGTGGTGCCGGTGACGACGCCGGTCTCCGGGTCGGTGACCGGCTCCAGGATCTCGGTGGTCGCCCCGCCCATCACACCGGCCAGGCCGATCGGACCGGAGTTGTCGCAGATCAGCAGGTCCTCGGCGGACAGCTTGCGCTTGACGCCGTCCAGCGTGGTCAGCGTCTCGCCCTCGGCGGCACGGCGGACCTGGATCGGCCCGTCCACCCGCTCGCGGTCGTACGCGTGCAGCGGCTGGCCGACCTCCAGCATCACGTAGTTGGTGATGTCCACGGCCAGCGAGATCGGGCGGATCCCGGACTTCTGCAGGCGGCGCTGCAGCCAGATCGGCGACTGCGCGCCCGGGTTCACGCCGGTGACGGTGCGCGCCACGAAGCGGTCGCAACCGACCGGGTCGGCGACCTTCACCAGGTAGCCGTAGGAGTTCGCCGGCGGCACGTCCAGCAGCGCCGGGTCGGCCAGCGGCAGGCCGTACGCGGCGGCGGCCTCCCGGGCCACGCCGCGCATCGACAGGCAGTAGCCGCGGTCCGGGGTGACGGCGATGTCGAGCACCTCGTCGACCAGCTGCAGCAGCTCGATCGCGTCGGTGCCGGCCTCGTACTCCGGCGGGAGCACGATGATGCCGTTGTGGTCGTCGCCCATGCCCAGCTCGCGGGCGGAGCAGATCATGCCGGCCGAGGTGTGGCCGTAGGTCTGCCGGGCGGAGATCGGGAACGGGCCGGGCAGCACGCCGCCGGGCAGGATCACCACGACCTTGTCGCCGACCCGGAAGTTGGTCGCGCCGCAGACGATCTCCTGCGGCTCGCCGGTGCCGTTGGCGGCGCCCACGTTGACGAAGCAGTGCCGGATCGGCTTCTTGAAGCCGGGCAGCTCCTCGATGGAGAGGACCTCGCCGACCACCAGCGGGCCCTTGATGTCGGTGCCGAGCTGCTCGACCGTCTCGACCTCGAGACCCGCGCGGACCAGCCGGGCCGCGACGTCGCGTCCGGTCTCGCCCGCCGGCAGGTCGACGTACTCGCGCAGCCAGGAAAGCGGGACGCGCATCAGATCTCCATCCCGAACGGGAGGGTGAAGCGGACGTCACCCTCGACCATGTCGCGCATGTCGGCGACGTTGTGACGGTTCATCAGGATCCGCTCCAGGCCCAGGCCGAACGCGAATCCGCTGTAGCGGTTCGGGTCGATGCCCGCGGCGACCAGCACGCGGGGGTTGACCACGCCGCAGCCGCCCAGCTCGATCCAGCCTTCCGAGGAGCAGGTCCGGCACGGACGGTCCGGGTTGCCCACCGAGGCGCCGCGGCACACGAAGCACTGCAGGTCGATCTCGGCGCTCGGCTCGGTGAACGGGAAGTACGAGGGCCGCCAGCGCAGCTCCAGGCCGCCGCCGATCAGCTTCTCCACCAGCACCTCGATGGTGCCCTTCAGGTGGCCGAAGGTCAGGCCCTCGTCCACCGCGATCGCCTCGACCTGGCGGAACACCGGGGTGTGCGTGGCGTCCAGCTCGTCGGTCCGGTACACCCGGCCCGGGCTGACCGCGTACAGCGGCGGCTCGCCGGCCAGCATCGCCCGGATCTGCACCGGCGAGGTCTGGGTGCGCAGCACCATGCCGGAGTCGGCGGTGCCGTCGGGCGCCTCGACGAAGAAGGTGTCCTGCATCGAGCGGGCCGGGTGGTCGGCGTGCAGGTTCAGGGCGTCGAAGTTCAGCCACTCCGCCTCGACCTCGGGGCCGGACGCCACCTGGTAGCCCATCGCGACGAAGGTGTCCTCGATGCGCTCGGCGAGCGTGGTCAGCGGGTGCCGGGCGCCGCGCGGGACACGGCCGTAGGGCAGCGTGACGTCCACCGCCTCCTCGACCAGCACCCGGGCGTCGCGCTCCGCCTCCAGCTCGGTCTGCCGCTTGGCGAGGGCCTGGTTCACCGCTCCGCGGGCCTGCCCGATCAGCTTGCCCGCCGCGGCCTTGGCCTGCGGGGGCAGCGCGCCGATCTCACGGTTGGCGAGCGAGAGCGGGGAACGGTCGCCGGTGTGCGCGACCTTCGCCTGCTTGAGCTCGTCGAGGTCGGCGGCGGCGGCGAAGGCGGCGATCGCCTCGTCCCGCGCCTGTTCCACCACCTCGGGCTTGAGGGCCTCGACCTCGACCGGGTCGTACGACTTGTTGGGTGCCGACATCTCTATGCTTCCCGTGCTCCTGCTCGTGATCAGGTCTGCTGCCTCGCCGGGCGTCCGCGAGAACGCCAAGGGTCGAGTGTAGTCGCAGGCCGCGACCGGCCACGCTGGACGACCGCGCAGCGGGCCCCCGGCACGGGAGGTCGGGGTCACAGCATGAAGTCGGGAATCCCCGCGGGCAGCACGAACCGGAACCTGGCGCCGCCGCCCTCCGCCCGGCTGATCCGGATCACCCCGCCGTGCGCCTCCACGATGCCCTTCACGATGTACAGGCCGAGGCCCGTCCCGCCGCGCTTGGAACCCCGCCAGAACCGGGTGAACACCCTCGGCATCGCCTCCTCCGCGATGCCCGTGCCCTGGTCGCTGACGGTGACGGCGGTGCCCTCGATCGGCCGCGGCGGCGAACCGGCGGCCTCCACCACGTCCTGCGCCGGCCCCAGCTCGATCGTCACGGTGCCCTCGCCGTGCCGCACCGCGTTCTCCAGCAGGTTCGCCAGCACCTGGTCGATCTTGTCCGGGTCGCCCCACTGCTCGCCCAGCGGCCCCGCCACCCGGATGTCGAACCGCTCCTGCGGGATGCCCGCCGCGACCTTCCCCTCCACGTGCCGGCGCACCGCCGCCGCCAGGTCCAGGCGCTGCCGGCGGATCTCCAGCCGGCCCGCGTCGATCCGCGAGATGTCCAGCAGCTCCGCGATCAGCCGGGTCACCCGGTCCGCGTCCGCGTCGACGGTCTCCAGCATCACCCGCTTCTGACCGTCGTTGAAGCGCTCCCACTTCGCCAGCAGCGTCGCCGTGAACCCCTTCACGCTGGTCAGCGGCGACCGCAGCTCGTGCGCGACGGTCGCGATCAGCTCGGCGTGGCTGCGCTCGGTGCGCCGGCGCGCCTCGGTGCCGCGCAGCGTCACCACCACCCGCCGCACCGTCCCGCCCGGCCGCTCCCGCACGTACCGGACGCACACCAGCACCTCGCGGCCGCCGGGCAGCAGCAGGTTCCGCTCCGGCTGCCCGCTGCGCACCGCCAGGCCCCCGTACGGGTCGGTCAGCTGCCACCAGCGCCGCCCGTCCAGGTCCTCCAGCGGCAGCGCCTGCTCCAGCGCCACGCCGATCGCCCAGTGCGCGGACCGGCCGGTGAGCCGTTCGGCGGCCCGGTTGAAGACCACCACCCTGCCCTGCCCGTCCGCGACCACCAGCCCGTCCGGCAGGTCGTCCGGATCCAGGGTCGCCAAGCCGTCGTCGCCGCCCATGGGTGTCCTCCCCCGCCCCGTACCGGCTTTGAGGACCGACCCTAGCGCGCTCAGGCCGTGCCGCGACACCCGCCGGGGGAGCGTTGGGCGCGCGCGGAGGCGTACAGGCACACGGCGGCGGCCGTGGCGAGATTCAAGCTCTCCGCGTGCCCGTGAATGGGGACGCGCACCACCTCGTCCGCCAGCTCCCGGGTCTCCTCCGGCAGGCCCCACGCCTCGTTGCCGAACACCCACGCGCACGGCCCCTCAAGGGTGCCCTCGTCCAGTTCCTGGTCCAGGTCGCGCTGCCCGGCGCCGTCCGCGGCCAGCACCCGCACCCCGGCCTCCCGCAGCCGCGCCACCGCCTCCTCGACCGGCACCCCGGTGGCGAACGGCAGGTGGAACAGGCTGCCCACCGACGCCCGCACCGCCTTCGGGTTGTACGGGTCCACCGACGCGTCGGTCAGCACCACCGCGTCCGCGCCCGCCGCGTCCGCGGTGCGCAGCACGGTGCCCGCGTTCCCGGGGTCGCGCACGTGCGCCAGCACCGCGACCAGCTTCGGCCGGGCCGCCAGCACCTGCTCGAACGGGGTGTCGATGAACCGGCACAGCGCGACGATGCCCTGCGGGGTGACGGTGTCGCAGATCTCCGCGATCACTTCCTCGGTGGCCGTCAGCACCGGCAGCCCCTCGGCCCGCGCGGTGGTCACGATCTCGGCGTGCCGCTCGGCGGCCTCCTGGGTCAGGTACACCTCCACCACGGCGTGCTCCCCGCCGGCCAGCCGCCCGAACGCCACCGCCTCCCGCACGGCCTGCGGGCCCTCGGCCAGGAAACGCCGCTCCTTGCTCCGCTGGTTGCGCTTGGCCAGACGGCGGGCGGCGACGACGCGCGGGGAACGCAGGGAGGTCAGCAGGGGGGTCTCGATGCTCATGCTCACGTTCTTCGTCACGGAGGGGCGGGAGGACAAGGGCGTGCCGGGGGCACAACGCACGGACCCGCAGGCCGGGCGGCCTGCGGGTCCGGGAAAAGCAGTCAGGGCACGGCCTGGATCAGGCGGCGACCTTGGGGGCGTTGACGTCCTCCGGCAGCGCCTTCTGGGCAACCTCGACCAGGGCGGCGAACGCGACGGTGTCGTTGACCGCGAGCTCGGCGAGCATCTTGCGGTCGATCTCGACGCCGGCGGCCTTCAGGCCCTGCACGAAGCGGTTGTAGGTCATGCCGTTGTTGCGGGCAGCGGCGTTGATGCGCTGGATCCACAGCTGACGGAAGTCGCCCTTGCGCTTCTTACGGTCGTTGAAGTTGTAAACGAGCGAGTGGGTGACCTGCTCCTTGGCCTTGCGGTACAGGCGCGAGCGCTGGCCACGGTAGCCGGAGGCGCGCTCCAGGATGACCCGGCGCTTCTTGTGGGCGTTCACTGCCCGCTTGACGCGTGCCACTTCATTACTCCTTGGTTCCGGACCCCGGGTTCGTGCCGCCGGTCCGTTATTCGATTCGGTCGGTAAGGATCAGCTGTGCCCGCGGCGTGGCCGCGGGCGGGCGATCACTTGCCGAGAAGCTTCTTGATCTTCTTGGCGTCGCCGGGGGCCATCTCGGCGTTGCCGGCCAGCTTGCGGGTCAGCGTCGAGGGCTTGTGCTCAAGCAGGTGGCGACGGCCGGCACGCTCGCGCAGCACCTTCCCGGAGCCAGTGATCTTGAAGCGCTTGCTGGCGCCGCTGTGCGTCTTCTGCTTCGGCATGTCGCCGTATCTCCTCGTCGGTCCGTTCGCGGCCCGCACCTCGGGGGTGCGGGCCGGAACTGGATGGATCTCGTCTCCGGGACGGTTGCCCCGGGTCCGGTGCCGATCCCGTCCGGAATCCGAGCCCGAAGGCTCAGGCGTCCTGGGCGGTCTCGGCGGGCTGCTCGACCTCGGCGGTCTCGGCGGCGGTCTCGGTCTCCTCGACCTGCTCCACCTCGGCGGCCTCGGTCTCGTCGACCTCGACCTCGTCGTCCGCCTGCTCCGCGGCCGGGCCGCGGCCGAGCCGCTCCGCCTTGCGGGCGTCAGCGGCGGCGCGGGCCTCGGCCATCGCCTCGGTCTTCTTCTTGTGCGGGCCGAGAACCATGATCATGTTTCGGCCGTCCTGCTTGGCCGCGGACTCCACGAAGCCGAGCTCCTGGACGTCCTCCGCGAGCCGCTGCAGCAGTCGGAAGCCCAGCTCGGGGCGGGACTGCTCACGACCGCGGAACATGATCGTGATCTTGACCTTGTCGCCCTGCTTGAGGAACCGGACGACGTGACCCTTCTTGGTGTCATAGTCGTGCGGGTCGATCTTCGGCCGGAGCTTCATCTCCTTGATGACCGTGTGCGCCTGGTTCTTGCGCGCCTCACGGGCCTTCATGGCCGACTCGTACTTGAACTTGCCGTAGTCCATGAGCTTGCACACCGGCGGGCGCGCCGTGGCGGCGACCTCGACCAGGTCCAGGTCGTACTCCTGGGCAAGCTCCAGCGCCTTCGCGAGCGGGACGATGCCGACCTGCTCGCCGCTGGGACCGACGAGTCGCACCTCGGGGACGCGAATCCGGTCGTTGATGCGGGGCTCGGTGCTGATGGGGCCTCCTCGGTTGCACCTTCTTCGATGCGGCCGTCGGACGGCGGTCGCACGTAGTGGTTTCGACCACTGGGCGGGGCTTCATTCATGCTTCGCTGCCCCTCCGCCGTCTGGCAGAAGCACCGAACGCACGAAAAAAGCCCCGCACGGTACAGGCGGGGCTCCACACGTTCCGGGGTGCCCTGTCGGACACCACTGGCAGCAAGCATTCCTTGCGGCGCTCGCCACGGACCGGACCCGTCGACCCTTCGGCCGCTCGGGTGGGAGACTGTCGCAGTTGCCCTCTCGGGCCTCCTGGAGTGGAGCCTCCACTTGCTGGCCGGGCACCCGAATCGGGTTCCTGGCCGGTCAGTCTCGAAGCATACCAGCGTTCCGGGGCCGACCGGTATTCCGGCCCGCCTCCGCCCGCCTTGTACGCTCCCTTTGTACTGCGCTTTCGCACCAGCACCCCGGAGTGACACCTTGACCAGCCAGCCCGACCACTCGTCCGAGTCCGACCAGGCCCTCGGTTTCGACGACCTGACCCGCGACATCGCCGAGGTCCCCGCCGTCGAGGTCATCACCACCGTCGCCGTCCACCTGATGAGCGCCGCCGCCGTCAAGTGCGGCCTGGCCGAGGGCGGCGAGGCCGACAAGGACCTCGACGAGGCCCGCAAGCTGATCACCGCCCTGGCCGGCCTGGTCACCGCCGGAGCCCCCGAGATCTCCAACTTCCACGCCGCCCCCCTCCGCGACGGCCTCCGCTCCCTCCAGCTCGCCTTCCGCGAGGCCTCCCTGATCCCGGACGCCCCGGGCTCCGGCCCCGGCGAGAAGTTCACGGGCCCCGTCTACTCCTGACCCACCCGCACCCGCAGGCCCCGCGACAGGCGCCTCGCCCTTCGCCCGCCTCCTTCCCCGCCCCGCCAGGGGCGCGGGGGACTGCGCGAGACGGAAGACGCCAAAGCCGAAGGCCGCCCGCCAGGAGAACCCTCCCCCGGGTGGCCTTCCGCGCAGCTCCACCGAAGCCCGCCGCACGCGCCCCCTCCCGCCCTCCCTGCCCCACCAGGGGCGCGGGGAACTGCGCGCAGCGGAAGACCTCCACGCCGAAGCCGCCCGCCGAGAGAACTCCCCCGACGAGCGGCTCTCCACTCCCCACCCCGCAGGGCCCGCCACAGGCGCCTCTCCCCCGAGCGGCCCTCCGCGCAGCTCCACCGAAGCCCGCCACAGGCGGCCTCTCCCCGCCGGGCCCCAACAACCAAAGCCGCCCGCCGAGAGAACTCCCCCGACGAACGGCTTCGCCGTGCTACTGCAAACTACGCGTCGTACTCACTGAGCGGCGGGCACGAGCACACCAGGTTCCGGTCGCCGTACGCGCCGTCGATGCGCCGCACCGCCGGCCAGTACTTGTCCGCCGGGTTGACGCCCGCCGGGAAGACGGCCTCTTCGCGGGTGTAGGCGTGCGCCCACTCGCCGGTCAGCATCGCCGCGGTGTGCGGGGCGTTGCGCAGCGGGTTGTCGTCCGCGTCCCACTCGCCCGCGCCGACCTTCGCGATCTCGCCGCGGATGGCGATCATCGCCTCGCAGAACCGGTCGATCTCGTGCAGGTCCTCGGACTCGGTCGGCTCGATCATCAGCGTGCCGGCCACCGGGAACGACATGGTCGGCGCGTGGAAGCCGTAGTCGATCAGGCGCTTGGCGATGTCGTCGACGCTGACGCCCGTCTCCTTGCTGAGCGGGCGCAGGTCGATGATGCACTCGTGCGCGACCAGCCCGCCGGGGCCGGTGTACAGCACCGGGAAGTGCGGGGCGAGCCGCTTGGCGATGTAGTTGGCGTTCAGCACGGCCACCTGGGTGGCGCGCTTGAGGCCCTCGCCGCCCATCAGGCGCACGTACGACCAGGAGATCGGCAGGATCGCCGCCGAGCCCCACGGCGCGGCCGAGATCGGGCCGACACCGGTCGCGGGGCCGGCCTCGGCCTGCAGCGGGTGGTTGGGCA
Organism: Kitasatospora sp. CB02891; assembly: GCF_002803145.1. NCBI lineage: Bacteria > Bacillati > Actinomycetota > Actinomycetes > Kitasatosporales > Streptomycetaceae > Kitasatospora > Kitasatospora sp. CB02891. The sequence goes on along the minus strand of NZ_NNBO01000023.1, from coordinate 17,132 downwards.
GGTACGGCGCGAGGTGCTCGCGCACCGCGACCGGGCCGACGCCGGGGCCGCCGCCGCCGTGCGGGATGCAGAAGGTCTTGTGCAGGTTCAGGTGCGAGACGTCCGCGCCGAACTTGCCGGGCTTGGCGAGGCCGACCAGCGCGTTCAGGTTGGCGCCGTCGACGTACACCTGGCCGCCGGCCTCGTGGACGAGCGCGCAGATGTCGGTGATCTGGGTCTCGAACACGCCGTGGGTGGACGGGTAGGTGACCATCAGCACGGCCAGCTGCTCGCGGTGCTGCTCGATCTTGGCCTTGAGGTCCTCGACGTCCACGTCGCCGTCGGTCAGCGTCTTGACGACGACGACCCGCATGCCGGCCATCGCCGCCGAGGCCGCGTTGGTGCCGTGCGCGGACGACGGGATCAGGCAGACGTCGCGCTGGGTGTCGCCGTTCGCGCGGTGGTAGGCGCGGACGGCCAGCAGGCCGGCCAGCTCGCCCTGCGAACCGGCGTTCGGCTGGATGGACACGGCGTCGTAGCCGGTGACCTCGACCAGCTGCTGCTCCAGCCCGCGGATCAGGGTCAGGAAGCCCTCGGCCTGGTCGACCGGCGCGAACGGGTGCAGCTGCCCGAACTCGGGCCAGGTGATCGGCTCCATCTCGGTGGTCGCGTTGAGCTTCATGGTGCAGGAGCCCAGCGGGATCATGCCGCGGTCGAGCGCGTAGTCCCGGTCCGACAGGCGGCGCAGGTAGCGCAGCATGGCGGTCTCGGAGCGGTGGCTGTGGAACACCGGGTGGGTGAGGTACTCGTCCTCGCGCAGCAGCGCGGCGGGCAGCGCGGCGGCGTCCTCGGCGATCTCCGCGGAGATCCCGAACGCGGCGAACACGGCCGCCAGGTGCTCACGGGTCGTGGTCTCGTCGCACGAGACCGACACCTGGTCGGCGTCCACCCGGTACACGTTCACGCCACCGGCCAGGGCGGCGGCCACGACCTCGTCGGCGCGGCCCGGCACCACGGCGGTGACGGTGTCGAAGAACGCGTCGTGGGCGAGCTCGACGCCGCCCGCGCGCAGGCCGGCGGCGAGCGCGGCGGCGTAGCGGTGGGTGCGGCGGGCGATGTCGGCGAGGCCGTCGGGGCCGTGGTAGACGGCGTACATGGAGGCCATCACGGCGAGCAGCACCTGCGCGGTGCAGATGTTGGAGGTCGCCTTCTCGCGGCGGATGTGCTGCTCGCGGGTCTGCAGGGCGAGCCGGTAGGCGCGGTTGCCGTCGGCGTCGACGGAGACGCCGACCAGGCGGCCGGGCAGGTTGCGGGCGTACTCGGCGCGGACGGCGAGGTAGCCGGCGTGCGGGCCGCCGAAGCCCATCGGGACGCCGAAGCGCTGCGAGGTGCCGCAGGCGATGTCGGCGCCGAGCTCGCCGGGCGAGCGCAGCAGGGTGAGGGCGAGCAGGTCGGCGGCGACCGCGACGACCGCGCCGAGCTCGTGCGCCTGGTCGATGACCGGCTTGATCTCGCGCACGGCGCCGGACGCGCCGGGGTACTGGAGCAGCACGCCGAAGACGCCGCGCTCGGCGATCTCGGCGGGGATGCCGTTCGACAGGTCCGCGGTGACGACCTCGACGCCGGTCGGCTCGGCGCGGGTCTGGATCACGGCGAGGGTCTGCGGCAGGGTGTCGGCGTCGACCAGGAAGACGCCGCCCTTGACCTTGGTGACGCGCCGGGCCAGGGCCATCGCCTCGGCGGCGGCGGTGCCCTCGTCGAGCAGCGAGGAGCCGGAGGTGGCCAGGCCGGTCAGGTCGGCGACCACGGTCTGGAAGTTGAGCAGGGCCTCCAGGCGGCCCTGCGAGATCTCCGGCTGGTACGGGGTGTACGCGGTGTACCAGGCGGGGTTCTCGAGGACGTTGCGCAGGATGACCGGCGGGGTGAAGGTGCCGTAGTAGCCGAGGCCGATCATCGAGGTGAGGACCTGGTTGCGGCCGGCGAGCTCGCGCAGCTCGGCGAGCACCTGGGCCTCGCTGCGGCCGGCGGGCAGGCCGAGCGCGGTGAGGCTGCGGATGGCGTCGGGCACGGCCGCGTCGGACAGTTCGTCCAGCGAGGTGTAGCCGACCTGGGCCAGCATCTTCTGCTGGGCGTCGCTGTCGGGGCCGATGTGGCGGTGCTCGAAGGGGCTGGCCTGCTCAAGGTCGCTGAGCGTCGGCTGGGCGTTCATGGGGGTCGGGCCTCCTGGTCGCGGACCGGCGGTGGTACGCACGCCGGCCGGCCGCTGTGGGAGCGTCGGGGCGCACGAACCCGTCAGCCTCCCCCTCTGTCATCGGTACCTGAGAGCTTCGCGCGCCCGGGTGGTGCCCCGGTCGGCTTGCACCGTCGGCGAGGGCAGCGTCCGATGGCTTCGGTGCCGGCGGTCCTGCCCTGCTTTCCAGAGTGACCTGGTCCCACTCGGTACGGATGCCTGAGAGATTCCGGGGAGGGGTTGCTCCTTCGGCGTCCCGCAACCCCCTTGATCAGGGGGCCGGGACTCTCCCGAGCGGGCTCGGCGGTCGCCGCCCAGGGTACCAGCGCCGACCTGGTCGATCACCGTGACGGCCCTGCGATCGACCCCGGACGGCGGCGCCCGGGGCGACACCGTCCGTTACGTGGCTTTTGGTGTGGAATAGCGGCCCGGCACGCTCCTCCGGCCGCTCCCCCGACGGGTCCCCCAGGAGCAGCGGCGGGAGGACAGCGTGCAGACCGATATCGATCCGCGCGACCTGATCGGACACAAGGCGGTCGACCGGAACGGTGACAAGATCGGCACGGTCGACGAGGTCTACCTGGACGACGCCACCGGCGAACCGGAGTGGGCGGCCGTCCGGACCGGGATCTTCGGCCGGGACGCCTTCGTCCCGCTGGCCACCAGTGAGTTCTCCGGCGACGAGCTGCACGTCCCGTACGACAAGTCACTGATCAAGGAGTCCCCGGACTTCGGCGTGGGCCAGCACCTCTCCCCGGAGCAGGAGCTGGAGCTGTACCGCTACTACGGGCTGAACACCTCGGGCGACGAGGAGCCGTCCGTCCGGTTCACCGCCGGGCCCGCCCCGGAGCCGGCCCCGAAGGAGCACTCGGAGCAGGTGGCCGACCGCGACTTCGGCGAGGTCGCCTCCTCCCCCGGCCCGGTCCAGGGCCCGGCCCCCGCACCCTTGGGCTTCGCTCGGCCCGACCCGGCCCCCGAACGGCCCGCGGCCCGGCCCACCGAACAGCCCGCGGCCCGGCTCGCCGAACAGCCCGTCGAACGGCCCGCCGAGCCGCCCGCCGCCCGGGCGGACCGGCAGAAGGCGCTGGAGATCACCTGCCGCGAGGAGCGCCTGGACATCACCACCCAGTGGCACAACACCGGCACCACCCGGCTGCGCAAGTACGTGACCACCGAGGTGGTGGAGCGCCGGGTGCCGGTGGTGCGGGAACGGGTGCGGGTGGAGCGGTTCCCGGTGTCGGACGCGGAGCGGGAGGCGCTGAGCGACCAGGAGCTCGCCGAGGCGATGGAGGAGGTCACGCTGCGCGAGGAGCGTCCGGTGGTCCGCAAGTACCTGGTCCCGGTGGAGCGGGTGCGGCTGGTGGTGGAGCGGTACACCGAGGAGCAGGTGATCCGCGAGGAGCTGCGCCGTGAGCAGGTGCAGGTGCACGGCGCGACCGACGGCGCGGACGTCACCACGGACGGCGCGGCCGCGCAGCAGCAACAGCAGCAGCAACAGCAGCAGCCGCCGTGGAACGCCCAGCCGTCGTCCCCGGCGACGTCGCCGGTCTGACGAATCGCCAACTCCCGGCCCCGGTCCGCCTCGGCGGGCCGGGGCTTCGACTTTGCCAAAGCTTCACCATTAGATATTTGACAGATTGAAGCATCTCCCTGGATCGTTACTTCAGTTCCTGCACTATCGCCGTATGAAGCAACCGGAGGATTTCCCGTGAGTGAGGCACCACAGCCCACCGCCGCGGCCGCCAAGCCCACCAGCGCCAGGGTCCTGCCCGCGCTGATCCTCGCCATGCTGGCCTACAGCGTGGTCCAGACCGCGGTCGTCCCGATCCTTCCGAGCCTGGCCGCCGAGCTGAAGGTGTCGGGCTCCGACATCACCTGGCTGATGACGGCCAACCTGCTCTCCGCGGCGGTCCTCACCCCGCTGCTGGGCCGCTTCGGCGACCTGCGCGGCCGCAAGCCCGTGCTGCTGATCTCGCTGGCCGGCCTGGTGCTCGGCTCCGGCCTCGCGGTCTGCACCCACTCCTTCGGCCTGCTGGTCGTCGCCCGGGTGCTCCAGGGCGCGGGCGGCGGCGTGCTGCCGCTGGCGATCGCCATCGTCCGTGACGAACTGCCGAAGCAGAAGGTCACCGCCGGCGTCGCCGCCATCTCCGCCTCGATGGGCGTCGGCTCCGGCCTCGGTCTGGTCGCCACCGGCCTGCTGCTGGAGCACTGGGACTACAAGTCGATCTTCTGGATGGGCCTGATCTTCGGTCTGGCCGCCGTCGCGCTGGTGGTCCTGCGGGTGCCCAGCGACCCGGTCGTCGACAAGAACGGCGGCGCCGACCCGCTCGGTGCGCTCACCCTGGCCGGCTGGCTGTCCGCCCTGCTGATCGCCGTCAGCCGCGGCAACGAGTGGGGCTGGGGCTCCACCCGCACCCTCGGCCTGTTCGCCGTCGCCGCCGTCGTCGCCCTCATCTGGCTGCTGGTCGAGTCCAAGGTCGCCCACCCGCTGGTCGACCTGAAGATGATGGCCCGCCCCGCCGTCGCCTTCACCAACATCTCCGGCCTGCTCATCGGCTTCGGCATGTACGGCTCGTTCATGGTGATCAGCAACTTCGCGCAGACCCCGGAGAAGTTCACCCACTACGGCTTCACCGCCACCGTCCTGCACGCCGGCATCATGCTGCTGCCCTCCGCGATCGGCTCCATGGTCGCCGCCCCCGTCGGCGCCCTGCTGATCGCCCGCCGCGGCCCCCGCCTCCCGCTGGTCCTCGGCGGCCTGCTCGGCGCCGTCTCCATGGCCTACCTGGCCCTGCGCCACAGCGCCGAGTTCGACATCTACTTCTCCTCCGCCGTCTTCGGCCTCGGCGTCGGCCTGGCCTACGCCGCCATGCCGGCCTACATCAACGGCGCCGTCCCCGCCGAGCAGTCCGGCATCGCCAACGGCATGAACGCCGTCCTGCGCACCGTCGGCGGCGCCATCGGCACCGCCGTGATGGCCGCGATCCTCACCGGCGACACCCTCAAGCTCCCCATCCCGGTGCACCTCCCCACCCTGAACGCCTACCAGAACGCGTTCTGGGTCGCCGGAGCCATGTGCCTGGTCGCCGCGGTCGTCCCCTTCGCCATCCGCCGCACCGCCCCCGCCGCCACCCCCACCGAGCAGCCCACCCCGGCCCTCGCCAAGACCGACGCCTGACGGCGTCCCCTCGCGTACTGGACACACGCGAGTCACCACGGACACCCCCCGCCACGGGCATCGGCGGGGGGTGTCCGTCATTTTCAGGCGCGGCCCCGGGAAACCAGCAGGCGGCTCACCCCTCACCAGCCGGAGGCCTGAGCGGGAGCGCCCCCGAAGCCGCCAGCTCCTCGTCGTCCACCGCGAACGTCCGCACCCGCCCCGGCCGTTCCGCGTACGGCGTCTCGAACCGCACCGTCACCCGGCCGACCCCGCTCCCCTGCACCCACCCCGGCCCGAACTCACGATGCGTCACGTCCTGCCCCGGCCACCACCGCCGGACAGCAGGCTCCCCGGGAACCCCCTCCGCCTCCTCGGCCCCGTCCTCCCCCTCCCCTTCTCCTTCGCCGTCCGCCTCCCCCTTCTCCTCCCGCTCCAGCTGCGCGAACAGATCCTCCTGCGTGTAGTCCGCGAGCTGCGTGACCCCCACCCCCAGCAGCCGCACCCCGCCGGTGGTGTCCACCTGCATCGCCAGCCGCCGCGCCGTCGCGGCGATCACCTCGGGCTCGTCCGTCGGCCCGCCCAGCGTCTCCGACCGGGTCAGCGTCGAGAAGTCGAACCGCCGGACCTTCAGCACCACCGTCCGCCCGGAGCGCCCGGCCGCGCGCAGCCGCCGTACGCACCGCGCCGCCAGGTGGTCGATCTCACGCAGGATGCGGTCCCGGTCGGCGAGGTCGACCTCGAAGGTGTCCTCCACCGAGACCGACTTGGCGTCCCGGTCCGGCACCACCGGCCGCTCGTCCCACCCGAGCGCCATCTGGAAGACGCCCGCGCCGTGCGCCTTCCCCAGCAGTCCGACCAGTTCCTCGAACCCGGCCTCCGCCAGGTCCGCGACGCTCGTCAGCCCGGCCCGGCGCAGCGCCTGCTCGGTGGCCGGCCCGATGCCGGGCAGCGCACGCACCGGCATCGGGGCGAGCACGGACTTCTCGGAGCCGGGTTCGATCAGCACCAGCCCGTCGGGTTTGGCCTGCTCGGAGGCGATCTTCGCCATCAGCTTGGACGCGGCGGCGCCGACCGAGGCGGTCAGCCCGGTGCGCTCCACGATGTCCGCCCGCAGGTCCTCGGCGAGCGCCAGCACCAGCTGCGCGCCCTCGGCGGGCGTCGCGGCGGCCAGCGCCGGCCCGTACGGCCCGGCTTCCAGGTCGACGAACGCCTCGTCCAGGCTGAGCGGTTCGACCAGCGGGGACCGCTCCCGCAGCAGGCTCATGACGATCTCGCTGTTGGCCCGGTACGCCTCGAACCGGCCGGTCAGGAACGCCGCGTTCGGGCAGAGCCGCCGGGCCTGCGCCATCGGCATCGCCGAGTGCACGCCGAACTTCCGGGCCTCGTAGGAGGCGGTGGAGACCACGCCGCGCCCGCCGAGGCCGCCGACGATGACGGGCTTTCCGCGCAGGCTCGGTTTGGACGCCTGCTCCACCGCCGCGAAGAAGGCGTCCATGTCGAGATGGATGATGCTCGGCACGGATCGCACTGCTCGATCATCCCGCGCACCACCGACAATCCCGGCCCTAGCCCCGCGCCGCGTCCGCGAGCGCCTTCGCCACCCCGTCCTCGTGCCGTCCGAGGAACGTCGGGTCGGGTCGCACCACCACGTTCAGGAGGGCTTTCGCCGCGCTGCCGATCTCCCGCACCTCGCCGTAGTGCCAGGTGGTGTCGTGCCACTCCTCCACGCCGACGCCGGACGCGTCGATCCCGGCCGCCCGGCACAGCGCCAACGCCCGGCGCACGTGGAAGGTCTGACTGATCAGCACGGCCCTGTCGACGCCGAATACGCGGTGCGCGCGGGTGCAGGAGTCCCAGGTGTCGAAGCCCGCGTAGTCGCCGACCACCCGCACCCCGGGCACCCCGCGTTCGATCAGGTACGCCCGCATCGCGTCGGTCTCGTCGTACTCACGGGTGCCGTTGTCGCCGGTCACCAGGATCGCCTGCACCTTGTGCGCCCGGTACAGCTCCAGCGCGGCGTCCAGCCGGTGCGCCAGGTACGGGGAGGGTCTGCCGTCCATCAGGCCGGCGCCGAACACCACCGCGACCGGCGCGGCCGGCACGCTCTGCACGGTGCCGATCTTGTGGGCCTGGGTCACGAACAGCCAGGCGTCGGGGGTCACTCCCAGGGCCGCGCACACCGCCAGCGCCTGGAACCAGCGGCGCTGCCCGCGCCTGCTGCCCCAGCCGGGCGGTCGCCGCGTCAGCAGCCATCGCCAGCGCCGCCCGAGCCCCTGCATGATCGTCCACACAGGGGAGTTGACGATCCGCCCGCCCGACCGGTTCCCGCCGGCCGGCGGGCGGTCAGACCGCGCGGTTGCGGCGTTGCGCCAGCTCGTCCCCCGGGTCGTGGCCGACCAGCGTCTCGCCGGTGTCGGTGCGCTCGCCGTGCAGCCGGCCGAGCGTGGCCTCCAACTCCTGCCAGACCGCGCCGACCGCGATGCCGAACACGCCCTGGCCGCCGTTGAGCAGGTCGACGACCTGCTGCGGGGAGGTGCACTCGTAGACGGTCGCGCCGTCGCACATCAGGGTCAGCCCCGTCAGGCCGGCCTGGTCGGCGGACTGCAGGTGGGTGACGGCCACCCGGATGTTCTGCAGCGACACGCCGGCGTCCAGCAGCCGCCTGACGATCTTCAGCAGGAGGATGTCCCGGAAGCTGTACAGCCGCTGCGCACCGGCCGGGTACCCGGAGCGCACCGAGGGCTCCAGCAGGCCGGTGCGGGCCCAGTAGTCGAGCTGCCGGTAGGTGATGCCGGCGGCCGCGCAGGCCGTCGGGCCGCGGTAGCCGACCAGTGCGGAGGTGGGGGTGAGCCGTTCGATCGCGGGCTGCCCGGGCTGGACGGCCGGGAACCGGCCGACTCGGGGCAGCTCGTCACCGTCCGGTTCGGGCCGCCAGGGCCGCCCGATCGGACCGCGGCCGGCGCGCGGCACGTGCACCGCGCACAGGGCTCCGGAACGCGTCTCGTCGCCGGTGCCGCTCATCGCCAACCTCCGTCCATTCCGCCTCAAGGCCCCCATGGCCCCGCACGGACCCGACGGGCCCAGGCTGCGGGCGGCCCGTCCGGCGGGCCATCACCTGACGGTAGGCAGTCGCCCGAGCACCGTCAACGATCGCCACGCCGGGGCCTCGCACAAACTTCACCCCATCGAGTGGTTATTCGTGCCCCAAGTGCGGGTAGCGGAATGGATTTCTACCACAGCCGAGTTGCGGCCCACGGCCTGCCCCGCTAGCAGAGCGTCCGCCACCGGTCACCGGTGGTCGCCCGGGACGGGGACAGGAGACGGGTACGGGCAGGGACAGGCAGGGACGGCAACGGCCGACTACTGCGGGCCGCCGCCGAAGTCCTCCGGCGAGACCTGGTCCAGGAACTCCCGGAACTTCTCGACCTCGTCCTCCTGCTCGTCCGGGATCGAGATGCCGGCCTCCGCCAGCACCTCCTCGCTCCCGAAGATCGGCGTGCCGGTGCGCAGCGCCAGCGCTATCGCGTCCGAAGGGCGCGCACTGACCTCGGCGCCGCCCGAGAACACCAGGTCGGCGTAGAACACACCGTCCCGCAGGTCGTTGATGCGCACCTCGGTCAGCTGCTGGCCGAGCGCCTCCAGCACGTCCTTGAACAGGTCGTGCGTCAGCGGCCGCACCGGAGTCATGCCCTGCTGGGCGAAAGCGATCGCGGTGGCTTCCCCCGGCCCGATCCAGATCGGCAGGTAGCGGTCACCGCCGACCTCCCGCAGCAGCACGATCGGCTGGTTGGAGGGCATCTCCACCCGGACACCCACGACGTCGAGCTCATTCACACCAGCAACCCTATGGCGCGCGCCCCCGATAGGAAAGCGCAGCAGGCAGCGGCCGCCGCGATCCGGACGCGCCGATCGCGGGCCGCCCGCTCAGGACAGCGCCCGCAGCCCCGCCTGGACCATCGCCGCGTGCAACCGCACCGACAGCGTCGCCAGCTCCCGGGCCGTCGCCTCCGCGTGCGCCCGGGTCTGCGGATTGCGGTGCCGGCGCAGCGGCGCCACCACCTGCTCCACCAGCGACACCTCGCGGTCCGCGGCCGCCTTCACCGCCCGCAGGTGCCGCGGCTCCAGACCGAACCGGCCCAGCTCCGCCACCAGCCGCGCGATCTGCAAGGCCTCGCCGTCGTACCCGCCGTCCGGCCCGGGCTGCACCAGCCCGTACGCCTCCCACTCGACGAGTTCGCGTTCCTGCGCCTCCGCCGCCGCGATCAGCTCGGCCCGGCCGAGGCGCACCCCGCCCGTCGCCGACGACCCCGCCAGCTCCCGGTCCGCCTCCTCCAGCGGCCCCGGGCGCGCCTCCGCACTCGGCAGCGCCGGCGGCTGCTCGCCGCGCTCGATCGCGTCCAGGTGCTCGCGGATCACCCGCAACGGCAGGTAGTGGTCGCGCTGCATCCGCAGCACGTACGCCAGCCGCTCCACGTCCGCCGCCGAGAACTTCCGGTAGCCGGACGGGGTGCGCTGCGGCTCGACCAGGCCCTCCGCCTCCAGGAAGCGGATCTTCGAGATCGTCACCTCCGGGAAGTCGTCCCGCAGGAAGGCCAGCACCGCGCCGATGGACAGCAGTTCGTCACCCCGCCGGCGCGCCTCGCCCGCGCGGCGCGAAGCCGGCACGGGCGAGGACCCGAGGGACGGGGTCGGAGTCTGTGGGGTCACTCGGGCTCCAAACGGAGAAGTGGTCAGTACCCCCGGTGGTGACTGGCGAAGAACACCAGCCGGTACTTACCGATCTGCACCTCGTCGCCGTTGCTCAGCAGCACCTCGTCGATCCGCTCCCGGTTCACGTAGGTGCCGTTCAGGCTGCCCACGTCCGCGACCGAGAAGCCGCCGTCGGGCTGCCGACGGAACTCCACGTGCCGACGCGACACCGTCACGTCGTCCAGGAAGATGTCACCCTGCGGGTGCCGACCCGCCGTGGTGACGTCCGAGTCCAGCAGGAACCGGCTGCCCGAGTTCGGGCCGCGCTGCACGATCAGCAGCGCCGAGCCCGGCGGCAGCGCGTCGATCGCCGCCATCACCTCGGCCGACAGCGTCGGCGTGGCGCCCGTCGACGTCGCGGTCGGGTCGTACGACTCGATGCCGGAGATCGAAATGGTCGACGTGGTCTCCGCCGCGCCCTCCGGGAAACCGCCGCCACGCAGCTGAGTACCGCAGTTCGAGCAGAACCGGGCCTGCGCCGGGTTCTGGTTCCCGCACCGCGGGCACGGGCTGGTGCCAGCCATGTTCACAGCCTCCTGGCGCGGCACACCCGACTGGGGGTGCCCGGCGTAGGTGTCCGGGGCAAACCCTCCACCGGAGGTTGAGGGTCCTGACGGGAAACCTATGCGCGGGTTGCCCGCGGAATCAACCGACGCGCCGTAACCCGCGTCGAACTGCCCGGTCGGCACGCCGGCCCCCTGGGTCACGTCCTCCCGGTACAGCGGACGCTGCCCGTCCGCCGACGAACGCATCGGCGGCACCCCGGCGTCGTCCTGCCGGTACTGGGCGGTCGGCGCCTCCGCCGCCTTCTTGTTACGGCCGAAAAGCTTCGAGAAAAAACTCACGGGCGAATCCCCTTGCGTGTGACAGAACCGCCCGCGGGGCAGGGTTCAGGGCTCGGTGTGGCGGTAAGCCCGGCATCCGGCCGGAAACTGACGATCGACAAGACCCAGTGTCGCCGACGCCCTGCGGGCACCCACCACCGGGGGCGACCCGCAGCTGACGAACCGTACGGAGCGCGCCCCGTCACTTCGCCGCCGGCTTGCCGTACTGCAACGGCCGCGGGGTGGCCAACGCGTCCACCACCACCTTCTGCTGCTGGACGATGGTCGCCCGCGCCTGCTGCTTCTCCAAGCTGCGCACCACACCACCGGGAATGTTCAGCGCCGGAGTCAGATCCTGCGGGTTGCCCACCACGGTGAAACGGAACGGCTGCGACACGCTCTTCCCGTCGATCCGCACACCGCCGCCCGACGCGTTGTCGGTGAAGTACGTCCCGGCCACCACGCGCACGTCGTTGATCTGAATCGCCTCCGCCCCCGCCGCTCGGAGTTCCTGCAGGGTGTCCAGCAGCATATCCGCCTTCACCTGCCCTTGGGGATCATCGATCGTCAGCACGATCCCCGGACCGGCCGCCTTCTCCGTCCCCGCCAGCACGCCCAGCTCGGCCGCCTTCTTCCTGGTCTGCTCCTGCGCCTCCTTGGCCTGGTTGGACGAGTTCTCCAACTGCGCCAGGTTCTGCTCCAGCTGCGTCTTCTCGAACTGGAGACGCTGCTGACGACCGTCCAGTTCGTCCAGGATCCGCACCAGGTCCTCCTGTCGCGCGCCGCGCAGCTGGCTGTGGTCGTTCGTCGACCGCACCTGGATCGCCAGCGCCAGCCCCAGCGCGAACAGCAGCAGCGCCACCACCAGTTGACCGCGGGACACCCGCGGCGGCCACAGCGCCGCCTTCAGCCGCTCCCGCCCGTCCGACGGCAACTCCACCGGTATCGGGGCACTCTGACGGGCCGTCACCGGCTCCTCGACCACCGGCGCGGGCTCCACCGCCGGCTCGACGGGCTCAGGCTCCGGCTCCGGCACGACCTCGGGCTCGACGGCCTCCGGCCGCTCCGGCGCCTTCGGCTTCCCGGCCTCCGCCCCGCCCGGCTGCGCCGGCTCCTGCGGCTTCTTCTCCTCGCTCACAACCGATCCCCTAAGCCCTGAACACGTGCCGACGGATCGCCGCCGCATTCGAGAAGATCCGGATGCCCAGCACCACCACCACGCCGGTGGACAGCTGCGAACCCACGCCCAACTGGTCACCCAGGAACACGATCAGCGCCGCCACCACCACGTTCGACAGGAACGACACCACGAAGACCTTGTCGTCGAAGATCCCGTCCAGCATCGCCCGCACGCCGCCGAACACCGCGTCCAGCGCCGCCACCACCGCGATCGGCAGATACGGCACCACCGCGTTCGGCACCTCCGGCTGCACGAACACGCCGACGACCACGCCGATCACGAGACCCAGTACGGCAATCACGGTGTAGCTGCTCCTGTTCCGGAGGGAGTGGACTTCACGGTCGAACGCGGGGACTTCGACGCCCCCGCCGACGGGGACGGCGACTTCGCGGCCTGCGACGACGACGGCGCGGGCGACTGCGACGGCCCGGGCGAAGGCTCCGGCGACGGCGTCCCGGCCACCCGCAGCGTCACGCCCAGCGCGGCCGGCAGCGTCAACGACTTCTGCGCGGACACCGTCGACCGGATCCCGTAGCTGTCCTGGATGACCTTCAGGTAGTGGCCGCCCTCGTTGTCCTGGAACGCCTGCGCCAGCCGCGGCCCGTCCCCGATCGCCAGCAGCGTGTACGGCGGCACCAGCGGCCGGTTGTCCACCAGGATCGCGTCACCGGCGGCCCGGATCGCCGACAGCGCCGTCAGCCGCTGCCCGTTCACGGACACCGCCTCCGCGCCCGCCAGCCACAGGCCGTTCACCGCGTACTGCAGGTCGTGGTCCTGGACCCGGCCCTTGTTGGCGAAGCCCTCCGCGTTCCGTGGGTCGCTCACATTGCCGCCGGAGCCGACACCGGACGCCTCCTCGATCACCAGCTTGACCCCCGGCCCGGTGATCGCCCCGGTCCCGGCCTCCGCCGCCAGCTGCGCCACCCCGCCGTCGTCCCCCGACTGCAGGGCCTGCGCCTGCGCGTCCGCGACCCTGTCGCGGTCCTTCTCGACCTGCCGCTGCAACGCGTCCGCCGCCTTGTTGGCGTCGTTCACCCGGCTCACCAGGGCGTCCCGCTCCTGCGCCAGGACCGGCGCCGCCTCCTGGGTGTTCACCGCCCCGACCGTCACCACCGTCGCCGCCAGCGCCAGCCCCAGGGCCAGCACCAGCCGCCCCTTCGCCGTCGCCGGCAGCCGCGACCGGCCCTCCGCCCCGCGCGCCCGGGCCGCCTCCGCGTACCCGTCGTCCAGCGAGTGGTCCATCACCGTGGTCAGCAGGGACATCGAGGCGTCCGGACGGCGGAACCGCCCGTTCGGGTCACTCGGCGTCGGCGTTGCTGGCATGCGCCACATCGTTTCACGACCGTACAGCGGCCCACGACCAGCCCCCGGGCCCGCAGGACCCTTTCGGCACACGATCGTGACAAACGACCGGAGGGGACGGACCCGCAGGCCCGCCCCCACCTAACGTCTCCGCATTACCTCCCGGCGCCGTCCACAACCGCGGCCCACTCGTCCAGCAGCCGCTCCGTCGCCTCGTCGTCCGGGCCCTCCGCCCACAGGTGCGTCACGGCCTCCGCCGGGTCCGGCAGGACCAGCGTCCACCGGCCGTCCGCCTCGACCACCCGCACCCCGTCCGTGGTGTCCAGCTTGCGGTTGCCCGCCGCCTCCACCACCGAACGCATCACCATGCCCTTCGCGGCCCACGGCGTCGCGATGTCCCGCTTCTGGATGTGCGCCTGCGGGATCCGCGCGTCGATCTGACTCAACGTCAGCTGCGTCCGCGCCACCAGGCCCACCAGCCGCACGAACGCCGCCGCGCCGTCCAGCACCCCGGAGAACTCCGGGACCACGAAACCGCCGCGCCCGTCGCCGCCGAAGATCGTGCCGTCCGCCGCCGCGGCCTTCGCCAGGTCGTCCGGCGAGGTCGTCGTCCAGATCACCTGGGTGCCGTGGTACGCCGCCACCTGCTCGGCGATCCGCGTCGTCGTCACCGGCAGCGCCACCTGCCCGGCCCGCCGCTCCGCCGCCACCAGGTCCAGCAGCACCAGCAGCGCCCGGTCGTCCTCGATCACCCGGCCCTGCTCGTCCACGAAGGACACCCGCTCGCCGACCGGGTCGAACCGCACCCCGAACGCGGCCCGCGAGGACGCCACCAGCTCGCCCAGCCTGGCCAGCGCCGCCCGCCGCTCGTCCGCGCCCTCCGTCGGCCGCGCCTCGTCCAGGCCGCCGGCCACCGTCAGGGTCTCCACCCCGAGCCGGCCCAGGATGCTCGGCAGCACCAGCCCCGCACTGCCGTGCGCGGCGTCCACCACCACCTTCAGCCCGGCCTCCCGCACCCCGGTGGTGTCCACCTCCCGCAGCAGGTTCGTCGCGTACGAGTCGAACACGCTCGCCGGGTGCAGCAGGTCGCCGATCTCGCCCGGGAACGCCCGCCGGAACTCCTGCCGCGCGTACACCCGGTCGAGCTTCCGCTGCCCGGCCTGCGACAGGTCCGCGCCGCGCTCGTCGAAGAACAGGATGTCCAGCGAGTCCGGCACCCCCGGCGTGGTCCGCAGGAAGATCCCGCCCGCGCTCCCCCGCGCCGTCGCCTGCCGGGCCACCGGCATCGGCACGTTCTCCAAGTCCCGGACGTCGATCGCACTGGTCTGCAGCGCCGAGATCATCGCCCGCTTCAACGCCCGCGCACCCCGCGAGTGGTCTCGCGCGATGGTGACGGTGGCCCCCTTCTTCAGCGTCGTCGCGTACGCCCCCGCCAGCCGCACCGCCAGCTCCGGCGTGATCTCCACGTTCAGGATGCCCGACACGCCGCGCACCCCGAACAGGTGCTCCTGGCCGCGGGACTCCCAGATCACCGAGGTGTTGACGAACGCCCCGGCCTCGATCGTCTTGAACGGGTAGACCCGGACGTTGCCCGCGATGATCGACTCCTCGCCGATCAGGCACTCGTCACCGATCACCGCCCCCTCGTCGATCCGCGCCGCTTGCATCACGTCGGTGTTCTTCCCGACCACGCACCCGCGCAGATTCGACTGCGGCCCCACGTACACGTTGTCGTGCACCACCGCCTTGTGCAGGAACGCCCCGCGCTTCACCACCACGTTCGAGCCCAGCACGGTGTGCTCACGCAGCTCCACACCGGCCTCGACCTTGGCGTAGTCACCGATGTACAGCGGCCCGCGCAGCACCGCCTCCGGGTCCACCTCGGCGCCCTCGGCCACCCACACGCCCGGCGAGATCTCGAACCCGTCGAGCTCGACCTGGACCTTCCCCTCCAGCACGTCCGCCTGGGCCTTCAGGTAGCTCTCGTGGGTGCCCACGTCCTCCCAGTAGCCCTCGGCGACATAGCCGAACACCGGCTTGCCCTCCTTGAGCAACTGCGGGAACACGTCGCTCGACCAGTCGACCGACTCCCCCGCGGCCACGTAGTCGAAGACCTCCGGCTCCATCACGTAGATACCGGTGTTCACGGTGTCCGAGAACACCTGCCCCCAGGTCGGCTTCTCCAGGAAGCGCTCGACCTTGCCCTCGTCGTCCGTGATGGTGATACCGAATTCCAACGGATTCGGCACCCGGGTCAGGCACACCGTCACCAGCGCGCCCTTCTCCCGGTGAAAGTCAATCAACTGGGAAAGATCGAAGTCGGTCAGTGCGTCACCGGAGATCACCAGAAACGAATCGTCCCGCAGCGCGTCCTCGGCGTTCTTGACGCTGCCGGCCGTTCCCAGCGGTGTTTCCTCGTTGGCATAGGTGAGGTGCATCCCCAGTTCCTCACCGTCGCCGAAGTAGTTCTTCACCAGCGACGCCAGGAACTGCACAGTCACCACGGTGTCAGTGAGGCCGTGCCGCTTCAGCAACCGCAGCACGTGCTCCATGATCGGCCGATTGGCGACCGGCAACAGCGGCTTGGGCATGCTGGAAGTCATCGGGCGGAGTCGAGTGCCCTCCCCGCCCGCCATCACAACGGCTTTCATTACGGGTGCGTCCTCCTTCGCGGTGGTGAACCCCTGCGGGTCCATCAAACCGGTCCGACGCATGTCTACCCGGAAGAAATGATCCGACTCACCGTGGAGGCCGTGTGAAACGTCTCAGGCTGATCTCAAACGGCAGCCGAACGCTCCGCCTGCAGCATCTGCCGAGCCTGCACGGCATACAAGGCGCCGGCCCACCAGTACAGCGTCGTCCCCCACCAGATGAACGCCCAACTCACGACCTTCGCAACCTGGTGCACCCACCCGTCGCCGACCCCCAGCAGCAGAAGCGGAAACGCGTACATCAGATTGAACGTGGCCGCCTTCCCCAGAAAGCTCACGTTCAACGGCCCGTAACCCGCCCGGTTCAGCCGCAGCAGCACCACCCCGACGAACGCCTCCCGGGCCACCAGCAACGCCGTCAGCCACCACGGCAGAATCTCCCGCCACGTCAGCCCCACCAGCGTCGACACGATGTACAGCCGGTCCGCCGCCGGATCCAGCAACTGCCCCAGCCGGCTGACCTGCCCCCACCGCCGAGCCAGCTTCCCGTCCAGATAGTCGCTGACCCCGCTCAGCATCAGGACGACAATCGCCCACCCGTCATTCTTCGGCCCCCCGAAGACCGGCCACAACACCAACCAGAGAAAGATCGGTACGCCCACCAGCCGAGCCATGCTCAGCAGATTGGGGATCGTAAGGACCCGGTCGGTCTGGACGCGCGTCTCCTGGACCTCCACTGTGCGGAGCCTCCTGTGGTGCCAACGACAAAGTGTGCGGAATTGACCTTACAACAGAAAAGCCCCCTGACATCCCGTCAGGGGGCTTCTCCAGAAAATTTGTTCGGCGACGTCCTACTCTCCCACAGGGTCCCCCCTGCAGTACCATCGGCGCTGTGAGGCTTAGCTTCCGGGTTCGGAATGTAACCGGGCGTTTCCCTCACGCTATGACCACCGAAACACTATGAAACTGTCGAACCGGAACCCGTTGGTGAACGGGGTTCTGTTCGTGGTTTCAGAACCAACACAGTGGACGCGAGCAACTGAGGACAAGCCCTCGG
>NZ_NNBO01000022.1:112978-113370 GCF_002803145.1 Kitasatospora sp. CB02891 | reverse complement strand
AGATGGGCGCCTACGCGATCCAGTCCGCGCAGTCCACCCAGGCGCAGATCCGCTCCGTCTGGACCAACCTGACGGACGCTCAGGCCTACGCCATGGTCGGTGTCACCCCGATGCTCGGCCAGAACGACACCGCCTCCGAGGTGTTCGGTATCTCCGACGCCCAGCAGCTGCTCGCCTTCGCCCAGCAGAACCACCTCGGAGAGCTGGCCTTCTGGGAGATGACCCGGGACGCCAACGCCTGCACCGGCTCGCTGCCCAAGTGCACCAACATTCCGCAGACCCCCTACCAGTTCTCGAAGATGTTCGCCGCGTACAACGGCTGAGGCTGACGGTCGGCGCGCATCGTCGGCCGAGTCGGGCTGATTCGAGTGGCCGGCCGGTCGGTCGCCCTG
>NZ_NNBO01000022.1:0-112955 GCF_002803145.1 Kitasatospora sp. CB02891 | reverse complement strand
AGGGCGACCGACCGGCCGGTCATTGACGTGGCGTCACACCGGCTGGTGCTCCCCCTCCTTGCGGACGTCGACCGTGGCCGCGGCGTCGGCACTCCCCTCGGGCGCGCCCTCGCCGTCCTCGGGGCGGGCGTGCTTGGGGAGCAGGAATATGGCGGCGAACACCGCGACCAGCATCGCGATCTCGGACCAGAGGGTGAGCTGCTCGGCGCCGGCGAAGTCGGCCGTCTTCAGCCGCTCGAAGAACACCGTGCCGAGGATGGCGCTGCCGAGCGCGCCGCCCAGCTGCTGAACGGCCGTCAGCGTGCCCGAGGCGGAGCCGGTCTCGTGCGCGTCCACCGAGGCCAGCACCATGCCGAAGAACGGGGCCATCACCAGGCCCATGCCCAGTCCGGTGACCAGCAGCGCGGGCACCGTCTGCCACGGGGTGACGCCCGCGCCCTGGCTGTGCAGCGTGTACATCAGGCCGAGCACGCCGGCCAGCATCACCAACAGGCCCGCGTGCATCACCTTGCGGCCGAAGCGCTGGAGCGCCTGGGAGGCGACGAACGCGATCACCATGCCGACCGAGGCGGGCACTCCCGCCAGGCCGGACTTCAGCGGGCTGTAGTGCAGGCCCAGCTGGGTGTAGAGGCTGAACGTCAGCCAGAAGCCCGTCATGGCGGTGAAGAAGATCAGACCGAGCACCATGCCGCCGCTGAAGCCACGCTTGGCGAACAGGCTCGGCTCGACCAGCGGATCCGCTCCGACGGCCTTGCGCCGCGACTCGTACCACCCGAACACACCGAACACCGCCACGCCGACCGCCAGCAGCGCGAACGCCCACAGCGGCCAGTCGTGCTCACGGCCCTGCACCAGCGGGTAGATGACGGTGGCCGCGCCGACGGCCGCGAGCAGCGCGCCGACCAGGTCGAGCCGGACCGTCCGGCCCTCCGCCTGCGCCGGGAGGAAGACCCGGCCGCCTATGAAGGCGAACAGGCCCAGCGGGATGTTGATCAGGAAGATCATCCGCCAGCCGGTGCCGGCGAAGTCGGCGTCGATCAGCCACCCGGCCAGGATCGGACCGCCGACCGTGGACAGGCCCATCACCGGACCGAACATGCCGAAGGCCGCGCCCTGCTCCTTCGGCGAGAAGATCTCCTTCATGATGCCGAGGCCCTGAGGGAGCATCACCGCGCCGAGCAGGCCCTGGGCGATCCGGGCGGCGATCAGCTGCCAGGGCTCCTGGGCGATGCCGCAGGCGAGCGAGCCGAGCGTGAACCCGGCCGCGCCGAGCATGAACATCCGGCGACGACCGAAGATGTCTCCGAGCCGGCCGCCGGTGATCAGGCCGATCGCCATCGCGAGCGTGTAGCCGGCGCCGAGCCACTGGATGGTGGACTCGCCACCGCCGATGTCCTGCCGGATCGCGGGGGCGGCGATGTTCGTCACCAGCGAGTCGAGCAGGTCCATCACCTCGGCGGCGAGGATGACGAACAGCGCGACCCAGCGCCAACGGTAGGGTTCGGCCCCGCCCGCGGAGGGCGGTGTCGCCGAAGGTGAAAGTCCGACCGCGTCGGTCATTGCATACTCCTGCTGAATGCCAGGGCGCGGTGGACTGGGGCCGCGCAGTGAACGGTGTTTCTTCTAACGAACACTGTTCTACGAGCCGAGCGGCGTTCCCGTCAAACGGATTTACCCCGACTTCCCCCGGAGACCGACCCGGACTCGTCCCCGAGGGCCTTGACCAGCACTTGAGCCCCCTGGGACCTGCCCCCGAACCGGATGCTTCGCCCACCGGTCGAACGGCGTTCGCCCCGAGTACGATGATCGACGGTAGAACGTTCAGCGAAAGCAGGTGGCCCGATGCCCGCGCAGATGCCCGCGATCCCGTGGCACAAGCCACGCAAGGCCGACCCGCGCCAGCCGCTCAGCCGCTCGCTGATCGTCGACACGGCGATCCGCGTGCTGGACGCCGAGGGCCTGGCCGGGGTGACGATGCGCCGGGTCGCGCAGGAGCTCGGCACCGGTCCGGCCTCGCTGTACGCGCACGTCTCCAACAAGGAGGAGCTGTTCGACCTGATGCTGGAGCAGGTCACGGCGGAGATCCGCCTGCCGCTCCGGCCGGAGCCCGAACGCTGGAAGGAGCAGATCACCGAGATCTGCTTCGAGGCGCAGCGGGTGCTGACGGCTCATCGGGACGTGGCGCTGGTGTCACTGGGCAGCATCCCGGTGGGCGAGAGCCAGTTGCGGATCACCGAGTTCCTGCTCGACCTGCTGCTCCAGGTCGGACTGCCCCCGCAGGTGGCGGCCTGGGCGCTGGACGCCCTGGGCCAGATCATCGACACCGATGCGTACGAGGCCTGGGTGTACAACGAGCGGCTGGCCCGGGGCACCGATCTCGGCGCCTACTTCGACCAGTTGCGTGGCTACCTGCACGACCTGCCGGCCGAGCGCTTCCCGACCCTGCAGCGCATGGCGGACGCCATGATGGAGGGCGACGGCGACCAGCGGTACGCCTTCAAGATCGAGGTGTTCCTGCGCGGCCTGGAGTCCTTCCTCCCGGCGAACGCACCGACGCCGCCGGCGGCCGCACCCGACCGCCTCGGCCCGGCGTCCGACGACCGGACCTGGCACGGCCCGACGGACGGAGCGGCCGGCTGACGACTGCATCGAGCATCAGGGCAGTTCGGCGTCGTCTTCAAGGATCGAGCCGCGGGCGTCAGCAAGGGTTGACGACGATTCGGCACAGGTCTACATCAGTGGCCGGTCACGTCAACCTCGGCTCGGTGCCTGACCGGTGACCCAGCCGCGCGCGCCCACTTCGCGCCCCGGGCCGCCGTCCTCGCCACCTCCTGGAGAGGTCTTCGGAACGCGCACTCCCCCACACTTTCCTGCCGTCGACGCGCCGTCGCGGTCGCGCTGTCCGTGTTCGGCCTGCTGGCCGGTCGGCGTGGCCGCCGTCACCGCGTCCGGGCCCGCGAACGCCGCCTGCGCCGACGGGCCCGGCTCCCACTGGTACGCCTCCGCGCCGTACCTGACGCCGGAGGACAACAGCTTGCCGGACGCCGCGGCGGCGATGGACGCCACTGGACAGCAGGCCTTCCACCGGAGTAGTAGCTGCGCCAGTCGGCCAGCAGCGACCCGCCGCCGAAGTCCCGCCACATCCGGGCGAACTTCCCATTCTCGGAGGGAAGCTGATAGTGGCGGGAGAAGATCGGCACGGCCTGGCAGCGGCAGTGGGGGTGGGGGTGGGTAGCCGATCGCCCCGGGGTCGTTCTGTAGCTCGTTGTGGATCAGTTCCCGCCGCCGTCCTGGACGAGCACCCCGCCCGCCCCCGTGCTGCCGGACTTCAGCGACTCCAGGAACTCCATCTCCCCGGCGACCAGTTCGGGGTCGTCCAGGGCGGCCGAGCCCCAGCCGGCGCGCTCGCGCTCGTGCTTCTCGACGCGGTCGGTGATCTCGGCGCGGAACGCGTCCTCGGCCCGCTGGGCCTCACGCTTGAGGTCTTCGGCGGGGAAGGAGTTGCGGGTGTCGACTGGCAGCGGCCTTGACAGCCCCGAGCCGGTCCGCCTGCCCATCGCCTTGTTGAAGTCGGCCCACAGGGAGCCGAGCGGGGCCCCGGGGCGGTAGCCGGGGCCGCCGATCACGCGGCCGGTCTCCAGCCGCCCGCACCAGCCAGTAGAAAGCGATCGACAGGAGGCGGGAGGCCGCCGCGTACCGCGTAGACCGAGGCCATCGCCGGGGTCCTTGCCTCAGCCCTTGAGGCGGCGCAGGGTGCCGGACTCGTGGCGGAAGGCTCGGCCCCACGTCTCCGGGTCGTTCGGGTCCTCGACCACGGCGTCGTCGCGCAGCTCCTACCAGCGCGCCAGGGTGCGGCACTGCTCCGGCGTGTACTTCCAGTCCGGCCGGAACGCGCGGCCCGACCAGCGCAGCAACTCGCCTGCCGGCGTGCGGTGCAGATGCGGGACGGTGTCCGCGATCGTGCGGACGGCCTCGTAGATGATCAAGGCTGCCCTCCTCAACTCAGGCGCACAGCCCTGGTCCTGCGCCCAGGGTGAGCCAACGCGACGCGCCCCGGCCCGGCGCGAGGCCAGTCCGGGGCGCGGCAGGGTGAGCTCGGATCCGTCAGACGTATTCGATGAGCCAACCGACCGGGTTGTCGTCCACCACGTCGCTGCTGCTCTTCTTCACGCGTCCGACGTGAATCTTCTGGATCCCCTTGGGGAGCTTCTCGGTGACGCGGGCACCACCCTGACTGACGTCCCAGTCCTTGGCGGGGAGCCAGGTCGTGCCGTTGTGGAACTGCACCTTCAGCCGCACATCGACCCAGCTGGAGCCGAGGCTGAAGTAGGCGTCGCCCCATACGCCGGTCTGGTTGGGCTGAGGGATCGGCAGGAGGAGTCCGTACCTGTAGTGGATGAGGCCGTCGCTTTCGTTGAACACGAAGCCGGTGGGAACTTCACCGAGCTGGAAGTTGGGCATCTACGCTCCTCGGAAGTGCCGCATGTGCTGTCGTTCGACGTACGGGGCTCAGGCTATGAGTGCCTTCCGCGACATTCGCGGCACCAGATGCCAAACCACCCGTGCAGGTGAGTCAGGGGTGTGAAGCGGTGACTGGCTCGGCTTCGGTGTCCGTCCGCGCCTACGGCGGGTTCTCACATCCCGTCTGTCTCGCAGTGCGCGCGCTCCTCCAGCAGCCGGGCCGCCTCCACCGAGATGTCCTCGCCGGCCGCGAAGGGCAACTTCATGTCGTGGGCCCACAGTTCGTGGGCAACGGCAAGCGGGACTTCGGCGTCCAGACAGGCGTCGCAGTAGACGACCGTGCGGGCGATGCGCAGGACCTCGTCCGTGGGGCCGGCGGCCCGGGTCTTGCGGCGTGCCATAGCGGGCCCCCTTCGAGGTCGGCATGCGGAGGGTGGACAGCGCGCCTGGGACGCTCGCGCCGGAACGATCAATGCCTCCAACCTCCTTCCGAAAGGCTGGAGCCATTGATCACCTGTCAGCGCTCGATGACGCCCGTGATTTCGTCTTCCCTGACGATGACGTGCTCCTCACCCTCGATGCTGATTACCTCGCCATTGGCGAATCCGTCCTTCTTGGGGGCCGTGCCTTCGTCGTTCGTCTGCTCGTCCGCCATGTCTACCTCCGGATCGCGCGATGAAAGCCGCCGTAGTGGGCAGCTGCTCGAAGTTTTGACGACGTTCGATTTGCGCGGCAAGTTCAAGAGCCGCCATGGCACGATGGCTCGTGGTGGGGGTTCGTCAGGCACGGTTGCCCCAGCGGGCACCGACGGCGTCGCGGACGTTGTGGCCGCACTTGGGGCCCTCGCCCTCACCGCGAATCTCGGCGAGGTGACCGGCCCCGCTTGACCGGTTCGTCCGGGCCTGCACGATGCCTGGTGCAGGACCATCATCCCGGCGCGGTTGCCGCCGGGGATCATCTGGCCTTCGCGCTTGACCACGGCGTCGAGCTCGGCGGCACGGGCGGGCATGGCCGCGGCGATGTCGATCGCCACCAAGTCGCCAGGCTCGCGGTCGAGTTCGTTTTCGTACAACTCGATGAGCGCGGCCCGGACCGCCTAGCACTACAGTCGCAGATGTGATCTTTTGGTAGGAAATGGTGAGACTCGACGCGGAGCCGACTTCAACTAACGAGTGATCATTCGGAGGTTCTGGCGAGCGTCCAGGGGCCGGCTGAGCGATGTGTTGTCTGTGTCACGAATCGCTCCGGATTGTGACGGTGACGCCTCCGTGATGAGCGGCATGACGACTGGCATAGCCTGTGGCGCGTCGGCGAAACATGACCACCCGTGGGGACCCTCTCGTGAGTACCGTTCAGCCCGTACGTGTGTCCTTCGGGGTGCTGCGAAACAACCGCCGCCTGCTGGTGTTCCCGCTGCTCAGCGGTGCCGCGCTGGCGCTGATCTCCGGTGGCGTGGCGGTGCTGGCGTTCCTTCGGGATTGGGCCGAGCCGTCACCGTCCACCTTCGATGTGATCTCCATAGGCGTCGGCTATCTCCTCTTGGGATTCGCGCTCACCCTCTCCAGCGCCGCGATGATCTGCGCGGTCGATGGCGTGCTGCGGGGAGAGCCCGCCCGAATCGGCGTGAATTATCGGCGAGCCCTGCGGCACTGGCGACGGCTGCTGGCGTGGAGCCTGCTCAACACGACGGTTCTGCTGCTCATCCGACAGCTGGAACGGATCCCGGTCGTCGGCTGGATCACGGACGAACTGTTCAGCGCCGGATGGGCCGTCGCCACCTACCTGGCGCTGCCGGCCATGATGATCGACGGGCTCGGAGTGACGGAGGGCACCCGCCGGTCGGCGCGGATGCTGCGCGAGACCTTCTCCCGGCAGGTGTACGGCTCGCTGTGGATCGCGCTGCCCATGGTCCTCTCGGTCGTCATCGGATTCGTGGCATTCATGCTCGGAGTGGAGTCGAACAGCGTGGGGCCTGCCATTGCGGGCGGACTGATCGCTGCCCTGATCCTGGTCTGCGCACTTCTGGTGGGGGCCACGGTCTCCGGGATCTTCCGCACCATGCTCTACCGGGACGCTTCGACCGCAGCCTAATACTCCAGATGTGATCGTCATGGTTGCAGGCCGGCTTGGCGGCGATAGCGGCTGCGTTGTGCGCGAGCTTGGCGGCGTCGGCACCAGGTGGACCAGCGCAATCAGTGGGCGAGGTCGTGAGCGGGCTGCGCGGTCAGGGCTGTGAAGAGGTACTGGATCTCGTTGCAGGTGAGCGGGATCAGTCCGTCGGGGCTGGTTCCGTCGTCGGCCCTGGCCCGGCCCTGGCGTTCGAGGGCGGCGGAAATGGCGAGGAAGGCGTGGGCGAGCAGGGCGAGGGTGACCCAGCGGTGCCAGGAGTCCCAGCGGCGAACCTGGTGCTCGTCCAATCCGGCCAGGGTCTTTGAGCTTTGGAACGTCTCCTCGACCGTCCAGCGGATTCCGGCGATCTTGACAATGGTGGACAGGTCGATGCCGGCGTGCCCGCCCGGGAGGCGTCGTGAGGTAGACGGCGACCTGGGCGTTCTCGATCCCCCCAGCGGTGCCGGTGAGGTGGCGCTGCACGCCGACGGTGTGGGTGCCCTTCTTGAGGTCGCCGGTCTGGTCGACCACCAGCACTGCCTGGTCGTCGGCCAGGTGGTCCAGGTCCAGCACGAAGGCTCGCAGGTCGTCCCGCACGAGGTCGGGGTCCCACTTGGCCCGGCCGAGCAGGTACTGCCGGCCGTATGGGGTGGCGCCCCCCGACGATCGTCCAGCAGTTCTTGCGTAACAAGTCTGCCAGCAAGCCGACCATCAACTGTCGTGCCCGAAGACAGGGTTCGAGCCGCGCGAAGCGGCCCGAGATCCAGCTCGTCAGCCCCTCGAACATCACCTGCCAACGGGCAGGCACTACGCCGTGACCTGCGGCCACCACTTCATCGTCAGGCCACCCACCTCACGATGATCACCGGTGGCCGCAGCCGTCTCCGCACCGACCTCACTCACAAGATCACATCTACGGCTGGAGTACCACGCGGGTCCTTCAGAGCTGGATCGACGTTCAACGGACCTCCCCGGGGTGCGGTCGGCGGGTTCGGGTGGGCTGCCCGCGGCTCGCGGCAGCCTTCTTGCGGGCGCGACCGGCCTCGGCGGCGTCCTTGCGGAGCCACATGCCAGTCGCACAACACGCGGAGGCTGGAGGGGTCATCGCTGCCGCCCTCGGAGGCGGGGACGATGTGGTCGCAGTGGCGCGCGGGCTCGGCGCACAGTTCGCCGGTGTCGTAGCGGACGTGCCGGCACACCCAGCCGTCGCGGTTCGTCACCGCGCAGCGAAGGCGGGCCCAGTGCGGGGGAAGGGGGGCCTACGGCGTGAACTCGCGGACACGGAAGCCTCCTTGAGCGCGGCGCCCCGCCAATTGCTCGACCACGACCAGGGAGAGAGGACCGATCGGGGAGCGTTGCCCTTGCGGGGCCGCGCGTGGAGGCCGGCCGGGGTGCCGCCGCATCGCGTGCGCGCACGCGCGCGAACCGCCTCCACAACGGAACACCCCGACGCCGGCCGGGCCCCAGCCCCCCACCTCGCGCCACCCAGAGGAGACCGCAGTTCCCCGCTACACCGTCCGTATCGACAACACCGAGACCTAACTGGACGCCGACAGCCCCGAGGCCGCCGAAGCCGACGCCCTGGACATCTTCTAGAGCGACGACCGCGAGTCCGGATACAGCAACGGCCACGAACCCGACGTCCGCGCACCGCAGTTGCTCGCTGCGTGACATCCGCTGCTGACACCAGCCCCCCGCACCGCTGCAGGGGACACCAGTGCCCACCATCCGAGATGAACTCGCCCCGCCCCGCGCCGAACTGCTGGCGCCCGCCGAGGGACTCGCCCACGCCCTCGGTGCCGACGAGTGGACCGTCGAACCCCGGCGGATACCGGACTGGCACCCGTGCGTCGAACTGGCCCGCGCCGAGGACGGGGTGTGCGCCCTGGTCCAGCAGGAACGCCTGCGCCGCGACCGGTGGTGGGTGAATGCCGCCCTCCCCGACGGCGCCGACTACGGACCGCCACGGCCTGGACGCCGGGGACATCGCCGTCACCCGGGCCAAGACCCCCGCCCAGGTCGCCCGCGACGTCCAGCGGCGGCGGCTGCCCACCCTGAACGCAGCGGTCGCCGAGATGAGCCGCAGGCAGCACCAGCACCTCACCGACGTGCACGAAGTCACCGCCGTCGCCCGGAGGTTGAAGGCCGCGCCGCTCACCACCGGCCAGCCGTCCAGCACCGCGAGCCGTCGCCACGGCGAGGACACCACCCGCACCCTGCGCTGGAACCGGGGCCCCGGAACGTCCTGGGCATCGCCCCGCGCCGTCGTCAACGTCCACCGCGCCCGGTTCGGCAGCTCGAGATCACGCGCTCGCACCTCACCCCCGCCATGGCCGAAGCCGTACTCCGGGCCCTCAACGCCTCGCCGCCGGCCGCCGCCCAGGCCGCGTAGACACCAGGCCCGCCGCCGGCCGGCACCAGGCCCCATCCCGAGCAGCCAGAAAGCAGCATGCCCAAGGGCATCGTCGCCATGGACGTCATCACCGTGCACGTGGTGCCCGTCGAAGCCGACACCCCCGAAGCCGCCCAGGCCCAGGCCGGCCGACTGGTCGAGCAGGACTGGGAGACCTGGTACCACCACACCGAACCCGTGTGCATCGGCGACGCCTCACCGAGGACGAGTGGGCCCCGCTGAAGCAGGCCGACAAGCGGCGCCAGGCCTCGCCCCCGGCCCGCCGGCCGAAGGAGAGCGCCCCCGCGGCCGGGCACCACGCGCCCCGCACCGACCACCCTGCCGACGACACCGACTACCCGCCCGCAAGCACACCAGCCGCAACAAGCCGCTGACCGACGGCTGCCCCGGCCGGGCGTACTCCAAGGCCGTGTGCACCCACGGCTGGACGATCCCGAGCCCCGGCAAGGGCTACGTGGACGAGGAACGCCGACGCCACCTGCGCACCACCCACCGCTGACACCAGACATCGCCCCCGCCCCCGTGGACGGCTCCGGCAGCGAAGTGCCCGAGCCCGCCGCTGAGGGAAAGCGGCCGGAACGGGTGAAGTTGGGTCACCTGGACGAGGGAGAAAGCGCACCCGCTTGCCCCAACCGAATTGCGACATCAGGAATTGACATCACATCGCATGCAAATGTTCTCCGTGCCTCCCCGGGCGGCACGCGTCCACGCGGTCCGGCCGGCTTACGTCCAGAAACGATCGGAGTCCCTGAGATGAACTTTCGAATGAACCTCTCCAAGATTGCCGCGACCGTGGCCCTGGCCGCAGCGGTGGTCGCCGCCGTGCCGACTGCTGCGGTGGCTCATGACGAGCCGTCGTCGTCGGCCGGGTTGCAGGCGGGCTCGGTTGCCGTCGGCCTCGTCGGTCCGCGTATCAGCTGGTTTGAGGCGTTCGAGCACACCAACGGCTGAGCCTGCGGGGCTGTGTGGCCTGGTCGTCGATTGCGGCTTCAAGACGAAACCACACGCGGCCACACCGTCCGGGCCTGCACACCGCTGACACCAGACCCCGCCCCCGCCTCGGTGGGGGCGGGGTGTGTCTGGTCGTCACGCTTTGCTTGTTGATCACGGTCCGGGTCGCCGAGGCTCGTGGTGCACAGGTCGTGTGAGGCGTTGATCGGGCCCGTTCATTGGAGGAAGATCATGAGCGCGCTCTCGAACGTGTTCAAGCTCAGCCCCGCGGGGATCAACTGGCCGCGCGCGGTGATGTTCCTGGACGCCGCGCTGGTGCCACTGCTCGTCTTCTGGGCGATCGGGCATGAGCAGTACCTTTTCAGCGCACTGTTCGGCCTGCTCTTCGCGGGGTTGGCCGACCCGGGAGGCGGCTACGGGCACCGCGTGTCCCACATCGCCGTCTTTGCGCTGATCGGCGCCGGGGTGACCGCGTTGGGGTTCGGCATCGGGGCAGACGCCTGGGGCTGGCTGGTGCTTGCGGCTTTCATGGTCACGCTGGTGGCCGGCCTGGCGGCCGCGTTCGGGGTGCACAGATTCGTCGCAGCCCTGCTTCTCAACCTCTGGTTCGTCGTCACCCTCGGGCTCGCATCCAGCTTCCATCAGCATGCCCGCATCACCAGTTACACCTGGGCCCAGGTGCTCGCCTGGGCTGGGGGGTCGGCGCTGTGGATCGCGGTGACGTTCTTTGCATGGCTGATCCGCGGGCGCGAGGACCGGCCCCAGCCGGTCGCAGAGCTCCCCGGCGATACCTCGCGGAAGAAGCTGACCGGGCCGATGGTCATGTTCGCGGTGATCCGCGCCATGGCCATCGGCGGCACCGTCGCGCTTGCGTTCGGACTGAACCTGTCGCACGGCTATTGGATGCCGATCGCAGCCATGGTCGCGATGAAGCCGAGCCTGGGTCAGAGCACGCTCGTAGCCGCGCAGCGCCTCGCTGGCACGCTGATCGGTGCAGTCGGGGCTGCGCTGTTGCTGCTGGTGCCAGCCAGTGAACACGGACTCAGGCTGTTCGCGGTCGAGCGTGGACTCGAAGTGGTCGCGCTTGTCCTGCTGATGCACGGGGCGGCGATTCGCTTCTACAACTACGCGCTCTACTGTGCGGCAATCGCCGCGGGGGTGCTCGTCCTCGTGGACCTTCCGCAGCCCTCCGATTATGCCGCGGAGGGCTACCGGGTGCTGTGGACGTTGTGCGGGGTGGGGATCGGTCTGATCATCATCATGTTCGCGGGCCTGCTCGCCAAGCGCACCGCCACGTCGTCGCCATGATCAGTCTGATCTGACTGCGCTCCGAGCCAACTCGGCCGCCGTGGACCTTTTCTCGGCAACGCGGCACGCCGCCTCGAAAGCACCCGCAACAAACGCGACTTCGCGCAAGACATGTACGAAATTCGGGAGAACGGCCCCTCCCGCTCCCAACACCCCTACCGCCACCAAGCCGCGGCCGCCGTCAAGTAGTTACTCGCCGACGGCGTCGAACTCGGGCAGCCGGCACCAGGCCCCCCGCCGCCTGTACCCCACCGGCCCCGCCGGCCGCCGACGCCAGGCCCCACCCCGACCCGCCCGGACGGAAGGACACACCCCTGACCGTCCGCCCCGCCAACCTGCTGCCCGACGGCCGGTGGAACCCCCGGCTCTTCGAACTCGACCACGAAGGCTGCCGAGGCCACTACCAAGTGGTGCGCGGCCTCGGCGACCAGATCGGCACCGTGGAGAAACACGGCGGCGTCTGGACGCCCAAGAACACCGCCGGATCCTGGGTCGGAGCCGCCGCCGGCCGATCGGGCTACCTCGCCCGCCAGGTCGTCGCCGTCGAACTGTCCATCACCGTCCTGCTCCCGCCCCCGGAAGAGCTTGGGCAGTACCGGGCGACGTCAGGCCCCACCCAGCGGCACGACCTCCTGGCGCGTCCGGTCGCGCCGCTCGGAACGCCGAACGGGCCGTCCGCTCCCAGGACTTCTGGGGGCGGACGGCCCGTCCGGGTCTGCGGCTGTCGGGTGACAGGACGTCAGACGGTGGCGCGGTTGCGGTACTCCTCCGCGATGGCACGGGTCGAGGACAGGTCGGCCAGCGGCTCGCCGACCACCCGGGAGGCCAGCTCGGTCGCCACCTTGATGACGTCCTCGCGCAGTTCGGCCTCGGCCAGCACCTTGTCGGCCGCCAGCTGGACCTGCGCCTCGGCCACCAGCCGCTCACGCTGCTGGAGACCCTCGGCGCGCAGGGCGGCGACCAGGGCCGCGCCCTCCTCGGCGGCGGTCTGCCGGATCGCGGCGGCCTCGTGCCGGGCTGCGGACAGCTCGGCCTGGAACTCGTCGCGTATCCGTTCGGCCTCGGCCCGGGCGGCCTCGGCCCGGACCAGGCCGCCATCGGTCTTGTCGTGGCGTTCGGCAAGAGTCCGTTCGATGCGCGGCAGCACGACCTTGCCGAGCACCGCGAACAGCAGGAAGAAAATAATCAGGCCGAGGATCAGCTCGGGCACATTCGGTTCGAGAGGTCCCATACTCAGTATGCTATCCGGTCATCTGACTGACCGTTCGATCAGGGGTACCCCATCCGCCTTGCCCCGCACGGCACTTCGACGTCGGTTCAGGCGCCGGTGAACCCGTCGATGTGCTCACCCAGCAGGTCCGCGTGCCCGTTGTGCCGGGCGTACTCGGTCGTGACGTGCAGGAACGTCATCCGCAGCGACAGCTCGGAGACGGTCCAGGTCATGCGCACGATCATGTCGAAGGCCCGAACGCGCACACCGGGAGTTCCGCGGGCTGTCCGTCACCGGCCCGCGCCGCGCACCCGGCCGCTCACCCGGGGCGGGGGCCGAGCGGGGTGTGCCCGGACCTGGTCCGGGCGGTTGGTAGCATCGCGGTGAGCCGTGACTGGCGCGCTGGGATGGATTTCACCATCGGGGAGCGGCTCCGCACGGAACCTGCGGGTTCCGACGTGCTGTAGCCGAGCGCCTGGGCCGTCCGAATCGTCGCCGTTCCGTACGAGGAGACCGCCTTGGCCGAGTCCCTGACCCCGCACACCTTCGGCAGCCCTGCCGCCGACACCGCCTTCCGCAGCGCCCTGGACGTGGTGCGCGCCGTCGAACCTCGGATCGCCGCGGCGATCGGCGCGGAGATCGAGGACCAGCGCGCCTCGCTGAAGCTGATCGCCAGCGAGAACTACGCCTCGCCCGCCGTGCTGCTGGCGATGGGCAACTGGCTGAGCGACAAGTACGCGGAGGGCACCCCGGGCCGCCGCTTCTACGCGGGCTGCCGGAACGTCGACACGGTGGAGTCGCTGGCCGCCGAGCACGCCCGGGAGCTGTTCGGCGCCGAGCACGCGTACGTGCAGCCGCACTCCGGGATCGACGCCAACCTGGTGGCGTTCTGGGCGGTGCTCTCGCAGCGGGTGGAGAGCCCGGCGCTCCGGCGGGCGGGGGTGCGCAACGTCAACGACCTGAGCGAGCAGGACTGGGCGGAGCTCCGCCGCGAGCTGGGCAACCAGCGGATGCTCGGCATGTCGCTGGACGCGGGCGGCCACCTGACGCACGGCTTCCGGCCGAACATCTCCGGCAAGATGTTCGACCAGCGCAGCTACGGGACGGACCCCGTGACCGGACTGGTCGACTACGACGAAGTCCGGCGGATCGCCCTCGAGTTCAAGCCGCTGATCCTGGTCGCCGGATACTCGGCGTACCCGCGGCTGGTGAACTTCCGCCGGATGCGGGAGATCGCGGACGAGGTCGGCGCGACCCTGATGGTCGACATGGCGCACTTCGCGGGCCTGGTCGCGGGCAAGGTGCTGACCGGCGACTTCGACCCGGTCGCGCACGCGCAGATCGTCACCACTACCACGCACAAGTCGCTGCGCGGCCCGCGCGGCGGCATGGTGCTGTGCACCTCGGAGCTGGCCGAGCACGTCGACCGGGGCTGCCCGCTGGTGCTCGGCGGTCCGCTGTCGCACGTGATGGCCGCGAAGGCCGTCGCGTTCGCGGAGGCCCGGCGTCCCGAGTTCCAGGTGTACGCCCACCAGGTGGTGGACAACGCGCACGCGCTGGCCGAGGGCCTGCTGAAGCGCGGCGCCCGGCTGGTGACCGGCGGCACCGACAACCACCTGGTGCTGGCGAACGTCTCCTCCTACGGCCTGACGGGCCGCCAGGCGGAGGCGGCGCTGCTGGACTCGGGCATCGTCACCAACCGCAACGCCGTCCCGCAGGATCCGAACGGCGCCTGGTACACCTCCGGCATCCGGCTCGGCACCCCCGCCCTCACCACCCGCGGTCTGGGCGCCGCCGAGTTCGACGAGGTGGCGGACCTGATCCACACCGTACTGTCCACGACCTCCGCCGCCGGCTCCTCCAAGGCGCAGTACCTGCTCGACGCCGGCGTCCGCGACGCGGTCGCCAAGCGCGCCGTCGACCTGCTGTCGGAGCACCCGCTCTACCCCGGCATCACCCTCGCCTGACCGCCCCTTCCTCACCCCTGTGCCCCTGGTGCCGGGCTCGCGGCCTCCCCGGCCGCGGGCCCGGACGGTGCCGACCGGCCCGGCCCTGGTGGCGCGGGCGGGGCCGGGTATTCCCACCACCTAGGATGGCCGCCATGATCGCGGACGAACCGACGGCAGCGGGACTGGACGGGCCCACCGTCCCCGGGGTGCGCAACTTCCGGGACGCGGGCGGGCTCGGGACACTTCCCCGTGGGGTGCTGTACCGCTCCGGGGCGCTGGACCGGCTGACGCCCGACGGCGCCCGGGCGCTGCTCGACCTCGGCGTGCGCACTGTCCTCGACCTGCGCAGCACTCCGGAGACCACTGCCCGCCCGGATGCGCTCGGCGACTCCGGCATCCGCTACCTGCACGTTCCGGTCTTCGCGGAGCAGCGCTGGCCCGAGGAGCAGGCCGAGCTGTACCCGTTGATGGCGGAGCTCGCCGGACGCCCGGCCGTCGCGGCGGTCCGGGCCCTGCTGGCCGCCGACCGCCGGGCCGTCCTGGTGCACTGCGCGTCCGGCAAGGACCGAACCGGGGTGGTGGTCGCGCTGATCCAGTCGTTGCTGGGTGCAGCGGAGCCGGAGATCCTCGCCGATTTCCTGCGGTCCAACACGGCGCTCGGGCTCACCGTTCCCGCCCCCGGCGCACCCGGCCACGCCACTCGCCCGGTCGCGGCCGTCCATCTGCGGCGCGCCCTGCTCTCCGTCCGCTCCCAGCACGGCGCACTGGACGAGCACCTGCGCGCCCACAGCGCTCGGACGTCCGAACTCGCCGCCCTGCGCTCCCAGTTCCACGCCGCTGTCAGCCCGTAGGGATCTGCTCCGGCGCTAGGGTGCCGACCATGCACGAACCCGACGGGGGATCAACCATGGACGTCACCAGACCTGGCCGCCTGACAGGCCCCGACAAGCCTGACGAACCGCCCGACGCGGCCGGGCCCGACGGACCCGACCGGCGGCCCGATCCGGACGAGCGGTACCTCAGGTCCGGCAACTCCCGTCTCTCGGCCGGCTGCGGGGCGGTGCTCACGGTCGCCGTCCTCCTGTTCATCGGTCTTCTCGGTTTCGGCTTCGCCTATGGCGGAGCCACCGACTTCACCTACCAGGCCGGCTGGCGCGGAACCCCTCATCTGCGGATGACGGTGGACCACTGCGACTCGAACGGCCGCAGCGGTCGCAACGAGACCTACAGCTGCTCCGGCCACGGCGAGCCGCGCACCGCCGACCCGGCGAGCGACTACCGGCAGCTTCCGAACAGGTCCGCCCCGTACGCGCTCGGCACCGAGCTGGAGGTGAGTTGCCTTCCGACCGGCCACTGCGTCGAGTTCGGCACCGACCGTGCGGTGGGCGACAGCGCCAGGTTCCTGTTCGGACTGTGGCTGCTCTCCCTCGCTCCCGGCGTCGGACTCGCGCTGCTGAACATCCGCCGTACCGACCGGCTCCGACGCGCCGGAGCGCCGGTCCGCAACGGCCTCAGCCTTCCGTTGCGCCTTGGCTTCGTCTGGTTCGCCGTGCTGCCGGTCCTCGCGGCGGTGCTGGGCATTGTGTCGCTCCTCCTAGAGTGACTCCTTCGCTGGCCTCCCCGGGACGGTCGTTCCCGCGCCGCCGAGGAGGCCGTCTGCTGCTGACGACCGGTCAGCTGCGCGGGTGGGTCTCGTACATGCGCACCGCCACGATGACACCGGCCACCGCGGTCAACGCGGCGACCGCCCAGATCGCGGTGGTCACGCCGTACGCGTCGGCGAGGATGCCGGCCATCAGCGCACCGACCGCGAAGCCGCCGTCGCGCCAGAGCCGGTAGACGCCGACGGCGCGCGCCCGCCACGCGGGGTGGGCGACGTCTCCAATGACGGCCAGCAGCGTCGGGTAGACCAGGGCCGTGCCCGCGCCCAGTAGGGCCTGGGCCGCGGCCCAGATCGGGAAGCTGGTCCCGGCCGCGACCAGGCCGAGGGCGACGGCCTGCAGCAGCATGCCCGCGGTGATCAGGTGCTTGCGGCCGATCCGGTCGGACCACCAGCCGGTGAGCATCTGCCCCGCACCCCACACGGCCGGGTAGAGCGCGGCCAGAATGCCGATCCGGCCGAGCTCCAGACCGTGCGCGGCGTACAGCAGCGGGAAGATGCCCCAGGCGAGCGCGTCGTTGAGGTTGTTGACCATGCCGGCCCAGCTGGCACTGGACAGCGCCCGGTCACCGAGGCTGGTGGTGCGGGCTATTCGGGCGGTGCTGAGCACCGCCGCCTGGTCACCGCCGGGGTGCGCCTGGGCCGTGGCCGCTGGTGTGGCGGCGGCCGAGGTCGGGTGGGCGGCGGCCTCTGCACGGGCGTACTCGCGGGTCTCCCGGACAGCAGCGACCGTCAGGCCCAGGCCGAGCGCGACGTAGGCCGCGCCGAGCAGGAAGGGCTGCGGGCGCAGGCCCCAGTGGGCGGCGATGGCGCCGGTGCCGATCGCGGTGACGGCCACCGCGAGGTAGCCCGCCGCTTCATTGAGGCCCATCGCCAGGCCGCGCCGGGCCGGACCGACCAGGTCGATCTTCATGATCACGGTGGTGGACCAGGTGAGACCCTGATTGACGCCGAGCAGCACGTTCGCCGCGACGATCCACCCCCAGGTCGGCCCCCAGGCCAGCATCGCCGGAATCGGCAGGGCGATCAGCCAGCCCGCGATCAGCACCGGCCTGCGCCCGTACCGGTCGGAGAGCGTGCCGGCGAAGAAGTTGGTGACCGCCTTGGTCGCGCCGAACGCCAGGATGTACGTCAGCGCACCCGTGTAGGCGGACAGGTGGAAGACCTGATCCGCGAGCAGCGGCAGGACCGTCCGCTCCTGGCCGAGCATGCCGCCGACCAGGGCGTTGACCGCCACCAGCAGGCCGAACTGTGCGAGGTTGGCGCGCAGCCCGAGTCGGATCGGCCGGCCCCCGGGCCGGCCGCCCGGGGTGGTGCGCGCCGCGGCGCTCGGCGTGGCTGCCGGGGGCGGCAGTGGGGGCTGGGCCTGGACGGACATGGGGGACTCCCGGGTGGTACGTGGGACGTGGTGCGTGGAGCGGTGCTCCGCGGGCGTCGATCGAGCGGGGGCACATCGGCGATCATATTCCAATCTTTTATGGATTAGTGGATGCAGGGATGGTCGCCGGCCGTGCAGGCAGTCCCCGAACCGCCGGCAGGGCGAGCAGGACGAGGCCGGCCGGCAGTGCCAGCGCGGTCATGCCGAACAGCGCCCGGTGCACGCCGATCCCGTCGGAGAGCGGGCCTGCGAGCACCAGGCCGAGCGGCATCAGCGCCTCCGCGGTCAGGTGGTCGTAGGAGCTGACCCGGGACAGCATCTGCTCGGGTATGTGCACCTGGAGTGACGTCTCCCACAGCACGAAGAACAGGGAGACGCCGACTCCGGTGCACGCCTCCAGCAGAGCGATCACCACGACCGGAGCGCCGGATCCGATGATCAGCGCCTGACAGGAGGCAACCACCATCGCGACGGCCGCCACCGCCATCGGACGGGCCGGTTTGAGGCGGTAGGCACACACGTCGCCGACGATCGCACCGAGGCCGAAGGCGGTGACCACCGCGGCCCAGGCACCGGCCCCGCCCCACTCGCGATCCGCCAGCACCGGACCGAGCACGAACACCGAGGGCAGCACCACCACGTGGTAGACCGCGATCACGAGCATGCTCGACCACACCCAGGACCGCTGACGCACCTGCTGCCAGCCGACCCGGAGTTCGGCCAGGAACCCGAGTCGCTCGGCCCGCTCCGCGACGGCCCTCCCGCCCACCGCGCCGAGCCTCGCCAGCACTGCGGCACTGGCGGCGAAGCTCGCGGCGTCCGCCAGCAGGGCGCCGCCGGGGCCCGCGACGGCAACCAGCGCGCCGGCCAGCACCGGGCCGACCACCAGCCCCGCCGAGTGGACGAACCCGCGCAGCGCATTGGCCTCGCCCAGCCGTTCACTGGGCACCAGCAGCGGCAGCAGCCCCGTGGAGGCGGGCAGGAAGAAAGCGTCCGCCACACCGAACACCACCATCAGCGCCGCCAGCACCCCGACCCGGGCCGTCCCGGTGAGCAACAGCACTGCAACAGCCGTCTGGACCACGCACCGCACCAGATCGGAGACCAGCATGATCCGCTGTCTCGGTATCCGGTCCGCCCACACGCCGCCGGCCAGCGTGAACACCAGCATCGGCAGCAAGCCCGCCGCCGCCACCAGGCCGACATCGGCAGCTGACCCGCCGATCGACAGCACCGCGAACGGCAGCGCCACGAACGACACCCTGTCCCCCAGTACGGACAGCGACTGGGCGACGAACAGACGGGCGAACTGGCGCTCCACCCGGAGCACTTCGGGAATCAGCGCAGCCACGGGCACCTCCACAGCGGGTCGGGGAACAGCGATCACCGTGATGGTAGGGAGCCCCCGAACGGGCTGTCGCATGATTTATCCGCAAGGTCGGCAATGCCCTGGTTCACCTCAACTGCCATGTTTCTCAGGCAAGTTGACGTTCAGCCAAATTCATCGACCGGAGCCCGGACGCCCGCCTTCCCCTCCACCCGATCTCCAATCCCACCGATCGGTCAGACTTTCGCATCCGATCACCCCACCCCCTACCGCCCGATCACCCACCCCTCGACCACCCATCCCCTGACCGCCCGATCAGACCGCTCCCCGACCACCCATCCCCCGACCACCAGATCAGACCGCTCCCCCGCCTCCGAACTCCCGCCAACCGGTCGCCCACGCACGGCCGCCACGCCTCCCCGCCCGCGCCCGGGCACTCCGCGTCCGAACCCGGCCGGACCGGCGTGACTCGCCCGTGATGCCGGCGCGATGAGCTTGTGATTGCTCCGTTCGAGTGAATAGGCTCGGTCCGGCCCGCACCGCCGGGCCCCGCACGCGGCAACGCCGAACCCTGCCCGCCGCGTTGCCGGGTCGATCACCACAACCCTGGGCGGGGACGGGGGAACCAGGTACGTCGCCGTCCCCCACGGCTAGGGGTGAAGTCGCCCGAACCGGCTCCGACCGGCAGACGGCGGCCGGGCCTCCCTCCGGGTCCGAACCCGACAGCTCACCTCGCAGGCGTGCGGAGAGGATCGAGCATGCTCTTCACGGGTTCCGGGCGTCACCGCAAGCAGAGCCAGGCGGAGAAAGCCGCCGAGCGGGCCATCGCCGCGGCCGGCGTCGTCGGTGTCGGCATCGCACTGCCACTGCTCACCGCGACGGGTGCACAGGCCGCGCCCAGCGCGGTCTGGGACCGGGTCGCCGACTGCGAGAGCGGCGGCAACTGGAGTCTCGACTCGGGCGACGGCATGTACGGCGGTCTCCAGATCACCGCCCAGCGCTGGGTCGACTACGGCGGCACTCAGTACGCCCAGCTGCCCAACGGCGCCACCCGCAGCCAGCAGATCGCGGTCGCCGAACGCATCCTGGCCACCGAGGGCCCGCAGCCGTGGGCCTCGTGCGCCGACTCGTCGGACCTGCGCGTGGCCAGCGCCCCCGGCGTGGTGGACACCAACGACTCGGCGGACGAGTCGGGTGCGCTGCGCGGTGCCCGCGGCGCGGCAGCCGCCAACACCGCCTCGGACGGCACCGTCGCCGCCCCGAACGCCGCCCCGATCTTCTCCGGCCTGCCCGGCTACGACCCGGTGTCCCACGTGTACTGGTACCAGAAGAACGGCGGCTGGTTCTGGACCAGCCACCAGAGCCTGTACGAGCGCTACATGCAGCTGACGCACCCGCAGCCGCCGACCGCTGCACCGTCCCCGACCACCACTCCGGACGCGCAGGTCCCGACCACTCCGGCCACCCCGGTCGTCCCGGCACCGCCGACCGACCCGAGCACCGCCCCGAGCCCGAACCCCACCACGCCCTCCGACGGCAAGAACGGCAACGGAAGCGAGCACGGGAACGGGAACGGCACGGAGAACGGCAACAGCAACAACGGCACGGGCAACGGCCAGGGGCAGGACCAGGGCCAGGGCGAGACCGGAGGCGGAAACGGAACCGGCGGCAACCAGTCGCCCGCACCGACCACCTCGCCGACCGCCCCGAACACCGACCCGAGCCAGGCGGTCGGCACGCAGCAGCCGAGCACGTCCACGCCGCCCACCAGCAGCCCGTCGGCCGCCGACACCCCGGCGGCCGGCACCCCGGCCGCCCAGCCGTACACCGTCGGCCCGGGTGACACGCTGGCGAAGATCGCCCGCACCCACGAGCTGGACGGCGGCTGGACCGAGCTCTACAACGCCAACAAGCAGGTGCTGGGCGAGAACCCGGACCTGATCCGGCCGGGCCAGGTGCTGAACCTGGGCTGAGGACTGCCCGGCCGGGCCGCCGTCACTTCGGGGCGGCGGCCCGGCGCGGTGCAGGCCACCGCGGTGCAGGCCGCCGCGGTGCTCCCCCGACGGAATCCCTGACGAGGCCGTCGCCCGTCCCCGGTGCCCACCCACTCCCGCTCAGGCGATCACTCCGGCGGCGCGCAGCAGCCAGCGGTTGGCGGCGCCGACCAGTCCGGCGCGGTCCAGAACCCCGATCACCTTCTGGGCCATCTCGATCTTGGTGCTGCGCCAGTGGGGGTTGGCCCGGGCGACGGCCCTGCCGACCTTCGGGTCGAGGCCGACGGCGGCGTAGACCCGGGGGTGGATCAGCGCGGTGGTGGCGAAGTAGATGACCACTCCGAGGAACAGCTGCTCCCACCGGCGCTGCAGGAACCCGAGCCGCTTGCGGACGAGTTCCTCGCGGGCGTAGCTGATGTGTCGGGCCTCCTCGATGACGTGGATCCGGGAGACCTGCCGGGTGAGCGGCTGGAGGCTGTCGTCGTTCATCATTTCGCGCTGGAACGCGTCCAGGATCTCTTCGACGTACATGGTGCCGCCGAAGGTCTGGCTGTGGGTGGAGATCGCCTTGAACAGCCGGCCGAGGTTGTGGGCGACGAATCCGGCGCCGTACGCGGGGGCGCCCATCTTTTCGATCATGCGGGCGAACATGATCGAGTGCCGGCATTCGTCGGCGATCTCGGTGAGCGCGTACTGGACGTGGTTGCTGGTGGGGTCCCGGTCGAAGGCGTGCCGCAGCAGCATCTGCATGAGGATCTCCTCGAACCAGATGCCGACGCTGGCGACCGAGGCGACCTCGTGCTTGGAGAGTTCGATGCGCTCGCCCTCGGTCATCCGCTCCCACAGGTCGGTGCCGTAGAGGGAGAGGTGGCGGGGCGGGCAGTAGTAGGCGCCGGGGACGGGGTCGGCGTCCCAGTCGACGTCCTTGAGCGGGTTGAACGAGAGCTTCGCGGAGGAGGCGAGCAGGCGTTCGGCGGTGCGTTCCCGGTCCGGGGCGGTGCGCTCGCGGTCGGGGGCGCCGGGGGTGACGGCGGGCTGGGGCGGCATGCCGGCTCCTTCGCGGTGGGGCGGAGTCGAGGGTGGGATGGTGCCACTGCCGCGAAGGTAGAAGTTATTAGACTGTCCGTCAATACACTGCGCACAAGGAGGCGCAGACCGTCGGCCCGAGGGTCCGTCAGCCCCGCCAGCCGACCGGATCCGCCCATGCCGCCAGCACCCGTCCGCTGACGAAGCGCCGCGGCGTGCCGTCCACGGGGTCGGTGAACTCCAGCGAGCGCGCCAGCAGTTGGAGCGGGCGCCGGTAGTCCTCCGAGTCCTGTTCGGGCAGCAGCGCGGGGTAGATCGGGTCGCCGAGGATCGGCAGGCCCAGCCCGTTCATGTGCACCCGCAGCTGGTGGGTCCGGCCGGTGCGCGGGGCGAGCCGGTAGCGGCCGAGGCCGTCGCGGGCCTCCAGCAGCTCGACCCGGCTCTCCGCGTTGGGCTCGCCCGGGACTTCGTAGGCGTCCAGTCGGCCGTGGTCCTTGACCAGTCGGTTGCGCACCGTGGTCGGCAGGGTCACCGCCGGGTCGTGCGCGGCGATCGCCTCGTACGTCTTGACGGCCTCCCGCCGTTCGAACAGTCCCTGGTAGGCGCCCCGGCGGGCGGGGTCGGCGACGAACAGCACCACGCCCGCGGTGAGGCGGTCCAGGCGGTGCGCGGGGCTGAGCCGGGGCAGGTCGAGGTCGCGGCGCAGCCTGGCGAGCGCGGTCTCGGTGGCGTGGCGGCCGCGCGGTGTGGTGGCCAGGTAGTGCGGCTTGTCCGCGACCACGATCCGCTCGTCGCGGTACAGCACCTCGACCGGGAACGGCACCACGGGTTCGGGCGGCCCGGGCTCCCGGTGGAACCAGACGTGGCCGCCGGGCCGGTA
The DNA here is from genome assembly GCF_002803145.1 of Kitasatospora sp. CB02891. Classification (NCBI taxonomy): domain Bacteria; kingdom Bacillati; phylum Actinomycetota; class Actinomycetes; order Kitasatosporales; family Streptomycetaceae; genus Kitasatospora; species Kitasatospora sp. CB02891. Next base: position 90,289 of record NZ_NNBO01000022.1, on the reverse strand, counting down.
GGGCTCGTCGGCGGTGACCGGTCCGTCGGGGCCGACGAATTCTCCGGCGTCGAGCATCACCGCGATCCGCCCGGGGCCCGCGGCGGTGCCGTAGCGCTCCTCCAGGTAGGCCCGGACGGTCGGCCACCCGCCGTCGAGCGGCAGGCGTACGTGGACGGGGTCGATGCCCTCGCGCTGGGGCAGCGGGCTCAGAGGGGCGGGGGGCCTACGCGCCATCGGGCGCCGCCCGGAGGTCGGTCCGACGGGTGCACATCCGACCCACGATAGCGGGCGCACACCCGTCTGGGCGCGGGCGGCCCGGCGTGCGACGATGGCAGGGCGGTACCCGCCCCCGGAACGGCAGGTGGCCAGATGGACACCGACAAGCAGGGCAATCAGCGGACCCGCCCCACCTCTCCCATCGCGGAGGGCGGTGCGCAACTGCCGGACGGCCTGCTGGCCATCCCGGTGGCGACGGCGCTGGTCGCGGCCGACGGCCGGATCCTGCACTGGAGTCCGGACGCGGAGACGTTGCTCGGTTTTCCCGCCGAGCAGGCGGTGGGCGCGCGCGCCGCGGACCTGCTGGTGGGGGCGGACCGGCGCCCGGAGGTGCTGGAGCTGTTCTCCCGGATCCTCAGCGGGAAGCCGTTCTCGGGGGTCTTTCCGGTCCGACACCAGGACGGGCACCTGGTGCGGCTGGAGTTCCGGACCTATCCGATCGTCGGCCCGGACGGCGCCCCGATGGTGCTGGCGGTGGCCTCCGACGTCAGTTCGGTGCGCAGGCTGGCCTCCGACCTGGCCATTCTGGACGGTTTCTTCACCCAGTCCCCCGTCGGCATGGCGGTGTTCGACACCGAATTGCGGTTCGTCCGGTTGAACGACGCGCTGGCCGGGTTCAACGGGGTGCCGCGCCGGCAGAGCATCAGGCGGCGGCTGACCGAGGTGCTGCCGAGCATCGACGGGCAGCAGGTCGAGGCGATGATGGCCCGGGTGCTGGCCGACGGCGAGTCGGTGCTGGACGCCCGCACGCACGGCTGGACGCCGGCCGACCCGGATCGCGAGCACGCCTGGTCGGTGGCGTGTTTCCGGCTGGACCAGCCGGACGGCAAGGTGCTCGGCGTCTGCGTGACGGTCGTGGACATCACCGACCGTTTCGAGGCGGAGATCGCCGCGGAGGCCGCCCAGCAGCGGCTGGCGCTGCTGAACGACGCGTCCGCCCAGATCGGCACCACCCTGGATCTGGCCACCACCGCCCGTGAGCTGGCCGAGACGGCGACGCCGCGGCTGGCCGACACCGTGGTGGTGGAGGTGCTGGAGTCCTTGGTCCGCGGCGAGGCCGTCGGGCTGCCGGACCGGTCCGACGGGTCGGCGGTGCTGCGCCGGCTGGCGTTCCACACCGTGCCCGGCAGTGGGATGTGGTCGATCGGCCCGGTCGGTGCGGCCGGTGCGGTCGGCGCGGTGCAGCGCTATCACCCGGGCAGCCCGTTCGCGTGGGCGCTGGCCCACGGTCGGTCGGTGCTGGTGCCGGACACCGACGACCCGGCCATGGAGTGGTTCGCCGACGATCCGATGCGCACTGCCGCGATCCGGGAGCAGGGGGTGCGGTCGTTCATGGTGGTGCCGCTGATCGCTCGCGGTTCGGGGATCGGCACCGCGACGTTCCTGCGTTCGCACAGCGCGCCCCGGTACGGCGATTCGGACGTGGCGCTGGCGGCCGAGCTGTCGGGGCGGGCCGCGGTGTCGATCGACAACGCGCTGCTGTACACCCGGGAGCGGGACGCCGCCGAGCAGCGCCAGCGCGCGCTGGAGGCCGCCGAGACCGCCCAGCAGCGGCTTGCCCTGCTGAACGAGGCGTCCACCCGGATCGGCACCACGCTCGACCTGCATCTCACCGCACAGGAGCTGGTGGACGTGGTGATCCCCCGGTTCGCGGACTTCGTCACGGTCGACATCCGCGAAGCGGTGATGGCGGACGAGGACCCGGAGCCGGTGCCCGAGTCGGGTTCGGTGCTGCTGCGGGCAGTGGCGATCGGCGAGCGCACCGACGACGGCGAGGGCAGCCGCGCCAAGTTGGTGGGCGCGGCGGACGAGATCGGCGAGGCCTCGCATTCCGCGCACCTGTACGCGCACGCGATGCGCACCGGCCGGTCGGTGCTGGTCCCGCACGTGGACGAGTTCGCGCTGCGGCGGATCGTCACCTATCCGGAGCGGGTCCAGCCCAGCCTGGACGCAGGTCTGCACTCGTACCTGATGGTTCCGCTGCTGGCGCGCGGGCAGGTGCTGGGCGGGGTGGAGTTCGCGCGGATGGCCAATCCGGAGGCGTTCACGGCGGCGGACCTGGCGCTCGGCGAGGAGTTGGCGGCCCGGGCGGCGGTGTGCATCGACAACGCCCGGCTGTACCGGCGCGAGCGGGACACCGCGCTGACCCTGCAACGCAGCCTGCTGCCGCAGGACGTGCACCGCACGCCGGGGTTGGAGATCGCGCACCGCTATCTGCCCTCGACGGTGGGCGACGAGATCGGCGGCGACTGGTTCGACGTGGTGCCGTTGACCGGCGGCCGGGTGGCGCTGATCGTCGGCGACGTGATGGGCCACGGCATCCGGGCCGCCGCGACCATGGGCCAGCTGCGGACGGTGGCGCGCACCCTGGTGACGCTGGACCTGGATCCGGCGCGGGTGCTGCGCCGGCTGGACGATGCGACGGCGCAACTCGGCGAGGGCCAGTTCGCGACGTGCGTGTGCGCGGTGTTCGACCCGGTGGACGAGGAGTGCGTCCTGGCGTCGGCGGGGCATCTGCCGCCGGTGGTGTCCGAGCACGACGGGCAGGCGCGGCTGGTTCAGCCGCCGCCGGGCGCGCCGTTGGGCGTGGGCGGGGTGCCGTTCGAGTCGATCCGGTTCCCGCTGCGCGAGGACGGGCTGCTGGTGCTGTACACGGACGGGTTGGTGGAGCGGCGCGGCCAGGACCTGGACGAGGGCTTGGAGTTGCTGCGTGAGACGGTGACGCACCGTCAGGGCACGCTGGAGCGGGGCTGCGACGTGGTGCTGGACGCGCTCGGGGCGACGATGGGCCAGGACGACGTGGCGGTGATCATGGCGCACGCGGGCCCGGTCGGCGACGACCGGCTGGCGACGCTGCCGCTGTCCGGCGACCCGGCGCTGCTGCGGCACGCCCGGGACTTCACCCGGCGGACGCTGACGGGCTGGGGCCTGACCTCGCTGGTGGAGCCGGTGGTGCTGCTGACCGGGGAACTGCTGACCAACGCCCTGATGCACGCCGGTTCACCGCTGCAGCTGCGGGTGTTCCGGGGGACGCTGCTGACGGTGGAGGTGTCGGACGCGGACAGCCGGGAGCCGCGGCTGCGGCCGTCGACTCCGCACGACGAGGGCGGTCGGGGCATGCAGCTGATCAACGAGTTGGCGCACCGCTGGGGCAGCCGGGCGACCCGGGACGGCAAGGTGGTCTGGTTCGAGATGGAACTCCCAGCCCGCTGATCCGATCGTCATACTGCACCCCCTCAACTCCCGTGCCCGACGCGCAAATCGACAGTGCCGGGACCAGGTAGGGCATCCGGCGGTACCTCGATCACCCGTCACGGCAGTCGCGTTGCCCCGGGCGGGTGACGACACGACCGAAGGCGCGCGTCGCGGGTCGGACCTCCCCCAGGATCGGTCGCGATCGGTCGTGTTCGGCGCCAACCATGGAGGAATCGATGCGTTCCAGCATTGCCAAGCTCACCACCGCCACCTTCCTCACCGGGCTCGCCCTGTTCGGCACCGCGGGCACCGCAGCCGCGCACGAGCACGGGCACCACCACGAGCACGGGCACCACCACGAGCACCCGCACGGGGCGATCGCCTTCGGCGGCGACTCGGTGGCGATCGACGGCGACGCAGTGGCGGTCGAAGGCGACGCCTGGGCCGTGCACGGCAACGCGCTGGCCGTCGACGGCGACGCGGTCGCGCTGGACGGCAGCGCCGCCGCGCTCGGTGGCGACGCCTGGGCCACGGGCGGCGACGCGCTGGCTGTCGAGGGCGACGCCGGTTCCCACGGCGGCAGCGCGCTCGCGGTCGACGGGGACGCCTTCTCCGCGGAATGAGCTGTGCCGGTTCCGCCCCACCGGGACGGGCCGACCAACGGCAGCACGGCCGGGCGGTGTCCTCGCGACCCGCCCGGCCGTCCTGTTCGACCCGGCGACGGCTAGAGCGGGGTGACGTAGGCGCCGGAGATGCCGCCGTCCACCAGGAAGGTGTTGGCGGTCATGAAGGAGGAGTCGTCGCTGGCCAGGAAGGCGACCGCGGCGGCGATCTCCTCGGGTTCGGCGAACCGGCCGAGCGGGATGTGCACCAGCCGGCGGGCGGCCCGTTCCGGGTCCTTGGCGAACAGCTCCTGCAGCAACGGGGTGTTGACCGGCCCGGGGCACAGGGCGTTGACCCGGATCCCCTCGCGGGCGAACTCGACGCCCAGCTCGCGACTCATCGAGAGCACGCCGCCCTTGGAGGCGCTGTAGGAGATCTGCGAGGTCGCCGCGCCCATCACCGCCACGAAGGACGCGGTGTTGATGATCGAGCCCTTGCCCTGCCGTCGCATGTGCCCGATCGCGTACTTGCAGCACAGGTAGACGGAGGTCAGGTTGACGTCCTGGACGCGCTTCCACGCCTCCAGCCCGGTGACCAGGATCGAGTCGTCGTCGGGTGGCGAGATGCCGGCGTTGTTGAACGCCACGTCCAGGCTGCCGTACCGCTCGACGGCGGTGTCGAACAGCGTGCGGACCTGCTCCTCGTCGCTCACGTCGGTGCGTACGAACAGGCCTTCGACCTCTTCGGCGGCCTTGGCGCCGGTCTCCTCGTCGATGTCGGCGCACACCACCTTCGCCCCCTCGGCGGCGAAGCGGCGCACGGTGGCCAGGCCGATGCCGCTGCCCGCGCCTGTGACGACGGCCACCCGGCCGGCGAGTCGCTTGGTCATGGGGATCATTCCTCCGTCGCGATGAAGACGTTCTTGGTCTCGGTGAAGGCGTGCAGGGCGTCGGGGCCGAGTTCGCGGCCCAGACCGGACTGTTTGAAACCGCCGAACGGCGTCCAGTACCGCACCGAGGAGTGCGAGTTGACGGACAGGTTGCCCGCCTCGACGGCGCGGGCGACGCGCAGCGCCCGGCCCACGTCGCGGGTCCAGATCGAGCCGGACAGGCCGTACTCGGTGGCGTTGGCGATCCGCACCGCGTCGCTCTCGCCGCGGAACGGCACCACCGCGACCACCGGCCCGAACACCTCCTCGGTGAACGCCCGGTGCTCGGGCGCGATCGGCGCGAGCACCGTCGGCGGGTACCAGAACCCGGGGCCCTCGGGTGCGCTGCCGCGGAACGCCACCTCGGTGTCGCCGTCGACGTACGAGGCGACCCGCTGCCGGTGCGCGGCCGAGATCAGCGGCCCCATCTCGGTCTTCTCGTCGCCCGGGTCGCCGACCCGCACCGCGCGCACCGCGTTCTCCAGCCTGGCCATGAACGCCTCGTACACGCTCGCCTCGACCAGGATCCGGGAGCGGGCGCAGCAGTCCTGCCCGGCGTTGTCGAACACCGCGTACGGGGCGGTGGCCGCAGCCTTCTCCAGGTCGGCGTCGGCGAACACGATGTTCGCGCTCTTGCCGCCCAGTTCCAGCGTCACGGGTTTGACCTGGGCGGCGCAGCCGGCCATCACGGCCTTTCCGACGGCGGTGGAGCCGGTGAACACCACCTTGCGGACGTCGGGGTGGGTGACGAAGCGCCCGCCGACCACGGGCCCGCGGCCGGGCAGGACCTGCAGCACCCCCTCCGGCAGCCCCGCGCGCAGGGCGAGTTCGGCGAGGCGCAGCGCCGTCAGCGGGGTGAGTTCGGCGGGTTTGACGATCACCGTGTTGCCTGCGGCGAGGGCGGGTGCGAGCGCCCAGGCGGCGATCGGCAGCGGGAAGTTCCACGGGACGATCACGCCGACCACGCCGAGCGGTTCGTGGAAGGTGACGTCGAGGCCGCCTGCGACCGGGATCTGACGGCCGAACAGCCGCTCGGGCGCGCCGGCGTAGTACTCGATGACGTCGCGCGCGTTCCCTGCCTCCCACCGCGCGTTGCCGATGGTGTGGCCCGCGTTCGCGACCTCCAGTGCGGCCAGGTGCTCGCGGTCGGCGTCCACTTCGGCGGCGAACCGGCGCAGCAGTCGGGCCCGGTCGCCCGGGCTGACGGCCCGCCAGCTCTCGAACGCGGCCTTGGCGCGGGCGATCGCGGCGTCGGTGGCCCCGGTGCCGGCCAACTCGACGGTGGCGATCACTTCCTCGGTGGCGGGGTTGACCACCTGGTACGGATCGGGCTGGTCGGTCACGGCGCTCTCCTCTGCTGTGGGGTCCCGTGGCGGTGTCCGCGCTGCGGCATCGGCGTGGGCGCCCGCCCTGTGCTGTCCGCGCTGCGGTGTCCGGTGGTGGCGCTGCCGGGGCGGCGCCGAGCCTCCGCGCTCACAGCCGTTCGAAGCCGCGACGGCGCTCCCAGTCGGTGACCGCGGCGTCGTAGGCGGCGAGTTCCACCCGCCCCGCGTGGGCGTAGTGCCGGACCACGTCCTTGCCGAACGCCGCGGTGGCGACCTCGCTGCGGTCGAACCGCTCGATCGCCTCCCGCAGGGTGGCGGGCACTCTCGGGGCGTCCGAGGCGTAGGCGTTGCCGGTGAACTCCGGCTCCAGCGGCAGTTGGTGCTCCACGCCGTGCAGCCCGGCGGCGATCAGTGCGGCCACGGCCAGGTACGGGTTGACGTCCCCGCCGGGTACCCGGTTCTCGAACCGCAGCGACCCGCCGTGCCCGACCACGCGCAGCGCGCACGACCGGTTGTCGCGGCCCCAGGCGATCGCGGTCGGGGCGAAGCTGCCCGCCACGTAGCGCTTGTAGGAGTTGACGGTCGGGGCGAGCAGCAGCGCGAGTTCGCCGAGGCAGGCGAGTTGCCCCGCCAGGAAGTGCTCCATCGTCGGGGAGAGCCCGCCGGGCTGCCCGTTCTCGGTCTCCCCCGCTCCGCGCCGGGGGAACACCGGGCGGTCCTGCTGGTCGCGCAGACTCAGGTGGATGTGGCAGGAGTTGCCCTCCCGCTGGTCGTACTTGGCCATGAAGGTGAGGCTGACGCCCTCCTGCGCGGCGATCTCCTTCGCTCCGGTCTTGTACACGGCGTGGTCGTCGCAGCAGGCCAGCGCGTCGGTGTAGCGGAACACGATCTCGTGCTGTCCGAGGTTGCACTCGCCCTTCGCCGACTCCACCGCCAGCCCGGCGCCCGCCATCCCGGTGCGCAGCCTGCGCAGCAGCGGCTCGATCCGCCCGGTGCCGAGGATCGAATAGTCCACGTTGTACTGGTTGACGGGCGTGAGGTCCTGGTAGTGCTTCTCCCAGGCCCGCTCGTAGCTGTCGCGGAACACCATGAACTCCAACTCGGTGCCCACGTAGGCCCGCCAGCCGTACCCCGCGAGCCGGTCCAGCTGACGGCGCAGCACCTGGCGGGGCGACACCGCGACGGGGCTGCCGTCCTGGTGGGCGAGGTCGCACTGCACCATCGCCGTGGCGGGGTGCCAGGGAACCATTCGCAGGGTCGTCAGGTCGGGACGGAACACCAGGTCGCCGTAGCCGGTCTCCCAGGAGGAGACCGTGTAGCCGTCCACGGTGTTCATCTCCACGTCCACCGCCAGCAGGTAGCCGCAGCCCTCGGCACCGCCGGCCAGCACCTCGTCCAGGAAATACTGCGCCGCCAGCCGCTTGCCCTGCAGCCGCCCCTGCATGTCGGTGGCGGCCAGCACCACGGTCTCCACGGCGCCTTCGGCCACCAGGCTGCGCAGGCGCTCCACCGTGAGTCGCGCGTCGGTCATCCGCCCCTCCACTTCCGCCGCCCGGGCGCGTCCCGGCAGCCCTGCGCGGCTGCCGGGACGCCGACCACCACGGCCCTGATGATCCCGCCCCGGACCTGCCCGCACCAGTGGCCGCGCGCGTGTCACGGAAAACTGATTCATCGTCAGAACATCATCCTTCCAAGCAATATGACGCATCATCAGCTTTCCGATCGACCTCTCCACTCCCTCTCTCACCTCGGCGGCAACCCGGCACCGGCAGCCACGCGTCGGCACTGACGCGGCGTGGTCGACCTCCGGCAGCGGACCGGAAATCGCTTGCGCCGGGCGGGGCCAGCTGCTTCGGTGCCGCGTGCATGCTCATCGCCCTGCCGTTCCTCCCCGTTGGAGTTCACCACCCGTGACATTCCGTCTGACCGCCCTCACCGACGCCGTCCCGGCGGCGCTCTCCCGCCGACTCACCTGGCTGGCGACCGCGCCCGACGGCACTCCGCTCGGATCCGCCGTCCTTTCGCTGTTCACCTCGCCCGGCCAGGCCCATCTGTCCTCTCTGACGCTGAACGTCCACCCCGCCGAACGCCGGCGCGGTGTCGGCTCGGCGCTGCTGTCCGCGGCCGCTGCGGCAGCAGCCGAGGACGGCCGCGGATCGATGCTCGCCCAGGCAGTCGAGGGCTCCCCGGGCGACGCCTTCCTCGCCGCGCGGGGTTTCGAGCGGGCGCTGATCCTCGACTACGCCCGGCTCGACCTGACCGGTCCCACCGCCCCGTCGGCCGCCGACGAAGCTCCGCTCCACCCCGGCTACCGGCTGATCTCCTGGGTCGGCAGTTGCCCGGACGAGTGGCTGGCCACCTTCACGGTGTCGCGCACCGCCATGGACGACATGCCGATGGGTGACACCGTCTTCGGTCTGATCCTCTGGGACGAGGCCCGCGTCCTCGCCGTCGCGAAGGCAGTCGCCGACCGGGGTGAACTCCTGCACACCGTGGCCGTGGTGGAGGAGGCCACCGACACCGTCGTCGGCTTCACCGAGCTCGTCCTTCCGGCCGACCGCTCGGGCGACGCCCAGCACTACGGCACCGGTGTGCTGCCCGCCCACCGCCGCCGGGGTCTCGCCCGGGCCATGAAGGCCGAGAGCATTCGCTGGGCCCGCGCCGAACAGCCCGGAATCACCGGTCTCCTCACCGACACCGCCGACCACAACGTCGGCATGATCACCGTGAACCGGGCCCTCGGCTACCGCACCACGCACCGCTCCATCGAGTTCCGCCTCCCGCTCCCGTCCTGACGTCCGGTCAACCCGCCTGCCGCACGGCGACCTCCGCCGTCTCCGCGGCCGCCCACCGGGTGCCGGCGGAGACGACCAGTGTCGACCCGGCGACGAAGGCCAGCACCGTCGGCCAGTCCGGCGATCCACCCCGGGCGAGACCCTGCACAGCCCACTGCGCCAGTGCCCAGACGGTGACGGCCAGGCCGGCGACCAGGAGAAGGGGCCGCCAGGCCCCGCTGATCGCGGCTCGTGGTCGAGCCCTGCCGGCCAGGCGTATCAGCACTCCGTCCACGGGCCGCAGGACCGCCAGCAGGAGGCAGAACAGTGCGGCCAGCACCAGGATCCAGGCAGGCCGCCAGGCCCACCAGGCTCCCGAGCCCACCATCGGCTCGGGAGCCAGGTCGGTCAGGTAGAAGGCGGCGCCCGCGGCGAGGACCGGCACCATGTGCCACAGGTAGAGCGTCATGCTGATCCGGCCGAGAGAATCGACGAAACGCATTCGGCGTGCCGACCGCAGCGCCCGCTCCGCGAGCGGTGCCGGCAACAGGCACAGGCCGCACTGGGCGAACAGCCAGGCCAGCATCGCCAACGAGGGCGGATCGGTGTTGGACACCTCCTCACCGGTGACCAGCACCAGGCTGACGGGGAACGGCCCGAACCGGACCAGCGCCGCGTAGCCCGCCGCGCCGCCCACAACCAGAACGGCCCCGAACCACGGGCGGGTCGTCGGCCCGCCGCCCTTCCAAGCGAAGCCGAGTTGATACGCGACCGCCCACACGAGCAGGTAGTTCAGCCGCCCCAGCTGCCCTGCCCAGTCCGTGCCGGCGCCGAGAACCACCAGGTCGACGCCGACGGCCGCAACGGCCGTCACCGCCACGGAGCGAAGACCCCACCGCCGGTACACCGCGTACAGCCACGGTGTCAGCGCACTGATCGTCAAATAGACCGGCAGGAACCAGAACTGCATGGCCAGCGCCCAGCCGATCATCCCCAGCAGTGCCGGGTCCGCGCCGAAGGCCGCGGCGATCAGCAGGCCGCCCAGCGCCGGCACCAGGTACGCGCCGGTGGGCAGCAGCAACCGCAGGGCCCGCCCACGGATCCAACCGGCGGCTGTGCCGCCCTCGGCGTGGCAGGCGCTCCAGGAGCCGGCTGCCGCGTAGCCACCCGCCAGGAAGAACACCGGCATGATCTGGAAGACCAGCGTCAGCCGCTGGGTCCACGGCACGGCGGCCATCAACTCGGGTGCCGCCAACGACCCGTCGGGCCCCCGTTCCAGTGCGGTGATCAGCCAGTGCCCGACCACCACCAGCACGATCGCCGTTGCCCGCAGCAGGTCGACATACCCGCTGCGCACCGACGTTCCCGTCACGTCGATCCCCTCTCCCCGTTGTCGGTCATCATCTCCGTTCGCCGATCACACCCGCCCCGTCCGGCGCATCGCGGTTCAGCGACAGGCCTCACCGTCGGGCCGCCTCGGCCATCCCCGTCTGCGTCTCCGGTCCCCGTCCGACCTGGGTGTCCGGTGCCGGTCGTTTCCCCAGGTCCCGACCAGGTCGGGGTCAAACCCTGGTCAAGGGTGCGGTGAGCGGGGTTGCCGTGCCCCTATCCTGGTCGAGTAAGGACAGACACCTCGTTCGGTGAGGCGTCTTCACGGACACAGGCCACTGATCCCACCCGTCGAGAGACGCTCCGGATCAGGACAGGTCTCCCCGGCCCAAGGGGTGACCCCAAGTGGCTTCCCCTGACCGGGGACACGCCGTGGAGTGCCAAAGCTCTGACGAGTAGGGGTGCGCCGGGCTCTCGTGGCCCGGTCGCCTGCCGCGCGCCCACGAGTGGAACTCGTCGGCCAAATCGGGAGGAGGCGAGAGATGGACTGCAGTAGTCCGGGGCACGATCAGCCCCTTCCCGATTCGTCCTCGCCGTTGTTCTGCGGTTCGAGGCAGTTCCTCCTTCACTGACTCCGTGATCTCGCTCGGCCGAGCGCCGTCGATCGCCCGACCTACCGTGGGTCCGGCTGTCGCTGCCCTACGGTCTGCCCGCCTCCACGGCCGCACCTGACAGCGGTCCGGCCCGGTGCGGTCCGGCGGGCACCGCGGTGCCCTGTCACGGCTTCCCTCCGCCATGCCGTGGGCGGTCGACGGCCCTTCGCCGTCGACGCCACGCGGTGGGACCGCCTGCGCCCGGGCCGCCGGATCGGCCCTCGGGCCCGGCCCGGACCGTTTCCGCCGGGCCGGGTCGGTCTCGACCGGGTCGGCCGCTGCGCGCCTGGTCCCGCCGAAACCGGTCCGGGCCGTCGGAGCGGGCCGGTCGCGGAAGTCGGCCGGAGTCCATGAGGAGCTGCCTCCAACCGCCCGTCGGTCCCGCCTCGCCGGGACAGAGGGGTGTTCGCCATGGCCACCAACACACTCTTCAGTTCAACCACCTCCAGAATCCGCGACCGCCGGACCAACCTGGGCCACCGCACCGTCGCCGACCGTGCCGTGCGCTCCTCCCTCGTCTCGCTGGCGGGCCTGATCGGAGCGCCTGTCACCAATCAGGCAGGTGCCGAGGTGGGCCGACTCGCCGACGTCGTCGCCCGGCTGTACGGCCCCGAGCCGTACCCGCCGATGACCGGTCTGATCCTGCGGATCGGACGCCGCCGGGCCTTCCTGCCGGCCGACGCGATCGGACGGCTCGCCGCCGGACAGGTCCGTCTGAGCGCCTCCCGGGTCGACCTGCGGGACTTCCAGCGTCGCCCCGGGGAGGTGTTGTTGGCCCGCGATGTGTTGGACCACCAACTCGTCGACGTGGACGGCGTCCAGGTGACTCGGGCCGCCGACCTGTACCTGGCCCCGCTGGTGGGTCGGGTCGTCCTGGTCGGAGTGGACGTCTCCCTGCCGACGCTGCTGCGCCGGCTCGGCCCCCGCCGCTGGCAGGCCCGGCCGACACCCGAGCGGGTCCTGGACTGGCAGTCCGTCGCCCCGTTCGGCGAACAGGCCACCGACGGCCCGGCGGAAGTCCGGCTGCGGGCCTCGCGATCCGCGCTGCACCGACTCCGCCCGGCCGATCTGGCCGACATCCTGGAGGACCTCGGTCGCAGCGAACGCCACCAGCTCCTGGACTGGCTGGAGCCGGAACACGCCGCGGACGCCCTGGAGGAGATGGTGCCCGCCGAGCTCGAGAACCTGCTGCGCGAGGCCCACCCGGAGGACGCCGCACGGCTGGTCGACGCGATGGAGCCCGACGAGGCCGCCGACGCACTGCGCGATCTCGCGCCCAGTGAGCGGGAGACCCTGCTGGAGCGGATGCCCAGCGAGGAGGCCGCCGAACTCCGAGGCCTGCTCTCCCACCGGGAGGGCACCGCCGGTGGAGCCATGACGACCCGTCTGGTCACCGTCCGGATGGAGCAGACCGTCTCCGAAGTCCGCGCCGAGCTGGCCGCCCAGGCCGAGCACCGCGCCGAGATCGACGCCGTGGCGGTGCTCGACGCCGACGGACGGCTGATCGCCGACCTCCCGCTGTTCGAGCTGGCGGTGGCCGAGGACTCCACCCGGATCGCCGATCTGGCGGACTGGCTGGCCCAGTTCGGCGCACCGGTGACGCTCGCCCCGGACACCCGGCTCGCCGAGGCTGCCGACCGGCTGATGGCCGCCCGCAAGTCCTCCCTCGTGGTGGTCGGCGAGGACGGACGGCCGCTGGGCCGCATTCTCGCCGACGACATCATCGACGCTCTGCTGCCCGACCGCGGGCGCCTGCACCTCCGGAGGTTCCGCCAGTGAACGCCCACATCGACCCCATCGCCGCCGACGCCGTCGGCTCCGCCGCTCTGCAGGCCGCTTCGGCCCCGGCCGGCCTCGCGCCGGCCGAACCGGGCGTCACCGCGGGACTCTCCGGGCCGACGGCCGCGCCGGCACCGCCACCGGGTCGCCGGCGCGGGCTGCGCCGACTCGCCGCTCTGGCGATGATCGCCGGGCCGGGCCTGGTCGCCGCGAACGCGGGCAACGACGCCGCCGGCATCGCCACCTATGCCTCGGCCGGATCCCAATTCACCTACGGCACGCTGTTCTTCATGGTGCTGGTCACCATCGCGCTGGTGATGGTCCAGGAGATGGCCGTCCGTCTCGGGGCGTACACCGGCAAAGGCCTCGGTGCCCTGATCCGCGAGCAGTTCAGCCTCCGGCTGACTGCCCTGGCGGTCGGTTGTCTCCTGTTGGCGAACACCGGACTGGTGGTCAGTGAGTTCGCCGGGATCGGCGCGGCCTTCGAGCTGCTCGGCGTGCCGAAGTGGGTGGTCGTCCCGCCGGCCGCCGCGCTGCTGTGGGCGCTGGTGCTGTTCGGCTCCTACCGCTGGGCCGAGCGGATCTTCCTGGTGATGTCGCTGGCGTTCTTCGCCTACCCGATCGCGATGATCCTCGGCCACCCGCACTGGGGCGAGGTCGGCAAGAACCTGGTCGTTCCGCATCTCCAGCCGTCCAGCGACTTCATCCTCCTCGCGGTGGCCCTGATCGGAACCACCGTCAGCCCGTACATGCAGTTCTACGCCGCGGCCGGGGTGGTGGACCGCGGAGCGAAGCCCGAGGACTACAAGCTGATCAGGGCGGACGCCGTTCTGGGGGCGGTGTTCGCCTGCATCATCAGCCTGACCATCATCGTGGCCACCGCCTCGGCGATCGGCGGGACCGGTCCGCTGCAGTCCGCGGCCGAGGCCGCCCGGGCGCTGGAGCCGGTGGCAGGCCCCGGTGCGGAACTGTTGTTCGCCTTCGGCCTGCTGGGCGCGTCCGCCCTGGCCGGCGCCGTGGTTCCGCTGTCCGCCAGCTACGCGATCGGCGAGGCCGCCGGAGTGGAGCGCTCGGTCTCCCGGCGGTTCCGCGACGCACCGTTGTTCCTCGGCGTGTTCACCGCACAGATCGCCCTCGGCGCCGTCGTGGCCCTGACGCCCGTCGACGTCATCCAGCTGCTGATCGGCACCCAGGTGCTCCAGGGGCTGATCAGCCCGATCGTGCTGGTGTACCTGCTGGTGCTCACCAACCGCCGCTCGCTGCTCGGCGATGCCGCGAACAGCCGCCGGTACCGGATCGCCGCGACCACAGTGGTGGCCGGCGTGGCGCTGATGTCCACCGTCCTGCTGGTGCAGACCGTGCTCGGCTGGTTCGGCCTGGCCTGATCCTGCACCCCACCCGCACCGCAGCGGCAAATGCCGGAGCACAGCGCGCCATCCGTTCGTCCTGCGCATGCATATCCTCCTCTGCCGGGGACGTCGGCCCGTGGCCGGCGTCCCGCGCCGAAATCCGGTTGTCCGCCCGGCGATCGCCCTGCGAGGCTTTGCGTCCATGTCCGCCAATGAAACGCCGACCGCCCTTGCCGCCTTCTTCACCGATGGCCGTCTGACGTCCATTCCGCGCAAGCCGGCCCGTCGCACCGCCCTGCTCGACCATCTCGCGCAGTCCCTGTTCGAGCCCGACCGTTCGTACAGTGAGCGTGAGGTCAATGAGGCGCTACTCACCGTCCATACCGACACCTCCATGCTTCGCCGCTATCTGATCGAGGCTCAGTTGCTGACCCGCACCCGCGACGGGTCCAGCTACCGCCGGGCCGGGGCTCCCGCCGGCCCGGCTGCTCAGCCGCCCGCCGCATAGCGCCAGAACTCCCGCATCAGCGGCGGCGGGGAGGGGTTGGTCATCGCCCGCTGGGTGAGCAGGATCGTCACCAGCCCGGTCATCGGGACCAGGTGGGCCGCCGTTCCGGTGCCGCCCACCCAGCCGTACCGGCCGGGCACGTTCCACGGCTCGCGCCGCTCCACGTCCACCGATCCGCCGTAGCCCCACCCCTGGCCCTCCAGGAACAGCTCGCTGTGCGCACGCTGCCGCTCCGTCAGGTAGTTGGTGGTCATCTGCCAGACCGCGCCCTCGGACAGGACGTGCCTGCCGTCCTTGGCCCGGCCGCCGGACACCAGCATCCGCTGGAACGCGAGGACGTCGTCCAGGCTCGACACCAGGCCACCGGCCCCCGACGGGAACGCCGGCCGTGTGCTCCACTGGCCGCCCGGCGGGTCCGTCACGGTCAGCGTCCCGTCCGGGTTCGGCCGGTACAGCGGACCGAGCCGGCCGGCCTCGCCCGATGGTGCGGAGAAGCCCGTGTCCACCATCCCCAGCGGTTCGAACAGCCGCTCTGCCAGCGCCTCGTCGAGCGGCTGTCCGGTCGCCCGCGACACCAGCACACCCTGGAGGTCCGAGCAGATGTTGTACAGCCACGCCGCGCCCGGCTGATGGAGCATCGGGATGTGGGCCAGCATCGCCAGCCACTCGTCCGGTGGCACCACCTTCTGGGGCTGGGGCGGTCCTTGGAGCAGCTCGTCCGTCAACGGGACCACCGCCGGCAGGGAGAAGTCCGCCGGAAAGCCGTACCCCGCCCGGGACTCGAGAAGATCCCGCACCGTGATCGGTCGCGCGGCCGGCACGGTGTCGGTGACCGGGGACTGCGGTGTTCGCACCACCTGCCGATCGGCGAGCTCCGGCAGCCAGTGCTCGACCGGGTCGTCCGGACCGAAGACGCCGTCGTCGACCAGTTGCAGCACTGCGGCGGCCGTCATCGGCTTCCCGATCGACGCGATCCGGACCAGGGACTCCCTGCTCAGATCGCCCGCCGTGGCGACCTCCGTCGCCCCTCCGCGCTCCACCAACGCCACCGCGCCCGCCACCGTGCCGTCCGCGACCCGGCGCTCCAGCATGCTCTGCAGTTCACGCATGGTGATCTCCTTCCAACTCCGGCGCGACCTCCGCGCCTTCTGTTTTCCGTGGTGTCCGGAGTGTGCCCGGCCGCCGCGACGCCTTCTCATGACATTCGGCTATCCGTTCCTCACCGATCAGTTGATGGCCCATCAGCCGATCGGTTGACCCCGACATCCACCAACAGGAGATTTCCGCAATCGCGAGCATCGATGCCGATGACGTCGCCCGATCACCCGGGTATGTTGGCAAACACCACACTGATCGCACACGTCCCGGGAGGCAGTGGTGTCCCAGCTCGTCCTGATGATGTCCGTGTCACTCGACGGCTGTTTCGAGGGCCCGGGCGGCGATCTCGGCTGGCAGTTGGTCGACGACCAGTTGCACGAGCACTTCAACCACCGGCTGGCAGCAATGAGCGGCTTCCTCGACGGCCGCGTCACCTACCAGTTGATGGCGGACTACTGGCCGACCGCCGACCAGGATCCGGCCGCCACCCCGCCCATGGTCGAGTTCTCCCGCATCTGGCGTGACATGCCGAAGACCGTCTTCTCCCGCACGCTCACCCACGCCGACTGGAACACCACGATCGCCCGCGCCGTCGACCCTCAGGCGATCACCGCCCTCAAAGCCGCCTCCGCATCCGACCTCGCGGTCGGCGGCGCCGTCCTCGCCGCCGAGATGCGGCGGCTCGACCTGATCGACGAATACAGCCTGTACGTCCACCCGGTGGTCCTGGGCCGCGGCCGACCACTGTTCCCGCCGTCCGACACCCGGACCGACCTGGTCCTCGCCGAAAGCCACACCTTCGACAGCGGTGTCACCATGCTCAAATACCGGCGCCCCTGACACGCGGCGCTCCACGACCAGGTGCCTGCTCCGGAAACGGGGCACGCCGACCCCGCCCGCCCGGTGGAGGTCCGGGCGAGCGGGGCCGACGGCCGGTGCTCAGCCTTCGATACGGTGCTGGGTCCAGAAGGACGTCAGGTCCACGGTCGTCGCGGCCTGCGCGGCGGCCTTGAACTCGGCGGTGGTGGACACCCCGTACCAGTGTGCTGCCGCGTAGTCGTGCAGCAGCGTGGTCATCGCGGTGTCACCGATGGTGCGACGCAGGTCGTGCAGGGCGCACTTGCCGTAGCCGTAGATGACCGTCGAGTACCGGGAGGAGTTGGCGTCCCAGTAGGCCATCGAGTTGGTGATCTTCTCGGCGGAGGAGGCCCAGGAGACACTGCTCCAGCAGTTGGTGCCGGAGCTTCCGAGGGCGAGGTCGGTGGCGTAGTCGGTGAACGCCTCGTCCAGCCAGGGGCTGTTGTACTCGTCGTCGCCGACGATGCCGTACCACCACTGGTGGCCGATCTCGTGGGTGAGGGCGGTGGTGGAGACCAGGTCGAGCACGAAGCCGGGGTACTCCATGCCGCCGAACCAGAAGTTGTTGTCGATCACCGCGTCCAGTTCGCCGTAGGGGTAGGCGCCGAAGCGTGCGGCGTGCGAGTCGACGGCGGACTTGGCGGTGGTCAGCATGGACTGCGCACTGGAGGAGCTGATGCCACTGACGGAGTACACGTTGACGGCGACGCCGCCCGGCGAGGTCCCGGAGATCTTGGTGAACGGACCGGCCGCCCAGGCGAATTCGCGGACGTTCTTGGCAGTGGCGGTGGTGACGGTCCGTCCGCTGCTGCCGGGGGTGTCCACCGAGGTGCCGGTCGCGGGCACGAGCAGGCTGCTCGGATGGTCGAGGGCGACCGTGTAGTCCGACGCCAGCGTGTAGAACGACTCGCCGTTGTTGGTGTACGGGTCGAGGTGCCAGCCGGCCGCGTCACGGACGGCGAGCACGGGCAGGGCGTTGCCGATGAAGTTGAACGATCCGTCGCGTCCGAACCGGTCCGCGCCGGAGGGGACGGCGATGGACAGGTCGAAGCCGACGCTGCCGCCCGCACCCTGGGCGAGCGGCGCGGGCAGGGTGACCTTGAGCGCGGTGCAGCCGACGGTGAGCGCAGCGGCGGTGCCGCCGGTCAGGTTGCTGACGGTGATCGGCGTCGTGGGGCAGCTGCCGTGGTAGTTGTCCCACAGCCGCAGGTACACCTCGGTCAGCGGGGTTGCCGAGGGGTTGGTGAAGCCGATGCTCTGATGACCGGACCAGTTGGCGCCACTGGCGTCGCTGGTCAGGTTGACGGTGTACCCGGTGGGCGCGGGAGTGCGGGTGGCGTCGGTGGGCGGCGGAGTGGTGCCGCCGCCCGAGACGTCGAGCGCCACGTCGTCCAGCACGAAGCTGGTCTGCAGTCCGGAGTCCTCGACGCCGCTGAACGAGATGCTGACGGTCTGTCCGGCGTAGGCGGACACGTCAAAGGTCTTCTTCGCATAGCCGGCCGCCGCATCCAGGTTGGAGTAGGTGGCGAGCGTGGTGGTGCCGATCTTGGCAGTGAGTTTGTCGTACGCCGTGGTCTTGCTGGTCTCGGCCGTGTCCACGTGCAGCCAGAAGCTGAGGCTGGCGCTGGTGCAGCCTGCGGGCAGGGTGACGGTCTGGGCCAGCGAGTCGGTGTGGGCCGACCCGTAGCCGTTCAGCCAGGCGAAGAACGTTCCGCCGTGGGCGCTCTGGCCTCCCCCGCTGGTGACCACGCCGCTGGACGAAGTCCACGGCGTGGTGCCGGACTCGAATCCGCCGTTCGCCACCACCTGGGTCGCTGTGCAACTCGCGGCCGCCGTAACACCGTTGCCCTGTGAGGCCTGGGCGGTGGCGGCGGTCAGGGTCGCGGTGCCGGCCGCAACGAGCACGGTGGTGCTCAGCAGCGCGGCGGCGCGGGTGGCGAGGACGCGGAGTCTGTCGCTCATCGGTGCTCCTCTCGGTCGCCAGGGTCTGTGGGGGCCCTGGGCCGAGGGGCAGATTGCCAGCAAACTCTCAGAATTGATAGGTGCATGCCATAGATCGTTACGGCGCCCCACCTGCCATCAACCTCCGTGGAATGCGCCTCAATTGGGCAAAATCCCGCCGAAGCGCCGAGGGTCGGCGCCCCGTCCGGGGTCGGAAACCGACTGCGCCCGCGCGGGCGCCGGGGACTCCTGCCGCAGGCGCTGCGCGGGGCCGGGTCGAGTTCGTCGATCGCTTCGGTGACGCGGGCGACGGGCCCTCCGGGAACAGTGTCGCCCGGGAAGCGCAGTTCGGCGGCGCAGGAGAGGGCTTCCGGCGGCGCGGGGCGTTGCGGGTGCGGCACGGCGCGTCGGCGTGCCTCCGGGGCGGAAGGCGGTGCCGCGTTCGCTCTCCGGGCGGTCGAGGCGCTGCCCCCGACCCGGTGCCGTTGGCGGCGCACCCGCTCGGGGGGCGGTTTTCGGCCTTCCGGGTGACAGTGGAAGACGGTCGCCACGGGTTGGGTACCTGTGGGGTCGGGACCGAGCGGCCTGAGGGCGGCGGATGGGAGCGGGTTTGTGAACACCTGGGCAACCTGGACCACGCAGGGCATTCTGTCCGGCCACGGTGGAGTGAAGACCGTGGAGATCGGCGTCATCACCGGCGATCTCACGGTGCACACCATGTGGATCGAGGGCGAGGCGCGACTGACGGTGCAGTACAGCGGGGCACTCGACTGGTTCACCGTGGAGGGCAGCCCGGTGACTGCGGCCGACGAGGCGGCGGCGCGCGAGGTGCATCAGCACATGGTGGAGGCAGTGAAGACGGGCGGCGGCGCGACCGCCCCGCAGTCCTGACTCCGCCGAACCCGGGTCGCGCAGTCGGCTGTGCCGCGACCCGGGTTCCGGGCTGCCCGGATCCGGCTCTTCCCGTTCGGCTTCGCCCTGCCCGGCCCCGCACGCAGTTGCACAGGCCCCGCACGCGGCTGCACACGGTCACGCGCAGCTACGGGCTGCCACGGGCTGCCACAGTCACCCGGCCCGTCGCGACGCGGACGCCCGAACACGCCGGCGCACCGGCACACGGGGTGCCGGCGCGCCGATCGGTGATCACGGTGTGTCGCGACGGCGCGCGGATTCGACGGCTTCGGCGGCGGTGGAGCCGCGGTGGATCAGCTGCTGCCCGAGAGCGGCCAGGGCACGGCCGACGGCGAGTTCGTCGCCGATCGCCGGGTCGGCGGGGTCCTGGGCGCTGCGGTGGGCCTCGGCGTCGACCTCGATCAGGTTGACACCGGTGTCGAGGACGGCGTGCGCCTGGGTGAGGTCGCCGACCTCGACCAGCCGCAGGCGTACGGACCAGTCGGTGGTGTGCGGTTCGGGCACCGCGGCTCGGGCGCTCACCGCTGCTCCTCCTGCTGGGGCGGCTCGGCGAGCCGCTCGCCCTCCGCCGGCGGTTCCTCCCAGGCACGCATGTTCTGGTCGGAGGTGATGCCTTCCAGGGGGTCTGCGGCGCGGATGTCGTCCTCGTCGCGCTGCGCCTTGTCGTTGAGCCTGTCGTTCATCTCGGACATCCTGGGCTCCTCGCTGTCGGGCCCCCACTACTCCCTCCAGCCTGCTCCTGCCGAACGTTTCAGTCGAGTTCGGCCAGCAACGCGGGGTTGACGGCGGCCAGCACGGTCCGCAGGTCGGCTTCGGCGACGGCGGGCCACAGGACGGCGCGGGCATCGCGGTAGCGCGCGGCGAGCCGGTCGCGGTCGGCCTCGGTCAGCCGGGCGGACCGGTCGGCGCGGGAGTTGTGGGCGTTGTCGGCGATCTTGACGAGCGTGGCGGCGTGGTCGGTGACGATGTCGAGCAGCATCGTCCGGTAGTCCGTCCCGGGTTCCCGGGTGACCCGGCGGACGGTCGCGACCACGGCGACGGGGATGCCGGCGGCGAGCAGGTCGTCGGCGCGGGTCGGGGTGTCCTCCAGCACGTCGTGCAGCAGCGCGGCCATCTGCAGGCCGGTGCCGAACGCGGCGACGCCCGCCGCCACCGCGCGGACGTGTTCGATGTAGGGGACGCCGATCCGGTCGTGCTGTCCGGCGTGTGCACGGGCGGCGAGGGCGTCCACTTCGGCGAGGGTCGGCGAACGCACGGTGAGTCCCCCCTGGATGAGCGACGATCAGGTGTCGGAAAATATAGTCCGTTCGACGGAAGGAAGTGATCGTCCGGTGCGGGTGACCCCGATCTCCCCGGAACGCCTGGTCGACCTGCTCGCGAAGCGGATCCACCAGCTGCCCGGCGAGGTCCGGTGCGGGTGACCCCGATCTCCCCGGAACGCCTGGTCGACCTGCTCGCGAAGCGGATCCACCAGCTGCCCGGCGACTCGGACCGCCGCCTGCGGGTGGCGGTCGACGGTGCGGCCGCCGCCCGGCCCGGGGAACTGGCGGACGCGCTCGTGGAGCCGCTGCGGCTGCTCGGCCGGCCGGTGCAGCGGGTGTCGGCGGGGGACTTCCTTCGTCCGGCTTCGGTCCGCTTCGAGTACGGCAAGCAGGATCCGGACGCCTTTCACGACCTGTGGCTGGACGAGGGGGCGCTGTTGCGCGAGGTCCTCGACCCGCTGGAGCCGGGCGCGGGCGGCCGGATCCTGCCCACCTTCTGGGATCCGGCGACCGACCGCTCCACCCGGGCCCGCTACCTTCAGCTGCCGCCGCGCGGCGTGCTGCTGCTGGACGGACCGTTCCTGCTCGGCCGCTGGCTGCCGTTCGAACTGACCGTGCACCTCACCCAGTCCTCCGCCGCGCTCGCCCGCCGCACGCCCGCCGACCTGCACTGGACGCTGTCCGCCCACGAGCGCTACCGCACCGAGACCGACCCGGCCGCGCTCGCCGACCTCACCGTCCGGGTGGACGACCCCCGCCACCCGGCCCTGGTCGAGCAGGACTGACACTCCTCGGCCGCCCGCGCCCGACAGCGGCAACAACCGACCGCCGCCCGGCAGCGGCGATCGACCGGCGCTGTCAGCCGGTCGGCGCCGGACCGCGCTGGCAGCGCGGGCACCAGTACGCGGTGCGGTCCTGTGCGTGGGTGCCGGTGCGGATCGGTGTCCCGCAGCGCACGCAGTTGCGGCGGGCCCGGCCGTACACCCAGTTCTGGCAGCCGGGCCGGGTGTCGCCGGTGGTGACGTGGCCGTGCCGCAGCTTGTTGGCGTCCAGCAGCTGGTGGGCCCGGTGCAGCAGCCGGTCCAGGTCCGGCAGTTCGGCGACCGGCAGCCACGGGGTGACTCCGGCCAGGAAGCTGAGTTCGTTCGCGTACACGTTGCCGATGCCTGCCAGGTTCCGCTGGTCCAACAGCGCCGCTCCGACCGGGCGTTGCGGGGCGGCGAGCAGGCGGCGGCGGACCTCTGCGACGTCCCAGTCGGGGCCGAGCAGGTCGGGGCCGAGGTGGCCGACCACCCGGGCTTCCTCGGCGGTGCGCAGCAGTTGCACCACGGGCAGCCGGTAGCCGACCGCGGTGCCCTGTTCGGTGCCGAGGATCGCCCGGATCTGGAACGCGGGCCCGCTGCGCCAGCGTTCGCCGGGCCGGAACACCTGCCAGCGGCCGTCCATCCGCAGGTGGGTGTGGAGCGTCACGCCGCCCTCGAACCTGGTCAGCAGGTGTTTGCCGCGCGGCACCGTCTCCAGCACCCGGCGGCCGGTGAGGTCGGCGGTGGCGTGGGCGGGCACGCGCAGGTCCGCCACCGTCAGGACCCCGCCGGCGAGCGCGTGGTTGAGCTGGGTGGCGACCAGGTAGATGCTGTCTCCTTCGGGCACTCCCCCATCATGCCGCCCGCCACGGACACCGCGTCCCGGCCTGCTCCCGCCCGTCTGCCGACAGGAAATTCCCTGGTCGGGCGGCACGCCGCTGTTCTAGGTTGGCTCGATGACGATCACTCACGAGGTGGCCGGCACCGGCCCCGCCGTACTGCTGCTGCACTCCTCCGTCTGCGACCGGCGGATGTGGGACGGCCAGTGGGACGCACTGCGCGAGGCCGGGTACCGAGTCGTGCGGTGCGACTTCCGCGGTTTCGGGGAGACCCCCTGCGCGGACGCGCCGTACAGCAACCTGACCGACCTGGAAGAGCTGCTCGACGAGCTCGGCATCGACCGGGTCTCCCTCGTCGGCGCCTCCTTCGGCGGCAACCTGGCCGCGCAGTTCGCGGCCCTGCGCCCGGAGCGCGTGCACTCGTTGACGCTGCTCTGCCCGGGCAGTTCGACGCACGAACCGAGCGCCGAGCTGGTGGAGCTGGGCGAGCGGGAGGTCGACCTGGTCGAGTCCGGCCGGCTGGACGAGGCGGTCGAGCTGATGGTGGACACCTGGCTCGGGCCGGACGCGGACGAGACCGCCAAGGCCAAGGTCCGGCTGATGCAGCGCAACGCGTACGAGGTGCAGCTCGCGCCCGAGGAGGAGATCCACCCGACCGAGATCGAGGTGGACCTGCGCAACGCCGTCGCCCCCGCACTGGTCTTCGGCGGCAGGCACGACGTGGACGACTTCCGCCGGATCGCCGTCGACACGGCGGCTGCGCTGGCGGCCGGCGAGTACCGCGAACTCCCCTGGGCCGGCCACCTGCCCGCTCTGGAGCGCCCGGCCGAGGTGGCAGAGCTGCTGATCGCCCACCTCGGCGAAGTGTGGAAGGCCTGACGGCACGTCAGCGGCGCACTATCCGAATTCCCTCCCTCGGGTGAACTCCAGCACTCTGTTCGGACCTCGGAGCCCGCTCGCAGCCACCCGCGGGAGGCCCCTGCGCCTCGCTTCCGCACCTCACTTGGCCAATCTCTGCATCGCAGAACCGATTCGGCATTGGACAACCACACCGGTCAGTCGGATCGAACGGGCCGTGCGAAGGGTTCGAAAAAACGGATGCACGCGTCCGATCGCGCTGATTTGATTCCGCATGATCAACCTCCACGAGAGGACGCACCACACCCTTGGACGGCACGATGCGCAACACCCTGCACGACACCGACGTCACCCCCACCCCTGAGGGGGAGGCCGGCGGGCCGGCGGCCGTCCTGGCCCGGCTCGAAGAGTTCTACGACGCCGTTCCCCGGTTCTCCGCGACCGCCGAGGAACACGGCCCGCTCACCCTGTTCGTCCGCACGGGGCCGGGCTGGCACTACTACGGGCGCCCGACCCTGGGCGGCAACGGGCCGTTCACCGCGGCCGACGTCGACCTGGTCCGGGCCCGCCAGCGCGAGTTGGGCGCACCGGAGAGCTTCGAGTGGGTGCACGAGACTTCGCCGGGTCTCCGCGCCGCAGTCGAGGCTTCCGGCCTGGAGGTGCACGAGCACCCGCTGCTGGTCCTGGAGCTCGACGGCCCGTCGACCGCCGCTCCGGCGGCGGAGGACGGCCCGGAGGTCCGAGTGCTGACGACCGACGACCCGCTGCTGCCGAGCGCCGTCGCCGTTCCGCACCTCGCTTTCGCCGAGCCCGGCACCACGGTCGGCGAGGCCGGCTTGGAGCAGCTGGCCGAGGCAACCAGGACGGCGATGGCTGACGGTCTGGTGACGCGGATGATCGGGCGAATGGAAGCCGGCCGCACGGTCATCGCCGCGACGGTCGGGCCGGACGGTCAGGCCACCGCCTCCGGCTGCCACCAGCCGGTCGGCGGGGTCAGCGAGATCGTCGCGGTGGCGACGCTCCCGTCCCTGCGACGGCAGGGCCTGGCGCGCCGAGTCACCGCACACCTGGTCGAGCACGCCCGGGCCACCGGGATACGCACGCTCTTCCTGTCCGCGAGCGACGACTCCGTGGCCCGGATCTACGAGAGCGTCGGCTTCCGCCGCATCGCCACCGCCCTGATCGCCGAACCTGCCGCGGAGACCGCCACGTCCTGACACCGCATCACCGCCCGCGCCCGCGCTCGCCGGGCCCACGGACCAGCAGGCCCACGGGTCTGCGAGCCCACAGGTCCACGGACCCACCGTAAGCAGGCCGTCCCGGCCGGTCGGCAGCCCCTGTCGATCGACCGCTCGGATCAGCCGTCGCGGTCCGGCAGCGCCTGGTCGTCGCTGAGCAGATCGGCCAGCGGGTCGCCCTGTTCGGCGAACCGGTCGAGCACCTCCTCCGGGCTGAAGGTCAGTTCGGCCGGGTCGGTGCACTGCTCGACCTCGCTCCAGCTCACCGGGGCCGACACCCCGGGAACGCTGGTGGCGCGCAGGGTGTAGGGCGCGGCGGTGGTCTTCGCCGTCGCGTTCTGCGACCAGTCGACGAACACCTTTCCCCGGCGCAGCGCCTTGGTCATCCGGGACACGACCAGGGCGGGGTGCTCACGGGCGAGGCGTTCGGCGAGGGCGCGCGCGTAGTCGCCGACCTGCCGGGCGGGGGCTGGGCGCAGCGCGGCATAGAGGTGCAGTCCCTTGCTGCCGGAGGTCTTGGGCCGGCAGACCAGGCCGTCGGCGGCAAGGGCTTCACGGATCAGCAGCGCGACCTGACAGCAGTGGGTGAGGTCGGCGCCGGGTCCGGGGTCGAGGTCGACGACCAGGCGGTCGTGGGCGTCGGGTCCGCTCTCGGCGGTCCACTGCGGGACGTGCAGCTCCAGGGCGTAACCGTTGGCGACGGTCATCAGTGTCGGCAGGTCGTCCACGGCGACGCGCTGCTTCGGTCCTTCGTGGCTGGGTGCGGTCACCGTGTGCACCCAGGCGGGCAGGCCGGGTGGCGGGTTCTTGGCGAAGAACCCCTCCTCGCCGATCCCGGAGGGGAAGCGCAGGAAGCTGGCGGCGCGGCCGCGCAGGTGCGGCAGCATCGCGGGGGCGATCTGCGCGTAGTAGTAGAGCGCTTCGCCCTTGGTCCACCCGGTGGCGGGCCACAGGACCTTGTCGAGGTGGGAGAGGACCAGGCGGCGGCCCTCGACTTCCGTGACCTGTCGCTCGGGCATACCGTGGGAAATCCCCGCGAAAGGGCCTTGCCATGCCACAGGTCACCTGGAAAGGCGTCATCACGTTCGGGCTGGTCAGCGTGCCGGTCCAGCTGTATGCCGCCACCGAGGAGCACAGCGGCCCCGCTCTGCACCAGGTGCACGCGAAGGACGGCTCACGCATCCGGTTGAAGCGGTTCTGCGAGGCGGAGGAGAAGGAGGTTCCGTACAGCGAGATCGCCAAGGGGTATGAGTCCCCGGACGGTCGGCAGGTGGTGCTCGACGACGAGGACCTGGCGGAGTTGCCGCTGCCGAGCAAGAAGGTGGTGGACGTGCTGGCGTTCGTCCCCGCCGAGTCGATCGACCCGCTGATGTTCTCCAAGGCCTACTACGTGGCCACGGCCGACAAGGCCCCGGCGAAGCCGTACGTGCTGCTGCGGGACGCGCTGCGCGAGTCGGGGCAGATCGCGGTGACCAAGGTGACCATGCGGACCAGGGAGTCGCTGGCGGTCCTGCGGGTGCACGAGGACACCTTGGTGCTCCAGACCTGTCTGTGGCCGGACGAGGTCCGCTCGGCGCAGGGGATGGCGCCGGACGAGAAGGTGACGGTCCGTCCGCAGGAGCTGAAGATGGCGCGTTCGCTGATGGACACGCTGTCGGAGGACTTCGACCTGTCCGCGCTTCACGACGAGTACCAGCTGGCACTCCAGGAGGTGATCGACGCCAAGCTGGCCGGGGTGGAGGCCCCTCATCTGGAGGAGCAGGCCGAGGGCGGCGAGGCCGAGGTGATCGACCTGATGGCGGTGCTGCGCAGCAGCGTCAAGGCTGCCAAGGGCGAGCACGGCCGGGGCGCGAAGGGCGGTCGGGCCGCTGCCGGGTCGGGGGCGGACGCCGAGGCGACAGACGCGGGTGCGTCGACGGGCGACGATGCCGCGAAGCGTACCCGGAAGGCAGCGACAGGCCGGAGCGGGGCGGCGGCGAAGAAGACCGCCAAGGCGCCGACGCCCACCAAGAAGGCCGCGGCGAAGAAGTCCGCCGCACGCAAGGCGTCCTGACGCCCCGTCGGTCCCACACCTCCCGGGAGCCCCGGAACTCCCCGGGCTCCCACACCTCCCGGGTGCAACGGAACTCCGGCGATTCCGGGGACAGCGAGCAGACACGGCTCCGGGCGCGCAGCCCCGGCTGGGGCGAGGCTGCGCGGCGGTGCGGTGCGGACGGGACCGCGGATCAGGAGAAGACGACGGAGCGGAGCTTGAGGCGGTCGGAGGCGCGGCCGCCGGGGCGGAGCGAGTAGTAGTCACCGTCGCAGTCGGGGCCGGTGAACATGGTGGCGGTGGCGCTGGTGAGGTTCTGCGGCGCGAAGGCGGGTTCGGTGGTGTCGGGGTCGGCGACCTCGGGGAGGGTGTGGCAGTCCCGGCTGTCCGGGTCGACGAGGACGCCCGATGTGCGGTTGCCGAAGTCGTCGTAGTAGGTGTACCGGAATTCGCCGACGGCCGCGGCGGCGGGGCATGGCGTGGCGAACAGCAGGGCGAGCGAGGCGACGGCGGCGGCAGCCGTGTGACGCAGGTGCATGGGGGTGGTACGGCCTTTCCGATCGGGCGCCGGAATCGGCGGGTCCGGTCCGGCGCGCACCACCGTAGTGAGGGGGCCCGGTGGCGAATCGGTTCTTCCCGTGCACGTCGCGCGCCGTCGCACCGGCCGTGCACGAGCTGCCGGGAGAGGTGCGACGGAGGCCGATGGGATGGGCGCGGCGCGCGGGGCAAATGGGTCGTCCGGGGACGAAACGCCATTGCTAGCACGGCGGTTCGGCCCGACGTTCGCATGTTAGAACCGGCGTCCAGCGGGCAGATCTGTTCCTACCTGGGACGTAGGGACGCGCCGGCAGGGGACGCCGGTCGCGCCTGCCTGGCGGCGCGGAGGTGGTTGATGGACGGACCGGCACTCTCCCCGCGTGAGCTCCTGATCCTTCATCAGATCGAGGCCGAGCTGGGGAGCGATCTGGAGCTGGAACGCGAGCTGCGCACGATGCGACCGGCGAGGTTGGCACGGCTTCGACGGTCGCTGGTCGCCAGGCCACGATCAGTGGTCGCGGTGATCGCATGCTGTCTGGCCGTGTCGTTCGGACTGTTGGGACTGGCGGTGGCGCTACGGGCACCGGCGCTGCTGGTCGCCGTGGTGGCGGCCTGGGGTACGGCGCTGGCGGTCCTGCTGGCGCTGGCACGCTTCACTCGGCGCGCCCGGAATCGATAGCGGGCGGGGCCGGCAGCGGCCGGGATCGACAACGGGCAGGGTCGACAACGAGCGGAGCCGCCGGCGAGGGACCCTGATGGCGGGCGCACCGCCCGCGCAACGAACGTGATCGGCCGACGCACCGCCGCAGAACGACGGGCGTCGGCCGATCGACGTCGCAGGGCCCGATGCGCGCCCGATGCCACCGGAACGGGCCGCGGACTCGACGGCCCGAGCCGTCGGAGCAGCGGCCGGCGTCAGACCCCGGGCAGGCCGGTCTCCACGCCGTCCAGGGCGTGCGAGCAGAGGCAGTCGCGGGTGGCGGGCAGCGATTCCAGGGTCTTGAACAGGACGCTGCGCAGGCGGTCGACGTTGCGGGCGAAGACCTCCAGCACCTCGGCGTGGGTGACGCCCTCGCCGGTCTCCACCCCGGCGTCGAGGTCGGTGACCAGCGTCAACGAGGTGTAGCAGAGGCCGAGTTCGCGGGCCAGCGCGGCCTCGGGGTGGCCGGTCATGCCGACCACCGACCAGCCGTTGGCAGTGAACCAGCGGGATTCCGCGCGGGTGGAGAAGCGCGGTCCCTCGATCACCACCAGGGTGCCGCCATCGACGGGTTCCCAAGCGAGCGAGCGGGCGGCGGCCAGCGCGGCGTTCCGGCCGTCGGGGCAGTAGGGGTCGGCCATCGGGATGTGCACCACCTCCGGCATCGAGCCGTCGGGAAGGCTCCGGCCGTCGTAGTAGGTCTGCACCCGGCCGGAGGTGCGGTCGACGAACTGGTCGGGCACCAGCAGCGTGCCGGGACCGTACTCGGGGCGCAGCCCGCCGACGGCGCACGGGCCGACGATCTGACGCACCCCGAGCGAGTGCAGCGCCCACAGGTTCGCCCGGTAGTTGATGCGGTGCGGCGGCAGCCGGTGGCCGTGGCCGTGACGGGGCAGGAAGGCGACCCGCCGGCCGGCTGCCTCGCCGATGAACAGGGCGTCGCTGGGCGGCCCGTAGGGCGTCTCGACGCGCACTTCGGTGACGTCGTCGAGCAGCGCGTACAGCCCGGATCCGCCGATGACGCCGAGTTCGGCGGTCGGGGCGCCGTCGGTGCGGGGCGGGTGGACGTCGGCCATGGCTCTCCTAGGCTCTGCCGGTCGAACGCGGGCCCGGCACGGCCCGGCGCGCCCGGCGGGTCTGCGGCTGGGGTGCCGTCCGGCGGGCGTGCGTCCCGCCGTGGGCACGGTGCCACCCTACGAGCAGTCAGGCCCGGCGTCCCGCACCGGACCTGACCGCTTCGCCTCACCTTCGACCTCCCTTCGGCATCTCTTCGGCGTCCCTTCGGCATCCCTTCGGCATCCCTTTCGACTCCCCGTGCCCGGCGGCCGAACGCTCCGCCTGCCCGACGGCCGAACACTCCGCGCATCCGACCGTCGCCTGCCCCGTGTGCGCGGGCGTCGTGCGGTAGGTGCGCTCCCGGTCGGTGGTGGCGTCCGCGTACAGTGGCAGCCCAGGTCGGCGCGGTGACGGGACGGTGTGATGAACGACGGGCGGCTGGCGGTGCACTCCGGCGGTGTCGGGGCGGGGGCGGCGCACCGGGCACTGTCGTGGCGGGTGCGGCCGCCGGCGCCGGACGCGGCGGTGCTGGTGTTGCACGGCGGGCGGGAGTTCGGCCCGGAGCCGGTGCCGGCCCTGAACCTGCCGGGCCTGCGGATGCGCCCGTTCGCGCGGGCCGTGGAGCGGGCGGTCCAGCACGGTCCGGGCGGGGACGCGGGCCGGTCGCTGGCGGTGGGCACGGTGCACTACCGCTGCCGTGGCTGGAACGGTGAGCGCGCGGACGCCGCGCGTGACGCGGAGGCGGCGCTGGCGGAGTTGGCGGAGACGCTCGGGCCGGTGCCGACGGTGCTGATCGGGCATTCGATGGGCGGCCGGGCGGCGCTGCGGGCGGCCGCCCACCCGTGTGTGCAGGGAGTGGTGGCGCTGGCGCCGTGGTGTCCGCGGGACGAGCCGACCGAGCACCTGCGGGGCCGGTCGGTGCTGATGCTGCACGGCGACCGCGACCGGGTGACGCCGCCTGCGGACACCGATCTGTTCGCGCTGCGGGCCCGCGACCACGGCGCGCGGGTGGCCGGCTACCGGGTGTTCGGCAGCGGCCACACCCTGATGCGCCGGGCCGGCGACTGGCATCGCACCGCGGCAGGGTTGGCGCTGGCCCTGCTGGGCCTGGCGGCACTGCCCGAGGAGATCGGCACCGCACTGGCCGTGGAGGCCGGCGGTTCGGACGGCGTGTGCATTCCGCTCGCCGGCCGCCGCTGAGCCCGTCCCGGTAGGCCCGCCGGCCGCCGCTGAACCCGCCCCAGTAGGCCCGTCGGCCGCCGCTGAACCCGCCCCGGCGGGACGGCCGGACACGCGCCTCGGCCGTGCGGAGCCGGCGGCTGGGTGACCGGTCGATGACGGGCGGTGCGGGCCGGTTCTCCGGCTCGACGAGGGCGGGCCGGGGGCGCACACTCCGGGGGAGGAGACGTCCGCCAACCGTATGAGGGAGGACCCGGCCATGGGGATCAGCCTGACCACTGATCGGCTCGTCGTCCGCGACTGGACGCCCGACGACGCCGAGGACGCGCTGGCCGTGTACGGCTCCACGGACGTCGCCCGCTGGCTGACGCCCGCGATGGCCCGGGTCACCGACGTCGACGCGATGCGGACGGTGTTGCAGGCCTGGGCGCAGGAGCAGCCCGGGCTGCTGCCGCCGCGCGGGCGCTGGGCGGTGGAGCGCCGGGAGGACGGGAAGGTGGTCGGCGGGTTCGGCATCCGTCCGCTGCCGCCCTACGAGGAGGACCTGGAGATCACCTGGCAGCTCGCCCCGCACGCCTGGGGCCAGGGGTACGCGACCGAGGCGGGCCTGGCCCTGTTGCACTGGGCGTTCACCAAGGACGTCGAGGAGATCTTCGCGGTGGCCCGGCCGAAGAACGAACGGGCGCACGCGGTGGCGAAACGGCTCGGGATGCGCTGGGTCGGCGAGACCACCAAGTACTACGACCTGAACCTGCAGGTGTACCGGATCCGCCCCGCCGACCTGCCCTGATCCCCCGCCCCGCCCCTCACCGCACCGCCGCCGCCCGCACCGCCGCCGCCCGCACCGCCGACCTCCCGCCCCGCCCGGGCGGGTTTCGGCGGGCTTTCAGACTCGGCAGAGGCGCGCGGCGAGGTCGGCGGGCAGCGGGTAGCGGCGCTCGTCGGGAAGCAGCCGGCGGGCCTGTTCGGTGCGGCCGACGCGGACCAGCTCGGCGGCGCGCCGGATCTGCGGGGTGAGGTCGGTGAGGGAGACGATCCACTCGTCGACGAGGGTGCGGACGGTCTCCCGCCCCAGGCCGACCTGGATGCTGTAGTGGTTGAGCGCCGCCCCGCGCAACGACCGCTCCGGATCCCACTGGACGTGCACCTCGGCCGCCGCCAGGCGCTGCTGGTCCCCGGTGGTCAACTCGGCTGCCGCCAGGGCCCGTTCCCAGCCCCGGCGGGTGATCCGGACGGCCAGGATGCGTTCCTGCCCCGGTTTGGTGGCCCAGTTGCTGCGGTGCAGCAGCCAGGGCAGCGAGGGCTTGATCCAGGTCATCCGCCGGAACGAGAACGGTGCCACGAACCGCCCGGCGCGCAGCGCGGGTTCGGCAATGGCCGGCGCGTACGCCTGGTAGACCACGATCGTGCTGTCGTCGAAGTCGGCGCGCACCGCGTGCAGTTCGGACGATTGCCCGGACGCGGCGGGGCCGCGCGGCGAGTGCCGGGACGACGGCTGTCGGGGCGAGCTGGGCTGCTGAGCCATCCTCCGACCCTGCCATCCACCCGGGCCCACCGGCCACGCATTTTCCGGTCCGGCGGCCGGGCGGCTGTTCGCAGGGGGCTTGCCGTGCCGACGGACCGTCAGCCCTTGGCGGGCACGCGGGCAGGCCGGACCGGGTGCTTGCTCAGGATCGAGACGCGGTTGAAGGCGTTGATGGTGACGGCGACCCAGATCACGGCGGAGATCTGCTCGTCCCCGAACACTGCCCGGGCCTGCGCGTACGCCGCCTCCTGGGCGGTGGAGTCGGCGGGGTGGGTGGTCGCCTCGGCCAGCGCCAGGGCGGCCCGCTCGCGCTCGTCGAACACCTCGGTGTCACGCCAGGCGCTCAGCACGCCGAGCCGCTGCACACTCTCGCCCGCCTGCAGCGCGGCCTTGGTGTGCAGGTCCAGGCAGTAGGCGCAGCCGTTGAGCTGCGAGACCCGCAGGTTGATCAGTTCGACCAGACGGCGGTCGAGGCCTGCCTCCGCGCCGGCCACGCGGACCGTCTCGGCGGTGGAGAGCATGGCCCGGAAGACCTGCGGGTGCTGCTTGTCGATGTAGACCCGCCGGCCGGTCGTGATGGTCGCCACCTCGGTCACCTTGAGCTCCTCCGCCTACGCGCTGGTGTTTGTCGGACGATACGCTCCATAATAGTTGAAGCTGAAACGATTTGCCGCGCGCGCAGGACAATCAGAACACGTGAAACGAGCGGAACGAGTCGCACGGAAGCCCCGGCTTCCGGACGGCACGGGAGGGAGCACCACCATGAGCACCGCCGAGAACAGGCCCCGCCCGGCCACCGTCCGCGTTCTCCCACCGCGGGACGTCCCGCTCGGCGGACCGCGCGCGATGACCGTCCGTCGCACCCTCCCCCAGCGCGAGCGCACCCTGATCGGCGCCTGGTGCTTCATCGACCACTACGGCCCCGACGACGTCGCCACCACCGGCGGCATGGACGTCGCCCCGCACCCGCACATCGGACTACAGACCGTCAGCTGGCTGTTCAGCGGCGAGATCGAGCACCGCGACAGCCTCGGCGTGCACGCGTTCGTCCGCCCCGGCGAGCTCAACCTCATGACGGCCGGTCACGGCATCGCCCACTCCGAGACCTCCACGGCCGCCACCAGCATCCTGCACGGTGTCCAGCTCTGGGTCGCCCTCCCCGACGAACACCGCCACACCGCCCGGGACTTCCACCACCACGTCCCGACTGCCGTCACCTTCGACGGCGGCGAGGCCCGCGTCTTCCTCGGCACCCTGGCCGGCGACACCTCCCCCGTCCCCACCTTCAGCCCGCTCCTCGGCGCCGAAATCACCCTCGCCCCGGGCGCCACCCTCACCCTCGACGTCGACCCCGCCTTCGAACACGGCCTCCTCGTCGACCAGGGCGACATCACCTTCGCCGGCACCCCCCTGCACCCCGCCGACCTCGGCTTCCTCCCCGCCGGCCCCACCACCCTCACCCTCACCAACCCCTCCCCCACCCCCGCCCGCCTCGTCCTCCTCGGCGGCACCCCCTTCGAGGAGGAGATCGTCATGTGGTGGAACTTTATCGGCCGATCCAGTGAGGAGATCGTACAAGCACGAATCGACTGGGAGAAGGGGGTTCGCTTCGGCGAAGTCCAGGGTTACCCGGGCGACCGACTGCCCGCCCCGGAGCTTCCGAACGTGGCCTTGAAGGCGCGCGGAAACCGCCTCTGACCTGCGATAACTCCCCCTCGGCGCAGCCCTGGCCGTAGGCGCTGGGAGGCACCTGCGGCCAGCCCCGGCGGCAGCTCCGGGAGGCCCGCGACCGGCTCCGGCGGAGGTCTCACCGAGGACCGTCACCGCCTCGTCGATTCCCATCTGTGGGCCCGTTTTGCAGGGTTCGGGTGGATGAATGCTGACCTTTTGCTGACTTTTCTGACGGACCATCAGCCGCCACAACCCGCAGGTGGCGGACGTGAGCCCGCCGGCGCCGGCGGCCGGGTCGGCACGGCGGCTCGCCCCGTTCGGCGGCCTTTCGCCCCTCGCAGCCGGCCTTCGGCAGGACCGTCGGCGGGCCATCGCCCGGGCTCTGCCCTCGCGCTCCTGGATGGTGGTGCCGCGGCAGCGGGCGCCGGAGCCGACCGGCAAGCGGCACTCTGGCCTGCTGGTTCGACATCGGGTGCGCCCGCGGAGGAAGGTAGGCGACGTCGGGTGACTGTCCGCGGCGTCGGTCAGGGGCAGCGGGGCAAGGGAGCGGGCGGTGGGCGATCGGAGCGGGATCGAGTGGACGGAGGCGACATGGAATCCGACCACCGGATGCGACCGTGTCTCGGCCGGCTGCGACAACTGCTATGCACTGACGCTGGCGAAGCGGCTCAAGGCGATGGGCACGGCGAAGTACCAGGTGGACGGTGACCCTCGGACGTCCGGCCCCGGGTTCGGCCTGACGCTCCATCCGGACGCGCTGTCCGTGCCGTACGGGTGGCGGGGACCGCGCACCGTGTTCGTGAACTCGATGTCGGACCTGTTCCATGCGAAGGTGCCGCTCGATTTCGCACGTCGGGTCTTCGCGGTGATGGCCGACACCCCGCAGCACACCTATCAGGTGCTGACCAAGCGGGCCCGTCGCCTGCGCCGCGTGGCGGACCGGCTGGAGTGGCCGCCGAACGTGTGGGTCGGAGTCTCCGTGGAGAGCGCGGCGGAGCTGGATCGGGTCGACGATCTGCGCGCCGTTCCCGCGGCCGTGCGGTTCCTGTCCTGCGAGCCGCTGCTCGGCCCGCTGGAGGATCTGAACCTGGCGGGCATCGACTGGGTGATCGTCGGCGGGGAGTCGGGGCCGGGCCATCGGCCGATGCAGGAGGAGTGGGCCCTGGGCGTGCGCGACGCCTGCCTGCGGGAGGACGTGGCGTTCTTCTTCAAGCAGTGGGGCGGGCGCACACCCAAGGCCGGCGGCCGGCTGCTGGACGGCCGGACGTGGGATCAGATGCCGCTGCCGCTCACGGTCTGATCGGCGGGAGCACCCGAAGGTTGTGGACCGGTGAGCCGGTGCCGTCGCTCGGCGTCCCGCCCGCCGTCCGCAGATGCTTGACCGCTTTGCGGGCCACCGTCTCGGGTACCTGGCCGTAGAACTCCCCGAAGACCGCTGCCGTGTGTTCGACGAGTTTGAAGGGCCGTCCCGGGCGCAGCAGTTCGGCGATGTTCTCGGCCATCGCCGGGATCGCCTGTTGGTGGATCTCCGTCGGGTCGGGGCGTTGCAGGCTCGACGTGGAGAACAGCGCGTCCTCCTCCTCCCTGAGCTCCAGTCCTTCCCACCAGCTGTCGCGGGCACGGGAGTGCGCGTCGCCGAAGGCCCACAGCCCGTGGTTGCTCCGGGTTCCGAACACGAGGTTGTAGACCGCTTTCTGGCCGGGGGCCTTGGTGACCGGGACGGAGACGGTGTGCATGCCCGTGGCCGCTCCGAGGCGTTCGCAGTATTCGGCGGCGACCCTGTCGTCGGCGTCCCGGCTGTAACCGGCGGCGAAGTGCTCCCGCCACCAGCGCCCGCCGCAGACTTCGTCCAGGCGTTCGTTGGTGCGTTCGTTTCCCTTGTCGGAGGTGGAGTTCCCACCGATGCGGCGCACCGCCACCATGCTGAAGTTGAGCAGCAGTTCGGTCGGCGGCCAGGTCTCCTTTCGACGCCGCGCCAGGACGTCGACGAGGGTGGTGAACGGCAGTCCCAGCCCGCAGGGGTCGAGGAAGAGGAAGAGCGGCCGCCCGGTCGCGGTTTTCAGGACCTCGTCCAGCAGTCCGAGGACGTCGCCGTGGAAGGCGCGGGCGTCGACGCCCCGGCTTCGGTACTCGCCGACGAGCGCTTCGAGCCGGGCGAAGGAGGAGGCCGACCGCTCGGCGAAGAAGCACGTCCAGCGGACCGCGGCCCTGGCCTGGTGGTCCGCGGCGATCCTCAGGACTGTGTCGACCGATCCGGACTCGCCGTTCTCGTACCGGCCTTCGCCCGCGTAGCCGTCCAAGTACACGACCTCGCCACCGCTCTTCGACCCCGTCATTCCCCCGAACTTGGGTATGTAGCGGCTGAGCAGCGAGTGCTTGAACACGCTTGGCAGAGCGGGCGCGTGCCAGTACTCCCCCGAGGTGCCGTTCGACATCCGTCCCCCTTCACGACCGGTGGCACATGTCAGGCGGTGCTCGATCAAGCGTGGGGGAACTGCATCGTCGGCGTAAAGACCTCGTATCGGCCGAGGATCTACGGCGGACACCCCGGCCGCCGACCCGCGCGCGGTGGCGCGCAGGCCGGCGGCCGGGGCGGGCCATCAGCGGCGGCGTGCGGGGACGGGGTTGAGTTTGGCGGCGAGGGCCGAGATGAAGGTCGGGAGCTTGTCGACCATGGCCTTGGGGACAGGGGTGGTCTGGACGGTTCCCTTCCTGATGTCCTGGAGGACGAGGGTGTAGACGCCGTTCTCCTCGACGAGTTCGGCGGCGTAGAGCAGTGTTTCCATCGGGGGTCCTAGGCTTGGGTGCGGGTGTCGTTGAGCCAGGCGTCCCACTCCTTGACGGCCTGCTGCTCGGCGGTGTCCTCGGCGAACAGGTGGTGGCCCAGCCAGATCGGCACGTTCCAGGTGCTGCCGTTGAAGAAGCGGTAGAGGGCATCGGGGCCGCGCAGGCCGACGAAGTCGGTGCTGAGCCAGTCGACGACCACCTCGACAGAGCCGTCGGCGGGACCGGGGCCGAGGAGCGCGAAGCGGTCGCCGACGGCCGCGTCGTCGGCGAGGCCGAGGCGTCGGCGCAGGGCGGCGAAGTCGGCCGGGTCGGCGGTGGGTCGGGGATGCTGGGCCCGGACGTAGACGGCGGGGCGGCCGGCGAAGTGCCGGAGGTATTCGGCGAGGGAGTGCTGGTAGAAGTCGACGTGCTTCTCGGCGGCGTCCGACTTGGCATCCCAGGCCCAGGCTTCATCGACGGTGCCGGTGTGCACCCAGTGGATTCCCATCCGCAGGTGGCTCGTTCCGCCAGCTGCGGGCTCGATGCGGTAGCTGAGCGTGTTGGAGAATCCGCCCTCCTGGGTCGCCCGGACGGCGAAGTGGTGCGGCGGTTCCCAGGCGGTGACGGTGGAGTCGCCCCGGGTGGCCTTTCCGCCGACGCGCGGCTCGACCTCCATCGGGTAGAGCCAGCCGCGGTTTCCGGCGCCGGTGGCGACCGCGTCCCAGACCTGCTCGGGGGTGCCGGGCAGGTCCTGCTCCCGACGGACCTCGAACTCTCTGGCCATGGTAAGTACTCCTTCGTCGTTCATGGGTGAAAGGTCAGCGGGAGCGCGGTCAGCCGCCGTTGCAGCGGGTTGGGCCGCCAGTCCAGCGCTGCCTCGTCGGCCAGCCGCAGGTGCGGCAGGCGGCGGGCCAGGGTGCCGATGGCGACCTCCGCCTGGAGCTTGGCCAGCGGGCCGCCGAGGCAGAAGTGCGGGCCGTGGCCGAAGCTCAGGTGGCGGTTGCCGGGGCGGGACAGGTCGAGCCGGTCGGGGTCCTCGAAGCGCTCCGGGTCGCGGTTGGTCGAGCCGAGGAACAGGTACACCAACTCGCCTTCCCGCAGCGTCCGTCCGCCGATGTCGAGGTCCTCGGCGACGACCCGGACGATCGCCTGGGTCACCGTGTCGTAGCGGGCGAGTTCGTCGACGGCGCCGCGGATCAGGCCCGGGTCGGCACGCAGCCGGGCGAGTTGGTCGGGGTGGCGGAGCAGGGCGAGGACGGCGTTGCCGACCAGGTGAGTGGTCGTCTCGGTGCCGGCGGTGATCAGGACGAAGCAGGTGGAGAGCAGTTCGGAGTCGGTGAGCCGGTCGTCGTGCTCCTGGGTGGCGACCAGCGCGCTGATCAGGTCGTCGCCGGGTTCGGTCCGGCGTTGCCGGATGAGCCCGGACAGGTAGTCCTCGTACTGGTCGATCGCTTCCTCGGACTTGTCGATGTCCTCGCCGAGCCGGCCGAAGCGCTGGAACCAGGTCTCGACCTGCGGGCGGTCCTCGGGCGGGATGCCGAAGAGCTCGCAGGTGACGGACATCGGCATCGGGACGGCGACCGCCTCGATCAGGTCCATGGCCGGTCCGGCGGCGATCGCCTCGTCGACGAGCCGGTCGACGATCCGCTGGATGCTGTCGCGGAGGGCTTCGACCCGCCGGGCGGTGAAGGCCCGGTTGGCGAGTTTGCGGAGCCTCGCGTGGTCCGGCGGGTCGGTGTTGGTCATCACCCGGCCGAGCCGGTCGGTGAGCCGGCTGAAGGCTTTCAGGTTGCCGCCGAGCGCTTCGTAGGCGCGGGTCATCCGGTCGCGGTCGTTGGACAGCCTCAGGTCGCCCAGCGCCGTCTCGACGTCGGCGTACCGGGTGAGGTACCAGATGCCCTGGTCGCTTTTGTGGACGGGGCTCTCGCGGCGCATCCGGGCGTAGAGGGGGTACGGGTCGCGCCGGGCTTCGGGGGTGAGCAGGGCGGCCGCGAAGTCCTCGGGCCGGGCGGGGCCCGCGGCGTCGCGGGCCCCGTCGAGGGTCTCGGTGGTGGTCATGTCGGCCGCGCTACCGCTGGGAGTCCATGGCGTCGGCGAGGCTCTTGGGCCGCATGTCGGTCCAGGCCCGCTCGACGTGCTCCAGGCAGGCGGCGTGGGTGTCGGGGCCGTGGGTGACGGTCCAGCCGTCGGGGATGTCCGCGAACTGCGGCCAGAGCGAGTGCTGGTTCTCGTCGTTGACGAGCACGAGGAAGGTGCCGTCCTGGTCGTCGAACGGGTTGGTCATGGGTCAGTCCTCCTGGTGGGAACGGGTGTTGTCGTCGGCGGTGCCGGCGAGCCTGGCGGCCAGGACCGGTCCGATCTGGGCCAGTGAGCCGGCTTCGGTCATCCGGTTGTGCCGGGTGGTGATGTCGTGGGATTCGATCCGGCCGGTGACGTAGGGGCGCCAGGTGTGGGGCCCGGCGTTGTCCTCGGTCCGGTCGATGGTGGAGTTGAAGAGCAGCAGGTCGCCGTCGAAGCGGCCGGGGACGAAGTCGACGGCCAGCTTCGAGTTGTTGATCATGATCTGGACGATGACCTCGATCTGACGCTCGGTCAGGCCCTGGAGCGCACTGCCCCGCCGGTTCAGCACCTCGGCGACCTCGGCGTAGGTCACCTCCCGGTCGCCGAGTTCGTCCGGGTCGACGTCGAGCACGCCGACGAGCACGTCCCGTTCGGTGGGCACCGGCATCTCGTCGAACTGCACGTCCTTCACCGGGTAGGCGTCGAGGATCGCCAGCAGCTCGGTCCGCTCGCCGCGCGCCTGGAGTTCGCAGGCGAGCGCGTGGGCGATCAGCCCGCCGGCGGACCAGCCGAGCAGCAGGTACGGGCCCTCGGGCTGGATCTTCCGGATCTGGTCGGCGTAGTCGGCGGCCATCTCCTCGTAGGACGCGGGCAGGGGTTCGGGCCGGCCGAGGCCGCGGGCCTGGATCGCATAGACCGGGTGCTCGCGGCCGACGTGGTTCAGCAGGCCGCTGTACGACCAGCTGATGCCGCCGCCGGGGTGGATGCAGAACAGCGGGGTGGCGGTCCCGGTGGAGCGCAGCGGCAGCACGACGTCCAGGGCGTCGGCGGGGTCGTTCATGACCAGGCGTTCGGTGAGTCCGGCCACGGTCGGCGCCTCGAACAGCATCCGCAGGCCCAGTTCCAGGCCGAGGGTCTCGCGGACCCGGGAGGCCAGCCGGGCGGCCAGCAGCGAGTGTCCGCCGAGGTCGAAGAAGTTGTCGTCGATCCGTACCTGCTCCCGGCCGAGGACCTCGGCGAACAGGCCGCACAGCAGTTGCTCCTGCGGGGTCCGGGGGCCGCGGCCGGTGTCCGACGCCCCGTAGTCGGGGGCGGGCAGGGCGGCCCGGTCGAGCTTGCCGTTGGCGGTCAGCGGCAGCGCGTCCACGGTGACGAACGCCGCCGGCACCATGTAGTCGGGCAGGTCCCGGCGCAGCCGGCCGGAGATTTCGCTCTTCTCGGGCGCGGCCCCGGGGGCGGGGACCAGGTAGGCGACCAGCCGCTTGTCGCCGGGCCGGTCCTCGCGGACGACGACGGCGGCCTGGGCGATGCCGGGGCAGCCCGCGAGGACCGCTTCGATCTCGCCGGGCTCGATCCGCAGGCCGCGCAGTTTGACCTGGTGGTCGGCGCGTCCGGCGAACTCCAGGGTGCCGTCGGGACGCCACCAGGCCAGGTCGCCGGTGCGGTACATCCGGCTTCCGGGCGGGCCGTACGGGTCGGCGGTGAAGCGCTCCGCCGTCAGGTCGGGCCGGCCGAGGTAGCCGCGGGCCACGCCCGTCCCGGCGAGGTACAGCTCGCCGACCATGCCGGTGGGCAGGGGGCGCAGCCGGGCGTCGAGGACGTAGGTGCGCATGTTGGCCATCGGCCCGCCGATCGGCACGGTCGCGACGTTCTCGGGGAGCGTGCGCACGGAGTGGCAGGTGGCCAGGGTGGTGGCTTCGGTGGGCCCGTAGCCGTTGACCACCTCGATGCCGGGGCAGGCCTCCAGCACGCGGGCGACGGCGGCCGGGGAGACCACGTCGCCGCCGGTCCACACCTCGCGCACGCCGGCGAGCAGCGCCGGGCGTTCCTCGGCGACCAGGCGGAACAGGCCGGCGGTGAGCCAGAGTCCGGTCACGGCGTGGGTGGCGAGGGTGTGCTGGAGCAGGTCGAGGTCGAGCTGCTCGGGCGGCGCGACGACGATCCGGCCGCCGTTGAGCAGCGGGACCCACAGCTCGTAGGTGGAGAGGTCGAAGGCCGTCGGGGAGTGCATCAGCACCCGTTCGTGTCCGCCGCCGCGCCATTCGGGGGTGAGTGCGAGGCCGACCACGTCGCGGTGGGTGACGGCCACGCCCTTGGGTCGGCCGGTCGAGCCGGAGGTGTACATGATGTACGCCAACTGTCCGGGTTCGCACGGGACTTCGATGCCGGACGGGTCGGTCTCGGCCTGTTCCAGCGCGGTCAGCGTCTCCGGGGTGAGCACCAGGGCGGCGCCGCTCTCGCGCATGATCAGCTCGATCCGGGAGGCGGGGAAGCGCGAGTCCAGCGGCACGTAGGCGCCGCCGGCCTTGAGGACGGCCAGGATCGCCACCACGAGGTCCGCCGACCGGTCCATCAGCACCCCGACGGGTGTCTCCGGCCGGACGCCGTGGCGGATCAGGGCCCGGGCCAGCCGGTCGGCCCGCCGGTCGAGCTCGGTGTAGGTAAGTTCGACGCCGCCCGCGACCACGGCGACCGCGTCGGGGGTGGCCCTCACCTGACGGGCGAACAGCTCGGGCACGGCGGCCTCGGGCAGGTCGGCCGGGGCGCCGTGGGAGTCGGCCAGCAGGCGGCGGTGTTCCTCGGCGGACAGGATGTCGATCCCGCCGATCGGCCGGTCGGGGTCGGCGACCGCCGTACGCAGCAGGCGGGCCCAGCGTTCGAACAGCAGCTCCACGGTGGCCGCGTCGAACAGGTCGGTGGCGTACTCCACCGCGCCGACCAGGCCGTCCGGGCCACCGTCGGGGCGGAACTGCTCGGCGAGGCTGAAGGTCAGGTCGACCCGGGCGGTGCCGGTCGGCGCCTCCAGGTGGCCTGTCTCCAGTCCGGGCAGCGCGAAGTCGCCGACGGGCGCGTTCTGCAGGGCCAGCATGATCTGGAACAGCGGGTGGTGCGCCAGCGAGCGGACCGGGTTGACCACCTCGACCAGGTACTCGAACGGCACGTCCTGGTGGTCGTACGCGGCGAGTGCCTTCTGCCGCACCCGGCCGACCAGTTCGGCGAAGCCGGGGTCGCCGCCGGTGTCGGTGCGCAGCACCAGGGTGTTGACGAAGAATCCGACGAGGTCGTCGAGCGCCTGGTCGGTGCGGCCGGCGATGGGGCTGCCGATCGCGAGGTCGGTGCCGGCGCCGAGCCGGGTGAGCAGGGCGGCGAGGCCGGCCTGCAGCACCATGAACATGCTGGCGCCGCGTTCGGCGGCCAGTTCCCGCAGGGCGGCGTGCAGTTCGGGGTCGATCCGGACGCCGACGCGTTCACCCCGCTGGGAGGCCACCGGTGGCCGGGGCCGGTCGGCGGGCAGCTGCACCTGCTGCGGGATGCCCGCCAGTTCGTCCTTCCAGTAGGCGAGTTGGCGAGCGAACAGGCTGTCCGGGTCGTCTGTGTCGCCGAGCAGGTCGCGTTGCCACAGGCTGTAGTCGGCGTACTGCACGGGCAGCGGGGACCACTGCGGTTCCTCGCCCCGGCAGCGCGCGGCGTAGGCCGTGGCGAGGTCGCCGGAGAGCGGTCCCATCGACCAGCCGTCGGCGGCGATGTGGTGGACGACGACCAGCAGCACGTGCCGGTCGGGTGCGAGCGTGTACAGCTCGGCCCGCACCGGCGGTTCGGCGTCCAGGTCGAAGCCGCGCCGGGCGGTCTCCGCCAGCCGTTCGGCCAGTCGGCTCTCGTCGAGGTCGACGACCGGCAGCGCCGGGTGGGCCTGGGCGGCGCTCAGCACGACCTGGTGCGGGGCGCCGTCGGTCTCGTGGAAGACCGTCCGCAGGCTTTCGTGACGGGCGATCACGTCGGCGAGCGCGGCGTGCAGGGCCGGCCGGTCGAGGTCGCCGGTGAGGCTGAGCGCGAGCGGCATGTTGTAGGTGGCGCTCGGCCCGTCCATCCGGTGCAGGAACCACAGTCGCCGTTGGGCGAAGGACAGTTCGACGCGTTCGGGCCGCGGGCGGGCGGTGAGCGCGGGTCGCGCCGTGCCGGAGCCGTCGAGGCGGGCGGCGAGCGCGGCCACGGTCGGGGTCTCGAACAGGGTGCGGACCTCCAGTTCCGCGCCGAGGGTCGCCCGGACCCGGGAGGCCAGGCGGGTCGCGAGCAGGGAGTGCCCGCCGAGGTCGAAGAAGCTGTCGTCGACCCCGACCTGGGCCAGGCCGAGCACTTCGGCGAACAGTTCGGCGAGGAGCTGTTCCTGCGGGGTGCGCGGGGCCCGCCCGGCCGTGATCGGGCCGAGGTCGGGCGCGGGCAGGGCGCGGCGGTCGAGCTTGCCGCTGGCGGTCAGCGGCAGGGCCTCCAGTGCCACGAACGCCGACGGGACGAGGTAGTCGGGCAGCCGTCCGCGCAGCCAGTCGCGGAGTTCGCCGAGGAGGGCGCCGGTGCCGCGGCCGCCGGTCGGGCGGTTGGTCAGCGCGGACAGCGGCCTGCGGACGGTTCCGGCGGGCCGGTGGGGTTCGACGGGCCCGCCGCGAAGTGCCTGCGGGTCGGCGAAGATGACGTCCACGGCGTCGGCCGCGGTGGCCGACCAGGTGACGCCCACCCGGCGGCCGAACTCCCGCCCGAGGGCGTGGAAGTCCTCCGGGTCGGGGACTCCGTCCTGCTCCGGTGCATGCAGCCGCTCCAGCAGTTCGGCGAGCGGGCCGTCCCCGGTCTGCACCGCCCGGGCGAGGTCGGCCTCCCGCGCCACGCGCCGGTTCGGCACCCCGGTGATCCGCAGCAGGTCCGCGCTCGGCCGGGCGAGCAGCTCGCGCAGCTCGTCCAGCCCGGTGAGCTGCCGTCCCCATTCCAGGTCGACGCTCCGGCCCGGCGCCGCCGGGGCAGCCGGGGCCTTGTGCAGCGTCACGTCGTAGCGGTAGCGGGTCAGTTCGTTGTGGTGGCGGCCGCGCTTGAGCTCCACGGCCACCGCGCCGATGCCGGTGCCGCGCTCCCGCAGGGCGGTGAAGAAGTCCGGGTCGACCAGGAGTTCCTTCTCCACCCGGACGGCCTGCTCGACGGCGCGGCGCACTGCGGCGAGGTCGCTGTCGTCGCCGGCCCGGTGGAGCTGGACGGCGGTGGTCAGCGGGCGCAGCAGTCGCAGGTTGCGGACGTCGCCGACGAACAGGGCGCCGCCGGGGGCGAGCAGGCCCGTCAACCGGTCGATCACGTCCGCGAGGTAGTCGGCGGACGGGAAGTACTGCACCACCGAGTTGATCACGATGGTGTCGAACTGCCCGGTCGGCAGCCCGTCGGTGTGGTGCGCCGGTCGGGTCTCCAGCACCACTCGGTCGGCGAGGTTCTCCTGCCGCGCGACCTGGGCGGTCAGTGCGTCGATCGCGGTGGCGGAGAAGTCGGTCGCCCAGTACGACTCGCAGTGCGGTGCGATCTGCGAGAGCAGCAGGCCGGTGCCGACGCCGACTTCGAGCACCCGGCGCGGGCGCAGGGCGAGGATGCGGGC
Source organism: Kitasatospora sp. CB02891 (assembly GCF_002803145.1). NCBI lineage: Bacteria > Bacillati > Actinomycetota > Actinomycetes > Kitasatosporales > Streptomycetaceae > Kitasatospora > Kitasatospora sp. CB02891. The sequence goes on along the minus strand of NZ_NNBO01000022.1, from coordinate 46,629 downwards.
CACGGTGGCGTCCCGCCACTCCCGCATCTGTTCGACGGGGATCGGGCTGGCGTCGTAACTGCTGTTCCAGCCCACGAAGTTCTGGCCGAAGTCGGTTTCCTCGGGGGCGATGGGCAGGGCGTCGTAGATGTCCTGCCACTCGCCGACGTGGTCGGCTTCCAGGCCGCTGTCGCGGGCGGTGTCCTGGCGCGGGACGACGTAGCCGATGAGCCGGTCGTCCTGGGCGAGGACGGCGGCCCGGGCGACGGCGGGGTGTTCGGCCAGTGCGGCCTCGATCTCGCCGGGCTCGACCCGGAAGCCGCGAACCTTGGCCTGGTCGTCGGCGCGGCCGAGGTACTCCAGCTGGCCGTCGCGCAGCCAGCGCACCAGGTCGCCGGTGCGGTACATGCGCTCACCTGCGCCGAACGGGCAGGCGACGAACCGTCCGGCCGTCAGGCCCGGCCGGTTCAGGTAGCCGCGGGCCAGGCCGGCGCCGGCGACGTACAGCTCTCCCACCACGCCGGGCGGCGCCGGGCGCAGCCGGTCGTCCAGCACGTACACCCGCGCATTGGCGATCGGCCGGCCGATCGGTGGCACGCCGGAGCCGGGGGTCAGCGGGTCGCTCATGGTCGCGCAGACCGTGGTCTCGGTCGGACCGTACGCGTTGATCATCCGCCGGCCGGAAGCCCACCGGTCCACCAGCTCGGGCGGGCAGGCCTCGCCGGCCACCACCAGCGTCCGTACCGCCACCGAGCTTTCCGGCACGGCGGCCAGGACGGACGGCGGCACGGTCGCATGGCTGGCCCGCAGGCCGGGGTCGGTGAGCGCGGCGAGCGGCTCGGCCGCAGGGGGCAGCACCAGGGCCGCGCCGCACAGCAGCGCGGTGAAGATCTCCGACACCGAGGCGTCGAAGCTGGGCGAGGCGAACTGGAGCACCCGGCTGTCGGGTTCGATGGCGAACCGCTCGATCTGGGCGGCGACCAGGCTGGCCACACCGCCGTGGGCGACCACGACGCCCTTGGGGCGGCCGGTCGAGCCGGAGGTGTAGATGACGTATGCGGGGTGCCGGACGTCGAGCGGGACGTCCGGGTCGGTGTCCGGCCATTCCCCCTCGGCCACCATGGCGGGGTCGTCGACCACCACCGACGGGCGGGCGTCATCGAGCATCAGCGCGATCCGGGCCTCGGGGTACGCCGGGTCCACCGGCAGGTACGCGGCCCCTGCCTTCAGGACGCCGAGGACGGCCACCACCGACTCCACCGAGCGCGGCAGGGCCACCGCCACCACCTGCTCCGGCCGCACACCCTGCGCGATCAGCGCATGCGCGAACCGGTTCGCCCGGGCACCCAGCTGACGGTACGTCAACTCAGCATCGCCGCACACCAGCGCCACCGCGTCCGGTGTCCTCGCGACCTGTGCCGCGAACGCCTGCGGGACGGGGACGGCCGCGACTTCGCGGGCGGTCGCGTTGCCGCGTTCCAGCAGCTGGTGCCGCTCGTCCGGGTCGAGGAGCTCGATCCGTCCGATCGGCCGATCCGGGTCGGCGGTGACGGCCTCCAGGAGGAGCATCCAGCGCCTGGTGAGCGCCAGGACCGTGGAGCGGTCGAACAGGTCGGTGGCGTACTCGACGCCGCCGACGATCCCGGCGGGGCTGCCGTCCGGGCCGAACTGCTCGGCGAGGCTCACCCCGAGGTCGAACTTGGCGGTTCCGGTGCCCACGGCGTAGGTGGCGACGTCCAGGCCCGGCAGCGAGAACCGCCCCATCGGAGCGTTCTGCACGGCCAGGACGGTCTGGAACAGCGGGTGGTGGGACAGCGAGCGGGACGGGTTCAGCGCCTCCACCAGATGCTCGAACGGGACGTCCTGGTGTGCGTACGCGGACAGCGCCGTCTCCCGCACCCGGCCCAGCAGCTCCGCGAAGGACGGGTCGCCGCCGGTGTCGGTGCGCAGCACCAGGGTGTTGACGAAGAACCCGACCAGGTCGTCCAGCGCCTCGTCCGTCCGGCCCGCGATCGGGCTGCCGATCGGGATGTCAGTACCCGCACCCAGCCTGGTGTACAGCGCGGCCAGCGCCGCCTGCAGCACCATGAACAGGCTGGTGCCGGTGCGGCGCGCCAACTCGGTGAGGGCGGCGTGCAGTTCGGCGTTCAGTTCCAGGCCGACGTGGTCGCCCCGCCAGCCGGCCACGGCGGGCCTCGGCTGGTCGGTCGGCAGCTGGAGCAGCTCCGGCAGGTCGGACAGTTGGCGCTGCCAGTAGTCGAGTTGCTCGGCGAACCGGCTCCCGGGGTCGGCGGCGTCGCCGAGCAGGTCGCGCTGCCACAGGGTGTAGTCGACGTACTGCACCGGCAGGTCCGGCAGGTCCGGCGCCCGGCCCTGACTGCGGGCGGCGTACGCCTCGGCCAGGTCCCGGGCCAGCGGGCCGGTGGACCAGCCGTCGCCGGCGATGTGGTGCATCACCAGCAGCAGCACGTGCTCGTCCGGTGCGAGCGCGAACAGCTCGGCGCGCAGCGGCGGTTCCGCCGCCAGGTCGAACGGCTGCCGGGCGAACTCGGCGAGCTGCTCCGGGAGTTCGTCCTGCGATACCTCGGTGGTCCGGGCCTGGAGCCGGACGGCAGCCGGGTCCAGGACGTGCTGGCGCGGCACGCCGCCGGTCTCCGGGAACACCGTCCGCAGGCTCTCGTGCCGGGCCACCACGTCGGCGAGTGCCTCGTCCAGCGCGGCCCGGTCGAGCGTTCCGGTCAACCGGAGGGCCAGCGGGATGTGGTAGGTCGCGGCGGCGCCGTCCATCCGGTGCAGGAACCAGAGCCGGCGCTGCGCGAAGGACAGCGGCACCGTCTCGGGCCGCTGGTGCCTGGTCACGGCGGGGCGGGCGTTCCCGGCCTCGGCCAGTGCCTCGGCCAGGCCGGCCACGGTGGGTGCCCGGAAGAGCGCGCGCAGCCCGAGTTCCACGCCGAGTACCGAACGCACCCGGGCGGCCAGCCGGGTGGCGAGCAGCGAGTGCCCGCCCAGGTCGAAGAAGTCCTCGTCGACGCCGACCTGCGGCCGGCCCAGCACCTCGGCGAACAGCCCGCACAGGATCTGCTCCTGGGGCGTGCGCGGTGCCCGGCCGCTCACGGCGGGACCGGCCTCGGGAGCGGGCAGCGCGGCCCGGTCCAGCTTGCCGTTCGGCGTCACCGGTAGCGCGTCCAGCACGACAAAGGCGGACGGCACCAGGTAGTCCGGCAGCCGTTCCCGCAGGTACGCGGCCAGTTCGGCGGGGCGGACGGCCGTGTCGGGGCGGGCCGCCGCATAGCCGATCAGCCGGTCGTCCTGGGCCAGCACGGCGGCCTGGGCGACGGCGGGGTGTTCGGTCAACGCGGCCTCGACCTCGCCGAGTTCGACCCGGAAGCCGCGCACCTTCACCTGGTCGTCGGCGCGGCCGACGTACTCCAGCTCGCCATCGGCCCGGCGGCGCACCACGTCGCCGGTGCGGTACATACGCTCACCGACTCCGAACGGACTGGCGACGAACCTCCCGGCCGTCAGCCCGGGCCGGTTCAGGTAGCCGCGCGCCAGGCCGGGCCCGGCGACGTACAACTCCCCTGCCACGCCCGGCGGCAGGAGACGCAGCCGCTCATCGAGGACGTACGCCCGGAAGCCCGCGACCGGTCGGCCGATCGGTGGCACGCCGGAGCCCGGAGCGAGCGGGTCGCTCATGGTCGCGCAGACCGTGGTCTCGGTCGGGCCGTACGCGTTGATCATCCGCCGGCCGGGAGCCCACCGGGCGACCAGCTCGGGCGGGCAGGCCTCGCCCGCCACCACCAGGGTGGTGGCGGTGAGTTCGGCGCTCTCCAGCGCGGCCAGGGCCGAGGGCGGCAGCGTCACGTGGGTGACGTCGAGCCGGCGGTCCGTCAGGGCTTCCAGCGGAGCTTCGGCCGGGGCCAGGACGAGGGCGGCTCCGCTGAGCAGCGCACTGCACAGGTCCCAGAAGGACGCGTCGAAGCTGGGCGAGGCGAACTGGAGCACCCGGCTGCCCGGTGCCACGCCGAGCCGCTCGGTCTGCGCCGCCACCAGGCCGGGCACGCCGGCGTGGCTGACCACGACGCCCTTGGGGCGGCCGGTCGAACCGGAGGTGTAGATCACGTACGCCGGGTGCCGGGCGTCGAGCGCGATCTCCGGGTCGGTGTCCGGCCAGTCTCCCTCGGCCACCGTGGCGGGGTCGTCGACCACCAGTGCCGGGCGGGCGTCCGCCAGCATGTAGGCGATCCGCGCTTCGGGGTACGCGGGATCCACCGGCAGGTACCCGGCCCCGGCCTTCAGAATGCCCAGGACGGCCACCACCGACTCCACCGAGCGCGGCAGGGCCACCGCCACCACTTGCTCCGGCCGCACACCCCGCGCGATCAGCGCATGCGCGAACCGATTCGCCCGGGCGTTCACCTGGCGGTACGTCAACTCCGCGTCGCCGCAGACCAGCGCCACCGCGTCCGGCACCGCCGCGACCCGAGCCGCGAACAGCTCCGGCAGGCAGGCCGCGGCCTCCACGCCGTCGACGGCGGGCAGCAGTTCGGCGCGCTCCTCGGCGGATAGCAGGTCGATCCGGCCGATCGGCAGGTCGGGCGCGGCGGCGACGGCCGCGAGCAGCCTGGTGAGGCGGGCGACCAGGGTTTCGACCGTCGAGCGGTCGAACAGGTCGGTGCTGTACTCGACCGCACCGCCGAGCCCGGCCGGCGCGCCGTCGGGCCCGTGCTCCTCGGCGAACCCGAAAGTCAGGTCGAGCCGCGCCGTCCCGGTGAGCACCGCCATGCCGGAGACCTGGAGGCCGGGCAGTTCGAAGTCGCCGCCGGGTGCGTTCTGCACCACCAACCCGGTCTGGTAGAGCGGGTGGTGGGAGAGCGAGCGGGTCGGGTTCAGCGCCTCGACCAGGTGCTCGAACGGCACGTCCTGGTGCGCGTACGCGGACAGCGCCGTCTCCCGCACCCGGCCCAGCAGCTCCGCGAAGGTCGGGTCGCCGCCGGTGTCGGTGCGCAGCACCAGGGTGTTGACGAAGAAACCGACCAGCTCGTCCAGCGCCTCGTCCGTCCGGCCCGCGATCGGGCTGCCGATCGGAATGTCCGTGCCCGCACCCAGCCTGGTGTACAGCGCGGCGAGCGCCGCCTGGAGCACCATGAACAGGGTCGTGCCCGAGCGGCGCGCCAACTCGGCGAGCGCGGCGTGCAGTTCGGCGCCGATCCGGAGTTCCAGCAGGTCGCCGCCGTAGGTCAGGACGGCCGGGCGCGGCCGGTCGGCCGGCAGCCGGAGCTGCTCGGGCAGCCCGGCCAGTGCCTGCGTCCAGTGGGTGACCTGACGGGCGAACACGCTGTCGGCGTCGTGTTCGTCGCCCAGGATGTCGTGCTGCCACAGGGTGTAGTCGCCGTACGTCACCGGCAGCGGCGGCCAGGCCGGTGCCCGGCCGTCCCGGCGGGCGGTGTAGGCGGTGGCCAGGTCCCGGGCCAGCGGGCCCATGGACCAGCCGTCGCCGGCGATGTGGTGCATCACCAGCAGCAGCACGTGCTCGTCCGGCGCGAGCGCGAACAGCTCGGCGCGCAGCGGCACTTGGGAGGTCAGGTCGAAGCCGCGCACCGCCGCTTCGCGCAACAGGGCGGGTAGTTCCGCCTCGTCGGCGGTGCGTACGGCAAGCGGAACGACGGCCTCGGCGGGGTCGAGCACCTGCTGGTGCGGAACTCCGGCGGTGTGCGGGAAGACGGTGCGCAGGGTCTCGTGCCGGCCCGCCACGTCCCCGAGTGCGGTGCTCAGCGCGTCCCGGTCGAGGCCGCCGGAGAGCCGCAGCGCCAGCGGCATGTGGTACGTGGCGCTCGGGGTCCCGAGCTCCTGGAGGAACCAGAGCCGGTGTTGCGCGAACGACAGCGGCATCGGGTCGCGGCGGGGCCGGGGTGTCAGGGCCGGCCGCGCGGCGTCGGCGCCGTGCAGGGCGCCTGCCAGCCCGGCGGGTGTCGGTGTGCGGAACAGGGTGCGCAGTTCCAGCTCGACGCCGAGGGTCGCCCGGACCCGGGAGACCAGGCGGGTGGCGAGCAGGGAGTGCCCGCCGAGCGCGAAGAAGTCCTCCTCGACGCCGACCCGGGCGAGGCCCAGCACCTCAGCGAACAGCTCGCACAGGATCTGCTCCTGCGGCGTGCGCGGCGCCCGGCCGCTCACGGCGGGACCGGCCTCGGGAGCGGGCAGCGCGGCCCGGTCCAGCTTGCCGTTCGGCGTCACCGGCAGCGCGTCCAGCAGCACGAACGCGGACGGCACCAGGTGCTCCGGCAGCCGCTCCCGCAGGTGGGCCGCCAGGGCCGCGGCGGTCGTTCCGGCACCGGCCGGCGGGACGACGTAGGCGACGATCCGGTCCTCCCGGGCGAGCACCACGACCTGGGCGACGCCCGGGTGCGCGGTCAGCTCGGCCTCGATCTCGCCCGGCTCGATCCGGAATCCGCGGACCTTCAGCTGGTGGTCGACCCGGCCGGCGAACTCCAACTCGCCGTCGGCGCGCCAGCGCACCAGGTCGCCGGTGCGGTACATCCGCGCACCCGCCGGGCCGTACGGGTCGGCGACGAATCGCCCGGCGGTCAGCGCGGGCCGGTTCAGGTAGCCGCGGGCGAGCCCCGTCCCGGCGAGGTACAGCTCGCCGAGCACGCCGGGTGCGACCGGTCGCAGGGCCGAATCCAGCACGTATGCCCGGCAGTTGGCGATCGGTCGGCCGATCGGCACCGGCGTCGGGCAGTCGGCGGGGTCGGCCGGCAGCGGGTAGGCGGTGATGACGTGGGTCTCGGCGGGCCCGTAGTGGTTGTGCAGTTCCCGGCCCGGCCGGGCCTGGAGGCGGCGCAGTGCGCCGCCCAGCCGCATCGCCTCGCCGGCCTGGGCGATCAGCCGCAGGTGCGGCAGGTCCAGTCCGGCCTCCTCGGCGGCCTCGGCCACCGCCTCGACCACCAGGTTGGGCGCGAACAGCTCGGCGACCCGGTGGCGGTCCAGCCAGTGCGCGAACAGTTCGGCGCTGCGGCGCTGTTCCTCGGTCGGCACCACCAGGGTCTTGCCGTACAACAGCGCGGACAGCATCTCCTGCACCGAGACGTCGAAGCTGATCGCGGTGAACTGCGCGGTGCGCGTGCCGGGTTCGCCGCCGACGGCGCGGTGGTGCCACTCCAGCAGGTTCAGCAGTCCGGCGGCGGGCATCACCACGGCCTTGGGGCGGCCGGTGGAGCCGGAGGTGTAGATGACGTAGGCCGGGTGCCGGGCGTCGAACGCGACCTCCGGTTCGGTGTCCGGCCAGTCCCCCTCAGCCCCCGTGGTGGAGTCGTCGAGCACCACGGCCGGGCGGGCGTCGTCCAGCATGTAGGCGATGCGGGCGGCCGGGTAGTCCGGGTCGACGGGCAGGTACGCCGCGCCGGTCTTGAGCACCGCGAGGACGGCGACCACCAACTCGGGCGAGCGCGGCAGCCGCAGGGCGACGGTGCGCTCCGGGCCCACGCCGCGGGCGATCAGCGCGTGGGCGAGGCGGTTGGCCCGGCGGTTCAGCTCGCGGTAGGTCAGCTCGGCGCCCTCGTGCAGCACCGCCGGGGCGTCCGGGGTCGCCCGGACCTGCGCCTCGAACAGGGCGGGCAGGCCGACGTCGGGGACCGGGTGGGCGGTGTCGTTGCGGGCGACCAGCAGCTCGTGCCGTTCCTCGGCGGTGAGGACGTCGATCCGGCTCAGCGGCCGGTCCGGTTCGGCGACCACCGCGGCCAGCAGCCGCAGCCACCGGCCGACCAGGGTCTCGACCGTGGCGGGGTCGAACAGGTCGGTGCTGTACTCGACCCGGCCGACGATTCCCTCGGCCGCCCCGGCGGTGCCGCCGCGCTCCAGCAGGTGGAAGCCGAGGTCGAACATCGTCGTCGGCGTCCGCACCAGGACGATCCCGGCGTCCAGCCCGTCCAGGGCGAACTCGCTGCGGGGCACGTTCTGCAGCGCGAGCAGCACCTGGAACAGCGGCTGCCGGGCCGGCGACCGGGACGGGTTGAGTGCCTCGACTACGTGCTCGAACGGCAGGTCCTGGTGCGCGTACGCGCCGAGCGCGGCCTCCCGGACCCGGACCAGCAGGTCGGCGAAGGACGGGTCGCCGCTGGTGTCGGTGCGCAGCACCAGGGTGTTGACGAAGAACCCGACCAGGTCGTCCAGCGCCTCGTCCGTCCGGCCCGCGATCAGGCTGCCGACCGGGATGTCCGTGCCCGCGCCGAGCTTGTCCAGCAGCGAGGCCAGCGCGGCCTGGAGCACCATGTACACGCTGGCGCCGTGCTCTCGGCCCAGCCGGACCAGGCCGGCGTGCAGATCGGCGTCCAGCTCGATCGGCAGGTGACCGCCCGAGTGGGAGGGGGTCGCGGGGCGGTGGCGGTCGGCGGGGAGCGGGATCTGCTCCGGCAGGTCGGCCAACTGCCGTGCCCAGTAGGCGGTCTGCCGGGATGCGAGGCTGTCGGGGTCGGCCGGGTCGCCGAGCAGCCGGTTCTGCCACAGCGTGTAGTCGGCGTACTGCACGGGCAGCGGCGTCCACTGCGGCTCCTCGCCCCGGCGGCGGGCCGCATACGCGGTGGCCAGGTCGGCGGCGAGCGGGCCCAACGACCAGCCGTCGCCGGCGATGTGATGCATCACCAGCAGCAGCACGTGCTCGTCCGGCGCGAGCGCGAACAGCTCGGCGCGCAGCGGCGGTTCCGTCGCGAGGTCGAATCCGCGTGCCGCGGCCGCCGTCAGCAGGTCCGTCAGGGCGGATTCGTCGGCCGGGGTGACCGACAGACCGGGGCGCGCCTGCCCGGCGGCCAGCACCTGCTGGTGGGGTACGCCGTCCGTGGACGGGAAGACCGTGCGCAGGGTTTCGTGCCGGTCGGCGAGGTCACCCAGCGCCGCTTCCAGGGCCGCCGGGTCGAGCGGTCCTGCCAGCCGCCACGCGAGCGGCATGTTGTAGACCGAGTCGGCACTCTCCAGTTGACGCAGGAACCACAGCCGGCGCTGGGCGGACGACAGCGGCACGAGGTCGGGCCGCTCCGCCCGTTCCAGGGCGAGCCGGGCCCGGTCCGCGCCGTCCAGCCCGGCGGCCAGCCCGGCCACGGTCGGGGTGCGGAACAGCGTGTGCAGGGCCAGCTCCACGCCGAGCGTCGAGCGGATCCGGGCCACCAGACGGGTGGCCAGCAGCGAGTGTCCGCCGAGCTCGAAGAAGTCGTCGTCGGCACCGACCCGGGTCAGGCCCAGCACCTCGGCGAACAGCCCGGCCAGCACGTGTTCCTGCGGGGTGTGCGGGGCCCGGCCGCCCGGGGTGGCGGTGGTCTCGGGTTCGGGCAGGGCGCGCCGGTCCAGCTTGCCGCTGGCGGTCAGCGGCAGCGCGTCGAGCACGACGAAGGCCGACGGCACCATGTACTCCGGCAGCCGCTCGCGCAGGTGCGCCCGCAGATCCTCCGAGCGGAGTCCCGCACCAGTGATGGGAACCGGGTACGCGACCAGCCGGTCCTTCCGAACGATGACGGCGGCCCGGGCGACCAGCGGATGGCCCGTCAGCGCCGTCTCGATCTCGCCGAGTTCGATCCGGTGTCCCCGGACCTTGACCTGGTCGTCGGTGCGGCCGAGGAACTCCAGGTTGCCGTCCGGGTTCCACCGCACCAGGTCGCCGGTGCGGTACATCCGGGTGCCCGCCGACCCGTACGGGTCGGCGACGAAGCGCCCGGCGGTCAGGCCCAGCCGGTTCAGGTAGCCGCGGGCCAGGCCCGCACCGGCGAGGTACAGCTCGCCCGGCACACCGGCGGGAACCGGCTGGAGCGCGGCGTCGAGCACCTGCAGCCGAACCCCGCCGAGCGGTCGGCCGATCACCTGGTGCGGACTCGACTCCAGCGGCGCGAAGACCGAGTCCACCGTGCACTCGGACGGCCCGTAGTAGTTCACGGAGAACACCCCGTCGGCGGCCCGCAGCCGCTCCCAGAGCTGCTCCGGAACGGCCTCCCCGCCCAGGCCGACCATCACCGGACGCCAGGTCGGGTGGTCCAGCAGGCCGTGGTCGACGAGGACTTGCAGGTAGGACGGGGTGCCGCCGACGGTGTCCAGTCCGACCCGAGCGGCGTGGTCGAGGTAGGCGTCCGGGTCGGTCCAGGTCGCCTCGTCCAGGACGTGCAGTTCGTGGCCGGCGAACAGCGCGAACAGTTGGTCGCAGGAGGCGTCAAAGGACACGGACGTAGTCAGCCCGACCCGCATCCGCTTCCCCGTCCGGAAGACCAGCGGGCACTGGTCGGCGAACAGGTTGAGCAGGCCGCCGTGGGTCGCCACCACGCCCTTGGGCCGGCCGGTGGAACCGGAGGTGTAGATCACGTACGCCGGATGCGCCGGGTCGATCGCCACCGCCGGGTCGGTCGCCGGGTGGCCCGCCACCAGCGCGGCGGTCTCCGGGGCGTCGAGCACCAGCCGCTCAGCCGGACCGCCGGTGGGCAGCCGGTCCGCGCCGAGGGAGTCCGTGACCACCAGCGCGGGCCGGGCATCGTCGAGCATGTACCCGAGCCGCGCGGCCGGATACTCCGCGTCGAGCGGGAGGTAGGCCGCGCCGGTCTTCAGCACCGCGAGGATCGCCACTACCAGCGCGGCCGACCTCGGCAGCGCCACCGCCACCAACCGCTCCGGCCCCGCTCCCCGCGCGATCAGCGCATGCGCCAACCGATTCGCCCGCGCCTCCAACTCCCGGTACGTCAGCGACACTTCCGGCCCCACCAGGGCCACCGCGTCCGGAGTCCGGCGCGCGTGCTCCCGGAACAGCTCCGGCAGACTCGCGGTGACGTCCTGGGCCGCCGGGCCGGTGCCCAGCGCGGTCAGCTCGGCGCGTTCCTCCGCCGTGAGCAGGCCGACCCGGCTGAGCCGCCGGTGCGGGTCGGCGACCGCGGCGCGGAGCAGCCGCTCCCATCGTCCGACGATCGTCGCGACGGTGGCCGGGTCGTACAGGTCGCCGGTGTACTCGACGGACCCGTCGATCCCGTCCGGGGAACCGTCCTGCGCCAGCCGCTCGGACATGGTGAAGATCAGGTCGAGCTTGGCGGTGGTCGACGTCGACGGCACGTCCGCCACACGCAGCCCGGGCGGCGCGAAGTCGGCCCGGGGCGCGTTCTGGAGGACCAGCATGACCTGGAACAGCGGGTGGTGCGCCAGCGAGCGCACCGGGTTGAGGGCCTCGACCAGGTACTCGAACGGCAGGTCCTGGTGGGCGTATCCGGCCAGCGCGGTGTCCCGGACCCGGCCCAGCAGCTCGGCGAAGGTCGGATCACCCGAGGTGTCGGTGCGGAACACCAGGGTGTTGACGAAGTAGCCGACCAGCTCGTCCTGCGCCTGGTCGGTGCGGCCCGCGACGGGGCTGCCGACCGGGATGTCATCGCCCGCGCCGAGCTTGCTCAGCAGCGCCGCCAGCGCGGCCTGGAGCACCATGAACAGACTGGTCCCGTGTGCGCGGGCGAGCTCGCGCAGTCCGCGGTGCAGCTCTGCGTCCAGCCCGGCGCCGACGGAGCCGCCCCGGTGCGAGGCGACCGCCGGACGGGGCCGGTCGGCGGGCAGCTCGATCCGCTCCGGAAGGTCGGCCAACTGCCGCTTCCAGTAGGCCGCCTGACGGGCGAATGGGCTGTCCTGTTCGGCCGCGTCGCCGAGCAGGTCGTGCTGCCACAGCGTGTAGTCGGCGTACTGGACCGGCAGCGGCGCCCACTGCGGTTCCTCACCCCGGCGGCGCGCCGCGTAGGCGGCGGTCAGGTCCCGCGCGAGCGGGGCCAGCGACCAGCCGTCGCCCGCGATGTGGTGCAGCACCAGGTGGAACACGTGCTCGTCCGCTGCCAGTTCGAGCAGCTCGGCCCGCAGCGGCACCTCGACCGCCAGGTCGAACGGACGGGCCTTCGCCGCCTCCAGGGCGGTCGGCAGCTCGGTCTCGGTGGTCCGGACCGTCAGCAGCCGGGGGCGGGCCGCCACGACGTCCAGCACCTGCTGCGACGGCACGCCGTCGACCGCCGGGAACACGGTGCGCAGACTCTCGTGCCGCTCGACCACGTCCGCCACGGCGGCTTCCAGGGCCCGGCGGTCCAGCGCCCCGGACAGCCGCCAGGCCAGCGAGATGTGGTAGTTGGCGCCGGTGCCCTCCAGCTGGTGCAGGAACCACAGCCGCCGCTGCGCGAACGACAGCGGGACCGTCCCGGGGCGCTCCCGCCGGGTCAGGGCGGTCTGGGCCGGTCCGGCCGCCACCAGGGCGGCGGCCAGGCCGGCCGGGGTCGGTGCCTCGAACAGGGTGCGCAGCGGCATTTCCACGCCCAGGGTGGCTCGGATCCGGGCGGCCAGGCGGGTGGCCAGCAGGGAATGCCCGCCGAGGTCGAAGAAGCCGTCCTCGACGCCGGCCGACGCCACGCCCAGGACCTCGGCGAACAGCTCGCAGAGGATCTGCTCCTGCGCGGTGCGCGGTGCGCGGGCGGTGGCCGCCGGGGTGAGGTCGGGCGCGGGCAGCGCCCGGTGGTCCAGCTTGCCGTTGGCGGTCAGCGGCAGCGCGTCGAGCACGACGAACGCCGACGGCACCATGTACTCCGGCAGCCGCTCCCGCAGGTGCGCCCGCAGATCCTCGGGCCTCGGCGCGGCGAGCGCCGCCGGCACCAGGTACGCGACCAGCCGGGTGTCGTCGGCACGGTCCTGGCGGGCCAGGACGGCGACCTGGGCGACAGCGGGGTGCGCGGCGAGCGCCGCCTCGATCTCGCCGAGTTCGATCCGGAAGCCGCGCACCTTCACCTGCTGGTCGGCCCGGCCGACGTACCGCAGGCTGCCGTCCGCGGCGCGGCGCACCACGTCGCCGCTGCGGTACATCCGCGTTCCCGACGGCCCGTACGGGTCGGCGACGAAGCGCCCGGCGGTCAGGCCCGGCCGGTTCAGGTAGCCGCGTGCCAGGCTGGCGCCCGCGACGTACAGCTCGCCCGCGACGCCCGGGGCCACCGGGCGCAGGCCGGCGTCGAGCACGTACGTCCGCAGGTCGGGGAGGGCGGCGCCGACCTGGCCGGCGGTGGCACCGGAGCGGTCGAGTACCGCGTACGTGACGTGCACGGTGGTCTCGGTGATGCCGTACATGTTGACCAGGCGCGGCGCGTCCTGCGGGTGGCGCTCGTACCAGGCCGCCAGCCGGGCGTGTTCGAGTGCCTCGCCGCCGAACACCACGGTGCGCAGAGCAAGTCGGCGGCCGGTCTCGGGGGCCTCCGCGTCCGCCTGCATCAGCTGGTAGAAGGCGGACGGTGTCTGGTTGAGCACCGTCACCCGTTCGCGGGCCAGGAGTTCCAGGAACCGGCCGGGCGCGCGGCTGGTCTCGTGGTCGACGACCACCAGGCGGCCGCCGTGCAGCAGGGCGCCCCACAGCTCCCAGACCGAGAAGTCGAAGGAGTAGGAGTGGAACAGCGTCCAGACGTCGTCGGCGGAGAAGCTGAACACCTCCCGGGTGGTGTCGAACAGGCGCACCACGTTGCGGTGCGGGACCACCACGCCCTTGGGGTCGCCGGTGGAGCCGGAGGTGTGGATGACGTAGGCGGGGTGGGCCGGGTCGACCGCGACGCCCGGGTCGGTGTCGGGCTGCCCGTCGAGGTCGGCGGCGTCCAGCAGCAGCCGGTCCACGCCGTCCGCGCCCGGCAGGTCGCCTGCCTGACGTGTCGTCACCAGCAGGGACGGGCGGGTGTCCTGGAGCAGGTAGGCGATCCGGGCGGCCGGGTAGCGCGGGTCCACCGGCACGTAGGCGGCGCCGGACTTGAGCACGGCCAGGACCGCCACGACCAGGTCCGCCGAGCGCGGCAGGGCGAGCGCCACCAGCCGCTCGGGGCCTGCACCGCGGGCGATCAGGAGGTGTGCCAGCCGGTTCGACCGGGCGTTCAACTCGGCGTAGGTAAAGGCGATTTCGCCGTCGGTGAGCGCGATCGCCGCCGGGTTCGCCGCCACCTGCCGCTCGAACAGGACGGCCAGGCTGCTCCCGGGCGTTTCCTCGACGGCGGTTCCCCCGGCCGGGGCCGCCAGTGCGCGGAGCTCGTCGGCGGACAGCACGTCGACCTGGCCGATCCGCCGGCCGGGGTCGGCGACGACGGCGCGCAGCAGCCGCAGCCACCGGTCGACGATGCCCGTCACGGTGGCCTCGTCGAACAGGTCGGTGCTGTACTCGACCAGACCCGACAGGCCCTCCGCGCCGGGCTGTTCGGCCAGGATGAAGGTCAGGTCGCACTTGGCCGTCCCGGTGTGGACCAGATCGGTCGCGACCCGCAGCCGCGGCAGGTCGAAGGCGCCGAGCGGCGCGTTCTGCAGGGCGAGCATGGTCTGGAACAGCGGGTGGTGGGCCAGCGTCCGGGTCGGGTTCAACGCCTCCACCAGGTGCTCGAACGGCACCTCCTGGTGCGCGTAGGCGGCCAGCGCGTCGGAGCGGACCCGGCCCAGCAGTTCGGTGAACGACGGGTCGCCGGACAGGTCGGTGCGCAGCACCAGGGTGTTGACGAAGAAGCCGACCAGGTCGTCCAGGGCCTCGTCGGTGCGGCCGGCGATCGGTGTGCCGATCGGGATGTCGGCGCCGGCGCCGAGCTTGCCCAGCAGGGCGGCCAGGCCGGCCTGGAGCACCATGAACAGGCTGGTGCCGCCGTCGCGGGCCAGCCCGCGCAGGCCGCGGTGCAGTTCGGCGTCGATCCGGACCGGCAGGTGGGCGCCCCGGTAGGACATCACCTCCGGGCGGGGACGGTCGAAAGGCAGCTCCAACTGTTCCGGAAGCCCGGCCAACTGGTGCTTCCAGTAGTCGAGTTGACGGCTCAGCAGGCTGTCCGGGTCGGCGCCGTCGCCGAGCAGTTCGCGCTGCCAGAGGGCGTAGTCGGCGTACTGGACCGGCAGTGGCGACCACTGCGGCTTCGCCCCCTCGGCGCGGGCCGCGTAGGCGGTCGTCAGGTCCTGCGAGAGCGGGCCCATCGACCAGCCGTCACCGGCGATGTGGTGCACCACCATCAGCAGGACGTGTTCCTCGTCGCCGAGCCGGAACAGCTCGGCGTGCAGCGGCGGTTCCTGCGCGAGTTCGAAGCCGTGCCGGGCCGCTTCGGCCAGCCGCTCCGGCAGCTCGCGCCGGCCGACCTCGGTCATCCGCAGCCGCGGGCGGGCGGCGTCGATGTCCAGCACGTGCTGGCTCGGCACTCCGTCGGCCACCGGGAAGACGGTGCGCAGGCTCTCGTGCCGCTCGACCACGTCCGCCAGCGCGGCTTCCAGGGCCCGCTGGTCCAGCTGTCCGGACAGCCGGAGCGTCAGCGGGATGTTGTAGGTGGCACTCGGGCCGTCCATCCGGTGCAGGAACCACAGGCGGCGCTGCGCGAACGACAGCGGGACCGTCTCGGGCCGCTCCCGCGCCGCGAGCGCGGGCCGCGCCCGGCCCGCGAGGTCCACGGCCGCCGCCAGCTCGGCCACGCTCGGCGCGTCGAACAGGTCGCGCAGCCGCAGCTCCACGCCCAGTACCGTCCGCGCCCGGGAGACCAGGCGGGTGGCCAGCAGGGAGTGGCCGCCGAGGTCGAAGAAGTCGTCGTCGGCGCCGACTTCCGGCACGCCGAGCACCTCGGCGAACAGTCCGGCGAGCAGGTGCTCGGTGGCGGTGCGCGGAGCGCGACCCGGGTCGACGGCCTGCCGGTCGGGGGCGGGCAGCGCCTGCCGGTCGAGTTTGCCGTTCGGGGTCAGCGGCAGCGCGTCCAGCACCACGTACGCGGCGGGCACCATGTGCTTGGGCAGCCGCTCCCGCAGGTGCTCGCGCAGGGTGGTGTCGGTCGGCGTGGTGCCGGGCTCGGCGACCGCGTAGGCGACCAGCCGGGGCTCCTCCTCGGTGCGCACCACGACGGCGGCCCGGGCGACCTGCGGGTGTTCGGCGAGGACGGACTCGATCTCGCCGAGTTCGACCCGGAAGCCGCGGATCTTGATCTGGTCGTCGGTGCGGCCGAGGAACTCCAGGTTCCCGTCCGCGCCCCAGCGCACCAGGTCGCCGGTGCGGTACATGCGCGAGCCGGCCGGACCGAACGGGTCGGCGACGAAGCGCCCGGCGGTCAGGCCCGGCCGGTTCAGGTAGCCGCGCGCCAGTCCCGCGCCGGTGATGTACAGCTCGCCCGGCACACCGGCCGGCAGTGGCCGCAGGGCGCCGTCGAGGACATGCAGCCGCGCGTTGGTCACCGGCCGCCCGATGACCGGGCGCGGGCTCGAACCCAGCGGCGCAACCACCGAGTTGACGGTGCACTCGGACGGTCCGTAGAAGTTGAGGCAGGACACCCCGTCGGCCGCCCGCAACCGTTCCCACAGCCGCTCGGGAACGGCCTCGCCGCCCGCCGCGACCAGCGCCGGGCGTGCCTGCGGATCGTCCAGCAGCCCGTGGTCGACGAGGATCCGGAGATAGGACGGGGTGGCCTCGACGAAGTCCAGCCCGCACCGCCTGGCGTAGCCGACGAAGGCGTCCGGGTCGGTGAAGGTCGCGTGGTCCAGGACGTGCAGTTCGTGACCGGCGAACAGGGCGAGCAGCTGGTTCCAGGAGGCGTCGAAGGACACCGACGTGGTCAGCGCCACCCGCAACCTCCGTTCTTTCTGCGGGAGTTGGGCGAACTGCACCTCGCGCAGGTCGGTGAGCAGGTTGAGCAGGCCGCCGTGGGTCGGCGTCACGCCCTTGGGCCGGCCGGTGGAGCCGGAGGTGTAGATCACGTACGCCGGATGCGCCGGGTCGATCGCCACCGCCGGGTCGGTCGCCGGGCCGCCTGCCACCAGCGCGGCGGTCTCCGGGTCGTCGAGCACCAGCCGCTCGACCGGACCGCCGACGGGCAGCCGGTCCGCACTGCGGGAGTCCGTGATCACCAGTTCGGGCTGTGCGTCGTCGAGCAGATAGCCGATCCGCGCAGCCGGGTACTCCGGGTCGACCGGCACGTACGCCGCACCCGTCTTCAGCACCGCGAGGATCGCCACTACCAGCGCGGCCGACCTCGGCAGCGCCACCGCCACCAACCGCTCCGGCCCCGCACCCCGCGCGATCAGCGCATGCGCCAACCGATTCGCCCGCGCCTCCAACTCCCGGTACGTCAACGACACTTCCGGCCCTACCAGGGCCACCGCGTCCGGATTCGCCCGCACCTGCTCCCGGAACAGCTCCGGCAGACTCGCGGCCGGGGCCGCCGCCGCCCGCCCGGCGCCGAGGGCCGCCACCTCGCGGCGCTCCTCGGCGGTGAGCAGCTCGATCCGGCCGACCGCCTCGTCGGGGTCGCAGTCCGCGACGGCGTCGAGCAGGTCGAGCAGCCGCTGCTGGTGGACGGCGAGGTCGCCGTCGCCGTACGCCTCCGGGGCGCCGTGCAGCCGCAGCAGCGGGGGGTTGCCGTCGCGGTAGTCGAAGACCCAGACGGCGAGGTCGGTAGTCGAGCCGGACACGAAATGGTGCACGGAGGCGGGGTGTCCGGCGAAACTCGGCCTGGAGTTGAAGGCCATGATGTTGACGATCAGCGGGAATTCCGTCCCGATGCTGCCGGGCGCGCCGAGGTCGCGCAGCAGGTCCTCGCTGCGGTAACGCTCGTGTGTGACGGCCGACTTGACCTCCTCCGCGACCTGGGAGACCAGGTCGCGCCAGCGCATGTCGGGTCGCACGGTCAGGCGCAGTGGCACCACGTTGGACATCGTGCCCGGCACCGTCATCAGGTCGCGGTCGGCGGACCGGCGGGCCGTCACGGGGAGGGCGAGGACCACGTCCTGGGTGCCGGTCAGTCGGTGCGCGTAGAGCGCCGCCGCCGCGATCACCAGGCGGGACCACCGGACGCCCGTCCTCCCCGCCGCCGCCCGCAGCGCGTCCGGGCGGCGCAGTTCGCGCTCCTCGGCCAGGCGCAGCGCACGGTGCGGGTCGGCCGGGGCCTTGTCGGCGAGCCGGGTGGGAGCAGGCCGGTCCGCGAAACGTTCCGTCCAGTAGGCGCGGTCGGCGGTGAAGTCCGCCGATGCGCGGTAGGCGGTGTCGCTGTCGACCAGGTCGCGCAGCGGGCCGAACGGGGTGGGCGGCACCGGCCCGCCGTCGGCCAGGGCCGAGTACACGTCGGCGACCCGCTGGCGGACCAGGGCGCTGCTGATCGCGTCCAGCACCACGTGGTGGTAGTTCAGGTACCAGAGGAACTCGGTCGGCGACAGGCGGATCAGCGCGTGCCCGAACAGCGGGTCACTGGCGAGGTCCAGCGGGCGCAGCAGGTCCCGTTCCATCCATTCCATGGCCGCTGCACGGGGCTCGGGTTCCGCGCCGAGGTCCAGGTGCGTGGGCGCCCAGTCCCAGGTCCGGCGGAGGATCTGCTGCGGGCCGTCCCCGTCGTCGACGAAGGTCACGTGCAGGGCGTCGACCTCGTCGACGACCCGGCGCAGCGCGGTCTCGAACAGCTTCGGGTCAACCGGTCCGTGGATCTCCAGGCACTCGCCGACGCGGTAGCCGGGAATCGCCGTGCGGGAGCGTTGCTCGGCGAGCCAGATCTCGCGCTGGGCAGCCGTCAGGGGAAGGACGTCGCCGTCGCGACGAGACATGGGGGTACCTCCGGAGGTGTGGTCAGGGCGTCGTCGCAGGGCACGCCCCGGCTGCCGATCCGCGGTTGGCGTCACGCGGTCGGCGAGCAGGGACGGGAATGGGGGTGGGACGAACGGCGGTCAGCAGGCGGTGAGTTCGCCGGCCTGGAGCTGCCAGAGGGATGCGTAGAGGCCGTGCCGGGCAACGAGTTCGTCGTGGGTTCCCTGTTCGGCGACGATGCCGCCCTTGTCCATGACGAAGATTCGGTCGGCGTGGCGGACGGTGGAGAGCCGGTGGGCGATGACGATCATCGTCCGGTCTGCCGCGAAGCCGCGCAGGGCGCGCTGGATGGCGGCCTCGGTCTCGTTGTCCACGGCGGAGGTGGCCTCGTCCAGGATCACCACTGGGGAGTCCTTGAGGATCGCCCGGGCCAGCGCGATCCGCTGGCGCTGGCCGCCGGACAGCGCGGTGCCGCGTTCGCCGATCAGGGTGTCGTAGCCGTCGGGCAGCGCCGAGACGAAAGCGTGCGCCTCGGCCATGGCAGCAGCCTCGATCACGGCCTCGTCCGGGGCGTCGAAGCTGCCGTAGCGGATGTTGTCGGCGATGCTGCCGTCGAACAGGAACGGGTCCTGGGCGACGAAGCCGATCGCGTCCCGCAGGTCCCGGCGGCGCAGGCCCGTGACGTCGTGCCCGTCGAGCAGCACGCTGCCGGACTCGGCGTCCTGGAAGCGCATCAGTAGCTTGGCGATCGTCGTCTTGCCGGAGCCGGTGGCTCCGACGATGGCAGTGGTCCGCCCGGCGGGGATGGTCAGCGAGAGGTCTTCGAGCGCCGGCGGCCGACCCGGGTAGGCGAAGGTCACCTCGTCGAGGACGATCTCGCCCTTGACGGCCCCGACGTCGATCGGCCCGCTGTCGCCGTCGGTCTCGACGGGCAGGGCCCGGAGCCGCCGGACCCGGTCGTAGGAGACCAAGGTGCGCTGGTACTGGTCGACGATGCCGCCGAGGCGGCCCATCCGCATCATCACCATCTGGGGCAGCCCGATCAGCGGGCTGAACACCTCGAACCGGAGGCTGCCGTTGAGCACCGAGCGGCCGCCGATCAGCAGGGTTCCGGCCATCGAGGTGGTGGTGCAGACCCGGACGATCTCGGCGTGCCGGATCGTGCTCCGGTCGGTCTGGCCACTGCTGCGCTGTACCTCCTCGCTCAACTCGTCGACCCGCTCGACCTCGTAGTCCTCGGTGCAGAAGCTCTTGACGGTGGCGCCGGCCTCCAGCGAGTTCACCAGCTGGCTGTGCAGTCTGGCCCGGTCCTCGGCGGAGGCGGCGTAGTCGGCCGCGACCTTGTCCTGGTAGTGGAAGGACAGCCAGGCGATGACCGGAATGGGCAGGAAGGCGATCCAGGCGATCTGCGGCGCCAGCAGCAGGAACGCCGGCACCAGGAGGGCCAGGCTGGTGCCCATCTGCAGCAGGTCGTTGGCGGAGGTGGCGAAGAACGCACCCAGCTGCCGGGTGTCATCGGTGAGCGCGCCGGCGACCCGGGTGGTCCGCTCGCCCTCCAGGTGCCGCAGTTCGAGGTGCTGTACATGCGCGTACGTCCGGCTGCGCCAGTCATGTTCGATGTCCTGGCCGAGCCGGCGCCACATCAGGTTCGAGGTGTAGGAGAGGGTCGCCACGGCGGCGCAGGAAACCGCCACCAGGCCTGCCAGGCCCCAGAGTTGGGCGGTGGCGGTGGTCAGTCCGATGGTGGCCAGCGGCGCGGCCTCGCCCTTGATCAGCACCAGCGCGGTCCAGCCGAGGAAGGTGGCGAGCGCCATTTCCGAGACCTGGCAGGCGACCGACAGGGCGGCTGCGCGGTAGAGGCGCCTGCGGTGCGGTCCGACGATCTCCAGGAGCGGATGGCGGGCGGCCCCGCCGCCGGACAGCTCCCTGGTGGTGTCGACCGCGCGGTGCCAGGCCTTCCGGGCGACTGCCGCGGTCGCCACCACCACGCCGCCGAGCGCGACCAGTTGGCGGCTGAGCGCCGAGCCGCGGATCAGCGCGATGCCTGCCGCCACACCGCCGCCGACGGCGAGCACCGGCCGCACCACCAGGCCGCGGTCCACTCGCGGCGCCGGCCGGTCGGCGGGCCGCGGCGCGGGCACGGGCCGGGCGGTCGTGGCCGGGCGGGCCAGCACCAGGGCCACGGCCCGGCGGACGATCCCGGCGACCTCCTTGGCGCTCACCCGGGCGTCGTGGCGGACGAGCACCCCGCCGGTGACGGGGTTGGCCTGCGCTTCGGTGATCCCGGGAACTCGGCGCAGGGCTGCAGCGAGGACTTCGGCTGTCCGGGGTCGTCCGAGAACAGCTTTGACGTCCCAGCGCTGACGGCCGGAAATGACCGAGCGCGGCCGCACCTCGAAATCCGCGGAGCGATATCCGGCTGCTGCGGCACCCAGCAGAGATGGCATTTGTACGATCACCTGATTAGCAGAGGCTGCAGATGCTGTCACCAGAACGACGAAACACTGCGGCAGAGTGGAATTCTGATGAGAGAGGCGCGGTGTCACCGGCGGCCGACCACCGCGCGGATCGCCTTCCGAGGAAATCGGACGGCGTCCGCAGGGCGGCCCGGGCTGCCGATCGGACCGTCAGTGCGTCTTTCCGGCGCCGACGTGCGCCCGACTCCGGTGCGACTTCGTCTCGCCCTCGTGATGGTCGGCGGCCTCGGCCTTCTTGGCCTCCTCTTCGGCCTGCTCGACCGGGCCGCTGTCCGAGCGGGCCACGACGTCACCGCTGACGACCTGCGCGGCCACCACTTCGGCGGCCACCTCGGCCGCCAGGTCGTGAATGTTCTCCCCGGCCTCCTGGGCCGCCTTCTTCACTTCCATGACGACGCCGACGGACGCCTTGACGACGCCGCGAAAGACCGGCTTGAGGAGGCGCTTGGCCAGCGGCGCGACGATGAGGCCGATCAGGAAGGGCGGTACTACGGGTGGCATGGTGCTCCATCCTCTCCACGCATACGTATGGCAGGAATCCCGGGCACTGCGAACACTGGGTCAGCACGCAGTTGAGCGGACGAGCGCACCCGTGGCAGGAATTCTCCAGCCATCGACCGAGCCGAATCCTGGAGCTCGGGCGACGAGGGCACCGTCCGCACCGGTTTCACCTTAGCCACGCCGTGCGCAGCGAGGCCAAATCACGCCGGTGGATTTCACCCCTGCGAGTTTCAATCTGATTTTCCGATTACCTAGCAATGGCTGAGTCTGCGCGCCACTCGCCGCCCGGCGGAGCACCGCCGCCAGTGCCGCAGCATGGCAGGGGTGAGGGCGCCAACCAGATACAGCCCTCCCCTGAACGGGTGAACCTCGGGTGGCCGAGCCCTTGCTTCCAGGCCAGCTGGGAGGCGGTTCCACCCTTTCGAACAGGCTTGCCGTGCAGCCGAGTTGACGCGTCCCCCTGGCACCATGACGCCATGCTCCGCCGCCTCCTGCCGCTCCCCCCGGCAGCCGCCCTGGCCGCTGCCACCGTCCTGCTGGCCGGCTGCGGCGGCCCCGCCCGCTCCTCGACGAGCACCCCGGCGGTGAACGGCGGCACCGTCCGGATCGCGGTTTCCAGCGAGACCCCGAGCTTCAACCCGTACACGGCTTTCGGTGCCGCCTCGGCCCGCTATGCCTACGACTCGCTGGTCAACGTCTCTCCCGACGGCGCCCTGGTCTCCGGACTGGCGTCGTCCTGGCAGGCCACCACCACGACCGCCACCTTCACCCTCCGCCCTGGAATCAGCTGCTCCGACGGCACCCCCCTCACCGCCGGCGCGGTGGCCCGCGCCCTGACCTACGCGGGTGACCCGGCCAACCAGCTCGCCGGCGCGCGCAGCGTGCTCCCCGACGTCCCGTACACCGCGACCGGCGACGACGCGACCGGCACCGTGTCGGCGACCACCGCCGCCCCCTTCCCGTTCCTCACCCGCACCCTCGGGCAGCTGCCGATCGTCTGCCCCGCCGGCCTCGCCCGTCCCCAGTCGCTGGACCGTGCCACCGCGGGCACCGGGCCGTACGTGCTGACCCGCTACCACCCCGGCGGGCCCTACGAGTTCACCGTCCGCGACGGCTACGCCTGGGGGCCCGGCGGAGCGACCACCGCGGCGCCGGGCCAACCCGCCCGCATCGTCCTCTCCGTGGTGCCCCAGGCCTCCACCGCCGCGAACCTGCTGCTCACCGGCGGCATCGACATCGCGGCGGTGAACGGACCCGACCGGGCCCGGCTCGCCGGCCACGGCCTGGCTGGCGCGGACGTCGCGACGGTCGTGGGGCTGACCTTCTTCAACCAGCGCCCCGGCAGACCGCTCGCCGACCCGGCGCTGCGCCGCACCCTGGTCGCGGCACTGGACCGGCAGGGGCTCGCCAACGTCGCCGTCGGCGGCACCGGTAGGCCCGCGACCGACTTCGGCGCGCAGGGCTCCCTCTGTCACGCCGACCTGGCCGCCGCCAACCTCCCCGCCGAGGGAGCCTCCGGCCGGCTCGACGGAAGCGGCCGCCCGCTGCGGCTGCGCCTGCTCACCAGCGCGGACCTCGGCCCGACCCTGCCGTCCGTCGCCGAGCTGATGGCCCGCTCCTGGACGGCGCTGGGCGCCGACGTCACGCTGGTCACCGAGAGCCTGCCCGCCCTGGTCAACGCGATGTACCGAACTGGTGACTTCGACGTCGTGGTCGGCAGTACCCCCGGCTACGAACTCCCCGTCGGCCTGGTCCCGTTCTTCTCCGGACCGCCCCCGGCCGAGGGGCTCAACTTCGCGGGGGTCACCGACCCCGCGTACGACGCCCTGGTCGCCCGGGCGCTCCAGGAACCCGACACCAGCGGCTGTGCCACCTGGAACCGGGCCGGCGCCGCACTGTTCCGCTCGGCCGACGCGCTGCCGATCGCCGACGACCGGAGCACCGTGTACGGCCGCCGCACCACCTTCGCCACCACGTTCGGCGGCCAACTCGTTCCCACCAGCATCCGGTTGCACCGATGACCGGGTCGCTCCCCCACCTGGCGGGACGCCCGTGGGTGGTGTTCGTCGCCCGCCGGGCCGCCCGGCTGGCGCTGTCCCTCGGGGTGGTGCTCACCGCGTCGTTCGCGATGATCCGCCTGGTCCCCGGCGACCCGGTCCGCGCCGCCCTCGGCGTCGACGCCGCTCCCGCGCTGGTCGCCGAGCGACGGCATCAACTCGGCCTGGACACGCCCTTCCTGACGCAGTACCGGCACGCGGTCGGCGACCTCGTCCACGGCGACCTGGGTATCTCGCTGGTCACCGGAACGCCGGTGGCCGAACTCGTCCGCACCCGGCTGCCGGCCACCCTGGAGATCGCCGGCCTGGCCTTTCTCGTCACGCTCGCCGTCGCCCTGCCCTGCGGTCTGCTGGCGGCCGTCCACCTGCGCGACGGCTGGCGTCCGCGCACCGAACTGGCCTTCACCGCGACGACCGCCGCGCTGGCAGGCGTGCCGGACTTCGTGCTGGCCGCCGGGCTCACCGCGCTGCTGGCGGTCGGCCTCCGGCTGCTCCCGGTGGCCGGCGCGGCAGGCGCGTCGTCCTTCGTCCTGCCGGTCCTCGCGCTCTCCCTCGCCCCCACCGCCGTCCTGATGCGCCTCGTCCGGGCCGAGGCGCTGAAGGTGCTGTCCGAGGACTGGACGCGCACCGCCCGGAGCAAGCGGCTGTCGCCCGCGCGCCGCTACCTGCGGCACGCGGCGCCGAACATGGCCACCGCCGCCCTCACCGTGGCCGGCGGCCTGCTGCCCGCCATGATCGCCGGCACGGTACTGGTCGAGAAGGTGTTCGCCTGGCCCGGCATCGGTTCGGCGCTCGCCCAGTCCGTGATCGCGCAGGACTACCCGGTGGTCCAGGCGATGGTGCTGGTCCTGGGCACCACCGTGCTGCTCGGCAGCCTCCTGGTCGACGTGCTGCTGGCCGTGCTCGATCCGCGCTCGGCGATCCGGGAGAGTTGAGGCACCGATGTTCCGTCCCGTCAGGCACCCGCGCTCGCCGATGGCCTGGGTCGCGGTCACCCTGCTGGCGTCGCTGGCCGTGATCGCCCTGGTCGGACCGCTGGTCTGGGGCCCGTCCGCCGACCGGCCGGACCTCACGGCCGTGCTGCAAGGCCCGTCCGGCGCGCACCCGTTGGGCACCGACAACCTCGGACGGGATCTGCTCGCCCGGATCCTCACCGCCGCCCGGCTCTCCCTGCTGCTCGCCCTGGCGGCGACCTTGCTCGGCGCGGGCGCGGGCATCCTGCTCGGCGCGTCCACGGCCGTCGCCGGGCCCCGGGCCCGTCGGTCGATCGGCGCGCTGATCAACCTGCTGCTCGCGTTCCCCGCGCTGCTGGTCGCGCTCTTCCTCGCGGTGGTGTTCGGTGCGGGCGCCGTCGGCGCGGTACTCGCCCTGGCAGTGGCGGGCGTCCCCGGCTTCGCCCGGCTCGCCCAGACGCTGGCCGCCGCCGTGGCGGGCACCGACCATCTCGCGGCGGCCCGAGTGCTCGGCCTGCGCCGGCACCGGCTGCTGTGGCGGCACGTCCTGCCGAACATCGCCGAACCGCTCCTGCTGACCACCACCACGGCGGCCGGCACGGCACTGGTCGCGCTGTCCGGGCTGAGCTTCCTCGGCCTGGGCATCCAACCGCCCGGCTACGACTGGGGACAGCTGCTCAACCAGGGCCTCGACCGCATCTACGCCGATCCCGTGCCCGCCCTCGCCCCGGGCCTGGCCGTCCTCTACGCCGCCCTGACGTTCCAGCTGCTCGGCGAAGTCCTCGCCGGCGGCGTCGCCCGGCGCGATCCGACGCCCCGCCCACCCGCACGGCCGCTCGCCCCGAGCGGGCCCGCCGAGGACGGCCTGGTGCTCCAGGTCGAGGACCTCGGCGTCGAACTCCCCACCCCGGCGGGCCTGATCAGGCCGGTCCGCGGCGTGAGCCTGTCGCTGCGCCCGGGCGAGATTGTCGGACTGGTCGGCGAGTCCGGCTCCGGCAAGTCGCTCACCGCGCTCGCGATCGCCGACCTGCTGCCGGACCGGGCCCGGGTGACCCGCCGGACCCTCCGCCTGCACGGAGCCGACCTCGCCGCGATGACGCCGAAGCAGCGCGAGCGGCACCTCGCGACCGGCCTGGCGATGATCTTCCAGAACCCGGCCACCGCGCTCAACCCGTCGCTCCGGGTCTCCACCCAGCTCACCGAGACCGTCCGGACCCACCGCAGCGCGAGCCGCGCCGAGGCACTCCGGGACGCCTCCGCCGCCCTGGCGCGGGTCGCCCTCCCGCCGGCCGTGCTGCGGGCCCGTCCGCACCAGCTCTCCGGCGGCCAGCGACAACGGGTGATGATCGCCGCCGGCCTGATGGTGCGCCCCGGCCTGGTCATCGCCGACGAACCGACCACCGCCCTCGACGCCACCGTGCAGCGGCAGGTCACCGAACTGCTGTCCGAGCTGTGCCGGGAGACCTCCACCGCCGTCCTGTTCATCAGTCACGACGTCGCCCTGGTGGGCGAGTTGTGCGACCGGGTGCTGGTGATGTACGCGGGGACCGTCGTCGAGTCCCTGCCCGCCGGCCGGCTCGCCACCGCGGCCCGGCACCCCTACACCCGCGCCCTGGTCGAGTCGGTGCCGCACCTCGGCGCGCCCCGCGACCGGCCCCTGCCGACCGTCCCCGGCGCACCGCCCGACCCGCTCGCCCCCGCCCCGGGCTGCCCGTTCGCACCCCGCTGCGCGTACCGGCAGGACCGCTGCGCCCGGGAGGCTCCGCCACTGGCCGACCTCGACGAGTTCCACCGGATCGCCTGCTGGTCCCCACCGCCACCGAACGAGGAACCGTCATGACCGCCCTGCACCTGGTCGACCTCACCGTCCGCCACCACGGGCCGCACGGCCCGGTCACCGCGGTGGACGGCGTCTCGCTGACCGTCCCGTCCGGCAGCACGCTCGGCCTGGTCGGCGAGTCCGGGTCCGGCAAGTCGAGTCTGGCCCGGGCGGTCGTCGGACTCGCCCCCGTGCACGGCGGCCGGGTCCTGATCGACGGCCGGGAGATCCACACCCGCACCGTCCGCTCCCGGCGCCGCCTCGCCCGCCTGGTCCAGATCGTCCTCCAGGACCCCGACACCGCGCTCGATCCCCGAATGACGGTCCGTCAGACCCTTGCCGAGGCCGCCACCGTCTTCCACCGGCTCGACCGGCCCGCCCGCACCGAACGCGTCACCGACCTGCTCCAACTCGTCGGACTCGACCCGTCCTTCGCCGACCGTCTGCCGCGTCAACTCTCCGGCGGCCAGCGCCAACGCGTCGCCGTCGCCCGCGCCCTGGCCGTCGGGCCGGGCCTGCTGATCGCCGACGAGATGACGTCGGCGCTCGACGTCTCGGTGCAGGCCTCCGTCCTCAACACGGTCCGCGAACTCCGGCACCGGCTCGGCCTGTCCATGCTGTTCATCGGGCACAACCTGCCCGCCGTCTGCCATGTCTCCGACGTGGTGGCGGTGATGCGCAGCGGCCGGATCGTCGAGACCGCCCCCACCGAGACCCTGCTGCGCGACCCCCGGCACCCGTACACCCGGGCGCTGCTCGCCGCCGCGCCCCGGCTGCCCGGCCCGCCGGGCTCCTCCGCGCACTGACGTCCGCCGACCCGTGGACGGTCAACGGCCGTTCGCGCGCAGCTCCCGGAGCAGTTCCCCGACCACGTCCACCACGAACCCGGGGACCTCGTAAGGGAATTCGTGGCCGGTGCCTTCCGGTGTGTGGACCAGCCGGGCCGCGGTCGACGCCGCCAGGTAGCGGGTCCTGGCCCGGAGGTAGAAGCGGCTGATCCGCTCGGTCTCGGCCGCGTCACGGCCGGCGGCCAGCACGGTCTCGCCGCCCGTGAGATCCCGGGGGATCACCAGCACCAGTGGCAGGTCGCCGAGATCCCCGTCGTACACAACGGTCTGCCATGCCACCTCGGCCAGGCCGCGCGGCGTGAGCTCGGCGAAGGCAGACGCCGCGGCGCAGTCCTGCCCGGTGCGGCCGCCGGGCCCCCGGTGCGCGCCGAACAGGTGCCGCACCGCCGCCCGCAGGAGCGCCCGGCGCATCGCCGTGACCTGACCGCCGGACGGTGCGAAGGCGACGACCTCCGGGGGCGTCGGGTCCAGCAGCACGAGCCCGGCCACCAGGTCCGGCCGCCGCCGCGCCGCGTTGGCGACCAGCAGCCCGCCGAAGGAGTGGCCGACGAGCACGAAGGGCGCCCGCTCCCCCGCACCGTCCAGCGCCGCCAGCAGTTCCTCCGCCTCGCCCGCCGTCGTCCGGGGGAAGGGCCCGACGTCGCTCCAGCCCGTCCCGAAACGGTCGACCAGTACCGATCGGTTCCGGTGCGACATCCTGGTGTGCAGTTCCCGGAAGTCCTCACCAGGAGCGTGTCCGCCGGGCATCCAGACCACTGTCGGTCCGCCCCCGGCCTTCCCCTCGGCAAGGACGTGCATCCGGTGCCCGCCGACCTCGACCGAACGCCCCGGCGGGGGATTCTCCCGCCGCGCGCGGGCCATCAGCACCAGGTGGCGGACAGACCCGGCGGCAAGCAGCACGCCGACGGCCAGAGCCAGGCCGCCGAGCGCCGCCGCCCAGGCCGCCCCTACCCCGGCCAGCCCGATCCCCGCCGCCACCGCCACCAGCGCGACGGGCAGCCCGAGCCAGTCCCGGCTCAGCAGCGCGAGCAGGGAGTTCGCGATCCGTCCGCCCCGGCGCATCGGCCCTCCGCAACGGTGTTCGAAAGACGATCCCTGCCAGTGTCCGTCCGGCCACCGACCTGTCCCAACTCCGGCGCCTCGCCCGAGGACGCACCGCGCACGACAGGCGACCCCGGGTCGCCGCGGCTCCGGCTGTTCACGGACGGGTGAACTCCCCGCCGTCCTCCCACCCCCGGCCGCCGCGGACGCCAGCATGAGCGGCATGACCACCACCTCCCCCGCAGCCGAACGGGCCGCCCGGGCCCGTGCGGCCCGACGCCAGCTCGCCACCGACGGAATCGACGGGGTGGTGTTCGGCTGGGTCGACAACGCCGGGCTCACCCGGGTGAAGTCCGTCCCGCTCGCCCAGCTCGAACACGCCGCCGAGTTCGGCGTCGGCTCCGTGCCCGTCTACGACCTCGTCCTGGTGGACGACTCCGTCACCACCTCGCCTTCGAGCACCGGCCCGGTGGGCGACCTGCGGCTGGTCCCCGACCTCGACCGGCTCACCCCGCTCGCCGCCCAGCCCGGCTGGGCCTGGGCCCCCGCCGACCGCTACGCCCAGGACGGCACCCCGCATCCCGGCTGCCAGCGCGGCTTCGCCCGGCGGGCCGCCGAGGCCGTCGAGCGGCGCGGGCTGTCGGTGCGCGCCGGGATCGAGGTCGAATGGGTGGTGGCCGATGCCACCGGGGCCCCCGCGACGGACGGGCCCGCGAACGGAATGACCAGCTTCGTCGAGCTCTCCGACTACCTGCGGGACGTGCTGCGCGCCCTCACCGAGCAGGGGCTGTCCGTGCTCCAGCTCCACCCCGAGTACGCCACCGGTCAGTTCGAGGTCTCGATCGCCGCCGAGGGGCCGGTCGGAGCCGCCGACACCACGATGCTGGTGCGCCACACCATCCGGGCCGTCTCCGCCCGGCACGGCCTGCGGGTCTCCTACGCCCCCGTCTTCACCGAGGGCGCGATCGGCAACGGCGGCCACCTGCACCTCAGCCTCTGGCGGCACGGCCAGAACCTCGGGCAGGGCGGGCCGGGCCGCCACGGGCTGCACCCCGAGGCCGAGCAGTTCCTCGCGGGCGTCCTGACCGAGCTGCCCGCCCTGCTCGCGCTCGGCGCGCCCGGCGTCGCCTCCTATCTGCGACTGGTCCCCGCCCACTTCGCCGGGGCGTACCGGTGCTGGGGCCTGGAGAACCGCGAGGCGGCGCTGCGGCTGATCGCCGGGTCCGCCTCCGGGCAGGCCAACGCCGAGCTCAAGTGCTTCGACGCCGCCGCCAACCCGTACCTGGCGATCGGCAGCGTGCTGGCCGCCGGACTCGCGGGCCTGGACGCCGGACTCCCGCTCCCGCCGGAGACCCCGAACGACCCCGCCGCGCTCGACGGCGCCGAGCGCCTGCCCGCGAGCCTGCCGGAGGCGGTCGACGCGTACGAGAAGTCCGCGGTGCTGCGCCAGGCGCTCGGCCGCGAGCTGTACGAGGCCGTGCTGGCCGTCCGGCGGGCGGAGGTGGAGCTGTTCGCGGCGCGCACGGACGCGGAGGTCATCGAGGCCGTCCGCTGGCGGTACTGACCGGGCGTCGTCCCCGGTGCCGGGCCCGGCACCGGGGACATCGGCATCAGCCCGGACCGGCCCCGGTCAGGGACCCGGGCGTCGAACCGGCGGCGGCCGGTTCCAGCGGCTTCACCATGTAGACCGCCTCGGCGCCGTAGCTCGCGGGCAGCCCGATCTCGGGGCGGGCGCGGAAGCCCAGCGGGCCCCACACGGCCTGTGCGCCGAGGACGGCCACCACGGAGACCGTCCGATGGCCGGCCGCCGACGCGACGTCGTACACGTGGCGCATCATCCGCCCGGCCAGACCCCGGCCGCGCAACTCCTCGGTGATCGCCACGTCGTGGACGTGCAGGTTGCTGCCCCGGTCGCCGTCCGGTACCGCGCCCGGCTCGGCGAGGCTCAGGTCCGGGCAGCGGAACAGCGGGTACGGCAGGGCGAGCAGGTAGCCGCCGAAGCCGCCGGGGTGCTCCAGCACGAAGCAGGTGGAGGGCGAGGCGCGGTGCCGGGAGCGCAGCGCCTCCCGTCCCTCGGACAGGCCGCTCGCGCTGTAGGAACGTTCCTCCAGCGCGACCAGCTCGTCCCAGTCGTCCTCCTGCAGCAGCCGGATCCGGGTGGCGATCACGCGAGTTCTCCGTCCGAGGTCGAACCGCCGACGCAGATGTACGGCAGTGGTGCCACCCCGTTGAAGCCCTGGGTGGCGTAGGCGGTGGCGTACGCCCCGCAGGAGTGCACCCACACCGGGTCGCCGGAGGCGACTCCTCGCGGGACCGCCACCAGGCCGTCCTCGTGGGCGTACGCGTCGTCGCTGTCACAGGTCGGGCCGGCCACCACGGCGTCGACCGACGGCCCGCCCCGGTGGGTCGGGAACTCCAGGCGGTACTGCAACTGGTCCATCTCGTACAGGCCGTTGAACTTTCCGCAGCTGAGGTAGAGCCAGTCCTCGCGGGTGCCGTCGAGCCGGTGACGGGAGGTCAGCCGGGCGACGTGGGCACGGATCGCGCCGTGGTCGGCGACCAGGTGGCGGCCGGGCTCCAGCAGGAAGTCCAGCGGACCGGCGTTGACGGCGCGCAGCCGCTCCATGCCTTCGCGGATCACCACGAACATCTTGTCCAGCGGCGGTTCCAGCGGCCGGCCGCGCCGGTCGAGGACACCCAGGGCGGGCAGCCCGCCGCCGAGGTTGATCCGGTCCAGCACGATGCCGCGCCGGTTCAACGCCTCCAGCAGGGCCGCCAGCGAGTCGATCGCCGCGCCCCAGGCCTCGGTGGTCATCTGCTGCGAGCCGACGTGCACCGACAGACCGGAGGCCACCAGCCCGGCGGCCCGGGCAGCGCCGAGCACTCCCAGGGCGTCCTCGGGCGAGCAGCCGAACTTGCGGCTGAGGCCCCACAGCGCGCCCTCGCCGGTGGTCGCGATCCGGCAGAACACCCTTGACCCGGGGGCGTGTTCGGCGATCGCCGCGACGTCCTCCGGGCTGTCGGTGGCGAAGTCGCGCACGCCCAGCCGGTGGGCTTCGGCAATGTTGCGGTCGGACTTGACGGTGTTGCCGTAGTGGATCAGCCCGGGGTCCACTCCGGTGCGCAGCGCCTGGGCGATCTCCTGCGGGCTGGCCGCGTCGAAGCCCGACCCGAGCCGGGCGAGCCGCGCGAGCACCTCGTCGACCGGGCACGCCTTCATCGCGAACCGGACGGCGACGCCGGGCAGTTCGGCGCGCAGTGCGGCGTACTGACGGGCGATGCCGTCCAGGTCGTACACGATAGTGTCCTCGCTGGCAGCGGCGAGTGCGTCGCGCAGGGCAGAGTGCCCGGTCTGGCCGGGAAGGCGCGCCGCGGTGGCGTGGACGGAAGCCGGCGCGGTGTGGGCAGGAGGGCCGGTTCTGCCCTGGTCGTCCGTCCAACGTGGTTCGGCGGTCTGGCGCATGTCGATGGCCTGAGGCCTCACGTGTGAACTTCCAATCCGACTCGATGACTGATGCCGAGGGCCTGTGGGCCCACAGGGGGAAACGAGGGAGCGCGAGGGTCGGTTATGCCGCCTGTCCTGGGCTCCCCCGATCAGGGCCGTCCACAGCGGGCCCCGCCGGCTGCGGACGGCCGGAGACATCGATCCGGCTTTCGTTCCGAGGGTGGATTCACCACCGGCGCGGTGCCGGCCGCTTCTTCGCGCGGGAGCGGCACCGCTCCCCCGCGAACCCGAGGATCCGCGGCGATGCGGCACGTCGTAGCACGGCCGTGCCCGCACCTCCGTCCCCATCAGTCCGGTTCGCCGGGCCGATGGGGGCGGAGGGGAAGCCGGCGGGAACCCTCACCGCCGCCCAGCAGGTGTCCGGCCGGGAGCCGATGGCTTCAGGGGGCCTCGGTGCCGTAGCCGAAGTCGGAGACCAGTGCGCCGCCTGCGTCGTGGAGGTGCGCGGTGTCGCCCTTGTCGTTCCAGATGGCGCGTCCGCTGCCGTAGGAGTAGCCGCCCCACTCGTTGTGGACTTCGTTGGTGTAGACGCGGATCCGCTGGCCGGCCTTGAGCGTGCTGCCGGGCGGGAAGGTGAAGTTCTGGCCGGGGTCGTCGGCGTAGAGGAGCCAGCCGGAGATGTCCGCGTGCGCCGTGCCCCGGTTGACGATCTCGACGTACTCGTCGGCCTGGGTGTACTTGACCTCGCCCTTGTGGCAGACGGTGGCGATGACCACCTCCGGGACGCCCACACGGGAGAGCACCGCGACGACGTCGGCGCTGTTGGCACCGTTCTCGGGGCTGAAGAACTTGTTGACGATCTCCCCGTTCCGCTTGAACCCGGTGATCACCGCGGCGTACTTCTCGCCGTCGATGGTCACGCTCTCCGGGGACACCCGCGTCGGCAGATCGACCTCGTCGTCGGGCGTGGGGCCGTCGTTGGGCGTCTCGAAGTGGTGGAACCTGAAGCTGAAGTCGCGGTCGCTGCCGTCCTCCTGGAACCGGATGCGCACCACGAGATCGACGTCGAACTGGTTGACGCCACCGCCCACGATGGGGAAGTTCTGGTGGGTGAAGGTGCCCAGCGTCTGCTCCGAACCGTCGGTCTTCACCTCGATAGTGCCGCCGGAGAACGAGTAACCGCTCTTGCCGCCCCCGACGGGAACGCCCCAGGAGACGTGACCGGTGTTGAGCCCCGAAACGTTCGGCGGGGTCGGGGTGACGGCGGCCCAGGTTCCCGATGTCGTGACTGTGGACATGCTCGGACAACTCCTCGATCCGATGGACCCCACGGCCCGCGACAACGGTCGCGCGCTTTCCGCCGACCGCCACCACTGCGACCGCCCCGGGGAGGGCGCGGACCGGCGCCCCAACTCCCCAACGGCTCGGACGAATCCTCCGTAACGATGCCCACGCCCCACGCCACTCGTCCGAGTGAGACGAGCGACGGTCTTCACATTCGGCGCGCAACGACTCCGGCCGACGCCGCCAACTCCGCGAAATGGAGGACTGATCCGGGCGCTCTCTGCGGAGTTGACGTGCAACCGGACCACACGCGAGTCGATCGTCCACGCAGAAGGCCGTCTTCCCGTCCTCTCTCGAAACCCACAGCCGAGGGGAATATGACGTTCCTCTTCCGGATTACTCTCTCTTCGTACCAGCATACGAAGGGGGCAGGGTGAGCGATCTGAAGGTGTTTCGGCTCGGGCCGGACGGCCGGGATGTGGAGCTGCGGGGCTCGACGGTGGCGCTGGAGGCTGACCTGCAGCGTCGGGTGGAAGCCAGAATGGAGCAGATACTCGGCATCCGGTTCCTGGCGTCGGAGTACTGGACCGGGTCGTTGTACCGGGGGCGGGTGGACTCGCTGGGGCTGGACGAGAACGGCGTGCCGGTCGTGGTCGAGTTCAAGAAGGGCACCGACAGCGGGGTCGTCTCGCAGGCCATCTCCTACCTGGCCTGGTTGAAGAGCAGCCGCCACGAGTTCGAGGCCCTCGTCCGGGAGAAGCTCGGCGCCAAAGTCGCCGAGTCCATCGACTGGCGTGCTCCCCGGGCGCTGTGCATCGCGGCCGGGTACTCGTGGCACGACCGGGTCGCGGTCGGTGACCTCGGTCGGGACCGTCGGATAGAGCTGATCCGCTACCGGGTCTTCGACGGCGGCCTGCTGAACCTCCATCTCGTCGAGCCGATATCGTCCCCGTCCAAGACGGGGACGACTGCGCGCAGATCGAGCGCGCCCGCAGCACCGGCGGCTGACGCTGAAACCGTCGAGACCGAGGCGGTCGAGGCACCGGCGCTCACCGTTCCGGAGGGCCTGCGGGATCTGTACGACGATCTTGATGAGGTGCTCACCGCGTCCGGTGAGGTGGAGGCCGTCCCACTGCGGCACTATATCGCCTACCGCCGCCTGCGGAACGTCGCCAGCGTGCTGTTCCGGCCGTCGCACCGGGCGATCCTGCTGTACCTGCGGCTGGACCCGGACACGGTGGAACTGGAGGACGGCTTCACCCGCGACATGCGCAAGATCAACCACAACGGCACGGGCGATCTGGAGGTGCGGATCGCTTCGGCGCAGGATCTGGAGAAGGCAGCGCCGCTGATTCAGCGGGCGGTCCAGGAGGTCTGACCAGCAGAATGGCGAGGGCGGTCGGAGCGTGGTGCTCCGACCGCCCTTTCGCGTCTGCGGCTGCCGATGGTTCTCACTGTCACGCCTCCGGTCCGGCCAGCACCAGGTCGTCCTGGGTGAGTTCGGCGCGCAGCCGCTGGTCGGCGATGTCGGCGTAGTGGGGGGAGAGTTCGACGCCGACGAAGTGTCGGCCTTCGCGCAGGGCGGCGATGCCGGTGGAGCCGCTGCCGGTGAAGGGGTCGAGGACGGTGCCGCCCTCGGGGCAGATCCGGACGATCTCCTGCATGATCTCCAGCGGCTTCTGGGTGATGTGGACGCGGTCCTTGCGGGGCTGGGACGCGATGAAGTGGCCGGGCAGGTAGAGGTTGCGGCTGTGGTCGAGGGTGCCCTTGACGCCCCAGGTGATGAACTCGGCGGACTGCTTGAAGCCACCCTTGCGGGGTCGGCTGGCGGGCTTGATCCACGGGATGGTGCCCTGCCACGTCCAGCCGGCCATCTGAAGCGCGTCGCTGGTGGTCGGCTCCTGCCGCCAGTCGGAGAAGACCACGGCGACGGAGTGTTCGGTGCTGGCCCGGTAGGCCTCGGTGAGCAGTTCGGTGAGCCAGGAGCGGTAGGAGCGCTGGTCGCGGTTCTCGCCGGGAAAGGTCTTGAGGTCGTGGGCGGAGTTGGACGTCACGTACTTGGCGCGGGCGTCGCGGCTGGTGCGCTCCGAGCTGGTTCGGCCGCCGCTGTTGTACGGGGGGTCGGTGATGACGGCGTTGACTGACTCGTCGGGCAGGGACTTCAGGACGGTGAGGGCGTCGCCTCGGTGGAGGGTGAAGCTGCTGCTCATGGTGGCCTTCCTGGGCAGGGTGGGCTCGTTCCCGGCGGGTGCTGGCGGCTGCCGTCGGGGGTGGGGATGGGCGGGACGTTAGCCGGGAAGCACGGCGGCGCCTAACGGCGGCCGGGTTGTCGTCGGGCCTGGTGAGGGGTCGTTTGGTGCGGCCGGACTTCACGTCTACTGTCTCGCCATGCCAACCGGGCCGCAGGGCCAACTCGGCTCGGAACGGCTCGTGTTGGTCCGTGGAGTCCCGTCCGGCGGGGCGCGTCGCGAACCTGCTTTCCCGCCCTTTCCCCTTCGTCCAGGAGACCTCGTGTTCGGGCTGAGATTACGAGCGCGGCCGGCTGCCGCGCACGACCCGAGACCGGCGTCCGGGAGCTACCAACTCCCCTGACCCGGGCCCGCCCTGAGGGCGGCTTCACCACCGGCGCGGTGCCGGCGACCTCTTCGCACGAGAGGCCGGCACCGCGTCTCCTACGAACCCGAGGAGCCGCTGCGATGCAGCATGCCGTGGCACAGCCATGTCTCCACCCGCCGTCCCCGCCCGTCCGGTTCACCGGGCGGCGCCGCCGATGAGGAAGTCGGCGGGCACCCTGGTCGGCCTCGTCGCCGCCGTCCCGCTCGCCCTGGCGCTGCCGATCGTGGTCGTCGCCGCCGGGAGCGCCTCCGCCTGCACCGTCGACGGCGATTCACAGCCGGTTGACACCGCCGCCGTCGCCCAGCAGGTGAAGGCGATCCTGGACGGCTCCGGCCAGACCAGCGCACCGGCGGTCGCCGGGTTGGAGCAGCCGGCCGAGCAGATCCCCAACGCGAAGGTCATCCAGGCCACCGGCGTCGCGATGCACATTCCCGTTCGCGGGCAGGTCGTCGCGCTGGCGACCGCGCTCCAGGAGAGCGGGCTTCGCAACCTCAACTACGGCGACCGGGACAGCTTGGGGTTGTTCCAGCAGCGACCGTCGCAGGGCTGGGGCACACCTGAGCAGATCATGCAGCCGGTGTACGCCTCGACGAAGTTCTACGAGGCGCTCCAACGGGTGTCGGGCTGGCAGTCGATGACGGTCACTCAGGCCGCCCAGGCGGTGCAGCGCTCCGGCTATCCGGACGCGTACGCCAAGTGGGAGCCGTTGGCGACGGCGCTCCAGCAGGCCATCGCCCCGCTGCTGGCCGGCACCGACGTGGGATCGTCCGGGTCACCGTCTCCGACCGCGCCTTCCATTGCCGGCCCGTCCGCTGGCGGCGGGTGTTCGACCGCGGGCGGCGACGGCAGCGGCTTCGGGCCGATCCCGCCCGGCACCCTCCCCGAGGGCTACGCGATCCCGGCCGACGCGCCGCCGCAGGTGCAGACCGCGATCCGTTGGGCGCTGGGCCAGCTCGGCACGCCCTACCAGTGGGGCGGCACCTGCACCGACCCGCACGGCCGCGATCCGATGGGCCGCTGCGACTGCTCGTCGCTGATGCAGATGGCCTACAAAGCGGCCGGGGTCACGCTGACCCGCACGACCTACACGCAGGTCGGTGAGGGCACGGCCGTCTCCGCCACCGCCCTGCAGCCGGGCGACCTGCTGTTCACCCGTGGGACGGCCGCGGTGCCGGAGCACGTCGGGATGTTCATCGGCGGCGGCCTCGTCCTTCACGCGCCGAAGACCGGCGACGTGGTCAAGGTGT
The DNA here is from genome assembly GCF_002803145.1 of Kitasatospora sp. CB02891. NCBI lineage: Bacteria > Bacillati > Actinomycetota > Actinomycetes > Kitasatosporales > Streptomycetaceae > Kitasatospora > Kitasatospora sp. CB02891. The sequence goes on along the minus strand of NZ_NNBO01000022.1, from coordinate 9,845 downwards.
CGACCCTCGCCTCCTGGCAGCCGGAGATCCTCGCTGCCCGCCGAGTCGTCTGACCGGCCTTCCTCTCCCTCTCTCCCCCCTTTCTCTTCGGGGCACCTCAGCGTGCCCGGATTCCTGGAGTTCGACATGTTCCTCGCCGACGCGGTCACCCAGCTCGCCTACGACCCGGGCATCAGCCCGAACGAGGGCGGCCTGCCCGGGCTCTCGGTCCTCAAGCAGGTCGTGGGCAGCGTCAATCTGTTCGGCATCATCGCGGTGGTCGGCGCGCTCGCGGTCAGCGCCGGCGTGTGGGCCTGGGGCCACCACTCCGGCGGCCACCAGGCCGAGGCCAACGGCAAGAAGGGTGTGCTGGTCAGCGCGGGCGCGGCCCTGCTGCTCGGCGCGGCAAACGGCGTGGTGGCCTTCTTCAGCACCCTTGGCACCCAGGTCAAGTGATCATGCAGAAACGTTTCTCCCGTTCTGCTTCCCGCAGCGGCATCTCCGGCGGCGCCCTCGTGCGCCGCCGGGTGGTGCTGGGCACGGTGGTCCTGGTGGCGCTCGTCGCCCTGGCCGGCCTGTTCTCCTTCCTCACCCGCGACGGCCGGACACCGGCCAACCATCCCTCCGCGACGCCGAGTTCGCCTTCGGCCGCTTTCCCGGCGGCGACGGCGCCCGCGTCGAACGGCGACGCGGCGGCACTGCCGGTCCCGCCGGACACCCGCGATCCGATCGCGTTCGGCAGGGCGGCGGCGGTGGCGCTCTGGTCGTACGACACCCGCTCGTACTCGCAGCCCGAACTGGTGGCCGCGCTGCACCGGTGGCTGACCGCCGAGGGGCAGTACGTCGACGCCGACTCGGTCGAGCACCAGGTGCCCTCGCCGCTGCTGTGGGGGCGGATGGCCGACTCCGGACAGTTCGCGACCGCGACGGCGGCCGAGGCGCACTTCCCCGAGTCCTTCACGCGCGCGCTGCAGGCCGATCCGGGGGCGATCGCCCAGGCGTACGTCTACGCCGTCACCGTCTCCGGCAAGCAGTCGATCTCGTGGACCGGCTCGCCCCAGGGCGGCGCCGAGGACCGCTCGGCCACCCTCGCCGTGCAGTGCCGGCCCGACCGTCCCTGCGCGCTGGTCGGCGTGATGCCGTCCGTCGCGCCCTGACACCACGAAGGAGGTGCCCTTCGTGGGCGTCTGCGACATACCCCTGATGAGCCAGGTCTGCTCCGTGGTCGACGCGGTCAGCTTCGTGGCCAACCCCGGCAAGTCCATCACCGACGGCATCGGCGCGTGGATCGCCAAGAGCATGGGCGAGTTGGCGGCCGGCGCCACCGACCTGGCCGCGCGGGCGGTCGACCAGACCACCGCGATCGACCTGTCGGCGCCCTGGTTCAGGGACAACTACCAGCTCATCCTGCCGATCGGCCTGATCCTGACGGTGGCCACGTTCTGCGCGCAGCTGATCCTGGCCGCCTGGCGCAGGGACGAACGCGCTCTCGCCCAGGCCGCCTGGGGCACCATGACCGGTGTCCTGTTCTCGTTCGGCGCGATCAGCTTCACCGCCGTCGCCGTCACGGTCGTGGACGCGCTGTCGGCCGGGTTGTTCAAAGCCGCGAACACCAGCGTCGAGGACGCGGTCAGGCGGCTGGTGAAGGTCAGCGAACTCGGAGCGATGTTCCAGTTGGGCTGGGCGATCCCCGCCCTCGTCGCGGTCGGCTGTGCGATCGGCGCGTTCCTCTACTGGGGCGTCATGGTCGCCCGCAAGGTCGGTGTCCTGGTGCTGGTCGCGCTCGCCGCGTTCGCGGGTGCCGGCGGCGGCTGGGAGGTCGCCAAGCGCTGGCGGCGCGGCTGGATCGAGGCCACCGCCACCCTGGTCGTCAGCAAGCTGCTGATGACGGTGGTCTTCCTCATGGGCGTCTCGGCGATCGGCAAGTCCGACGCCAAGGACGGACTCGGCGCGCTGTCCGACGCCATGGCCGGCATCGTGATCATGGTGCTGGTCCTGCTGTGCCCGTACGCCGTCTACAAGTTCGTCCACTGGGCGACCGACGGCGGCGGCCATGACGACCTCCACCGCACCGGCGTCGCCGGCATGGCGGTCGCGGCAGGAGCGGCGAAGACCGCCGGCAGCCTCGCCATGCAGGCGGGCACCGGCGTCCCGTCGCCGCAGGGGCCGGGCCAGGTCCCCGGCGCGAACGGCGCCGACGGAATCGACCCGACCGGGCGCATCAGCAAGGAGGGCATCGACGCCGGCCCCGCCCAGCAGGCGACGAAGTTCCGCTTCGGCGAGGACCCGAACGTGCCCGGCGACCGCGGACGTGCCCTGGTCACCCGGCCCGGTCTCCCGTCCCTGGTCACGCGCCGCTCTCCTGACGACAGCGGCGGGAAGCCGCAGGCGGCCGACAGTGACATGCCGGACACCCCGGTCCCTGCAAGCGCCCAGGGCTTCGTCACCGCGGGTACGGCTGCCTCCCCGAGCCCGTCCGCACCTTCCCCGTCAGCACCCGCTCCGGCCCCGGCTCCGGCTCCGGCTCCGGCTCCGGCTCCGGAAGGACCGTCCCCGGCCGGGCCGCCCTCGCCGGATCCGCTCCGGTTCGTCTACCCGAACCAGCCGCCGGCGTCCGGTTCCTGACCGAACCACACCCGGGGCGGGCCGAAACCCTCGGCCCGCCCCGGCCCCACCACCGAGAAGGAGCCCGGTCATGACCTCCAGAAGAGCACCGCGCCCCCGCCCGCCGCCCGCACGCTCACCCCCTCTGGAACCTCGATGTCCTCCACCCCGGAGACCGACGCCCCGACGTCGGTCAAATTCCCGCACCGCAGCCGCCGCGGTGTCCTGCTCGGCCTCAGCGCCCCGCAGCTGGTCGCCGCCTCGGCCACTGGTCTGCTCCTGTTCGCCGTACTCCTCGCGCGGGGCGTCGTCGGCGCCCTCCAGCTCGTCCCGCTGTGGGCCGGCGTCGCGGCGATCGTCTTCGTCCGCTACCGGGGTCGCGCCCTGGCCGACTGGGCGCCGATCGCCGTTCGGTACGCACTGCGCCGCTTCCGCGGGCAGCTCGTCTGGCTCGCCCGCCCGTCCCGCAGGCCGGTGCGCGAGGGCCTGCTGCACCTGCCCGGCAGCGCGGCCAGCCTGCGGGTGGTCACCGCCCCGGACCGCCGATACGGCGCGGTCCACGATCCGCACGCCGGCACCCTCACCGCGATCGTCAAGGTCTCCTCCCGCGCGTACGCCCTGCTCGACCCCGGCACGCAGAACTCCAACGTGGGCGGCTGGGGCCGCGCGCTGGCGGCGCTGGCCCGCACCGGGCACGTCGCCCGGATCCAGGTTATCGAGCGGACCGTCCCCGACTCCGGCGACGCCCTTCGCCGGTACTGGGAGGAGCACGGCAAGCCCGACGCCCCGCTGGCCGGCGCACTCTACGACGAGCTGATCCGAGGCGCGGGCCCGGCCGCCGCCCCGCACGAGTCCTACGTCGCCATCGCGCTGGACCTCAAGGCGGCCCGGCGGCTGATCAACCAGGCCGGCGGCGGACTCACCGGCGGATTCTCGGTCCTCGCCCAGCTGACCTCGGCCTTCGAGCAGTCCGCCCGCACCGCCGGCCTCAACCCGACCGGATGGCTGTCCGCCACCGAGATCGCCGCCGTCGCCCGGGCCGCGTACGACCCCAGTCCCTTGCCGCGCTGGACCGATGGTCCACCGACGGCCGCCCTGCCGCCGACCCGGCAGCTGCAGGCCCGGTGGTCGTGCTGGAGAAGGCCGACCACATCTCCACCGACTCCGCGCACCACACCACGTACTGGGTGGAGAACTGGCCCCGTACCCAGGTCAACCCGGGCTTCCTGCATCAGGTGATGTTCGCCTCCGGAGTGCGCCGCACCGTCTCTGGCCTACGAGCCGAAGGACCTCGACGCCGCGATGCGCGACGTCCAGCGGAAGAAGGCCAGCGTGATCGCCGACTCGGCCGAGCGCGCCCGCAAGGGCCAGGTCGCCAGTGAGGCGGACTCGGTGGAGTACCAGGACATTCAGGCCCGCGAGCGGCAGCTGATCGCCGGGCACGCCGATGTCGCGCTGACCGGCCTGCTCACCGTGTCGGCCGACACCGAGCCGGAGCTGCGCTCCGCGTGCGCGGTGATCGAAACGGCCGCCGTCGGCGCCCAGTTGGACCTGCGTCCGCTCACCTGGCAGCAGGCCGAGGCGTTCACCGCCTCCGCCCTGCCGTTCGCCCTCGCCGCCTGATGCCGGCCACCACCTCTGCCGAAAGAGCACCCGATGCCGGCCACCACCGCCACCGCGCAGGACTTCGTCCCGTACGCCACCGCCGCGATCGACTTCCACCGCGCCCTCAACATCCCCGCAGGTCCGCTCGTCGCCTCCCGCGCCGAGCTGGACTCCCTGCACGCCCACCTCGTCTCCCTGCACGGCCTCCTCGACGCCCACACCCGGCGCACCGCCCCGCTGCTGCCGGCCGAGGGCGACCACCTGAGGGCCGCGCGCACCCGCCTGTGGCAGGCCGCCGAGCACCTCCACACCGCCTACCACTGCTCGCCCCGGCCCGGCACCGGCGAAGTCCCCGACGCCGGCGCCTGCCGAAGCGGCCGACCCGAAGGCGCACCGGAGTTGACGATCTGCCGCCGCCACCAGGACACCGCCCAGCTGGTCCGCCGCCGCACCACCCCCGCCGACCTGCACTCGCCCTTCACCGGCCTCGTCCGCCACTGACCCCGGGAACCCGTGACCAGGCAGTTGAGGGACACGCGTGTGCCTCCCGCGTGGCGCTTGGCCGCGGGCCCGCGGCGGTCATCCTGAAAGCTGCTCGACGGACGCACGGACCGAGGTTGGAGCGAATGTGGGATACCGCGCCGAACTGATGGCGACTCTGCCCGAGCTCGTCACCCGATTCGACGCCGTCCGGCCGGCCGCGCGGGCGGCGGTGCTGGGGCGGCTGTGGGGTGCGCTGGCCCGCGAGCCGCTGCCAGGGCTCCTGTGGCGGAGGGGCGACGCCTCCGCGCTGACCGTCGCCTTTGAGAACGGATACCGGGTCACCGGTCCTGCGGCGGCCGCGGGGATCATCTCCCCGGCCCTGCCCGGACTGACGCTCGACCGGCGAACCGTCACCGACCCGGCCGCCCTGGTCCGCGCCCTGTGGCACGGACCGGCCGGGGACCGGCTCGCTTCGGAGGTCTCGGGAAGTGTCGACGGACTCGCGCTCGCCCGCGCGCACAGGCCGGCAGGGGACGAGGGGACACGCGACAGCTCCTGGTACGAGCAGAGCGTCGTCGACAGTCATCCGCTCCATCCGTGCTGTCGCAATCGGCCGGGCCTCTCCATCGCCGAGCTGATCAGGTACGCGCCCGAGTACCGCCCCGTCATCGACCTCCCCCTGGTGGCGGTTCCACGCGAGCGCGTGCGGGCCACACCCGACTGGCCGCTGGTCGACGGCGAGGCCTTCCTTCTTCCTGTCCATCCCTGGCAGCGTGACCATGTCCTGCCGCGGTACGGTCTGACCCCCGCGACCTCATGGCCGGCACGGCCCCTGATGTCGCTGCGATCGCTCGCCACCGCACGATGGCAGATCAAGACCTCCATCGACGTGCAACTGACCGCGGCGGTCCGCGGCTTGTCCCGGGCCGCCGTGGACAACGGGCCGGCTCTGTCGCGAGTGCTGCCGGATCTCCCCGGGCTGACGTTCCTGCGCGAGGTGCACAGCGCGGGGATCGACTCCCACCTGTCCGCCGTCCTCAGAGAGCCCCCGGAGCGCCATCTTCGTCCCGGTGAGGTGGCGATCCCCTTCTCCGCCCTCGCCGGCGTCGGCCCCGACGTCGCGGCGGTGGTGACCGTCACGGTGCCGCCGCTGCTGCGGATGCTCGACCGCGGCGTCGCCCTCGAAGCCCACGGGCAGAACACCTTGCTGGTCCTGGACCAGGATGCCCGGCCACTACGTCTCCTCTACCGCGACCTGGGTGGCGTCCGGATCAGCCCCGGCCGCTTCGGGAACTGCCCCGCGCTCCGCGGCGGTCTGGCGACCGATGATCCGGTCGTCCTGCACACCAAGCTCGCCGGCTCGCTGGTCATGCTCCTGGCGGAACTCATCCACCGCACCGGGGACGAGACGCGGTGGCACCACGTGGCCCGCACCATCGATGCCACCTACGCCGAACTGCCCGCCGACAGCTGGAACCGCCAACACCGCGCCCTCTTCTTCACCCCTGCCCTGCCCCTGAAGGCCTACACGACGATGCGACTGGCCGACGACGCCCGAACCGACGTATGGGGATGGACCCCCAACCCGCTCGTCGGCCACCGGTGACGAGCGGCGTGCTCCAACACGGATGGTCCGCCCGAGGCCGGCGGTGTCAGCTGTTGACGTTCACCGCGGACCAAGTGACGGCGACGGTGGCGGAGGCCGTGCTGTCGGGTCCGAAGAGGTCGGCGGCGGCCTGGAGGGTGGCGGTGCGGGCGCCGGAGTAGTCGGTGGTGGCGGTCATGTAGACGGTCAGCGCGCGGTACCGGATCAGTTCGGCGTCCATCCGGCCGATTCCGGTGACGGTCCGGCCGTCGACGGTGGGGCTGTCGCAGGCGTAGCCATTGATCGTCTTCGGGCCGCTGCCCTCGGCCAGCAGGTAGAAGAAGTGGTTGGCCGGGCCCGAGGAGTAGTGGACGTCGAGGTCGGCGACGCCGTCGTACCAGTAGTCCACGAAGTGGCCGTAATCCAATCCCCCCTCGGAGCCGGTCGGCCCCCGCAGGGCACCCCAGCTTCGACACGCCCAGGTCGTAGGTGTAAGTGGTGGTGGAGGGGGCGCTGTCGGTGACCTTGGTGGGTCGGTCGAGGGCGTCGCACTCGGTGGTGGTGACGGCCCCGTCGGCGTCGGTGTAGGAGGTCGGGCGGCCGAGTAAGTCGTACGCCTTGGTGATGGTTCCGCCGCCGGTGGAGGTCTGCTTGGTGACCTTGCCGGTGACCGGGTCGTAGGTGGTGGTGACTGTCGGAACAGCGGTGCCGAGGCCTCCGCTGAGGGTGGTGGTCACCGGACGTCCGGCCGCATCGGGGGTGATCGTGGCCGTGCGGGTGACACCGTTGGCGGTCTCGTCGATCTGGATGCTCTGGCCGAACAGGCCCTACTGGACGGTCACCGGGCGCGTCCGTGTGGAGTCGTCCGAGGCCAGGGTCGTCGTGCGGGAGGAGTTTCGTCTGTTCATCCTCAGGCTGGGCATCCCGCGTGATGCCGTACGGATCATCCCGTCGACGCGCTGGTGGCCGATCGCCGAACTGCGCGCAGGTTTGGTTCCGCTGTTCCCGTGGGATCTCGGTGTCCTGATGGAGGGCTACGTCGACGGTGGATCCCTGACGGGCCGATCACTCTTGAGGCATCAGGTGGAGGCTCGTGACCGCAGCGCGCGAGGTGTTCCGACCACGGAGGTTGGTGGGGCATTTCGGGTGGTTGTCGTTGGGGACGTCGAGGCGGACGAGGTGTCGGCTGGTGCCGCCGTCGCACCGGTACGCAGCGAGGCAGGCTTATGCGACCGGGCGGTGGGGAGGGCGGCAGCGGCCTGCTCCACGACGGACTGCCAGTCAGCGAGACTCGCAGTCGGGCATGGGTGTGCAAAGCAGTTGCGACTTGGGCGGGCGGCCACGGCGGCACGCCGGGCTCTGGTCCGGCCGATGCCTCTGGAGCAGGGCCCGAACCCGACGTCGACTCCACTACCCGGCGGGAAGCGGCGGACGGGAGAGAGGTCGGGCTTCACACGGGTCCGGCCTGATGCCTCGAAGGTGCGTATCCGGAACGCACTTCCGTCGTTGACCAGGCCGTGGCTCCGAGCAGTTGCCCGGGGCATGGTCTGCACAGGCACCGGATTTCGACGGGCCCGTGCGAGGAAGGAACGATGAACATGCTGACGGGTGAGGAGCACCAGGCCGCGGGCAGCAGTGCACGCACCGTGGGCAGGCGGATGGCGGTCCTGGGTACGGCCGTGGGGGCGGCAGTGGTCCCGGCCGGCGCGGCCCAGGCCAACATCGTCGGAGTGGGCAACGCCGTGTTCGGCAACTCCTGTACGAACCACGGTGCCGCGCAGGCCACCGGGACCACCGTCTCCGACAGCGGGACGGCAAGCGGCAACCACCTCGGTCTGCCACTGGACCTGCCCCGCAACCACTGCGGGAGCAGCGGGATCGTCTGCACGGCCGTCTTCATGTCCAGCGTCTGATCCGGTGGGACGGACGTTGTGCGGGACGGGTGGGCTCGTGGCCGGTGTCGGGGTGACGGGTGTGTCGCTGGAGGACGCCGCTGTACGGGAGTTGGCTGCCCTGAGCGGGCGCGCGGTGCCGTTGTTGCGGGAATGGGTCGGCGAGTGTCCGCGGCTGGGCGTGGCGCGGGCCCTCCTGATGCTGGCGACCGGCGGGGGCCTGAGCGATGAGGCGCTGCGGGAGGAGCTGGTGGTCGCCCACCGGGACGCGCAGGAGGCCGATGCGCGGTCGGCGAGCCTGGTGTACGGGATCTTCCTCTACACCCACCGACAGTTCCGGCTCACGGCCGATCACCTGGTGACGCATTTCGCACGGTGGCCCGGGGACGAAGTGGCCTCGCTGATGCTGGACGCCTTCCACGCCTGCGGGGACGCCGGCTACCGCGCGGACGGTGATGCGCTGGTCGAGCGGCAGTACGCCCTGGCCGGTGCAGACAGCTGGCCGTGGACGGGCAGGCTCGCCTGGACGCGGGCCGAGCAGGGCCGCGCCGAGGAGGCCCTCGAACTGGCCGGGCACACCCTGGCCCGGTTTCCGCGCGCCGGACTCGCCGCGCACGCTCGCGCGCACGCCGAGCACGAACGGGGAGCCGGCCCCGCCTCCACCGCGTTCCTAGACCGGTGGCTGGCCGAGGATCCGCAGGCGGCGCAGTTCAAGCACCTGAACTGGCATGCTGCCCTGCAGTCGCTGGCCTGCGGGGACTTCGCGGACGCGCGCCGCCGGGCCGACGATGTCCTGGGCCGGGCGGACGTGGGGATGCGGTCGGCGACGAACTGGCGTCTGCTGCTGGCCGGGCAGGAACCCGCCGGCCGCTGCGACCTCGACCATGTACGCGGACTGCTGACCGGGCCGGGTGGGATGGCGGAGGTCTTCCACACCTTCAACCTGGCCCTGGCCCTGGCCGTCGAGTCGGCCACCGGCGACCTTGAGGCCCTGGCCCGCCGGGCGGCCGGTGACACACGCCCCGACTACAGCGAAGTCCTCGCCCCCGTGGTCCAGGCCCTCGCCCACGTGACCGCGGACCGCCCCCGGGCCGCCGTCGATCTCCTGACCCGCCTGCGCGGGCAGATCGACCGCATCGGCGGCGTACGGGTGGAACGCGAGATCGTCCAGGACACGCTGGCCCGCGCCCTCATCGACACCGGCGAACACGCGCGCGCGGCGGCCCTCCTGCACGAACGCGTCACCACCCGCCGCCACCACACCTACGAGGACCTCCTCCTCGCCCCGGCCGTCTCGCCGGCCCGCTGACCCTTCACCACCCCGTCGCCTCCTCTTCTCCGGGAGACCTCCCATGCCCGTGCCCCAGCTGATCGTCGTCTCGCTGCGCGGCAGCGGCACACCACTGCTGGCCCGCATCACCACCGCACTCGGCTACACCCCCTACGGCACGATGAGCGGCATCCAGCCCGACAGCGGTGAAAGGCCCGGCCCCGGCGAGGTCTCCCCCCTGCTCCGGGCCGCCTACGGCCAGGACGAGGCCGGACGCCTGCTGCTGCACGGGCAGCGCGACGATCCGGAAGAGCTGGAAGCCGCCTTCCAGCAGGCAGTCACTGCCCTGTGGCGGGTGTGGTGGACACGCCTGGGCCAGCCCGTCACCGCCGCCTCACCCGTCGACCCCGTCCTCGAAGACCGTCTG